>JBAYIE010000014.1:0-95000 GCA_041665785.1 Bacteroidia bacterium | reverse complement strand
CCGCTCCAGCATGCCTTACGACACACCTTCGCAGCTGTTAGAATGCTCCCCTACCACTTCTACCGGATGGTAGAAATCCATAGCTTCGGTACTAAATTTGATGCCCGTTTATTATCCACGCCCGATCGCTCGACTAGTGAGCTGTTACGCACTCTTTAAATGAATGGCTGCTTCCAAGCAAACATCCTAGCTGTCTTAGCGATTGGACCACGTTAGTTCAACTTAATTTAGATTTGGAGACCTTAGCCGATGGTCTGGGTTCTTTCCCTCTCGCCCTCGGACCTTAGCACCCAAGGGCTCACTCCCGAGAAACATGTCTGCAGTATTCGGAGTTCATCTGAGCTCGGTAGGTTTTGACACCCCCTCACCCAATTGGTAGCTCTACCTCTGCGACACTCTTACTCGAGGCTGTTCCAAAAAACATTTCGGGGAGTACGAGCTATCTCCCAGTTTGATTAGCCTTTCACCCCTACCCACAAGTCATCCGAGAACTTTTCAACGTTCACCAGTTCGGACCTCCAGTACCTGTTACGGCACCTTCATCCTGCTCATGGGTAGATCACTCAGGTTTCGCGTCTACCCCCACTAACTATGCGCCCTATTCAGACTTGCTTTCGCTGCGGCTGCGTCCCATCAGGACTTAACCTTGCTAGTGAGGAGTAACTCGTAGGCTCATTATGCAAAAGGCACGCCGTCACCCCCTAAAGGGCTCCGACCGCTTGTAAGTGTATGGTTTCAGGTTCTTTTTACTTCTCTGTTCGAGATTCTTTTCACCTTTCCCTCACGGTACTAGTTCACTATCGGTCTCTCAGTAGTATTTAGCCTTACCAGATGGTGCTGGCAAATTCACGCAAGGCGTCTCCGACCCCGCGCTACTCAGGATACTGCTAGGTAATAATAAAATACGTTTACGGGATTATCACCCTCTATGATGTGCGTTTCCATGCACTTCAACTTCGTTATTATATTCCATGTTGCAGTCCTATAACCCCGACAATGCCGAAACATTATCGGTTTGGGCTGTTCCCCGTTCGCTCGCCACTACTTAGGGAATCACTGATTTGTTTTCTCTTCCTCCGCTTACTTAGATGTTTCAGTTCAGCGGGTTAGCTTTAAGTCCCATAAAGGGACGGGTTTCCCCATTCGGAAATCTACGGATCAAAAGTTCTCAGCACTTCCCCGTAGCTTATCGCAGCTTGGCACGTCCTTCTTAGCCTCTGAGAGCCTAGGCATCCCCCATACACTCTTAGTAACTTAATGATTTAATATCCTAAAGTTTTTTAATGTAAAATTGTGTTTTCTTTCAATATGTCAAAGAACGCTCCTACTAAAGTCGTAACTTTAATAGATGGCCCGATTTCACCCGAAAGATCCATCGAACAATGTGGAAAATTACGGTTTCGAACCGTCGATCATCCCGCCGGGCGGTTTAATCTAGCCCCAATTGGCTAACAATCCTATGTGTAAGAACATCAAGGCTTTCGCCTTGTTTCCTCCGATACTTTTAAGATATCGGAACTTTAAAAATATCCGACTTCGCATGGCTACGTCGGACGATGGTGGAGAATAACGGATTCGAACCGTTGACCCCCTGCGTGCAAGGCAGGTGCTCTAGCCAGCTGAGCTAATTCCCCAATTGTTTTGGTTTATTAGACTCATCTCTGTTGACCCTCCCGACAATTCGGGATGCTCTAGCCAGGTGAGCTAATTTTCCAATTGATGTTGGCATATTAGACTCATTTCTGTTCACCTCCCGACAATTCGGAAAGCTTTAGCCAGGTGAGCCAATTCCAGTAGCTGTGTAGTCCCGGGCAGATTTGAACTGCCGACCTCTACATTATCAGTGTAGCGCTCTAACCAACTGAGCTACGAGACTATTCATCTGCCAACTCAAGAAGGTTATTAGCTTCTTCCTGATTTAGCTATTGGTTTCCCTACAGCTTTTTAAAAAAAAAAGAACAATTTTGAAATTTTTAAGATAGCGAACAATTCAAATCCTTGAAACTCTAGAAAGGAGGTGGTCCAACCACACCTTCCGGTACGGTTACCTTGTTACGACTTAGCCCCAGTCACTGGTTTTGCCCTAGGCCACTCCTTGCGGTGATGGACTTCAGGCACTCCCAACTTCCATGGCTTGACGGGCGGTGTGTACAAGGCCCGGGAACGTATTCACCGGATCATTGCTGATATCCGATTACTAGCGAATCCAACTTCATGAGGTCGAGTTGCAGACCTCAATCCGAACTGAGCATGCTTTTTAGGGATTAGCTTCATGTTGCCATGTTGCAACCCTTTGTAGCATGCATTGTAGCACGTGTGTAGCCCTGGACGTAAGGGCCATGATGACTTGACGTCGTCCCCACCTTCCTCACTACTTACGTAGGCAGTCTCTTTAGAGTCCCCAGCATAACCTGATGGCAACTAAAGATAGGGGTTGCGCTCGTTGCGGGACTTAACCCAACACCTCACGGCACGAGCTGACGACAGCCATGCAGCACCTTGTTTTGTGCCCCGAAGGGAAGCCACCTTTCGGCAGCGGTCACTCACATTCAAGCCCAGGTAAGGTTCCTCGCGTATCATCGAATTAAACCACATGCTCCTCCGCTTGTGCGGGCCCCCGTCAATTCCTTTGAGTTTCATCCTTGCGGACGTACTTCCCAGGTGGCATACTTAACGCTTTCGCTTGGGTCCTAACGGTATATCGCTAAAACCGAGTATGCAACGTTTAGGGCGTGGACTACCAGGGTATCTAATCCTGTTTGATCCCCACGCTTTCGTGCCTCAGCGTCAATAATAGTTTAGTGATCTGCCTTCGCAATCGGTGTTCTGTATCATATCTAAGCATTTCACCGCTACATGATACATTCCAACCACCTCAACTATATTCGAGACTATCAGTTTCAATGGCAATTTTACAGTTAAGCTGCAAGCTTTCACCACTGACTTAATAGTCCGCCTACGCACCCTTTAAACCCAGTAAATCCGGACAACGCTTGGATCCTTCGTATTACCGCGGCTGCTGGCACGAAGTTAGCCGATCCTTATTCTCACGGTACCGTCAACACATTACACGTAATGTGATTTCTTCCCGTACAAAAGCAGTTTACGACCCATAGGGCCTTAATCCTGCACGCGGCATGGCTGGTTCAGGGTTTCCCCCATTGACCAATATTCCCTACTGCTGCCTCCCGTAGGAGTCTGGTCCGTGTCTCAGTACCAGTGTGGGGGGACATCCTCTCAGACCCCCTACTGATCGTTGGCTTGGTGAGCCATTACCTCACCAACTACCTAATCAGCCGCATGCTCATCCCTATCCGCCGGAGCTTTGATAGTAAATAGATGCCTATTCACTATATTATGTGGTATTAATCTCTCTTTCGAGAGGCTATTCCACAGATGGGGGTAGATTGCATACGTGTTACGCACCCGTGCGCCACTCTCAAAGTCGTATTGCTACAACTTATCCCGTTCAACTTGCATGTATTATGCCTGCCGCTAGCGTTAATCCTGAGCCAGGATCAAACTCTTCATAGTAAAAGATTATTTGATATTTGGCATTCAAGGATTTGAAACTTAATCAAAATTTGACAAGTGTTCGCTATCTCAAAACTTCAAAGAACGTATATCCGTTTGCGCCTCACGGCGATGATATGTTTTTTAACTTTCCCGATAATGAAATCGGGGTTGCAAAGGTATGTGCTTTTTTAAATCTGTCAAGAACTTTTTAAAGAATTTTTAACTGATCTTATTTACATCTGATACCAAAGAACTTCCTCTTTTATTTCACCTAAACATTGTAAGGTTATTTCCTAAAGGGGTCGCAAAGGTATGTGTTATTTTAAATCTGTCAAGAACTATTTTAAAAAAACTTTTCAGGTTATCACATTATCCAAAGAACTTTCCTCTTTTACTTACAACTGCATTCAGTCGTAGATCAAATCGGGGTTGCAAAGGTAATGGGGTTTTTAAAACTGGCAAGAAATCTTTTAAAAATCTTTATCCACACACATCACTTTAAAGAACTTTCCTCAACATCTTTCCGCACCATTCATTTCGTTAAGGGGGTGCAAATGTATGGCAATTTCTTTGTCACGCTAATTTATTTCCATCACCGTTCACAGTCCCTTGTGTTTCAAGTCTAAAAAATCAATTCTTCCTCCGTGTTTTCAATTTCGGATATCCCGATAATATCCAATAACTTCGCACCCTGACAAAAAATACTACCCACTTTATGAACCTGTATCAGAAACACGAATCCCTCCTGAACGACGCTATTCATGCTATCCATGCCCGTTCTTATTATACTCCTTACCCCGAATCTCCCAAAGCCTACGATGAAAAATCGGATGAACTTGCGCGTGCATATATAAGTGCTGCCATGAATAATAATTTTACCGAACTCCAAACTTCCGGAGAATCGGATTGGATCGGTGAAGAAATTTCTCCATTCCTCCAATTAGGCATAGGTGTGCGCTATCCGCAACTTTCTGTTGAAACCCTGATTCAAAATAGTAAGACTGCTCAAGCCGTTTGGGAGAATACACCTGTTCAGGATCGCGCCGGTATCTTGATTGAGTCGCTGGAACGCATTAAATCCCGCTTTTTTGATATTGCATACGCTACCATGCATACCACAGGTCAATCGTTCATGATGTCGTTTCAGGCCTCCGGTCCGCACTCCAACGACCGCGCCCTGGAAGCCATTGCCACCGGATTCGCCGAACTGACCCGCTATGTTTCGGCTACCGACTGGATTAAGCCCATGGGAAAATTCGACCTGAAATTACACAAAACCTGGAAAGCTTTGCCCAAAGGAACCGGATTAGTGATTGGCTGTTCTACTTTCCCCATCTGGAATTCTGTACCGGCGATTTTCGCTGACCTCATAACAGGAAATCCCTGTATTGTAAAACCACATCCCAAAGCCATTCTTCCGATTGCCATAGTTGTAGCAGAAATACGCAAAACCCTTTCTGAAAATGGACAGGATGCCAATATTGTACAGTTGTCCGTGGATTCGTCTGCCAAACCAATAACCAAACAATTGGCTGAACACCCTGCCATTGCATTGGTTGATTATACAGGAGGCTCCGAGTTTGGTAAATACGTTGAATCACTAAACAAAACGGTGTTTACTGAAAAAGCCGGCGTAAACTCGGTTATCCTGGATTCGGTAAAAGATATTCAACCGGTTCTACAAAATCTGGCTTTATCGCTTTCCCTCTATTCCGGTCAGATGTGTACGGCTCCTCAAAATATTTTCATTCCGGCACAGGGAATCAAAACTGAAACGGGCATACTTTCTTTCGATGAAACCGTACAAGCGATCAGTGCAGCAGTCAGCGGTCTGGTGGATAATCCCAAAGCCGGAGCTCCCACCCTGGGCGCTATTCAATCAGAACTTACTTTTAAACGTATAGCCGACACACAACAAGGCGGTGGACAGGTTGCCCTTGCCTCAAAAAGCATCGAAAATGCTGAATTCAAAGATGCGCGCATTGCCACACCAACCTTAATCGTGCTGGATAGGAAAGACAAAGCTCTTTACAATCAGGAGTGTTTTGGTCCTATTGCCTATCTGATTAAAACAAACGATACAGCAGACTCTGTTGAACTGGCACGCGAACTGGCATCTGAAAAAGGAGCTTTGACATGTGCAGCCTATACAACCGATCAGTCAGTTATGGATAAAATTGCGGAAGCAATGAATAGTGTGTTTGTTCCGGTTTCTTTCAATTTTACCGGCGCTGCATTGATTAATTCCCATGCTGCTTTCAGTGATTTCCATGTTACTGGTGGAAATGCTGCAGGAAATGCTAGTTTAACTACCTCTGATTTTCTAACCCGTCGTTTTGTTTGGGTTGGAAATCGTTATGCGTAAAAGAATATCTGCAGCAATAATTTAGTTCTTGCTGTATTTTTTGAATTGCTGGTTGTAAAAGAATTGAATATTTAATTCATCCGGTTGAATTAGCACATCGGCTGATCTGGAAGCGTTGGCTACATCCCCGCCCTGCGGTTGCAAAATCACCTGGTGCTTACCTGCCGGTAACGTTATTCTTTTATAATAAATGGCATATGGTAATAATTGCCAGTTTCGCGTATCGGCTTGCTCTGTAATGGCGTTGATCAATCCTACAACCGCTCCCAACCCTTCATTCTTCTTCTTTACCTGTGATTCGGTAATTTGTTTGATCGCCAATCGCAACAGCGCTTCGCCAAATTCTTTCATCATGCGATCGTTTAATGATTTGTACGCAATGGCATTAATAGGCTCTGCCATTTGAAATCCTGCAGTGTCGGCAGGGAGGCTGTCAATTGCCAGCAGTGCTCCTGTAAACAATGGTTCACGCGTTACATATTTGGGAAAAGCCACCCGAATTATTTTCAGATCCGATAAATCCTTTTTCTGATGTTCATCGCTGGTGGGAAAATGCATGCGGATATTCAACTCCGGATTATAAAACACTACCGCATTATCTCCGGCCGGAGCAATGAAGAAATTAATGCTCCATTCATCTTTCACAGGCCCAAGACCATTGTTCCAAAAAACCAGTAAGGAACCGCAACTATCGCAGGCAGGCTGATACTTCCGTCCAAATTCGTATTCGTACATTCTGACTTCATCGTAAAAACCGGTACGATAAGCCGTGCGTATCAAATCGTATTTGAGTTGTTCCGGAATGGCAGTGTTTAACTGACCCTTGTAATCATCGCGGTAAACCTCGTATGCATTACGGTAAGCAATAAAAGCATCGTTGTAATTTTTTTGCGCATCGTAAATAATGCCAGTTAGCAGATGAGCAAAAGCATCACGCTTATAGCTGTTTTTTCCTTTGTACGTATCGTTGATACGCTGCATTTTGAGTTGCATGCGCTTGCATTCTACTAAAGCACCTTCAAAATTACCCAGTTGAATGTAATTAAGTGTTGTGTAATAGTGCAATAAGATTTGTTCAAATCCTTCTCCTGCGTATGGTTCCACCATCGGATTGGAAAGCAGTCCCAATGCATCATTTACATAATTCTTCTGAAAATCTTCGATATAATAATCAGCTTGCTGAAAATATTTATTGCTGTTTACCGGATCCCGCAACATCCAATACACAGTACCCCGGTTGAAATAATACAGTAGGGCGTCTTTTTTACGCCCTTCGGCTTTGGGCTTCTCCAGTATTTTACCGGCTTCATCTATCCTGCCATCCTGAACAGCCGACATCAACTCCATGTTTTTTTGGTGATAGGTTGCGCAGGATGCAAGCATTCCGATTCCGGCAACCAGCAGCCAGAAGCGCTGGAATGGTATACCTTTATGGGTCAACACCGGAAATTAGTTTTTAACGTATTTCTTGATTTCTTTTTCACCAATCCAAACTTTCTCGTTGGTTTCAAGATCTGTGAGTTCGAGATTGATCTGATAGGCAATGGTTTTTTTGTTTTTGTATTGATCCACTACCGAAGTGATTACTCCATTCATCATAAAATCAGCACCTTTCTCGCGGCCCCATTGTTTTTTTGTTTCTTCTGATGAAAAAACCTGTTGATCGGTACGTTCATCGCGCAATTCGGTACGCTCGGAACCTGATTGTACAACCCCAACTACGGCTGAGTTGATAAAGGCTTTTTCCATGTCTTTGATAAAAACAACCGGATCGATATGTTCGCTGCTCTTGTTTTTAACCGTACCTACAATTACAACCGGTTTGCGGTTATGCTTAACTTCAAAATTGCTTCTCCACGGGCGGGCCAACACATCTGCAATTAATTCATTGGCTGTGAGTTTAGAATCGGTATCGTTCCAGCGACCACTCAAATCGGTTTGCGCATTGGGATCCATACGGGTAATTTTACGATTCGCACAAGAATTGCTGAATAACAGCAATGCAATCATCAGGGGAGCTACGATTAATTTTTTCATGTAATAAGTTGTTTAGCCTTTATGGTATCAAAACTATAAAAATGATGCCACAATTTATGATGAAGACAATTATTTCCTGCTTAACCCCTATTTTCTGATGATTTTTCTTAATTCAAGTTACAATTTTACTACCCTTATATTTGTTTATCAATTCACCTTATATGAAACGTTCAATTTACCTTTCAGGTCTGATCCTGGCATTTACTCAAGTAAGAGGACAAACGCCGGTTGATGATCCCAGGCTCCCCTCTTTATGGAAAAACTCCATGCAAACCGGAATTAATTATAATCAGGCCAGTTTTAGCGACAACTGGAAAGGCGGGGGTGTGAATACCGTATCCTGGAATGCTTTCTTCAATGCCAAAGCAGACTACCAAAATGGTGATTTCGGCTGGGGTAACGATTTGCAATTGCAATACGGACAAACCAATACAAAAGATGTTGGATACCGCAAGAGTTTGGATCGCATCTTTTATGAATCCAAACTGTCGAACAAACTTTCGCCGGTATGGAATTTATTCGGAGCGCTTTCATTTCAGTCTCAGTTTGGTGATGGTTTTGATTATCAAAAGAAAGGAGATGGCAGTGATTCCGTTTCTTTTATCTCTGCAGCTTTGTCGCCAGCTTATGTGACCGAGGCGCTCGGACTGGAATACAAACCTGTACCTTATTTTTCTGCTCAATTCGGATTTGTATCTTTTCGTCAATCCATTGTGATGAATCAGGATTTGTACCGTTACGCTCCTACTGTATATGGAGTGGACAAAGGTGAATACGTGCGCAATCAATTTATTTTTCAATTCATCGCATCATTCGATAAGGAAATATTTAAAAATGTAACACTCAAGGCACGTTTTATGCAGCTACAGGATTACCAACAGTTTGATAAAAAAGGCATGGTAAGTCGTCTTGATGCCAATCTGGTTGCAAAAATTAACCGGTTTTTGAATGTGAGTTTAGGAACGGTGGTGCTGTATGATTACGACCAGGTTGACCGGATTCAATATTCGCAGGTGATGGGATTGGGTTTGTTGTATACGTTGTCAAACTATCAGCCGAATTAAATTTTAGTTGTAACGGAAAGTAGGCAGGTTTGTGAATTTCTATTTGGGCGAAACCCTGCCTGCCAAAACTACGGGAGTGGTTCGTGTTTCAATTCCCAACAATTTTCTGGTCCACTCCCATGTTTTGTATGGCAGGGTCGGGCCATTCACTTCAATCCCTGAAGTAATCGGGTACGATTTCCTTCAGGGGATTTCCGTTGCTGTCCATTTCGCGGGGCTAATCCTCCATTCGACTTTTTCAGAAAGACGCCAAGTGATTAACCTAATTTCCAAGTAATACCATTAATCGGGAATCATATACTGACGATTTATTTTTAAAACGGAATTTCAATTTCCTGCTTAAATAATGTGGTCATAAACGACTCGCGAAACATTCCCCGATGTATTCAATAGTTCACTGGCTTGAAAGCACGATATCTGCCCGTCTTTGTGATTCAGGAAGTGCTCAAAAATTTAAATTTAATAAAGGGGCATGATGAATTACATTTGCGCCAGTTTATGCAAGAAAGACCCCTGAAGTAAAGCGCATGAGTTGCGCACTAAATTTTAAACATACGGAGCGCATACTACAGGGGTGACGTGCTAAAAAATTAAAATTTAATAAAGGGGCATGATGAATTACATTTGCGCCTTCATATGCAAGAAAGACCTTTAATTTTAGTATCGAACGACGATGGGATTACCGCTCCCGGGATTCGTGCCTTGATAGAAGCTGTAAAACCTTTGGGAGATGTGATTATTGTGGCGCCCGATAGTCCGCAAAGCGGTATGGGACATGCAGTAACCATCAGCAAACCGTTGCGTTTGGATAAAACAGATATCTATGGCGATATACCGGCTTATCAAAGTTCGGGAACACCGGCCGATTGCGTGAAACTGGCTGTTGACAAAGTATTGCACCGCAAACCGGATCTGCTGGTTTCGGGTATCAACCACGGATCAAATTCATCCATCAATGTGATTTATTCGGGAACGATGAGTGCCGCTGTGGAAGGAGCCATTGAAAGCATTCCATCGGTTGGGTTCTCGTTGTGCAATTATGCCTACGATTCAGATTTCAGTCTGGCCAAAAAAATTGCGCACCGCATTGCTTCCAATATCATACAAAACGGATTGCCGGAAGGAACTTTATTGAATGTAAACATACCATACGTAACCGAACAGGAATTGAAAGGCATTAAAGTTTGTCGCCAGGCTGTGGCCAAATGGGACGAAGAGTTTGATGAACGGCGCGACCCCAACGGACGCCGCTATTTCTGGCTGACCGGGAAATTTATGAACCTGGATAAAGGCCTGGATACCGATGAGTGGGCATTGGCCAATAAGTATGTTTCAGTAGTGCCGGTACATTTTGATCTTACTGCCCATCACGCCATACCGGTTATTAACCAATGGGACTTTACACTTTGAACCAATGATAAAATTTCCGGATAAATTAATATTGGGCATTGCGCTTGGATTGCTCGGCCCGCTGCTTGCGCTGCTTGGTTTTTATACAGTTAAATTCGGTTCAACACCTTTTATGGAATTTATGGAAACGGCTATTGATAAAGGCATGCTCTCTCCGCTGCTGAGCCTTTGCGCAATCGTAAACCTGGGACTTTTTTATTTGCTGCTGCAAACCAACCGCCTGTATGCTGCGCGTGGAGTGATACTTTCAACCATCGTGATCGGGTTTGTGATTGTGGTGCTGAAGTTTGTGCTTTGAGAATTCCAGATAGACTTTAATTACATACCCAAATTCATTGAGGGTAGTTCAGAGCCTGCCATTTTTTGAAGATTGTTATTTTGCATTCATCCAGTTTCTGCCCTCCTTTGGGCATTGCACTGAAACCACTGCTATGCTCTATAGCACCCAATAATTTGCCTTGTTGTATTGCACTTTTTACTTCGGCATAATTGGTTAAGGAAATATTCCCACCAGGCGCACTTCCACTATGACAACCCAGGCAATTCGCACTAATGAGTGATGAGATTTGTCCGGTATAATTTACGTTGGTGGTATCACAACCCGTATAATTGCATTGAATATTTGAGGCGCCCTGATTGATCCACTTGGCAAGGGTTTCAATTTGTTGGGTTGTTAATTTCTGTTTGGGTGCTGGGGGCATCACATCTTTCGGATCAGTGTCTATGACTTTCTTATAAATTTTACTGTTGCCGGCATTGAAAGGTACAATGCCACCTGTACGCATCACATTGGCATAGGAATTCAGGACTATTTCTTCTTTTGCAGTTGCCGCATCATGACAACCCGTATACGCACAATTGGAAATCAATAGGGGTAAAATATCCCGATTGAAATAAACGATATCCGAATCGCATGGGATATTGTTTGTGGTATCAGTTGGATTGTTTGGCAAGTTGGTTCCCAAAACTGTGTTTGTAGTAGGCTCATGCTTGCATGCCGAAATTCCAATCAGGATTATAAAACCCAGGATTAACTGTAAAAGGTGTTTATTCATAATACTGCTAGAAAACGAAATTACGAATTGAATGGGTTGAAAAATGTAACAAAAGTTACAAATGCGGAATGCCTTGTTGAAATCCAAACTTTGCATTTTTAATAGCAATACAAGCTTCAATCAACTAATTTAGACCATGCAACAACAATTGCGACTCCTGATTTTTAGCTTCGTTTTAATCGGATGTGGTAAAGACCGTGATGTATGTTCTGATTCAAAAACGTATACCTACACCATTGAGGAGGGCACAAAAGCCAAAGTACCTTATACCGGTTTGGAGAGCCTTGTATTTATCAGCAATACGGGCGACACGGCAAAACTTACAGGTATGGGAAAATCAGAATACTTTAAAGAATACGCGTATAGCAGCGACCTAAATCCAGATTGTAACGGCGTAATTGATTATCAGCGCGAAGAGATTAATGACTACACATTTTATGGGCCTTCCCTTTTGATTGACAAAATTGTTTTTAGTACAAAAGGTGGCTTAATAACTGCAGGAGCTGGTGGAATTTATAATGGCAGGAATACTGACTATGAAAGTTTCCAAATTAATTGCAACGGGATTTTAGTACTTAGTTTTTATATTCAGCCAACCTACGCTAACGATACTACACAATATACCGAACCTGTTTTGATTAATGGAAAGACCATTTCTGGCAGACGATTGGGTTCACAATCTCTTCTGTATAACTACCAGTATGGCATTCTTCAATTTACAGACACCCTTCAACATAAGACCTGGACAATAAATTTTTGAAACTACAATGAAGATTAGGTCTACTTTGCTACTTAAATCATAAAATACTTATACTTCAATACAAGTGCAATGAAATATCTAGAACACTCGCCATACCTTAGATATGTTGATGAATCAATATTTAAGCATGCAATTGATCTTGATATTCTTGGTGTAAATGAATATGCCTGGCCCTCCGATCTCGTAATTCAATTGATTAAATTAACGGCAAAAAACAATCTGTTGATTTTGGGAGGAGATGTGTTGGTAATGAAAAAGGGAATTCCATCCTATACAGGTGATAGCTGGACATATCAGGAGAATGATGTAGTAGAAGGTGAAAATAAATCGCTAGATTATATCAAGCGATATATCGACATCAATGGACCCGATTTTTTATTTGCAATAGTTGTGAAGAAGTAATGTAACAAAAAAAAATGCCCGTTCTTGGACTTGCAGTCTTTGAGCATATACAAAAGACACTTTGTCTGTTGAAAGCTTACTTGTTCGTTGCCTGCATTAAACATCATTACCGTTTGAACTATTCCAACCAGAATGGTTCGTTGATTTTGATACCCAGTGAGTGAAAATGCCGTTTAATGGAGAAACTCACGGACTGCAAGTCCGAGAACGGCGTTTCTAACCGGATCAAAGGATCCCATAAATCACAAAATCCTGCAAAAACTATTCAATTATCGAATAATCTTCACAGGATATTTCTGTTTTATGGTGGAGGATAACGGAGTCGAACCGATGACCTCTTGCATGCCATGCAAGCGCTCTAGCCAGCTGAGCTAATCCCCCAAACGAGGTGCAATTATAGGAAATTCCGGATTAAAAAAAATGATTATAATTCTTCGTAAGAACCCATGGCGCTGAATTTTTCAATGCGCTGTTCAATTAGTTTTTCTTGTGGAATGGCCTTTAACTCATTCAACAGTTCAATTAATTTCTCTTTTAGCGTATAATACATGGATGCCGGATCATTGTGCGCTCCTCCCAGAGGTTCAGGAATAACGCCATCAATGAGTTTGTTTTTGAGCATATCTATCGCAGTCAGCTTAAGTGCTTCGGCGGCTTTCTCTTTATGTTCCCAACTGCGCCATAAAATTGAGGAGCAGGATTCGGGTGAAATCACCGAATACCAGGTGTTTTCCAACATCAATACGCGGTCTCCGACACCAATTCCCAAAGCACCTCCTGAGGCTCCTTCACCTATAATTACACAGATTACTGGCACTTTAAGGACTGACATTTCCAACAAATTCCGGGCAATGGCTTCACCTTGCCCACGCTCTTCGGCTTCTAAACCTGGTGATGCGCCGGGAGTATCTATCAGTGTGATTACAGGAATATTGAATTTTTCGGCCAGTTTCATCAGGCGCAAAGCCTTACGGTAACCTTCCGGGTTGGGCATTCCGAAATTCCGGAACTGACGTTGTTTGGTGTTCCGGCCTTTTTGATGACCGATAACCATTACCGTTTGTTCACCCAACCTCGCCAATCCACCTACCATGGCCTTATCGTCCTTCACATTCCGGTCGCCGTGTTGTTCAACAAAGTCTGAAAAGGTATTTTCAATATAATCCAATGTATATGGACGTTCCGGGTGACGGGAGATCTGAACGCGTTGCCATCCGTTCAGTTTGGCATAAATATCTGAACGGGTCTTTACTATTTTCTCCTCGATTTCGTTGATAGAAGCGCTCAGGTCCATCTTGTTCTTATCAGCAGTTTTACGGATGTTTTCCAGCTGAACTTCCAGCTCCTCAATCGGTTTCTCAAAATCAAAATAACTCATAAGTGGAATTCAAATTGTCGTGCAAAGTAATAGAAGATTGATTAAAAATCTTTTTTCAATTTGATTTGCCAAAATAAAATGGAGACCTATATTTGCAGTCCTTAAAAGACGGTGTGGTAGTTCAGCTGGTTAGAATACGTGCCTGTCACGCACGGGGTCGCGGGTTCGAGTCCCGTCCGCACCGCAAAAAGGCTGTCGAATGGCAGCCTTTTTTTATGCATGAAACATTTTGTATACATATTGCATTCAGCATCAAAGGATGTTTTTTACAAGGGTTATTCGTATGACCCATTAATCAGGTTGGAAACTCACAATGTCGGTGGGTCACGTTATACGAGTGACGGAATTCCATGGAAACTTGTTTTGCAAAAAGAATTTGAATCCAAGAAATTGGCATTAATTGAAGAGAAACGTATTAAACGTCTCAATAGAGTATCCATTCTTAAATTGATCAATACATAGTGCCTGTCATCTCGTTGGGTATTCCCCAACGAGACGGGTTCGAGTCCCGTCCGCACCGCAAAAAGGCTGTCGAATGGCAGCCTTTTTTTATGCAATGAAACAACCGCAATCCAAATTGCATAGTGAAAATTCTCACTCTTTCTCATTTTCTTTCTCTTTCACAATTCTAAGCACATGTTTCCATTCAAAAAAACATGAAGTTTACGGCAATTAAACGTCTCGGCGCCTTGATCTGACCTTAAATTGCTGACTCTTTGGTCAGCCCTTTCTGGCAACTTTATTCGAATAATACTTGATAAACCAACCAGGAACCTCTTTTGAATCAATATTATCCCATTCCTTTCCTCCGTTCTTCTTCACTTTAAAATGCGCAACCATTTTAAAGTCTTTTCCTTCATCCGAATTATCAAAGAAAAATGCCTGGTGAGTGTATTGAGCGGCATCAAACATCAGATTAAGCGAACGGTAATAGCGTGATTCGATTAAATGCGCAGGCACATTATGGCCACCCTTTTTCACCCGAAGCTGAACCCGGTATTTGTTGATCTGCGGGTCTTCAGTTGCAATAAAATACAGATAAACCTTATAACCAGATTCCTTTGCCTTGCGCATTATTTCCAGTTTACTTTCATGCGAGAATACCGTTTCAAAAGAAAACTTCTTCTTATGCATTAAAAGATGCTTCCTCAAAAAATCAGCAATTACCTGTGCCAAATGTTCGGCAAATTTCTCCGATCTCAGCAATAACTTCTGATCTTGAATTTGGAAAGACCTTGAGAAAACCTGCCTGGTAAATGAATCACGAATCAAACCTGAATCAAGCACTGTTTGTGTGAAAATCTCCCTGGTGATAACAGGTAGTTTATACTTATTGAATGAGAATTTGCCTGATCGTAAGTCTTTGGTAATATCATCGGCATTTATGTAAATGCCAAAATCAACGGGTATGCCATTTACCTTGTTCTCCCTTACAGCGTTAATAATAGTGCTTTTACCAGAACCGTTCGGGCCGGCAAAAATCCGTAATCTTAGGGTTGGATTGCGCTTAATCGAGGACAATTTTAGATGGACGTTTAACAGCTTCTAATTGGCTTAGTCTCTCAATGTGGCCATTAGCATACTCCTTAATTACCCATCCACCTTTCGCTTTAACAGCAAATCCCTCTATAGCAATAGCCTCGGCAGCTGCTGCACGTATTGCTCTGGAGCTGCTTGATAGAAACAAGCGTGTGGTAAGGTAAGCCTTTGCAGGTTGATCTCTATGCTTCCTCGGTTTCATGCTTCAAATATACAAATTTTATAGCTTAATCATCGTTTTGCAAGTACTACAACACCAAGATTTCTATTTTCAAGCACTAGCATTTGAAAGAATTTCTAAGGAAAAACATGCTGCCTACTTTCCCCTTCACTCCCCCTTCATCACCTTAGACCGTTGCATCCACTCTCCCTGTTTCAGTTGCAAAATATACCAGCCATAATCGAGCTTACTTATATTCAATTGAATGGGGTCGATTGCAGATTCGGGAGATAGGTTTTGCTTCCATACCTCGCGTCCTGAAAGGTCGAAAATGCTGATTTCTATTTCTTCCAATGATTCAAATCCGGCTTTAACAAACAACCATTCGTTGGTTGGGTTTGGCCAGAGTTCGATGTGCTGAGTTTGTAGCAATTCCCGGATGCCGACATTGTTTACCGTAAATCCGTCGGATTGGGTTTTACATCCTATACTATCTACAGTTACACGGTACACACCATTTTCGCTGAATACCAGCATGCGGTTGGTGGCGCCATTTATGTCGGCATTGTTGCGGCTCCACTGATAGGTTGCCGCTATGGTTGAGGTTAAAGTATCGCGTGAACGTGTGATGATAGGTTTAACCGGATTGCTTTTAATTGTTACTGAGGCAAAGGCTGTGTCGTACATTTTTGTAACACATGAAATACTGCTCTTCAACACACATTTGATAATATCGCCGTTTTGCACTTTGGTTGTGAAGGAAAGACTGTCGCTGCCTGAAAGGGTATTGTTTAAAAACCATTTGTGAACCGGAGAAGTTCCGCCATTGCTGTCGTTGGCTGTGAAGCGTACATATTCACCTGTGCAAATTGTTTGAGGTACTGAGGTAATGATAAGGTTCGGTTCAACAGCCGGATTCACATGCATTACAATTGAATTGGAGAAAGCCGCCACCGGTACTGCACAGGATGCCGAAGAGGCCATTGTAACCTGAACTGTATCGCTGTGCTTCAACAAATCAGTGCTGAATTGAAGACCCTGCAATCCGGTATTTACTCCATTAACCCGCCATTGATAGATTGGCGTTGTACCTCCATTGATAGGTTGAGCCGTAAACGTAATTGCTGTACCGCTGCAAATAGAATCTTTATCGGCCAGAATAGTAACACTGCTGTTGATAGCTGGTAACATGAGCATGACCAGCTTGTTGGACCGGATATTGTTTGCCGTTACACAACTCAAACTGGAAGTGAACACAACGGAGATGGTGTCTTTATCGGAAAGCGTATTTGTACTGAATGAAGCTGAATCTCCTCCTACTGCTAAACTATTTCGGTACCATTGGAAATGAGGGCTGGTTCCTGCATTAGTTACATTGGCATTAAACGATACCATTGCTCCGGGACAAAAAGTAATGGATGACGTTTGTATGCCAATCGTTGGTGTTACGGTCGGATTTACGGTCATCGTTATCGCCGATGAAGTATCAGTCGATTTTGTTGCACAAGGTGCTGAAGTAATCAATACTACCGAAAAGGAATCGGCGTGATTGATTAATGTAGTGGTAAATCCTGAACTATCGGTGCCTGCCGATTGTCCGTTACGATACCAAACAAAATGTGGTGTACTTCCTCCGTTAACAGGCTGGGCGCTGAAATGCACAATCGTTCCCGCGCATATGTTGTTGGATGTCGTGCTCATGGTAACATCCGGTGTTACAATCGGATTCACGGTGATGATCTGTTTGTTGGAAGTAACTTTTGGCTGGCTTACACAAGGTGCATTGGAAGTAAGCATCATGTAAATGGTATCTTGATTGTTCAATTGCGAAATGAGTAAACTATCAGTTGTGTTAGGAAGCAAAACACCGTTTTTATACCATTCGAATACAGGTAATGATCCCTGATTGGTAAATGAAGCATTTACCTTCAATGTTTCTCCCGTACAAATGGCATTGCTGCTAACAGATATGGTTGCAGAAGCATTTATAATTGGCAGCACTTTAATGGCAATTTTGTTTGAAGTAACGGTTACCGGATTTGCGCAAGGTGCATTCGAAGTGAGAATAACATACACACTATCTCCATCCTGCAAAATATTGGTGACCAACGTATCGTTGCCCACACCAAATGAGGTATTGGTATTTTTACGCCAGTTGTATGCCGGATTACTTCCTCCGTTGGAAGTAGTAACCGTGAAAGTATCCAATACACCATTGCATATTGTAGTGGATGATGCTGAAATCAATGCTAAAGGTACAGGGGCATTCAAAACCGTTAAGACTTTAACATCTGAGGTATCTTTGCCCGGTGATGCACACGATAATGAAGAAGTAAGAATGCAGGTAATGGCATCTTGATTTGCAGGTGGGTTTAACACATAAGCAACGGAATCAGTACCTGCCTGTATTCCGTTTTTCATCCATCGGTACTGTGGAGCTATTCCCCCGTTGATAATGGACGTTGTATAAATTACCTGCTGTCCGGGACAAACTGTATCCTTACTGGCCACAACACTGATGGATGGAATCAGTGAACTACTTACCGTCATTTTAACTTTATTGGAAACTGCATTTGCCGGATTTGCACACGCTGCATTGGATGTCATTTCTGCCCATACAGAATCGCCACTGGCCAATGTGGAAATGTTTAAGACAGAATCATTGTTGCCAACTAATGAACCATTTAGTTTCCAAGTAAAAACAGGTGAATCTCCTCCATTCAAAAAGCTTGCTTTAAACACCACCTGCGAATTGGTACATACCGATGTAAGCGGAGTTGAAACAGTAATATTCGGAACAACGGTTTGGGTTATGGTATATGTAAATCTGGCTGTATCGTTTGCTGCATTATTATCCAATTTACCATTGGGTGCAGAGCAGATGGCTGAAATAACTTTAATGCCACCGGTAAAATTATAGTTTCCGATATTGACCGGAGATGATGTTGCTCCTCCTACAAGATTACCGGACCAATTGAATGTTCCGGACAACACACCATTCGCAAAATACCGGATGGTGGCACTTGTTATTAAAAGGGTTCCAGTATTTTTTAATGTGATAAAAACGGGTTTTACCTGACTGCAAAAGTTTGATGAGGAGGGTGAATCAATACTTAAAATGCTCAGGTCATAGGGAATTTCATCAGCTCCAATGTCGGGAGGCGTGTTACGCAAATCTCCATCCAGATCTATCGACACTCCTGAAATACTTACTCCTTTATTCCCAGGAATTGAAATGTGTAGATTGCAGTTTTGGTAATTACCGGCAGGTGCGATTAACGCCGGTGTAGTTGTATAGCTTGCATTATCGCCGCTGATCCAGCCGGATGAATACGCGGTAACATCGGATGTTCCATCGAATCCGAAAACCGCTCCACTGCCGTTGCCATTGTAATTATTGTTGTTAACGACTAAACCGGTGCTTGCATTTAAGTATACCTGATAGTGTGTACCTCCTGTGCTTGCATTTGATCTGTTATTAATTATAATATTGTTTCTGAAATCGTCGGTTCCGGCTGAGAAACGTTGTAGAGCCATGGTAGATGCGGCTGATGTGGAAGACACTCCCGATCCACCTAAATAAACCGTATTAAAATACAAACTGACAGCAGCGCTGTTTTTAATTATTCCTTTGATAGCACATGGAACAGTTATGCTGTTCCCGGCTGTATCGTAACCCAGACTGATCATATTGTTGTTTACATTCAGCAAACCTGCGTTTAATTCCATCCCCTGTATAATTGTGGCAGGATTAGCAGCGCTCATGGTGAGATGACGAATAAAATTTCTGTCTATGGAATTCGATACGGTTGAGATCCCATTGTAAAAAATTCCGGAACAGGTAACTGAAGCGTTGGTTGAAGTACCTGTTAATTTCAGCGATTGTACCGAATTATTTGAAATATGCACTGTTCCTGTTGTCGTACTTACAGCTATTCCGATGAGTGCACTATTTACCCCTGTACCAGTGGTTTGAGTGGCCGTGGAAATATTAAATACCTGATTGTTGCTGATAGTAAATAATCCGGCTGCCTGCGGGTTAAACCAAATAGCCCGGGTGGAAGCCGCCTGAGTTCCCGATGCGGAGTAATTGGTATTCAGGTTTGCTACAATATTGTTTGAAACAGTTATGCTAATCAACGGTTGTGTGTTATTAATAATAAATGCATTCAAACGCGAAGCTGCTGTACTGGTTGAACAGGATGAAACAATATTGATGCTGTTCGCCAGGGTTTTGCTTCCTACGGTGTTGTTGGTTGCGGTAATAACTGCCGTTGAAGTGGAAGTGGTCAGGTTGATGCCATGAAACTCCGGTGAATAAGCAGGTTGTGCTGCATACATATCAATTCCGGAAATGATGTTGCCGGTAAGGTTCACAATATTTGAACCTGTTCCAACACGCAATGCTA
The DNA here is from genome assembly GCA_041665785.1 of Bacteroidia bacterium. Classification (GTDB taxonomy): domain Bacteria; phylum Bacteroidota; class Bacteroidia; order UKL13-3; family UKL13-3; genus JBAYIE01. The sequence continues at coordinate 74,905 of JBAYIE010000014.1, read as the reverse complement.
TCATTCCTCCCACTCCTGCTGATACGGCATTGGTGGTGGTAAACTTTATGCTTCCATTAACCGTTGGTGAACCAATGATATTATCGTGGCACTCCACATTTCCTCCATATATCTGCAACAATACCATAACTCCCGAACCATTTGCGGCTGATGTATAATCGATGCGTGATATGGTATTGGATCGAATAGAAGTGGTTTGTGTTTGCAATGCTGTGGCATAATTAATTCCATAAAAAGTATTCGTTGCTGTAGTACCGGATAGGTTAACGGAATACATACCCGTACCTAATCTGTTATTTCCACCCAAAAAATTATTATCAATGGTGTATCCGCTTCCGGATGTTATATAAATACCGTATTGAATGGCCGCTCCGGTGTACACCAACTCCGCAGTTTGATACAGGTGATTGTTTGTAATCCTCCAGGCATTATTGCCCACACTAGCATAGATACCGCAAGAATTTCCAGCTGTATTGAAATCATAAATATTGCATTGATCTAATATGTTGCTGTCGTTGTAATGAGCCAAAGAAGTGGTACTGCCATAACTAAATACGCCAATTACCGGCAAAACACCCCCGTACCCATGAATATTGGAATAGGTAATGCTGTTGCTATCGCTTCCAAAACTTCCTGTTGTAGATCCATAACATATAACACCGGCTCCGGCGGTAGCTGTCATAATCGTTGAATTGCCGGATTGAACATCGCAATAATTCACCTGATTTCCCCTGTTATCTCCGCTGAAAAGAATTGCGGGCGCCGTTCCGGCTGAATTGGAAACAACCAGGTTGGTTCCGGCTGTAAATCCTCCTGTTCCTCCGGGTCGTCCATCTATGATGACATAACTTGTACTATTAAATGCAAAAGTTGCTGTGGTATTGGCGCTGGTAATAGACAAACCACTTGCCCCGGTTTGTGGACGAATCGTAATGGTGTTGGTCGCACTCAATCCGGCAATAGTGCTTACTGTTATAGGATACGATTCACCTGCTCCAGTATAATTGGATTGCAATTCAAGTAACAGCGGCCCTCCCATTCCTGCGGAGGTAGCAGCTGTTATAGCTGCTGTCAAGGTTGTGTAAGTTCCCCCTGATCCAATAGATTTGGTTCCACTGATTTGCGCTATAAGTATTTGCGTATGTGCCAGAAATACAACGAAAAGAAGTGAAATGAATTTCCCGGTTTGGTTGGTTGTTTTCATGGAAATGCATTTTGATGTAATACAGATTTACAAAAAAAGTGCGAAAATGAAAACTTAATATTCGGCTGGCAATGCCTGTTATGCTATGATTGCTGCGTCATTCAAAGAATACTGACAAATGGATCAATAGTATTCAGATAATTTAAAACCGTTCAAATTAACTATTTGATATGTTCCGTTGTTTCAACCTGTTTAGTCAAAGTAGTTTACTCATCTTAAAATTCACGATCTCTGTTCCGGCAATTTTACTGATGCGTTTTTGTATCACCTGAAACCCTTTCTTCTCAAAGAATGGCCTTGCAGTTATGCTGACATCAGAATTTAAACTATTTCCATTGCATCGAATAGCCTCTGCCTCAATTTCAGCATACAACTTATTTGCTATACCTCTTCCCTGATAGTCTTTGTGCACATAAAGAAAATCGATATAGTTATTATTTTCAAGCGAACAATAACCAACCATTTTGTTATCCAATTCTGCCACCACAAAATACTGAGAAACAATTTTATTGATCCAACTGGGTAAATTGTTGATCGAATCGGACCATACCCTGATCTGATCAGGTGTATAATCGGCATTGCAAACGTGGGTAATGGTATCTACAAATAAGGTTTGCAGGTCTATTAAATCGCTGGTCTTAACTGGTCGTAAGGATATTTCGGGTTTACTCATTATACTTTATCCCTATTCGAAAATCCTCAGAACGAAGTGTATCAGGTTTGGATCCAGTGCATCTTCTTGTCATTGGAACACTATAAGATGTAACAAAGAAATTAAGGCACGTTTTCGAATGGTTGGCCCGAAAGATAGTTATTGCAGAGCGATTTTCCTTGTCATCGTTTCCCGACCATTGGATATGGTCATGAAATAAATCCCACGGGGTTGATTTGATAAATCAATTTCAATTGCTCCCTGATCCTTTAAAGCTGACATACTCAACACTTTTTGCCCGACAGCATTTTGAATCTGAATTGCTGCATTTCCGGAATTTTTAACCATAAACACTCCGCCTGATGGATTTGGAAAAATCTCAACTTCATTCAAACTACTTTCCCATTCGCGTGTAAATGTTGATCCCGAACCGCTGATCGCGATATTATCAAAATTTACGGTCAGCCATTTTGAACTGCAATCGGTATTTCTGTAACGAATGGCGAAATAGCATAATCCGTTAGTTGAAGCAAGTGCGATATTTGTTTTTACGCGCCATGTATTATCGGTTTGATATTCGCTTCCCCTGAAGTCAAACAGCAGTTCAATGGCAGATGCCGCTGCCGGATCCTGTGAACCTTTTAATAAATAAATGCCAATGGTATCTCCATCTACCGGGTTTGAAAATCCGGAAAATTTATAGCGGATTGAATCCAATTTACCTCCGTTGGCAATGGCAAATCCGGGAGAGACGAACCAATTGTCGGTAAGGGTAATTCCTGTGGATGGTGAATAATCATGTCCTACACTGTTTGGTGCCGAGTAAGCTCCGAAACTGGCGTAACTCCAATGACTGAATGTGGTAGCTGCTTTTTTGTATTCCATCCAACCTGCTTGCTGGCTGGTGGTATCAAATCCTGAAAAATATGGTAAAGCTGTCTGTGCGCGCAGTTGTTGACTTAATAGAAAACTAATTCCGAGCGCAAGTAAAATGTAACTCTTTCTCATAATGTGGTTGTTAAAGGTTAAAGAAACGGAATGTGGTATAGACTAAATTTTATCGTTAACGGTTGCAACTAAATTAAATTAAAGGAATAAGCCCATACAACTTATTTGCCCGGTTGGATCTCACCAATTTAGCTTCAAAACGATGACAGAAAAGTATTCAGGTCAGTATGCGTATTAAAATCAAATGCAACGCACTCCAGCCAACTGATGAAAACACAGACCACATGGGTTGGCCGGGTTCAATGAGCCTGAAGGAACAACTCCCCCCGCGTTAGGCGCAGAGCGGCCTGTCTGAGCTCCACCCCGGTACCCCGGGGTGAGCGAGTAGCGAGCGCCGCCCCCCGGCGCTCAAAAACAAAATGCCTTTGGTAGCGTTCATTCAGAGGATAATCTTTCATAAAGGCATTGTAGTTTTTGGCAGACGGGGGAACGCCCAAAATAATCCATGTAAAAAAGAAATAGCCAAACTTAGAAGATTTAAGTGCTTAATGCCATTGAATGCAGCTTGCTAATTCTTCTCCATGTGCTTTAAATCGGTCAGCTTTCTTTTCCAGATGCCCTTTCCATCCAGTGCTGCAAAAAGGAAGTAACTGTTACAGGTCATTGCTGTAAACACAAGATTAGGTAATCCATCATTGAATGATGACCAGGTTGTACCCTGATCAACTGATGCATAAATTCCATGATTTTTTAGGCCTGCTAAAATCACGTTATCACTTTTGCACAAAGCATAAATTGTTGCATTCAGCGGCAAGTTACTATTCACTGCTTTCCAGTTATTACCATGATCGGCCGACTTAAACACACCACCTCCGTGTGTTCCTACATAGATGAGCGAATCAAAAATCAATAGCGATTGAATATTCAGGTTGGTCAATCCGGCATTGATTGCATCCCATGACGCTCCCCGGTTATTCGACATAAACACTCCTCCTCCACTGGTTCCGGCAACGATTTCAGATCCTATAATTTCCAATACTGATATTTCAAGATTTGTTAACCCGGTATTTATTGCCATCCAATTTTTACCCTTGTTGCCCGACCAATACACTCCTCCTCCATTCGTACCTGCATACAAATTATATCCTTCGGAAGCCAATGCAGTAACTTTAAGATGAGTTAAACCCAGGTTGACAGCCTTCCAGCTTTCGCCTCCATTGGAAGACATATACACTCCGGCACCGCTGGTTCCGGCAGTTCCGACAAACATGAATGTGTCCATCACGGTAAAACAGGAAATAAAACAATCGAAGGAGGAAAGTTGAGAAGGAAGTCCGGAATTTATGACCGACCAATTACTTCCGCTATCCGCTGAAACATAAGCTCCACTGGCAAATACCCCTGCATAAATTTTTGCTCCATCGTTTGCTAATGCATACACGCTTGTTCCGGTTAAACCAGCCGGAACCCATTGTGAAAAGCCAATTTCATATTGAATTAAAAGTACAAAAAGGAGTACAATTTTTAATTTCTTCAACTCAAAATCGTTCAACTGCTTTTGAATGCAACAAAATATTTTTGGGTTAAATGGCATTTTCAAATTTATACATTAGTCTATCAATATGCGGATTTCGAAAATTGATTTTATACGCTGTTGATTGTATAATCATTATTCAAACTTTTCAGATTTATTGCATTAAAAAGGCTGCCTCCAAACCAGAGACAGCCCTTTTAATTCACCCCGTATCTTTTGGGTTTTTATTTAATAATAACCAGGCGCTGCGTTCCAAGTGACCTGGTTGGGGTTTTGATGTTTACAAAATACAATCCTTCACTCATTTCGAAATTGGAGAATTCCTGTATTCCATTTCGATTATCCAACACTTTCTGCTGAATGACTTTTCCGGATATATCGGTGATCTCCATGCTGAATGCTTCATTGGTAACGGGAACCGAATAATACACCGTAAATTTATCGCGGGCCGGATTTGGTGCAATGGCAATATGTATCTTATCAGCTAAGGTTGCATCCAATCCGGTATGGTCGCAAGGCGGCAGATAAACGCATACATCTTCCCAACAGGTTTTACCACCTCCATCATTCAAGACCACACGGAAACAAATAATGGTGTCGGCAGGCAGACTATCTGTAAACAAGACATTGAATGTTTGCATTCCTGCTGCAAGCGGATTTGGAGAAATAGCACCAAACACTCCTGAACTTACAGGTAAGATGCTCACTGTTGCAAGGCTGAATGGATTGTAAACGGTTACTTCAACATTATACGTTGTGATTCCTTTTTCTTTAAACTTACAATGTGCACACAAGCCATACACACTTACACGACAAGAATCCCTGCATGGCTCATAATCCATTTTAACTGAATCGACGCAATTAAGACCTGTAGCAGGATCAAAGAAATTGAAATAGAAAGTCGAGTTGCCGGTATATGGAGGCAAATCAATATAAGTAAAGCATACCGATTGTAATCCGGTGGTAATGGTGACCGGGTTAGGCGAGAAAGTTCCGGATGGAGTGCTTACGGTAAGTGATGCCCCACTGCTTCCTCCCCATGTAATATCTGCACAAAGTGAATACATCGGATGTCCCAGTGCATCGTAACCTGCACAATCAATTTTTTTAATGGTTACTTTCTCCTGGCATTTTCCTTTGCACGGCGGTAATTTGATACAAATAAGGGTATCGCATTTTGTATTTCCGTGAAAAATAACCAGGGTAAAACATGCCATAGTGTCGAATGGAGCAAGATCTGTGAACGTGAACGTAACTGTATTGCTTCCGGCAACCAATATGGCAGGAGATAAACCGGTAACGGATCCTGAACCAGTATTAACATTGATGCCTGCACCTGCCCCAAGGGTATTATTTACGGACATGGTTATGGTATATGTTTGTTGTCCGGAACTGTTCACCGGACCACAATGTATATCGGGTACCACATGCATGGCACATTCTCCGCATTTCACGAAACTGAGTTCTATCGGTTCCGACATTTTTTTGCATCCTTGAGCAGTTGTTATCAGCACCTGGTAAATTCCTGCCTGATACAATGGAATATGAATGGTATCGGCTGTAGATCCCGGAATAGGATTGCCATTGTAATACCACTGATATGCCGCATAACCCGGAGGAGCAAACCACACCAGTTGTTGTATACTATCACAAATTTCGTAACAACCGGTGAGCATTCCGCAGAAATCCGGCAATGGATTCACAACTGAAGTTGCGGTGGCTTTGCATCCAAAACTATCGACAACAGTATACGTATATGAACCCGGTACACTGGTATACAATGTATCGTTCATGAGACCGGTATTCCAGTACGTATTGATTATATTGGAAGAAGTGGTTGTTCCAACGAGTAAGTTCAATTGCCCTTCGCACAGATTACCTGTACTCGAAATGGATGCATTTGGTAATGCATGTACTTCGAACTGAAAACTGTCTTTCCCAATACAACCATCCGAAGAAACAACGGTTACTGAAAGTGTATGTGTACCAATGGTTGGAAATGCTGCAAAGAAATTGAAGAGTGTGGTAAAACCGGTTTGAATGGTGGTGTCCAGTTTCCATGTGATGGTATAACCGCTAGCCGGATAATTGACAGCAAATACCTGTTGGTCATTCACACATAAGTGATGCAAACCACTGATTTGAGGCCGTGGTACCGGATTTACATAAATATTTCTCAAATCAGTTTTGTAGAAACAGGCTTTTGAATCAGTAATATCAACATAATACGCTCCGGTATATTTAGCATAAATGCTGGAAGTGGTGTTAAGATTGGACCACAAATAATTGTATGCCGGATATCCACCGGTAGTATTGACAATTAGTTGAACGCTATCACCTTCACACAAAACAGTGTCACCGAATGCAGAAATAATTCCAAACAAAGTATTTGGCAACACACGTATAGATTTAATGGTTGAATCAATGCAACCAAATGCATTGGTGATTTTCAAAACAGCCGTGAATAAACCGGAAGTTGAATATACCCGTGTTGGCGAATTGACCAGCGAAGTTGCTCCATCGCCAAAGTTCCAGGCTGATTGTGTAAAGCTGCCCGTACTGGTATTGTTAAACGTTATTCCGGCCAATACACAGACAGAATCGTTGGTAGTAAATGTAGCATTGGGAAATCCCGGTATGGTAATGTTCTTTGTGATTACACAAGTACCTGCAACGGTTAAAGAAACGGTATAATTACCCGGAGGAAGCGAAAACAATGGATTTACCTGGGTGCTGGTATACCCACCCGGATTAACCAGCCAACTGTATGAAGGTACAGGTAAAGTCGACAAACGTTTTGTATTGTTAATGAATTTAATCTTCACTGAGTCGATACCTGAAACGCAATACAACGAATCGTAAAAATCGGGTACATACTGAACGGTATCTACTTTCATTTTACAAATCTTGCACAAACCGGTTCCGGAAGTATTCGGAACATCTACACAAAACATGACACGGTAATAACCGGGCTCAGAAAATGTATGCGTTGCATTGTTTCCGGTTGCCGTATTCGATCCGCTGAAAGGATCGTCAAAATTCCATCTTGGATTGAGTGCACCAACAGTATAAATTCCCATAAAGGTATCCTTGTTGCAACCCAGACGAAGCCGGTTAAAATCTACTGTATAAGCAGGATTGGCTGAGCATGTATCGCATAAGGTATCGATAGGAATAAAATTACTGGTATCGGCACATCCGTATCCATTTACACCTATTACATAATAGGAACCCAAAACATTGGAACTATAGCTTGTACCTGTTGTTAAGGAAACGGAAGGTGATCTGAACCAATTGTAGGTTACACCTGAAACCGGACCTGCTACAAACATATTCACGGTTCCAACCGGTCCGCAAAAAATATTCGGGTCGGGTGTGGAAATGGTAATATTCGGCTTCGGATTGATCATGATGCTTTTTGTGGTGGTTGCCGTACCCACACAATTTCCACCGTATGTTACCGTCAGAGAAATAATAAAGTTACCCGCACTCTGATAAATATGCGATGGATTGGCTAACGTAGAAGTAAATCCGTCGCCGAAATTCCAGTTGTAGCTTAATGCCGCAGGAGCTGCGCTCATGTTTACCCCCACACCGGCACAAACAGTAAGCGGTGCTGTGATTGCAGGCACTGGAGGCATATTGATTAAAATAGTTTTATTGAGTGTTATGCTTTGCCCGCACACTTTTCGGATAACTGTTATGGTGGCTGAACCGGAATAATTGTTCCATTCAATGGTAATGTTGGAAGTATGTTGACCGGAAATAACACTACCGGCTATCGCAGGTGTAATCGACCAGACAAAATCATCGCCGGGTACATTGAGAGAATGTGTGGTATTATTATTTGCACATCCCGATGTATCGCCCAGAATCGGAGATGGGGCTAAAGGTAAGATGGATGGAATAGTATCTCTCAGTGTGTCGGATGCACATCCGGTTATAGGATCAACCTGAACTGCTCCGAGTATGTATGGACCGGTTGCATTCCATACAACGCTGATCGTATTCCCTGCACCACTTACCGGCGTTCCGTTTTGCACAGTCCACATAACGGACAGGTTGGAAGCAGTTTGAAATGCGAGATAAGTGTAAGGGATCCCCGGGCAAACCGGCTGAGGACCGGAAATGGAATCCGGTTCAGGAGGCAGCGGATTAACTTTTAAATTAATTTGCTGCGGGCTGTTGCAATATCTACCGGTTGAATCTTTTGCATGTATGACAAAATTTCCAGGACCGTAAATCCAGTTTAAGGTGAGATTGGAAGAAGAAGGAAGTACGGAGGTGAAATAGGTAATATTTCCCGTTTGATTGGTGATGATCCATTGCAGACTGGCTGCAGTTGGCGGAGAAGGGAAAACGGTAAGTACCGATTTATCACAGATCCCGGGTTGAGCAGAAAGAAAAAGTCTCGGACGTTGTTTAATTGTCAGGATTGCTTGACCACCACAAGCCATACCTTCTGTGCTGCCCGGAATTTTGTGATAGTACTCTACAAAAATATTTCCACTGGTAAATGTAAAATTGTAAAAGCAAAGTTGAATTTCATGTACATTGATAGTATCCGTTATTACTGTAACACCGGGTGGTACATGCCAAATGATGCTGTCGATGGGGATATCGCAACTGATATGATAGGTTTCGCACTCGCCTGCACATACCAATGCTTTACCCATTATCTGAGCATTGGGAACAATGATCGGAACAAAAACGGAAGTAGGTGTTGTACAAATCCCGGCGCAACCGGTAACAGCTAAAGTAATGATCCCGGGACCTGTTGATCCCCACATAACCGTTACAACCGAATCGGTACTATCGCCTTGAATGGTGCCATTGGTAACCGACCAATGATACACTGCTGTAGGGCAGGCGGTATTGGTATGATATGTAACAATAGCATCCGGACAAACGGTACTGATGCAAAAAATATCGGGACCCGGATTGGAAGAGATTTGAACTGTACGTATAAAGGTGTCTTTGCAATGGCATTCATTTTCAACAATGAGCATAACCTGATAAGTGCCTGCTGTGCTGTATGCATGGGTAGCATCTGCTGAACCCGGATATGTACCTGCTGTAGTAGTGGCATCTCCCCATTGCCATTCCCAGGAAAGTAATGGTGTGCCGGCACCTGCAAAAGATTGATCAATAAATTGAATGGGCTGATTTTTACAGGCATTGATAATACCTGCAACCGGTGTGTTTAATGAAGTATATAAAGCATGCGGTTTCTCAATTATTTTTACGCATACCTGATCTGTTCCTACACATCCGTTCACATTGGTTTCAGTAACCTGTACCGAACCGCTGCCTGCGCCTGTCCAATACACCTGAATGGAATTGCTGGTTGATGGTGTAAATGATGCTGTACCTGTAATTACCCATGTGTATGAACTACCTGAATGGTTAGGAGTACTATAAGTAACCCATGTTGAATCACAAACATTCAAACATTCATCATCTTTCCTGCCCTGCGTATCTGCTTTTCCACCTCCACAACCCACCATAACCGAAGGTAAGATCCAGGGCATCGGTTTGCTCATGATGGTCACGTTTAACAACGAGGTGCACACAATATTGTTTGTGACATCCCGTACGATCAGTGTGACCTGACCGGAAGCTGTATTGCCCCAGGCTACACTGACTGATGTGCCGCCTCCCGTGGCTACGCCTCCATAAGCATTCCATTGATAAGTATACGGCCCGGAGAGAGAAGTGCTATAGGTATTTATATCGCCGGCACAAACAGTTGTATCGCCGGTTATAGGGCAAATGGAAAAGGAGGGAAAAGACCAGCATAAGAAGAGTAAAAAGAGAAAAGATTTCGCAGCTGATTTAAGTTGATTAGTAAAGTTATTCATAAGCGGCAGATTAATGTGGTGGTATAAAAAGAACAAAACTTTTTACCAATTAACGAATCCCTTCTAACCAAGCAGATCGTCTCAAATTGAGAAAATCATTCTTTCATTATGACATAAAAACAAGGGCTTTGCCAATTGATATCCCAAAATTAAATTGAATTGTTTCACTCATGTATCATATTATGGTCTAATAATCATCACAATATGGTCAGAAAATGTTGATGGCTGAATATGCCGGAAGGTGTGCTAAACTATATAGAGATAATCCCAGAATAATTATAAAGCTCGAAGAATTAATAAGCGCAGTGTATCAGTCTTCCGATGTAGAAGTGAATACTTGCCTAATCGTTTCTGTCAATTGGGGTTGAGGTAATCGTATTATTCGCATCGATTGCGATATCGTATTCGAAACAATCTTTCATTTCTACTGCTTTAACATAATTTACATTGCTCACTACAATGGTAAATGTTACAATTCCCGGAGCATAACTGCTGTATGGCGAGGCAGTGCCCGGATCCACATTATTTATATTGACCGTATTTCCACCGGAGGTTTTGATTTGTACACTTGCCTTTTGAGTTCCATTGTTAATGATGCGCGCTCTTGGATCTTCCTCATCGCATTTATCGCAACTACTTAAAGAAAGTGCAAACATCAATGCAAGAATAATCAAGGTTAAATAGTTTCTGTTTTTCATAAGCCTGTCCGGTTAATGGAAATTGTTAATACAATGCTAGAGGATTAACGGATCAGAATTTTGATTGTCATCAAAAAATGACCAGTTAACAAGCAACATATTACTGAGGTCTACGGAGGTTAACCACTTCTGATCTGTATTAAGGTTTCAAAACCATATCGTACCGATGCATTCCTCCTGCATAATAATCAGGAGTAATTTTTACAACACTGAATCTGTACTTTTCAAAAAAGGTATAGGTAAATTGGGTTGTATCCAGAAATACGGGAATAGCCGGATAAATTTGCCGAATCTGATGAATACGATACTCCAATAGTTTCTCCCCTAACCCCTTTTTGTGAAAATCGTGATGAATTAGTCCCCATGCCAATGTAATGGTACCCGTATCTTCCTTGTCACCAAATCCACCGCAACCAATAACCCGGTCATCCATACCAACGACATAATAATAGGTTTGCAGCGGTATGATCTGCTTTGAGATTTTATCCAGAAAATTTTCAAATTCCATCACTTCTCCGGGTACAAAATAATCGGGTACATTGCTTCTAAAAGCAGTCATACAACCTTCTTTATAGCTTTTATCGTAGGGCCTGATCCAAACTTCCATATTGAATACGAATCTATTATTTGTGCAAGTAATTTAAATGCTCTGCAACAAACTTACCCATACTGAATGCAGCCTGCAACAAATAACCACCGGTTGGCGCGTCCCAATCCAGCATTTCACCGATAGCGAAATGGTTTGGGAGTTTTTTCAACCCGAAATGTGCATTTACTTCATGTAGTGCAATTCCACCAACTGTTGAAATACTATCGTCGATTGAGCCTAAACTCTGGATTGAGATTGGTAATTGCTTGATGCGTTTTGCCAGCGTTTCTATGTCCAAGAACTCCTGTTTCGATAATATAGTTTTTAGCAACGCAACCTGCAATTTATTTAATTTTAATTGTTGCTCTAAAACTGTGGTGATGGAATGATTGCCCATGTTTGCAAACTTCTCATGAATGACTTCATAAGTCAGCGTTGGTTTCAGATCTAATTGAATGAGCGCTGCTTTTCCGGATCTCAGCTGCATCCTGATTGCGTGACTCATGGCATAAATAGCGCCACCTTCCATTCCAAATCGAGTTAGTACTACTTCTCCCATTCTGAACAAGTCGCCACATGTGATCGAAATGTTTTTGAGAGCCTGACCCTGAGCCTGGGAAATAAAATCACGATCCCAGTCTATTTGAACAGCACAGTTTGATGCTTCGAAGGGAACAATTTCAATTCCCTTTTCCTGAAACCGGTTTATCCATTTTCCGTCGCTTCCTGTAACACTCCAGCTTGCACCGCCCAATGCAAAAACGGTATAATCAGAAGTAATGTCCATTTGCTTTTCATCTACTTCAAAAATCAATTCGTTTTGCTCATTCCAACCCTTCCATGTATGTTTGGTTTTTATGCTTATACCCTTTTCTTTTATGCGGTTTAAAAGGGCATTTAATACATCAATGGGTTTGATTTGCTTTAACGGAAACACCCGATTGCTTGAACCAACAAAGGTTTCAATACCGATAGTTTTTAACCACATCTGTAAATCTCTGTTGTTAAAATCACGAATACACTGATCCAAAAAACCTTTAGGGATATAACGCGACAAAAGCAATTCCGGATCTTCGGCATGGGTAAGGTTGAATCCACCATCACCGGCAACTAAAAATTTACGGGCGGGCGCCATTCCCTTTTCATAAATTGTAATATCGAATAAGGTTTCGTCGAGGGATATAGCCAACATCAAAGCTGCCGGTCCTCCACCTATAATGGAAACTTTTTTCATACTTTCACAACTTTTGAGCGAACAACATAACTATCTTGATCTTTTTGCCGATCATTCTTCCCATGCTTCTCAAATTGATTCCAGTACTTTCTGCCATAACTGCAAAATAACTCTTCGTTTGCTTTAATTTTTCGTGTAGCCTGAATGCAAACATTTCCGTTTTCATCCAAAACAATCCGGCTGTTATTTTTAAAATTGGAAAGTGTTAATCCATTCGCATCATTGGCAAAACGGGCAAAACAATCGGCATGCATCGAATCCAGAATACTGCCATCCAACATGTTTATAAAATACCGGTCTTTTCCTTCGCTCTGTCGTTTAGCCGCCTGCCAGTCTGTTAAAATTTCGCCGGTAAATCTTGCAATTATTTCATCTCTGAATATGTCAATGGCAGTAAACAAGCCTTCTCCGGAATCGGAAATTTGTGATATTCCCTTGTATAAATAATCGGATTCCGTTGCATCTATGCTATTCGTATCGGCGTGTTTCAAGGGAAACAAGATAAATAAAATATTCCTGCTTGCATTCAAAACCGATGATTGCGCTAAAAGTAATGGGCGCACTGCCTTGAATACAGCTCCCTTCTTTTTATCTCTCCAGTAAATCCTATAAGATAATGAGTCAATTGTGTAACATATACCGTTTAAGGAAGGTAACCTTTGGATTGCAGTGAAAATGATTTCAACTGCATCAATTAATCAATATGAAAAAAACAACTATGCTGCTAAACGTGATACTCTTTGTCATGCTTGGCATTTCATTTAACGCTTGCTCCGACGACGAATCAACGGCCAATTATCCATATAATGTGCGCATGACGGATGCTCCCGGACCTTATGATGCTGTAATAATCGAAGTAATCGGAGTTGAAGTTACCGGCAATAATGGTAAAGCTGTATCGCTGAATGTGAAGGCGGGCTTATACAATCTATTGGACTTTTCCAATGGCAGAGATACTTTACTGGCTTCCGGTAATTTAGAGACCCCGACCATTCAACAGGTAAGACTTATACTGGGTGCTAACAACCATGTTGTAATCGATGGTGTAAATTATCCTTTGAGTACTCCAAGTGCAGAACAATCAGGACTAAAATTGCAAGTGCATCAAACACTTCAGGCCGATGTTTTGTACAGTTTCCTGATTGATTTTGATGCCAATGCTTCCATAGTAAAAGAAGGAAACGGGACGTATAAATTAAAGCCTGTTATCCGCACCATTGAAGTTGGTTCAGGTGGAACAATCGAAGGGAAAATCACTCCTGCCGGTACCCGGGCCTTTGTAACAGCAACTGCCGGAATGAGCTATTCTTCTTATGTATCAGCTACCGGAGAATTTAAGATCGTTGGAATTCCAGCCGGATCACACACCATCACCATTACTCCTGCTCAACCGATGTTACCTGTTATTCAAAATGAGGTGGTAGTAACATCGGGCGCCAGCACAAACATTGGCACTATAGCGTTTTAAACCTAATGCTCTCATATTTTATATCAAAGGCCTTGTTAACATAACAGCAAGGCCTTTTTCTATTTAACATAAATAAGAAGTCCATTTAATAAGGTTCACCTTGAAGCATCCCGCATGGTGATCACAAACCGTAAAATGTCCTGTTGCGCATTTTCGTCCAGCACCAACGATTTCTTATTTGCTTTGGCACTCATTTTGGGCACTATAACGGTCCATTCCTCTTCGGTCTTCGAAGCCGGGTTTTTATGTTTATGGCAATTACCACAATAGTTTACGAATAAATCCTTTCCTCTGTTCAAATCTGTGAGTGAATAACCGGGATATTTATCCTTAACTCGGGCAACATCGTTCTCTGTAGGAGTAATTGACTTTACAGAATAACATCCGCCCGTTATTGTGAATAGTGCAACGAACACACCCCACCTAAAGAAATTCACAGAGTTGATATACCCTTTAACTGAATCTTTTAACGACTTCATTTTATATTTCATAATTCAAGATATATTAGAATTGAATTCTTCATTAATAAAAGGATTTTACTGCTTAGCATCAGGCAATCCATCCCGGCAAAGAGGCAGCCTGCTTAATCCATTTCTTTAACAATTTCATATCGGGCGTATCGTTTTCGTATATGTCGAGATAACGAACGGCTTTATGCTTGGATTCGCCGGGTGGCATAGGATTTAGTGCTACTCCGTTAAAGAATCCAAGCTTGATATATTTTGCATAACAGTGCATGCTGAGAAACCACCCTTTACCTTCTACCCCATAAAAAGGCGAATTCCATTTTACGGCTTTCTTTACATGAGGTACCGTATTTGAGATCAGTTGGTCGAGTTGTTTCCCAACTATGCTTTTCCATCCCGGCATGGCATCGATATAAGCTTGAATCGGTGCATCCCCTTCACCTTTGGCAATTTGCGGATTTCCCCCGGAAAGAAGCACCACTTTAGCAGACTTTGGTTTTGCCGGAACCTTTTTTGTTGCCGTTGCCTTTATTGTGATAGCCTTTGATGCAGTATTTTTAGGTTTCATATTCTTATGTGCTAAACAAAATTAATCATCCGGGAATAAATTGCATGCACTCGTGTGAATGGTTTCAGAATTATGACTTTTATACAAACATCAATCATCCAACCCTATTCCATCGAGTATGCGTTGTATATTTTTCTCAATCCGCGACTCCCGTGTTTTGGATTGCTTGGGCGCTGCGAAAAATAACAGGTAGGCACGTTGCCGGCCTGGAGTTAATGCTTCAAAAGCAACCTTCAGAGCGGGAAATTCTTTTAGCATAATCTTAAATTCTTCCGGCATCTCAAATTCGGTAGTCTTTTTAAATTCAACCTTCACTCCCGACTTCTCCAGTTCAATAGCTTCTTTGATATAGGCTCTCACGCGGGGTTGCAAGTTGAGTATTTCCTTCACCCCGGTAAACCGTATTTGACGCGCAGCCTGTACATGTTTGGTTTGTTGGATCAGCAATCCATGCTTGTCTTTCATCAAAACTCCTTTGAAAAATAAAAGCGCACAATAATCCTTAAATGCATGGATCAATACCACATTGTTGCCCTGAAAAGTATAACATGGAACACCCCATTTTAATTCCTCTGTCAAACCACTATCGAGTGCAATTATTCTCAGGTGTTCCAACTCTGTCTGCCATTTTTTAGCTTTTCTAAAAAAGAAATCAACTTTTGGATTCATCTTTCAATATCAAAATAAAAAATTAAACCTTCCTGCTTATAAACTCTTGAAAATTACATTATCAGGTACACTCGATTTAAGTATCTTAATTTGCAGTGATTACTTTCCTTTCTGCAGGTCTGAAATACCATGATAAAAACAGCAATGCTATCAGTAGTAAGGATGGAAATAATTCAATCATGGGATCACCAACTGCAATATGCGACCAGATTGCTCCCATCAACGTGAAGAAGAATCCGGCATAAGCCCATTCTTTAAGCAAAGGAAATTTAGGAACCAACAACGCCAGCACACCCAATAATTTCCAAACTCCCAGTAAAGTTAACAAATAAACAGGATAGCCCAGATGAATGATTCCATCGACCCCCGGAGGTGCAACCGCACCTTCTGCCTGCATTCTAAGCAATTGAACAAGTCCGGTTGAGGTCATACCCAGACATAGCCAAAGGGTAGCGATCCAATAAATGATTTTGTTACGTTTTTTCATAATGTATTATTTTAGTTTGAGAAGTATTTCCTGCAATCGGTTATGTGCCATGTTGACTCCTTGTGCGAACGGCATTTGCAACATTTGATCGCGCTGTTCAATCGTTTTAAACAAGGTCTGCATAGTAAGTTGGCTGGTTTCGCTGCTTAGTTTTTTAAATTCCAAAAATTCAAGCTGTATACCAAATGGCGTATTTTCAAATTCAAAAGTGCGTGTGATTTTTAAGTTCGGTACAAATTCATGGATGGTTCCATTGAATCCAAATTTATTTCCTTTCGGATCTGTTGTTTCAAACTGATAACTGCCATGTTTCCTGTTTTCAAGTTTCAAAACCTTTGTTCCCATCCATTGCTCCACCAATTCAGGATCAACATATGCTTTAAACAACAATTCCACGGGTAAATCAAATTCACGCGTTATGACCAGATACTGTTTGCCCGGCTCGGCCTCTATTTTGGTTTTTCGTTCCATTGCTGCTACTTTTTGGTTTTATATGCTTTCATAACCGACTCCAGTTTATTGAACCGGTCATCCCACATTTTACGAAATGGTTCAATAAAATCGGCAATCTCTTTCATACTTTTGGGATTCAACTGATAATAAATTTCTCTTCCGTTTTGTTCGGGTTTTAACAATTCACATTCTGTTAAGATCTGAAGGTGTTTCGAAACGGTTGGCCGGGCAGTGTTGAAATTCGCTGCTATGGCACCTGCCGTCATGGCTTGTGAAGTAACCATAAGCAGAATTGCCCTGCGGGTTGGATCTGCAATGGCCTGAAAAACGTCGCGTCGTAAATTCATTGTGTAGCTATTTGACTACAAATATATATGAAGCTATTTAACTACGCAACTATTTTTTCAAAATCAGTAAATCCATAATAAACGTGGAAATTTATAAAAATAGAGTACCGTGCTGTTTCCGTGGTAAATTATAACGAAGCTTTGATCATTCCCTCCAGAACTTTAAGATCCACATCTTCCAGTTTGTTGATGTAAAGACAGCCAACCCCTGTTTTATGCTTACCTAGTTTCTTCAGAGCAGCAGCATGTTCATGAATCCCGGCACTGATGTATAAGGATAAATTTGCTTTGCGGGGAGCAAAACCTATACGAAGCCAGTCTACTTCCCTTCCTGTTGTAGGACTCTTATAACGCTTGATACCAAAGCCTATAATGGAATTGCTCCACAAAACCGGTTTTTCCTTGCTGGCCTTTTTCATCATTTCCATTAATACATAACAATCATTTCGCTTTTGTTCATCCGGAATTTTTTGGATGAACCCTTCAACATTATCAGTCGTAGGCTTGGTTTTAATTTCAACCAATTTTGATTTTTTTTCAGCCATGTGAATTATGCTTGTAGTTTGTTTATATCCTGACTCCTTAATATTTCAACTTATCCGGTAATTGCAAAAGTGAATTTACAGAATTTTGCGAGAATCCATATTCTCTTGCATTGCCTTTTCAGACCGGTTACTCAATGATGATTTGTTCGTTTATTAGTGTATTGAAAATAGCAAGCGATTCCTCATCAATATCTTCACTGGTATCCAACATGAATATATAAAATATGCGTCCCTTAAACCGATCCTTACTGGTGGATGCTCTATAATAGGCAACCTGACCGGGTTCTCCTGTTGGCAAATCAACCGGATTCTCCAAAAGCAACCCGGGATATGCGGGAGCAACGCGTTCCACTCCTACCATATGCAAACGACCTCCACCCATCTCCTTATATTTTGTATTATCCTCTATTTCCCATACAATCATCTTGCTGTATTTGCCGGATGGCTTTACCATTCTTTTCGATGGAAATTTTGCAATGAACTTTTTAACGTAATCTTCTAACTGATCATCCTTGTTTGCAACACGCATAAAAATGGCAAGGGTAAAATGAATCTCTTTTCCCTGTTTACTTTTAATTGAAGGAGGATTCAGAATAAATGCACTTTCCTGCTTTTGGTAATCATAAACAGAAAATTTCCAACCGGAATCAAAAAGCAGCTTAATGCCCAGCGGCCTGCTAGTAAATGTGGTTAGCTTTCCTTTATTAACAGTCCAAATAAATTCCTTTTTGTAAACGTTCAATTTGTTAACCGGTTCAATTTTGCTTCTCATCTGGTCACCCAACTGCATCTCAAAAGTTCCCCGAGTGCCTGAAACAGACTTCACTTTGTCCATGGCATAAATGCAATGCGAGGGCATATTGGTAACGGCAGCAGTCCAGGCGTAATCGTTCCAGAATTCAGCGGGTTGATTGTCGGGCAATAACTTTTCGGCTGTCAAAAAATTGTCGATGGCCGGTATTGGAACATTGGAAAGTGCGTAATGAAATCCCAGGAACCAATAGGATCTGTAATCCTTTGGATCCGTTTTTTTTGCGTTGTTGTAATATTTTACTGCCTTCGTGAAATAAATGGTATCGTCGAGGTTGTATAAATAATGCGCAATATCACCCAGCAATAAGTATAATTCTGTATTGGAATCTGTGAGCGCAGAAAAGGCATTGTACTTATCGCGCAAGTTTTTGATTAATTCCTGTTTGGGTATGGCATAAGTCCATTTTTCGGTCCAGTGATCATAGTATTGTTTATTGTCTTTGATATAATTAAATGAAAGCAAATGTTCCTGTTTGCTGCTTATTTTAGTGATATCAATAAAATTCACATTCGCAAATGTGTCAAGAGTCAGTATTATACAGAAATAACCGATTAACTTAATCTTCAGCATAGTTTGTAAAGGATAATATTTCAGCACATGGATTCAAATCCATTTAAAAAATAAACGAATCCACAATCCCCTAATCGAATATAAGCAATACTTCATCCTAAAAAACAAACATGAATGATATTCGTTCATTGATGTTGCGATTCAACATAACACTTAAAACATATTTTAAAACGTGTGTTGTTTGCAACAACGTTTAAATACCATTTTATTGCTAACTTTCACGTATGAAAACGGTATTCACTTCATTCTTTCTGTTGCTCAGCTTAAGTGGAATTTCTCAGGACCTCCGGGGCGGATATTTTCGTCTGTTCTGGATTGCCGACAGTACCTATATGCTGCAGGCCACGCTGTTTTGTGATACAGCGAATGAAGTTGTGAGGCCTCATTGTTACTTTAATTTCGGAGATGCCTCAGGAGAAAATATATCCATTGTATCATCAATGAAAATCGATGGAGTTCTTTTAAAAACATATTCCAGATCCCATTTTTATGCTTCTCCTGTACCAAAACCCTTCCTTTTAGATATCTCAACAGATAACGCTTTTTGGATTCGCGGAATCAAGAATTTCATTCAGCCTGATTCTGCTTATCTGTTTTTATACACCAAAATTCATTTTAAAGATGACATCGCAAGAAACCGCTATGCACCGTCAATCGGTAATTTGCCACTTCGTTTAAAGAGTAATGGAAATCAAATAACGTACAATCCGAATTGTACAGATGCGGATCAGGACAGTCTATCCTATCGACTTCAAAATATTCATATCTACAATTCATATATCCCTCCTCAAGCAAACATTGATCCCATAACCGGAGCTTTTACTTTTACAACTGATACCCCCGGTCTCTATGCCTTTAAAATTGAAATTACTGAATGGAGAAAAGACTCACTGGGAGTTGATACCATCAATGGAGTTTCTGATTTGGCTTTTATCATAGAAATGAATTCGAATACACAAATCAATGAACTGAATGCTTCACCAACTGAATTATATTTATATCCGAATCCGGCCGGTGACATTCTGCATATTTCTTATACTGCATACGAGACCAAAAATGCCGAATTGACTCTTTTGAATCAAAGCGGGCAGGAAGTTTTTCGGGGTGAATTGTCTGAAAGCATTCATATATCAAAACTCCCAACAGGGATTTATGCGCTACAAGTGATTTCAGGGAACGGTAATTCAGCCGTTCGCCGATTTGTGAAAAACTAATTTTTATTTACAATCTTTCCTGATATGTCATTTGATTTTAAAACCGATTATACACTCGAAGACGAAAGAGTGCTGTTACGTCCATTAGCTATCGGCGATGTAGAATATTTACTTCCTTATTCAATACAGGAGCCGGAACTGTGGGATCACTCATCAGTACATGCCATTGGAGAAGCAGGTCTTAAAAATTATTTGCTTAAAGCTCTAAAAGGACGTAAAGATGAAAAAGAATATCCTTTTATTGTTTTCGATAAACACACCAATGAATATGCAGGTAGCACCCGTTTTTACGATATGCAGTTGAATGCCGGTTGTCTTCAACTCGGCTATACATGGTACGGAAAGGAATTTCAGGGAACCGGACTTAACAAGCATTGCAAATATTTGTTGCTCCAATTTGCCTTTGAACAATTGAGAATGGAACGTGTAGAGTTCAGAGCCGATAATACGAACCTGAGAAGTATTGCAGCCATGAAAAGTATTGGATGTAGCGTTGAAGGAATACTGCGCAGCAATGTAGTGCGGCATAACGGCACCCGCCGCGATAGCATTGTACTCAGCATCTTAAAACCCGAATGGGAAGAGCAGATCAAAAGAAACTTGCTTCAAAAATTACAGGTAACCTAATGGAATCCTGCTCTTTTAAATATTTAAAAAATGGTTAATACATTCAAATCATGACCTGCATCAATTAATTATCCATCTCCTTGTTTTCTCTTTGCATTTCAATACTATCACAAAACACTTATGCAAATCAAACACCTGCTGATTGCAACATCCACCCTGTTATGGATGAGTTGCACCAACAACACCCCTCCTGCTCCTACCTCTTCACCTGAAACAGAGCACCACGAACATACTGACGCTCTGCAATCCATTGAACTCGATAATGGCCACAAATGGAAAGTGGATGCTCCCATGATGGAATATATCCGGATCATGGAAAAAGAAGTGCATGCCAGTAATTTGTCTGCTCAAAAAGACTACCCTGCTCTGGCTAAAACATTACAAACCCAGGTTGACGGATTAACTTCCAATTGTACCATGACCGGCAAATCACATGATGAATTGCACAAATGGCTCCTGCCCTATATCGATCTGGTTAAAGCCTTTGATGAAGCAACTGGCACTCCTGCAGAAGCTGAGCAACACCTGAAAGAGATCGATGCATCTTTTGATACCTTCAATCAATACTTTGAGTAAATTACGAAGTACGAAGTACAAATTACGAAGTGTGAAGTACGAAGTGGCTAACCGGTAGATTGATCCTGATTGGATAACATATTTACACAATTACATATTTACAAACCACATTGAACCTCACCAGAATATTTCTCCTGATTTGAGCAACACTATTAACCAATAACTTAATAACCAGTAACCAATAACATTTACCTTTTCCTATATTCGTTCTCCCATTTACTACCACATAAAACCCTTTTACCATGAATATAGGTGTACTCGGTACCGGCACGGTCGGACAAACAATCGGTTCCAAACTATTAGAACTCGGACATTCAGTTTGCATGGGCTCGCGCACAAGCGACAATGAAAAAGCGAAATCTTTTGCTGAAAAAGCACCATTGATGGCTTCTGCAGGAACTTTCGCTACAGCTGCTGCCTTCGGTGAGTTGGTGTTTAACTGTACAGCCGGTGCAGGATCTCTTGATGCTTTGCTTTCAACCGGAGAGAGTTTGAACAACAAAATCTTAATTGATCTTTCCAATCCGCTTGACTTCAGTAATGGAATGCCCCCTACATTGTCGGTTTGCAATACCGGTTCGTTGGGAGAATCGATTCAATCTGCATTACCGCAAACACAAGTTGTTAAAGCGTTAAATACAACATGGTGCGGGATTATGGTAGATCCCGGAATGATCAACAACGGGGATCACCATACTTTTGTGAGCGGAAATGACGCATTGGCCAAAGATAAAGTAAAACAAATACTGCAGAGTTTTGGCTGGAAAGAATCCCATATTCTTGATCTGGGAGATTTAACTGCAGCCCGTGGCATGGAAATGTATCTG
This sequence comes from Bacteroidia bacterium, assembly GCA_041665785.1. Taxonomy (GTDB): domain Bacteria; phylum Bacteroidota; class Bacteroidia; order UKL13-3; family UKL13-3; genus JBAYIE01. The sequence goes on along the minus strand of JBAYIE010000014.1, from coordinate 52,553 downwards.
CCGTTGTGGTTGCGTATTTATGGTGCGACCAAAAATGGCGCTTTCAATATCAAAATAGTGAGTTGAAATGAGTGCATTTCTTTCAGTATACTGGATTCTTGCAGCATCCATTTGGTACATGGAAAATGGAATACTGCATGATTTTTTTGTTCTGGCAAAACACAAGGGTCCATATAACCGGGAGCTCTTGCATCTGTTGATGGACGGGCATGTGCTTTTGCTGTCGGGCGCCATCAGCATGGTGGCCTTTTGGGCTATCCAACATAAGATGCAATACGGTGCAATGATTACCTTGTTGATCGGTTGCTTTATGGTAATCTATTGCCTGATGATTTTCCCTTTTTTAAAATCAATAGTAACTTTGTTGATCAGTATCCTTTTGATTGTTGTTTCAATACGATTGTTACAACTTCAACTGTAATTTAAAAACGTTTTACTTTAACCTTATCATGGCACGTACAAGCACATACCTCAATTTTCCCCGAACCACTGAGCAGGCATTTCTATTTTACCAATTCGTATTTGGAGGAGATTTTGGAGCCAGGGGGCCTCAACGCTTCCGCGATATTCCACCTTCTCAGGGAAATCCTCCTATTGCAGAAGCCGACCTTGATCTGATTATGCATATTGAATTACCCATAACAGGCGGACATATGTTGATGGGAACCGACGCACCGGAGTCGATGGGTTTTACCGTTAACCAGGGAAATAATATCTATATCAGTCTTGAACCCGACACGCGTGATGAAACCAAACGCCTCTTTGATGCCCTATCAGATGGCGGCTCTGTCAGTATGGAATTGCAGGACACTTTTTGGGGAGCATATTATGGAAGTTGCACCGATAAATTCGGGATACAATGGATGGTGAATTGTTATGCTAAATGAGCGGGGGAGTGTGTAATTGTGTAATTATGTAATGTGTAATTGTATCCGCCTTCGCTAAAGCTACGGTGGATAAATGTAATAGTGTCCTCCTTCGCTAAAGCTACGGCGGATAAATGAGAGAACATTATAAAACAGCATGCCCGGCAGCCGAATTGACTTCGATGCCGGGCATACTTATGATTTAACCTGCTTGTTTAAATTACTCTTATAAGGTAACGCGGATAAAACCATGAAATTCTTCTTTCAGTTCATTGAAGAGTTTTTCAAAAGTGTCCATGCGTTCGCGCAATTCAGGTTCGTCAGCAACACGTTTATGTTCTGTTGCGACCGGATTGGCTGCAACCTGCACTTCCAATTGGTTTTCCATGGCACGTATATCGTGTTTTAGAATATCAATCACTTCCTTTTCGCGTATAAATTGATTTTGGAAATGTTCCACCTGTGCAACTATTTCCCGCTTATTATTCGCCGTCACCACTTCGCTCAGCCTGTTTTCAAAGCTGCTGATTTCGTCTTTGCAGAATTTCAGATATCCGATCCACTCATTGTGATCGCGATGTGCGGCAGTAACTTTAACTTGATTCTCCATGATGGTATTAATTTATACTCAAAGATTAAATTATTTCATGGATTTCTGATGTGATTTGTGTCAGATACAGGTCTGATGTGAGGCAGAAACAGCAATAATCAATCTTCAATCAAAATTCCCATTTTTCCCATCTGATAATCCCGGATAGCCTCCATAATTTGTGTTTGGTTGTTCATTACAAAAGGCCCATAAGCCTGAATGGGTTCCCCAATGGGCAATCCGGCCAATACAAGCAAACGGGTATCTTCTAACGCTCTGATGCCGGCGGGATCCTTCCCTGCTTTAAACCAAACCAAATGTCGGGCATCTACCAGACCAAATCCTTCAACGTCAATATTATTGTATAAATTATAAGCGAGAAAATTATAAGTCTCAGGAATCTCAAGATGCAAAAAAGCGTCTTTCTCCATGACAATATCCAACAAGATTAGTGGAGAATACGGATGCTGAAACCCCTGAACACCCTCGTAATTTCCGGCAATGACCCTGACTTGAACACCTTCATCTGTCGGCGTCAATGTGGGTATTTGATCGGCCGTCATAGCTGTGTAAACCGGCTGATCCAGCTTGTGGCTTTGCGGAGTATTGATCCATAGCTGAATGATTTCTTGCTCACCTCCATCTCTGGCCAGTTCATCAGAAGGTCGTTCGCTGTGAATAATTCCCATTCCGGCCTGCATCCATTGTACGCCTCCGGCTCCTACCACCGAATCGTTTCCACGGGAATCCCTGTGATGAACTGCCCCTTTATAAATCAGGGTAACCGGAGAAAACCCACGATGCGGATGCGGACCAACTCCCAACGAACGGGGATTTTGTCCGGGTTCGATAAACTGATGGTGGTGATGCAATAACAGAAATGGATCAATATGATCCAGTTGCCTGCCGGGCAAAGGCTGATGTACCGGCGTGCCACTCATATCAATAAGGTAGGCCGGTAAAATGCGATTAACCAAACGAAATGCGCGATGCTGAAACGATGAAGCCATACTTTCTTTACATTCTTTTTATCAAATCTCCTGAACCAAATTAATCCGTTGTTGTATATTCGTATAAATACAACCGCTATGTTAAATAAAAAAATCGAATCTGCACTCAATAAGCAAGTTATGCTGGAGGCAGAATCCTCACAATTTTATCTCGCAATGGCCTCCTGGGCTGAAAACAATGCATACAACGGAGTAGCAAATTTTTTCTATATCCACTCTGATGAAGAACGTTTGCATATGCTAAAACTGGTTCGTTATGTCAACGAACGGGGAGGCAAAGCAATTATTCCGGCATTAAAAGCACCCAATACCAATTTCAAGTCATTGGATACTATTTTCCTCAATTTGTTTAAGCACGAAGTAAATGTTTCTGCAGAAATCAATGCAATGGTTGATGTTTGCTTAAAGGAAAAGGATTATACCACCCATAATTTCCTGCAATGGTATGTATCAGAGCAAATAGAAGAAGAAGCTTTGGCCCGCAATATGCTCGACAAACTTAAACTCATTGGTGCCGATAAGGGTGGCATGTATTTGTTCGATCGCGATTTGAGCAACTATCAACCAACGGGCTCAGGACAAAAAGGGAAATAACCGATTTCCGGATTCTGCTTAATCGTTTTACAGAATCCAGCTGACCTGTTTATTTTTTACAAAGCTTTTTCAGGGCGTTCCCCCCGTCGGCAAAAACTACAATGCCTTTATGAGATATTTCCTCTGAATGGACTCTTCCAAAGGCATCTTGTTTTTGACGTCCGGGGGTCGGCGCTCGCTACTCGCTCACCCCGGGGTACCGGGATGGAGCTCAGACAGGCCGCTCTGCGCCTAACGCGGGGTGTTGTCGTTCTTGGATGATGTTTGGAGCTGACCAATCCATTTGGCCTGTATTTTCAATAAGTGGTTAAAAGAGTTGTGATTGACTTTTGTGTATTTACTGACCTGAATACTTTTTAGTAATCGTGGTGATGATAGATTATTTAAATACACCCGTGTGTGAAGGCTATATACTTAATTTAATTCCGGTATAATTTCCGCTTTTCAAATCACTGATGATCTATCATTATTTCTATCAGGGAATAAACACCTGAACATTCCATGTTATTATAAAACCCGATGCGGCTGTCGATGCATAAGCCGTTCGCGGCCTTCTGCCACCTACATCAAAACTTCGGCTCGAGAAATCGTGGGAATAACCCATGTACACACTGGATCGTACAGGTCGCTTCCAGTTTTTTGACCGGGGCATTGAAAAATAGATCCCGGGTTCAATATGAAGGTGTACAGAAGAGAAATCCGAAAACCGGGTTCGCATTTGAACGGTACTGTCTACAGATAACGATATTGATCTGCCTACAAGTCCCAATTGAAAAGATGGTACAACATGATAAAATGGAAATAACTTTATAATTCTCGCGTATCCCAAAGAAGGCCCCCACTCAATGATTGATAAATTGATGCCACTACGGCGTCGGCTTGAATTTCCGATTCCGGTTTTCAAGGCAAAAATCCATTGATGCTTTTTGCGGGCAATCCCGTAATTTAAAGCGTTCTGAATTATTGTAACTGAATTACGCTCCGGCAATCCCGGATCATATCCACCGGTTCGGATGCTGACAAATTTTGAACCAAAATCAAAACCAACAATTTCTACTGCCTTCTCCTTTTCGACAACTTTAGCATTGACCTGCGCCTGTGAACTAGACACGCAAAACATAAACAACCCAAACATGTAAATACGCAATGAGGCAGGTGAGTTAAATGCCGATTGAATCCATTTTCTCATCCTTTTACATCTAATTTAAGGCTGCATCCGGATTCTGTTGAATGGATTTACTGCTTGGGCGTTCTGCATTGCTTGAAAGGATGCGCCCTTGCTTATCGATCAGGTAATAATGTGGAATTCCATTGATTCCGTATGCCTTTGAAATGTTGTTTTCTGTTCCCTGTACCCAAACATGCGTGCCTTGAGTATTTTCAGACCGCACTGTTTTTAACCACGAAGCCTTATTCTCATCTACACTGTTGCATAAAACCGCAATTTCCTTCCCAATGAATGCAATCCCACTTTTGCATATCTTAAACATCTCGCAGTTTAATTGGCTTCCAGCAAACGCGCGATTTCGTCGAGATTAGGAGTAATAATAATTTCAATCCGGCGGTTTTTCTTCCGTGCTTCAGGTGTTTTCTCAGGATCTATCGGGAAGAATTCACCACGACCGGAGGCAATAAAGCGTTTCGGACTTACCATTCCTTCTTTTTGCAACAATTTTACAACTGATGTTGCACGCAATACGCTGATGTCCCAATTGTCTTTGTAAATGGTTTTGGCTCCACCTGTAAATTCAATATCGTCGGTATGACCTTCTACGGTTAAAATAGTTGATGTATCCTGATTTAATGCTGTAGCAATTTCGAGCAATGCAGTTTTTCCTTCAGCACCAACATCAATTTTTGCCGATTGGAAAAGCAAACGTTCATCCAAAGAAATATACACTTTGCCTCCAACCACATGCACTTTCACACCTTTGTCGGAAAAACCGGTCAACGCAGCTGTTAAACGATCACGGGTTGCTTTCATGATTGAATCTTTGCGAAACAACAACGCTTCCAGTTCACCGATTTTTCGTGCCGATAATTTTAAACTCGATGACTGACTGATTAATTCAGTTTGCAATTTTGCTTTATCTTTTTCACTCATCAGCAAATTGGCACGATAAAGCGAATCCATCGAAGCCGAATCCTGCTTGAGACGTTGAATCTCATCGCGCAACCAGTTGCAGTCGCGTTTTTCGCGACTAACCTGTTGTTTCAACAGTTGATATTGATAATCGGTGTAAACCCATAATGCATGCATATCGTTGTATGTACGCTTGGTAACACAAGAACTGCCGAACAACAAAAGGATGGCTAACAGGGATAATAATCTGAACTTCATAGCATGGATTCGTTTACCCAAATATAAGGTAAAGTGTAAAATAACAAAGTGCTCAGAGTAAAATCTCTTCTCCGGAAGAATTCAGGAAGCGATAATCGCCGAACTGAAAAGCATTTACAGGTTTGATCCGGATAAATTTTTTGTATTTAAACAGCCACTTAAATCGCGGAGATTTCAGAAATCCTTTGGTAAGATATGCCGCTATGTAGGGATGAACTTCAATGGTGATGCCCGACATATTCATATTCAGAATAAGATATTTCAGGCGACTTTCAATATCGTCGAGGATCACAACGCTGGATGTAATCTCACCGGTGCCTTTACATGTAGGGCACTTTTCGTTGGTTACCACATTCATTTCCGGCCGAACACGCTGACGTGTAATTTGAATCAGTCCGAACGGACTCATGGGTAGGATTTTATGCTTGGCCCGGTCCGTTTTCATTTCATCTTTGAGACGCTCGTAAACCTGTTTACGGTTGCCGGCACTTTTCTGATCAATAAAATCGATTACAATGATTCCGCCCATATCGCGCAAACGCAACTGGCGGGCAATTTCTTCGGCAGCTTCCAGATTTACCCGAAGGGCATTTTCTTCCTGGTTGATCTCCTTATTGGTTGTATTGCCGCTGTTCACGTCAATTACATGCAAGGCCTCCGTATGCTGAATAATCAGATAACAACCACCCAGAAAACTGACCTGCTGGCCAAAGGTGGTTTTGATTTGTTTATCAATTCCAAAATGTTCAAAAATCGGAACTTTACCGGTATACTGTTTTACGATTTTCTCCAGCTGGGGTGCTTTGTGCTTCACATAGTGCCGGAGTTCGGTATAGATATAATTGTCGTTGACAAAAATTCCGCTGAAATCTTCGTTGAGTAAATCGCGGATCAGCGTTAACGTACGATCGCTTTCACCCAATAATTTCTGAGGCGGTTTGGATGTTTTGAGTTGCTCTACCAGATCTTCCCAACGTTCGGAAAGGTCTTTGATATCGCGTTCAATTTCTTCAACGCTTTTGTTTTCGGCAACGGTTCGAACTATCACTCCGAAATTTTTCGGACGCACTGTTTGCACAAGTTTCTTCAGGCGCAGACGTTCTTCTATTTTGACAATCTTTTTGGAAATGGAAATGGTATTATCGAATGGCATCAACACGCAATAGCGTCCTGCAAGCGACAATTCGGAAGTCAGACGGGGACCTTTGTTGGATATAGGTTCCTTGGTGACCTGCACCACAACTTGTTGGTTGCGGTTTAAAATCTGACCGATTTTTCCGTTTTTTTCGATATCGGATTCCCGGTCGGAATCCGTTGGCCAAAGTTGAGCGCCGGTATTACCTATAACACCGCGCACAAATTTTTGAAGGGATTTTACCTGTGGTCCCAGATCGAGGTAATGCAAAAACGCATCTCTCTCGTGACCCACATTGATGAATGCGGCATTCAAACCCGGCATCAGTTTATTAACTGATCCAAGGTAGATATCTCCTACGGCGAAGTTGTTTTCGGCCTTATCGTGATGCAACTCAATGAGTTTGCGGTCGCGTAATAAAGCGATTTCTACCCCACCATCGGGATGTGCGTTGATTATAATTTCCTGGCTCACAACTGAACACAATTAAAGCCATGTAGTATGGTACTACATGGCGGATAGTGTCGTATCAAACTACGGCTTATTTCTTCTTGTGTCTGTTCTTCCTCAGCCTTTTCTTACGCTTGTGAGTGGCTATTTTATGACGTTTTCTTTTCTTACCGCTTGGCATAATTTAAATGGATTTAAGTTTATCAATTAATGTCTGTATCTCTTTTTGTGCAGCCTTGTCTTTCAACAGGGTTTTGCATTTTTCGTACGATTCAATAGCTGCTTTGGTATCACCCGACTTGGCATATACTTCGCCAACATAATAATAATATTCAGGGTTAAAGGGTTGCAATTCGGTGAGCCGTTCAAAACGCTGCCTTGCTTTGTCCCACTGGCCTGATTGCATCGACAACATTCCCAGTGTAAACAATGCCTGAACATTGTTGCTGTCGGTTGCAACAACCTGTTTCAATAAACCAACCCCTTTCATAATGTCTTTATCGATATCTACATAGCATGAAGCCAGTGCATTTTTCGCATCCAGACTTTGGGGATTGAGTTGCAACGCTTTTTCAAAAGCATCCCGCGCATGCGATCCCGCATCCTGAAACAGATTGGAATCGTTGCTCATAACCGCGATCGAATAATATTTGGATCCTGCAATCATCCAGTTTGATTCATTGGGGTCAAGACCGGCTAATTGCTCCATCAATCGGGCAGCCACCAATCGTTTTCCCAATGAGTCCATTCCGCTAATCAGTTGCTTGAGTACAACGGGATTGTTGTTTTCCGCATTGATCTGCGCCTTTAATGAATCCGGTAGGCTGTTTAGTTCTTCATCGGTCAGCATTTCCAAAGAATTGGTTACAACAGAAACCGCAGTAGCGTCGTCCTGACTTACCCGGCTTGTTTTGAATCCCATGTAAGTCAGGCTACCTATAATTGCTATGGATAATAGCAATACAATCGCCTGGCTTTTGCTGATACGCATGAAGATTAAGCAGATTGCTTAGAGGCTTTGGCTTTTACAGCTTCGCTCTTCTTAACTTTATCAATAAAGGTTTTAGCAGGCTTAAAGCTTGGAATATAATGTTCGTCGATTACCATTGCGGTATTCTTCGAAATGTTACGTGCAATTTTCTTGGCTCTTTTTTTCACCACAAAACTCCCGAATCCACGAAAATAAACGTTCTTGCCTTCTACCATGGAGTTTCTTACTACTTTAAAGAAAGATTCAACGGATTCCTGCACCAACATCTTGTCGATTCCTGTTTTTGTTGAGATCTCTGCAATAATTTCTGCTTTAGTCATCTTGATATAAATTTAGTTTTTAGTTAATTATCAGTCGGTTAAATTAATATCCTTACTTCAAATTGAGGGTCGCAAATGTAACCATTCTTACGCAATTATCCATATTGACCCCATTAATTTTTATCCTTAACCTACTTTTGCGCTGATTTATGCACTTTAACCCCCTTTTAAAATGGTATTCGCTTCATAAAAGAGAATTGCCCTGGCGGCAAACAACCGACCCCTATAAAATATGGTTGTCAGAAATCATTTTGCAACAAACCAGGGTCGATCAGGGAACGCCATACTACCATCGCTTTCTGGCTAAATTTCCAACGGTAGCCCATCTGGCCCGGGCCCGCAACGAAACCGTATTTAAACTATGGCAGGGCCTGGGTTATTATAACCGTGCCGAGAATCTTATAGCCACCGCAAAAATAATCCATCGTGCCTACAAGGATGAGTTTCCGGATACGTATGAAGGATTGCTGCAGTTAAAGGGAATCGGACCCTATACAGCGGCGGCTATTTCGTCTATCGCATTCAACCGGCCGCAGGCTGTAGTGGATGGAAATGTGTCGCGGGTCATGTCGCGCTTGTTTGCTGTTTCGGAAGCTATAGACAGTACATTGGGTAAGAAAATAATTCAGGATCTTGCTGATGAAGCCCTGAATCATAAAGATCCCGGTACTTTTAATCAGGCTATGATGGAATTGGGTGCAAGAATTTGTACACCCCGAAATCCGGCCTGTGAGTCCTGCCCCATGGCACATGCCTGTTTGGCTTTCAATACAGGTAAAACAAATCATTATCCCGTTAAAACCGTAAAGCAAAAACAAAAAGAACGCTTTGTACATTTCCTGTTTTTTTGGGATCAGAAGCACACATATATATATAAGCGTACTGATAAGGGTATCTGGAAGAATTTATACGAGCCTCCCTTTCTGGAGTTAAATCATGCAGCAAAACCACCGGAAATCCTGAAACTGATTCAACATCGAAAAATACTTTCCGCAAAAAGTACACGTCCTGAAATAAAGCTGGCCATGGAGTTCACGCATCATCTTTCACACCAAAAAATACAGGCCTGCTTCTGGATCATACAAAATATGAGCCTGTCGAAAACCTTTTGCCAACAACATATAAAACTGAATATGAAACAATTAAATCAGTATCCGGTACACCGGTTGTTTGATAAATTTTTGAATTCTCCTACCTTGCAGGTACTTTTGAAATAAATCCATGTCGGTTAACAAAGTTATATTGCTCGGAAATCTGGGACGCGATCCTGAAACCCGCTATCTTGAAAACAATCGTGTTGTTACTACTTTTTCATTGGCTACAAGCGAAAGTTTTACCGATCGCAATGGCGAACGTAAAACCGATACCGAGTGGCACCGCATTGAAATGTGGGATAACCTGGCCAAAATAGCCGAGAAATACCTGCGCAAAGGATCCCAGGTTTACATCGAAGGAAAAATCAAAACCGATAGTTGGCGCGACAAAGAAGGCAACGAACGAACAGGTACAAAAATAAAAGCGTTGAGCATGACGCTGGTGGGACAACGTAATGCGGATCCACCGGCCGGTAATCCTGATACCGGCAACACGGCAAATAACACGGCACCGGCAGAAACTCCTGCAGGGGATGATGATTTGCCATTTTGAACTTAACCCCAATCATTTTGGAACCTCCAACGTATCAACTCCAACTTATTCTCTCCATCTTCCGCTCGTCATTGGCAGCATCTGACTTTGTAACCATTGCTGTTTGTCTGGCATTGATCCTGGCTCTGATTTTATTGTCGGGTATCATTTCCAGCTCGGAAAACGCTTTTTTTTCGCTCACCAAAGTTCAGATTGAAGACCTCACTGAAGAAAACGGAAGCTCACAGGATGCTATAAAATACCTCTTAAGCAATCCCAAAAAACTGCTTGCAACGGTACTGATTGCAAACACCTTTGTCAATATCTGTATTGTAATGGTATCAAGCCTGATGTTTGATGTCCTGTTTAATTTTTCAGAACACCCCGCTTTGGGATTTACCATTCAGATCGTGCTGGTAACTTTTATCATTGTGTTGTTTGGTGAAGTGATCCCCAAAATCTACGCTTCGCAAAACAATACTTCCATTGCCCGATGGATTGCTATTCCCATGTATTTTCTTTCCCGTTTGCTTTCCCCTTTTGTATGGGTTTTGGTTAAATCCACTTCGGTTATCGATAAGCGTATCACGAAGAAAGGACATGTTTTGAGTGTGCATGAACTAACCCATGCCATCGACATTACTTCGGAGTCCGATTCATCCGACAACGAGAAGACTATTTTAAAATCCATCGTAAACTTCGGGAATATCAATGTGAAACAAATCATGCGGCAGCGACCCGATATGTATACGCTCGATCAAACCCTTTCTTTTCACGAAGTACTGAATAAGATCAATTCCATTGGATATTCGCGTATGCCGGTTTATCAGGAAAGTCTCGACAATATCACGGGCATTTTATACATCAAGGATCTATTGCCCTATATTGAAAAGGATAATGAATTTAAATGGGATGGTCTTATTCGTAAACCTTATTTTGTTCCTGAAAGCAAAAAGATTGACAACCTGCTTAAAGAGTTTCAGAAGAAACGTGTACATATGGCCATTGTAGTGGATGAGTATGGTGGAACTTGCGGTCTCGTGACCATGGAAGATATTCTGGAAGAAATATTCGGAGAAATAAACGATGAGTTTGATGAAGATGAACATTTTTATTCCCGGGTGAACGATAATACATTCATTTTTGAAGCAAAAATTCCCATCCATGATATGTGTAAATTCATGGGTGTTGAATCCAACTTTTTTGATGAAGTAAGCAATGAAGCCGACACCCTTGGCGGTATGTTGCTGGAACAAACAGAAGAATTGCCTCAACGCGGTGAACAACTCGAATTCGACCGTTTCACCTTTATCATTGAAGCCGTTGATAAACGCAAAATCAAACGGGTAAAAGTGATTCTTAATCTGCAACAAACCGAACATGAGCATTAAGTTCTCCGGCCGGATTGTGCCGGTAATTTTGTTTTTGATCATGCTCGCCATTGGCGGATGTGAACAAGTCTATACGCCAAAACCGCGTGGATTCCAACGCATCGAATTTCCGGAAAAAGCATACAAAACCTTTGACCCGGATTGTCCCTTTACCGCAGATATTCCGGTGTATGCTGAAGCTTATCCCGATAGCTTTAAATATGCTGAAAAATGTTGGTTCAATATTCAATACCTACCCTTTCAGGCCACTTTGCACCTGAGTTATAAACCCATTCGCAGCCGAAATGAATTGTTTAATCTCATTGAGGATTCGCGCACCCTGGTATATAAACACACTATTAAAGCCGATGAAATTTATGAAACACTTATCGGTAACAAGCAACTCAATGGCATGCTGTATAACCTGAGTGGTAATACGGCTACTAATTTTCAGTTTTATGTTACCGACAGTACCCGTCATTTTTTACGCGGTTCCCTGTATTTCAATGTTAAAACGAACAACGATTCCATTGAGCCAGTATTGGCCTTTCTGGAACAGGATATTGTACACATGATAGAAAGCCTGAAATGGCAGAATCCATAATATATATCATCTATCCTATTTAAGGATTGTATTACTTTTGAACTGAAATTCGAATGCCCATGAATGCTGATTCCAATCGCTTGTCGGATATGCGCGTTGATTATACACGAAGTCAACTCAACGAAGATATGATGCACAATAACCCCATTGTGCAATTTAGAACATGGTTTAAGGAAGCACTCGAATTTCCTGTTCCCGAACCCAATATCATGATCCTTTCTACTGCCGGATCAGATGGAATCCCTCATGCCAGGGTGGTCCTGTTAAAAGATATTTCGGATACCGGATTCACCTTTTACACCAATTATGAAAGTCAGAAAGGCCGGGAAATAAAACAGAATAACAGGGTCTCATTGCTGTTTATGTGGACCGAAATGCAACGTCAGGTAAGAATTGAAGGACTGGCTGAGCAACTTTCAGAGCAGGAAGCCATTGAATATTTCAATACCCGCCCTCTGGAAAGCCAGGTAGGTGCAACAGTATCCCAACAGAGCGAAATTATCCCTAACCGCGACCATCTGGATCAGGCTTTCAATAAAGCTATGCTGGACTATAAGACAGGGGATAAAATTCCAAAACCACCTTATTGGGGAGGTTATTTGGTTAAACCGGTTCTGTTTGAATACTGGCAAGGCAGGGCCAATAGATTACACGACAGGTTGCTCTACAAAATGAACGAACTGAATAACTGGACGATCAGTAGATTGTCGCCATAGTAAGCTGACCTTCAAAAAAATATTTAAGATTTCCTTTTTATTTCACCTCTCACTTTCGTTACTTTTGTCTTGCACCACGCATTTCATAGATGCAAAATATTATACTCGTATTCTTTACTTCTGTTCTTGTTGTCATTTTTGGTATCCCCTCGATTATCACAATTGCCAAGATGAAAGGTTTGTACGACAAACCTGATAACAGAAAGATACACACCTCTAAAATTCCCAGGTTAGGTGGTTTGGCTATCATAGCCGGATTCTCTATTGCTATCAGCATATGGGGCTTACAGGAAGGTATGAGCAGGCTGCAGTATTTACAGGCCGCAGTGATTATTTTATTTTTCTCCGGATTGAAGGATGATGTTGTAGGATTATCGCCGGTTAAAAAACTACTCAGCCAATTTGTAGCAGCATTTATCGTAGTTTTTGGAGAAAATATTTGCATTACCAGCTTTTACGGATTGTTTGGAATCTATGATATCCCTATGTGGGTGGGAGTTCCCATCACCTTATTTACCATCATTGTAATTACCAATGCCTTTAACCTGATTGATGGTGTTGACGGGCTTGCCGGAGGAATTGGTTTTATCATCTGCCTCACGTTTGGATTATGGTTTAACTTTATAGATCAGACCGGATGGGCTATTATGTCGTTTGGATTGGCGGGTGCTTTATTCGGATTTCTGGTTTTTAATTTCAACCCGGCCAAAATCTTTATGGGCGATGCCGGTTCACTCACAACCGGATTTTTGATTTCCATTCTGGCAATTCAATTCATCGAATTCAATAACGATCTGGCATATAATTTTTACAAGCTCTCTTCTGCCCCTTCCCTGGCTATTGCTATTCTGATCGTACCCTTGTTCGATACCATTCGTGTTTTCACATTGCGATTAATCAAAAAACAATCACCCTTTACTCCCGATCGCAATCACATTCATCATGCATTGATTAAAATCGGTTTGGGGCACAAAGAAGTTTGTCTCGTTATGTATATCGCCAATATACTGTTTGTGATGGTTGCCTTCCTGCTCAAGGATAGCGGTAATTTAAACATCCTGATGATTCTTGGATCGCTTGCATTGGTTCTCACCTATATTCCAACTTATGTGCTGAAACACCGGATCCAGGATATAGAAGTTGAACACAATATTGATCGTCAGATCAACGAATCGCTGAATAAAATTCAGAAAACGCAGGAATCAAATTAATTTCAGATAAGTTACCAGTTGTTGTATGGCTTTAGCCCTGTGACTGATCGCGTTTTTTTCTTCGGGCTGCATTTCAGCCAGGGTTATGGCATATCCATCCGGTATAAAAATGGGGTCGTATCCAAACCCTTGACTTCCTTTGGGTTCCTGAGTGATTGTACCTTCCAGTTCTCCCCTGAATAATTTTTCATTCCCCTCCCATCTGAAACTTATCACGGAAACAAAGCGCGCAGATCTGTTTGTTTTGCCTTTCATGTTCCCAAGCACCAATGCGCAATTGTTTATATCGCTGGCCGCTTCACCCGCATAACGCGCAGAATAAACTCCGGGCTCTCCGTTTAATGCATCGATCTGCAGACCACTATCATCGGCTATACATGGGACGCGGAACTTTTGATAAATAAGGCTGCTTTTAATGCCTGCATTGTCTTCAAAAGTTGAACCTGTTTCTTCTATTTCTTCATTAAACCCGATATCGTCAAGGCTCATCAATGTGAAACTTTCAGGTAGCATTGCAGACAGTTCTGAAACCTTGTGCCGGTTATGTGTTGCCAGAATCAGTTTCATTTCAGCGCCAACAGGATTTGAATTTGTTCCCACAACATCCGCTTATTATCAGAATTACTGCGGTAGGCTTCGGGGCCTTCAACCCTCAAAACTTCGCCGGTCTTCCATATTGCAACCTGATATTTTGGACCACCGGTTAATTCATCCGGTTGTTCATCGCATCCCCAGATAATTGTCTTTTTGGGGTTTAATTCATTCATAATTTCAAGAACAGAATAGTCCTGATTTTTTGCCAGATTGAGCAGTGCTACTTTATCCCATGTGATTTTTATGGCCTTTTCTACCAAATTGTTGAGCATCTCGCGATCGGTGTGATCCAAATCCGGCAAAGAATTGACTAACATCAATATTTGCGACTCAAATCCACCGAAATAATTGAGTGGTTGTTTGATTTTTTCACTTTCTTTGGTGCGGATTTCAGATGGCTCCCTGATCAGGTAAAACTCATCAAACAAAGGTGCAATTTCAGATAACCGGTTAATCAGATTTTTCATGGATAATTCGACAGCAATTTCAATAAAAATATCTAAAACTCCACAGTCTCGTATTGAGCAGTGTGATTTTGAGAACATTCAGTTTGGCAGCATTTTCGCGGATCATATGTTTCGCGTTGATTACAAGGATGGTGAATGGGGAGAACCTGAAATCAGTCCTTTTACCGAAATACGAATGTCGCCTTCTTTATCTGCCCTGCACTATGGTCAATCCATTTTTGAAGGCATGAAAGCATTTAAAAGTGGGGATGGCGAACCACAATTGTTCCGGCCAACCGATAATTGGCGCCGATTCAACCTTTCTGCAAAAAGGATGGCCATGCCAGAAATACCCGAAGAGTTATTTATTGAGGGTTTAAAAGAACTGATCCGGATAGACGCCGACTGGATCCCGACCAAGACCGGAAGCGCACTCTATGTAAGACCATTTATGTTTGCCACCGATGATTTTTTAGGAGTTCGGCCTTCGCAACAATTCAGTTTTATGATTTTTACCTGTCCGGTTAACAGCTATTACCCTAAGCCCATCAATGTTCTGGTAGAACAAAAGTACGCCCGCGCCTTTAATGGTGGTGTTGGGTTTGCCAAAGCTGCCGGGAATTATGGAGCCTCCATGTTGCCTACACTGGAAGCCCAGCAACAAGGTTTTGAACAGATAATATGGACCGATGCAGTACAACACGAATTCGTGGAAGAATCAGGTACCACCAACTTGTTTTTTGTCATAGATGATAAAGTACTTACACCTAAACCCGACGGCACCATATTGGAAGGAATAACCCGCGATTCCTGCATTACTATTTTACGCTCAAAAGGTTTTGTGATTGAAGAGAGGCCGGTTTCCATTAAAGAAATTGTGCAGGCTCATGAACAAGGAAAGCTTCAGGATGCATTCGGTACCGGAACAGCCGCATTAATTGCCAAGATTGCCAGCTTTACGTATCAGGATAAACGCTACGAACTACCTCCGACTGAGACCCGTAAAGTTTCCAATTTGCTGTACAATACCCTTGAAGACATTCGCACTTCCCGCATTCCGGATACATTTAACTGGATTGTAAAAGTGGATGCCTGATTGCTATACCCCGATTTTTCGCTTTAGCCGAATTGCCTTAAAAACAACCCGTTCCGCTTATCAAATTTAGGAATCATTTATGTTGAGATTCCGCTCTGACAGTGTTACCTTTACTTCACTAAAGGTATATGTCATGAAAATCTATCTGACCCTCACGCTTGGAATTTTCCTGTTGTTGGGTTCCAACCGCCTCTATGCACAAACGAATCGCGGACTTCACCCGGATAGTATCCATCAAACGATTGTTCCTGCAGATGTATACAAATACAGCCGAACCAATGAAGTTATTCAGGGTTCGGGACAAACCTACTCCGGGCGTCAGATTCAGCAAATGGCAGCCAAAGACATCAATCAGATTGCAAATACAGTTACTGGCGTTCAGTACAGGGTTGGCGAAAAAGTAATCATTCGCGGAGCCGCTGATGGAACAGCTTATTTCGTTGACGGAGTGCGTGTTTACGGCGCACTTCCTTCACTCACGCGATAATTTAAACGGTTGTTTTTTGAATTGCAGGGATCAAGTTGCACATTGCAGGTATGAATGATGCCTACCGGATAAAAGATATCATCCGACATCTCGAAACCATTGCCCCGCTTTCCTATCAGGAATCATACGACAATGCCGGTTTGCTTACCGGAAATCCGGATACGCCGGTGCAGCAGGTACTGGTAACGCTGGATTGTACGGAAACCGTGATGGAAGAAGCCATTCGCAAAAATTGCAATCTCATTGTTGCGCATCATCCACTCATTTTTGGAGGAATAAAAAGACTAACCGGTAGCAATGAGGTTGAAAGAACACTGATATTAGCCATCAAACATGATATTGCCGTTTACGCCATTCATACCAATCTGGACAATGTGAGCAACGGGGTAAATGCAAAGCTGGCTGAAAAACTCGGCCTCAGCAATTGCCGGATTCTTTCTCCAAAAAAAGATCTCCTCCGGAAACTTGTCACCTTTGTTCCATTGAATCATACAGAAAATGTATCTCAGGCTTTATACAAGGCTGGTGCCGGAAAAATCGGTGAATACGATCAGTGCAGCTTTTCAGTTAACGGAACAGGCAGTTTTAGGGGAAATGAAAACACGCATCCCTTCGTGGGAACTCCGGGTACGCAACATCTGGAGCAGGAATCCCGCATTGAGGTAATCTTCCCGGCCTATCTCGAAAACCAATTAATAAGCGCATTAAATGAGGTGCATCCTTACGAGGAACCTGCTTACGATATTTTTTCATTGGAAAATACGTCTTCTACAGTAGGATCCGGTATGGTCGGGGTGCTGCCTTCGCCAATGACGGCAGAAGCCTTTCTGAAGCATGTTAAAGAGGTGTTGCATACACAGGTGATACGTCATACCCCTTTCAACGGAATGATCGAAAAAGTGGCTGTTTGCGGAGGTGCCGGCATTTTCCTGCTCGAACAGGCCATTCAATCGGGTGCTCAGGCTTTTGTTACTGCCGACATCAAATACCATGATTTTTTCAGGGTTGATTCTGCCCTTTTGCTGGCTGATGCAGGCCATTATGAAAGTGAATTTTTTACCAAAGAGCTGCTTAAAGACTTAATTCTCAAAAAATTTACTACATTTGCCGTCCTTTTATCGGAAACTCATACGAACCCAATTAAATACTATTGAATATGGCAGGTACTACAGAAATCAGTGTAGAACAAAAGCTTAAAGCCCTTTACAAATTGCAGGTAATCGACTCTAAGATCGACAAACTCAAGTCGGTGCGTGGCGAATTACCAATCGAGGTGGCAGATCTGGAAGATGATATCGCCGGACTGGAAACCCGGAACGAAAACATTTCCCTTGAAATCAAAAATCTGGAAGAAGCCATTTCGACCAATAAACTTCGGATTACAGAAGCCAAATCCAATATCAAGAAGTACGAAAAGCAACTTGATAACGTAAAAAACAACCGCGAATTCGAAGCCCTCAACAAGGAAATCGAAATTGCCGGACTGGAAGTACAGGCAGCTGAAAAACGCATCAAGAATTTCGAATTCGAAATTGAACAGAAAAAAGCATCAATCGAAACGCTGAATGTTGAACTGGAAGGACGTAAAACCGACCTGAAAAATAAAAAGGCGGAGCTGGACATGATTGTTGAAGAAACCGAAAAAGAAGAAAAAGATCTGAATGTACTACGTTCGGAAGCCAATCATGTAATTGAAGATCGTTTGCGTATTTCGTACGAACGCATTCGCAACAGTGTTAAGAATGGCCTCGGAGTTGCAGTAATCGTGCGTGATTCTTGCGGTGGATGTTTCTCAAAAATACCTCCTCAACGTCAGCTCGACATCAAACAAAGGAAGAAAATCCTGGTTTGTGAGCATTGCGGCCGTGTGCTGGTTGATACTCAGTTATCAGAAGAAGTAACGTTGTAATACCTTTTTCATGAAACCTATTCAAAGAGCAAAAACGCTGGCAGTGTTTTTGCTCTTTTTTTTCGCTCAGCAGGGAACGGCCAAAAACACGGAATTTATTTTCAATTCTGCCTGCATCGAAGCGTCGCGCCAGATCAGTTTAATGAAGCTCAAAACGGCTACTGCTCTATTGAATCAGGAGAAGACCAATCACCCCAACAATTGCGCGGTTGATTACCTGGAAAACTACATCGATTTTTATACCCTGATTACAGAACAAAACGCGGGTTCTCTTAAAATCTTAGAGAAGAATAAAGCCGGGAGAATAAGCCGGTTTGAACAATTGCCGGCTACTTCTCCATACCGCTTATATGCACAGGCCGAAATCAATCTTCAGTGGGCATTCAGCCGGATATTTCAGCAGGAGTATTTTACCGCAGCACTCGAGTTTAGAGAGAGTTACCGGCTACTTGAACGCAACGTTGAATTATTTCCGTTTTTTACGCAAAACTTTAAAAATACTGGTGTCATCAAAGCCATGCTGGGCAGCATTCCCGAAAATTTTAAATGGGTACTGAACATTGTTGGGATGGAAGGCGATTTCAGGCAGGGCATCGATTTGTTGGGCAACTTTGCTTCGCATCAGTCTTTTGCCCCGGATCAGATTCTCGAGAAACAATCTGCTGAATATTATTACACTTTACTTCAATTAAGTGTTGGAGATAAAAACGAATGCTGGCGATTTTGTGAACGAACCACAACAAACTATTCCACCAACTTATTAAGCTGCTACCTCCGTGCATTCATTGCATTAAAAACCGGTCACAATGATATTGCTCTCGAAGCTCTCAACCATCAACCAACCGGACCGGATTATGCTCCCTTTCCGTTGATGTATTATCTGAAGGGGAAAGCCGTATTGTTTAAGCAGGAAATCAACGCTGCATTGTATTTCAAAAAATTTGTAAGCTTCACCAAAGGTCAGGATATGATCAAAGATGCCTATAAACATTTGTCGTGGATCTCCCTTTTATCCGGCGACATGGAAAAATTCCATATTTATCAGAACATGATAAAAAGATTCGGAACGGCGAATACCGAAGAAGATAAAGTAGCACTCAAGGAGGCACAGGAACAATTTATACCGGAAACTTCCTTGCTTAAAGCACGCTTGCTTTACGATGGCGGATATTATGAGCGTGCCCTGGAAGAGATGCCGGTCAAACCTTTATCACGGATCTCGGATCAAATTGAAAGCGCGTACCGGTATGGGCGTATTTATGGCGAACTCAAACAATATCCCAAAGCCATCGAACATTATGAAAATTGTATTCGGATCAGTGGAAATAATTCGCATTTGCATTTTGCACCCTTTTCATGCAATCAGTTGGGCGTAATTCACGAACAACTTGGCAACAAAGCAAAAGCCATAGCGTGGTACCAGAAAGCAACCACGTACAAAAATTATCCCTATCGCAGCAGTACTATCAACATGGCTAAAATAGCGCTTCAGCGGTTGAAATAAGCTTAGCTATTTCCAAAAGGAATTTTAGTATAAAATCAGAATGGATAACCGATTCCAAAGTTAAAAATGAAATTTCGGGCCAGCCATTGTCCGCTGAAATCCGAAATGATCCATCGCGAGCCCACCGGATAAGTCGGATCATGCAAGGGGATACCAAAATCGAAACGAATTACAAATATTTCAAAATTCAATCGGGTTCCGAAACCCACATCCACAGCAAGTTCTTTATAAAAGCGGTTGATTGCAAAATCAGCAAGAGGCCGACTTATACTTTCCTGAATGGTCCAGATATTTCCCATATCAGCGAAGAATGCACCTTCCAACCAACGATGGTAAACATTGAAACGGTATTCGGCATTGAACTCCAGTTTAATTTCACCTGAATAATCCAATTGATTGGGTTCACTGAATGCACCGGGACCTAACGAGCGTGGCAGCCATCCACGTAAATCGTTTGCTCCACCCACAAAAAAACGTTTTTCAAACGGGGCAAAAGCCGGTGTGTTTCCATAGGGAACTGCTGCTCCAGCAAACAGGCGGTAAACAGATGCATTGTTGTGGTCGTATACCGAATTGAATCGGAAATCAAATGCCGATTTCGCATATTGATAGTAACGTACTCCAAACATGGTGTATTCTCCGTTTTCATCTTTATCGGCATTGGTTAATGCTTTTAATTGGGTTAGTGTATTGCCTGCAATTTCCAGAATATCCCATTTGAGGTATACAAAATGGATGCCCTTTGCAATTGGTTTGTTGGTATAGATCAACCCTACACGTGAACCGAGAATAACATTGTTGGAAAACAAATTTTGAAGAAAAATATCGGATTCACTTCTCCGGCTCAGCGAATCCGACATGATGCTTTTGATATAACTGAATTCTATGGGAACTACTGAAAATGAAACCAGTTTTTTATTGAACTGGTATGTCATATTGGTTGTGAAAATCTGACGGCTGTAATCATAATTCACCTCATAAATACCCGAGATATTGAATGCGGTACGGGTACTCAGGTATTTCTCATTTCGGTCGAAACGCGGCAGGAGCAATGATCTCGGCATGATTAAACTGGCCGTAAGCCGTTGTTCCGTTGCATTGAAAAAGTTTGTCGTACGCGCACCACCCTGCGCTTCAAATGCCGAACGGTAACTGAACTGCAACATCTCTGCTCCGCGAAAAACGTTCCGGTCAATTACTTTCAATTCAACTGCTACACCAAAATTCCGTCCGCTCTGAAAGGATATAGCATTGGTTTGATCGGATGTAGTTGCCTGAGGTTCGATGGAATAATCGTATTTCACCATCGGAATCAACTTCACATGATAATGCACAAAACCCGAATCGCTGTGTTCATGCGTTTGCGCCTGTATATTCACAAAACGAAAAATCCCCAGATCTGAAAGACGTGAATACGTACGCGACAATGCAATTTGTTTAAATTCATTTCCCTTAAACAACAAAATATTACGATCCAGAATCAGTGGATTCAATTCATAACGACCCGGGATATATCGAAACGATGAGGTTTCAATGGTATCTTTCATCCTTCCTGCACCTTCAGCCGTTCCGCTCTGATCGATTTCTACCGTCATCGATTCATTGTAATATTTCCGGTGCAGGGACAAGGCGTCCGGATTCCGGATATTCAACCCTACATAAGCGTAATAATTACGGTTGGTGGTATCAATATCAAAGTCGATATAATCCTTGCTCATCATATAATACCCGTTATTCTGCAACAGGTTTACAATACGGGATTGCTCATTTTCCAGGGTAATATTACTAAGTCCATTTCCTATCCGGACAAAAGATTCATTCAGATTTCGTTTTACAATATCATACACATTGCGATCTGCTATTTGCAAATGGTAGGCTCCGAATTTGTACTGTTCATTTTGCTTTATTTTGTAGGTAACAGTAGCGTATTTCTTTCTTTTAGCTTTTACATCATACGTTACATCTGCATAATAATATCCGATACTGCTGAGGTAGGATTTCATGGATTTTCGGGTAGACTCAATAAATGTGGTGTCGACCAAAACGGCCTGTTCACCCAGCACATTGCGCTGAAAACGTTTGAACCGGGAATCTTCTCCCTGTGAGCCTTTGAAATAAAAGTAAGGTTTGGTTTTAATAAAAAGGAACAGGCGGGAGTTTGGCCGCTGCTTGTAAAGCTGACCCAATTCACGCTCTGTATCTTTCTTGTAAGGGCGTTCTATCTCAATTTTATTCTTGTTTAAAATCAATTGACCGGGTTGCAGAAATTTCTTCACGCTACACGAAGAAAAACCGGCAACCATAACCATGATAAGCAGGAATCTGTTTAATTTGCAGGCTATGTTATCGAAGGCAAAAATCAAATTGGTACAATCGTTAAAGGATAAAAAGCAAAGGCAAATCCACGGTTTGTTTGTGGTTGAAGGTAACAAAATCATTGCCGAAATGCTTCATTCAAAAATACGGCTTAAAACACTTTTTGCAACAACCCAATGGATTCAGGCAAATCGGGAGCTGATTGCACCTGACACAGAACTGATTGAAGTTAGCACAGAAGAACTGCAGCGTCTTGCCTTTTCTATAACTCCTCAGGATGTATTAGCACTTGCTTTCACGCAATACCCTGAAACAATACTTCCGGCGAGCCCCGATCAGTTGACCCTGGCATTGGATACCATACAGGATCCGGGAAACATGGGTACCATCATACGGTTGGCTGACTGGTATGGGATCCGGCAAATTATCTGTTCTCCGGGTTGTGCCGATTTGTATAATCCGAAAGTTATTCAGGCCAGTATGGGGTCTTTTTTACGCGTCAACGTATATATAGCAGATTTAAAAGAATGGCTGGAATCCAACCCTGATATTCCGGTATATGGAGCAATGATGCAAGGTGAAAGCATCTATACGGCAGATCTCCGTCATGGCATACTTCTCATTGGAAACGAAGGTAAAGGCATTCAATCTGCTTTGTTGCCATTAATCACCAAACCGGTTACCATACCACGCACAGGACAGGCAGAATCGTTGAATGCTGCCATTGCCACCGCTATTCTGCTCGACAACAGGGCCCGCCAGCTTTCCTGATTATTTTGGCAGATAACGGTCTTCAATTATTTTCCGGTGATGCATTTCATGTCCCAGCGTAATAAACAAGAGGGCCTTTACGCTTATCTGCATTTTGTTTGCCATTCCGGTTTGTTCCAGCATCGTTGCCGAAAAACTCTTGAAAAGTTCAATCGTGGATGCACGCAAAACGGAGAATTCGCGCGCCATATCATTGATATTACGTTCTGAAGCACCTGAAGCCAGGACGTAAGCCATATCGTCGTATCCGGGCAATGATTGCTGCTCTCCGCGGGCAATGCATAATGCCCGGTAAGCAAACACACGCTCAGCATCCATGATATGTTGGACCACTTCTTTCACATTCCATTTTCCTTCAGCATACCGGTAATGCTGAGTTTCCAGATCAATCGAAGTAATCAGATCGATGGTGTCGTAATGCTCGGTCAGGAGTTCCTGCATCAGATCTTCTCCTTTTACTATTGAAATGTAAGGTTCGTAATAGGCAGGATAGGTTCCGGGTTCAGGTTTGCTGATTTTCATTTTAAATTTTATTTGTGTTGAAATGGATTAAAAACTTCTGTTCACCCCAACTTGCCAGCGGAAGCGAAAATTTTGCCCGTCGACAAAAGGTACATGCGATAAAAAGAGCGGAAGATCAAAGCGCAGCGTTAATGGTTTTGCTTTATCCCATTGCATCCATTTTTTGATCGTGAGTGCGAATCCGGCTCCGGCGCTGGCCATCAAACCGGTTGATACTACCCGGTCTTCGGTTAATCCGAAATCGCTTGCCTTGAATGTGTTTTGCATGAATCCGGCATCTCCAAACAGGTATGCATCCAGGTGCAGGTACGAAGAAAGACCGCGTGGTTTAAAAGACACCAAGCCATCCAGATCCAATTCCATATTGGCTGATGCACCTGCGTTTCCTCCAAACATATATACCTGAACATTTTCTATTTGTCGGGGTACCAGATAACCGGCATATCCGCGAATATTAAGTCCTCCTCCATACTGGAAATGATTATAATCCGATCCGTAACCCAACCATCCAACCGGAACAAAAGCTCGCGAACGGACATACTTATTGTCCATCATTTCTTCCGGGTTGGCTCCGCTTAAATACAATTGCGATTCAGGTGCTATTTTATCTCCCACAATGGCTTTCCAAAACAAACGCGAATGCAATTCCAGTCCTGCCATGCGATGATGATTGATCCAATGCATAAACACCGATGAGTAATCATAGTCGGATGCAAAAGAAGCGCGCAGACCTTCGCTGAGTTCACCACTGCCATGGCGGTAGTTGTATGATTTCGATAAATCAATATTCAGTGTATTGTTGCTCTTATCGGCATTCCACAATTGATTGTACAATAAGTAATCAACAGCGTATACACCGCTTCTGCGCATACCCTTAAAATATATGCTGTATAATAACCCTCTGCCTGCCTCCACTTCAACACCGGTTTTTATAAATGTTAATCCGTCTAACTGACGCAACTCTATTGTTGGAAAAACCTTGTTGGACAGGTATGAAGGACTTTTAAATTCGAACGAATAATCCAGTGTATTTCTTCCTGATCCTGACGCACGGCTAATCCGGTCGGTATTGTACCAGATACTTGCTTTAAAAATGTCGTGATATTGCATATAGTTTCCTTCCAGATGCAATCCTACTTTTGTTTGATCAATTGCATTATACCATAGGTCCGGTCTCCATTCATATACGTAACGATAGCGGTCGGCCGATCTTTTTTTCCCGCGATCCATAAGAAATAAAGCATTTGATCCGGTAGAATTATCCAGGTGATTCACATCGGCCAGCCGATGCGAAGGATCTATTTCTATGCGGTCGATTTTCACCTGCTCAGGCAGGTATACATCGGCCTGATAGGATTTGTTTAAAATACTCCACCCTTTCCAAACCGGTAAAACAGTGGTGTTGCTGTCGTGCGCTTTGACAAAATAGGTGTTTGGAATAATGTAATGGTACTCTTGTCCGGAATCTTTGCCATAGATTGTAAAATCAATCGGCATCTGCATTTCCCCTTTGCGAATAAAATCAACCGTATGCCACCGGTTGATTTTCGATGAAGCATCCAAAACTTTAGACATGGGTTGATTCCGGATCAGGTATCCTTCTTTCCGAAATCCCAATACTGCGTAATCTGTGGTTTTTGTGGTCTCCATCCACTGATCGAAAAACCAGTTGAGATCCACATGGGTAAATTGAATGATGGAACTGCGAAAATCTTCGAAATACGGATGAGCCATTTTCCACTGATCGAAATAATGTTGCATGGCTGCTAAAAACAAGGTATCGCCAAGCACATATTGCAGGTTGTACAACATGGTTGCTGTTTTGTAGTACACATGGCCATAACCACCACCGTGATGCAATGCGCCATTAAAATCATCGCTGTGTGTATTCAGCGGCATATCCTGATGTTTCATGGCATCGCGCAGGTAACCCATGTAAACCGTTTGATCTCTTCTTGATAATGGAAAAGGATTTTTGCGCGTTGGTTTCACTTCGCCAAAAATGCTGGTCATGCACCAGTTGGTCAGAAACTGGGTAAATCCTTCATCTAAACTTGCGCGGTAGGTTTCGTTGTTTCCTACCATTCCAAAAAACCAATTGTGTCCGATTTCATGCGCAAACAATCCATAATATCCGGGCGATAACCCGCCATCCAGTGTAAGCATCGGATATTCCATGCCATCCCGGGCATCGGCCACGATCATTTTGGGATAAGCATATTCACCGATATCGCGACTGTATACTTCAATTACTCTGGCATTAAAGGTGGCTGCATCCTGCCAGCGGGCCGAGTGCGGTTCCTGCGAAAGCGAAATGCACGAAACTTTTCTGCCACTTTTCAGCGTCAGTTCAACTTCGCCTATCCGAAAAGTAGGATCGGCAACCCAGGCAAAATCATGAGTATTGATCGATTTGAATTTCCATGTCTTGTAAGTACCATTGGGTTCTACAATAACCGAAGGTTTTGAATCCAATGGTTTATCCTTAAAATTCGAAACATCCAGGCGGGTCCGCAATTCACTCGGCAATACTTCATCAGTGTTTTGCAATACGCCGGTTGCGTCTAAAATATAGTGGTTGGGCAAGGTGAGCTCAACATCGTAGCTGCCAAAATCACCATAGAATTCTTTCCCCAGATGCTGATCCGTTTCCCATCCGAATTTCCGGTCATACACACAAATCCGGGGGTACCAGTGCACCCCATCGTATTGCTTGTTGCCCCAGGCATCTTTAAACGTTTTCATGCGCCGGCGCTGATTGCCTCCGTCATCGAAAAATGTTTTGAAATCAATTTTAAAATCAGCCTGCTGACCCGGCAGGAGCGGAGCCGGAAGTTTAACCCGCATGATGGTATTATCAAACATCACAAAGTCATTATCAAATGCTGCAACACCAGGTGTATCCTGATAATATGCCAGATCCTCACGGCGGTCTTCATAAATATTTTTTAACTCCGGATTATTGATCAGGTTATACGATTCGGTCGGCGACATAAACCGCTGTGCGTAGGATTTGCCTCCCACGTTCACTTCCATTTTCTGAATCCTTGTTCCGTCACCATCTTTCTCGTATTTCCCGAATTTTTGATAAAACTTGTTCGCCCGGTTTAGCTTCTCCAGATAACTTCCTTTGGAAAAAGCATTCTGATACAAATGAAAATAAACGAAATGCAAGGTATCCGGCGAGTTGTTGGTATATGTCAGTATCTCCTCACCGGTTACGATATCCGACGAATCGTTCAGTTTTGCTTTTATTTTATACTCTACATCTTGTTGCCAGTATCCTTCAAAAGGTTTCCGATTCTTCCAGTAAAAAGCATTCGAGGCATCGGTATAGGGAGCATTCTGAGCCGACAGAGAAACCTGCATGAGTAGTACACAAGCAAGAAAAGACAACACTTTGTTCATGTCACTAAATAAAAGCATTATTGGCGCTAATCAAAATAGGACCCATACCTTTTGATAAGCGGATCAAAGAATTTCTTCCTCGTTCAGGTTGTTATACTTATATTTGCGCCCAATTTTAACCCATCTTGTAAATGGAGAACAAAAATTATCGGGTAGTAGCATTCTACCTGTATACGCGCATTGAAGATGCCGAAACCTTTACGCTCGAACACCTGAAGTATTGCAAATCCATTGGCATACGCGGCCGTATTTATATTGCACGTGAAGGAATCAATGGAACCATCAGCGGTACTACAGAAATTTGCGAACGATACATGCGTGATCTTAAAGCAGACCCCCGTTTTGCAAAAACCGAATTCAAAGTGGATGCACACCACGAACATGCATTCAACCGCATTCATGTACGACACAAAAAAGAAATTGTGCATTCCGGATTGCGTGATCCGCAGATTATTGATCCAACCCGCGAAACCGGTAAACACCTTACCGGCACTGAATTTCAGAAATTGAAAGAACAGGACGATGTGGTTATTGTGGATGTGCGTTCCAATTACGAAACCCGTCTGGGTCGCTTTCGCGATTCAGTGGTGCTCGATATGGAAAATTTCAGAGAGTTTCCGGAGAAAATTGAAGCCTTGAAGAGCTACAAAGACAAAAAAATTGTTACTGTTTGTACCGGTGGCATCAAGTGCGAAAAAGCATCTGCCCTACTGCTCAAAGAAGGTTTTCCTGAAGTGTATCAATTGCACAACGGTATTATAGGCTATGCCAAAGATACGGGCGGAAAAGATTTTGATGGCGTTTTGTATGTATTTGATGGCCGGGTTTCAGTTCCGGTTAATGAAGTAAATCCTACCGCAATAGCCGCTTGCATTCGTTGTAATGAGCCTGTAACCCGCAACCTCAATTGTGCCAATGTAGAATGCAACGAACAATTCAATATGTGTGAATCCTGCGCTGAGATCATGGAAGGAGCCTGCAGCGAGACCTGTAAGACACATCCACGCAAACGCATGTACAATGGAACAGGTTATTATACACGTCCTGCACTCAGTGAATTATAATGTTGAATTAGATAATCCATTAAACCTGTGGTTCATTTTGCCATCTAACATCACACAAAAGCCGTTTATCATTAAACCAATCAGTTCCCTTTTGATACCAAATACCTTTGATCCCCCGATGACCACCAAACTCAAACCCACCCTGCTTTTCATTCTCTTATTTGTAACCGGCTTCCTAAGCCTCCGGGCTCAACAATATCCGGGGGGCAATCGAGGCATGAATGGCAATGGTCAAAAAATGCCGGCCATTGGAAGGGTCTATGGAAAAGTGATGGAATCAAATTCACGTAACGCTATTGAATATGCAACGGTGACTTTGCACAATCAAAAAGATTCTTTGATTTCCGGTGGTCTTACACGTGCCAATGGCGATTTTTCACTCGAAAAACTCCCTTTCGGCCGGTATAAACTGAAAGTACAATTCATGGGTTTTAAATCGTTGATCATTCCGGTTGTTATCAACTTAAACAATGTGGAACAGGATATTGGAAATATCAGTTTGCAAGCCGATGCCAAAACACTGAAAGAAGCCGTCATTTCTGAGCAAAGACCAGCCGTAATTATTGGCGTTGACAGGCGCATCTACAATGTCGAAAAAGATTTGTCGTCGAGTGGAGGAACTGCAGTTGATGTTATGAAAAATATTCCGGGACTAACCGTTGATGCCGATGGCAATGTTTCGTTGCGCAATCAATCACCTACTATATTTATTGATGGCCGGCCAACCACACTTACCATGGAACAATTGCCATCCGATCAAATTGACCGCATTGAAGTGATTACGAATCCTTCGGCAAAATTTGATGCCGGTGCTACAGGTGGAATTGTAAATGTTGTATTAAAAAAGAACAACAAACCCGGTTACAATGGCATGATCGGTGCCAATATAGGAACCATCTCATTTGATGAACTCAACCGCTATAATGTGAATGGGAATCTGAACATCAAAGAAGGTAAAACCAATTTCTTTATCTCCTACAATCTCAATTACAACAACAACCCTACATTGGGTTATACCACCCGTACTTCATTGTTGAATGGTGCTGAAACCGGAACATACCATCAGGATAACCGCAATACTTCAACGCGAATGATGCAACATATCCGTTTTGGATTTGATTTCACGTTGAGCAACCGTAATACTCTTACCTTTTCGCAGGGATTTATGAAAGGCGGATTTGATAACGATGAATTGCAAACATTTTCGCAAACCAGTTACAGAAGCCTGCTTTATCAGGGGACCCGTACCAACGAACAATCCAACCAAATGCAATTTGCGAGATCGCAAATCATGTGGAAACACACCTTTCCCAAACAGGATAAAGAACTTACAGCTGATTTCACTTACAATCGCAGAAATCATACAGCCACTTCCCTTTTTACCACACATAATTACGACGCATCGAATGTCTTATTCTCCAATAATCCGCAATGGCAACAAAATGAAGGAAGCGGATCGGGGGATGTATTTACCTTTCAATCGGATTACACCAATCCAATTACCGATACTGCGCGTATTGAGTTTGGCGTAAAAAGTAACTATTCCATCAACCGTTCGGGATTGGATGTAATGCAAAAAACCGGCAACCCCGATAATGCATTCGCACCGGATACTTTCCTGACTACCCATTATGCCATTTATGATATCATCAATGCGGCGTATATCAATTACACCAACATGATTTGGGGAATTGGATATCAGGCCGGTTTGCGTTTCGAACAAACTCATTTTACCGGAGACCTGAACCGTTTGGGATCACAAGAACGTTTTGAATATATCTATCCCAACCTGAGCAACAATATTGCAAAGGCCATCTTTCCGAGTATTTTCCTCTCTAAAAAATTAAATGAAAAAAATGAAGTGCAGGCTAATTTTTCGCGTAAGATAAACCGGCCGGGATGGATGCAGGTTGTTCCTTTCATCATGTTCAGTGACCGCAATAATTTCCAGATTGGAAATCCTGCACTCGCACCGGAATTTATCAATATGGTAGAATTGAATTATAACCTGATTTTTGGATCCGGCAATTGGCTCACTTCCGGATACACGCGATTCCAGGAGAATCCAATAACACCCTATGTCTATCGTTCATCTACCGATTCAAGTATTTTAATTTCAACCTTTATCAATGGCGAATCCAATATTGCCTATGGTTGGGAGAATACCTTTAAACTTACGTTGTTGAACCGGAAACTGGATTTCAGTTTCAATGCCAATATTTTTCATACCACCATCAATGCTACAGCATCGGGCACCAACCTGATAAATTCAGGGATCAGCTGGAATATGAAATCTATGATTAGTTACAGACTCCCTAAGCAATTCAATATTCAGCTCAACGGCTCTTACGATGCTCCGCGAATTATTGCCCAGGGTAAAACCAAAGAAGTGTATTCCATCGATTTTTCGGTGAGTAAAGAGGTAACTAAAAAACTGACTTTCAATTTCACCATCAACGATATTTTCAATACCCGAGGTTTCGGAACCTATTATACTACTGAATTCTTTACACAGGAATTATGGCGCCGGCGCGATACGCGCTTTTTTCGTTTAGGTTTCACCTATCGTTTTGGCGAATGGGATGTTTCCCTTTTCAAACGTAAACCGGCCAAACGCGGCAATGAGGCTCAACCGGATATGGGAGAGTTTTAGAGAGGAGATAGGTGTTTATGCGATATGTGTTTATGAGAATTTTCGAGTGTTAGCATCATTCTTCTACTTCGTTTCATATCACATAAGCACGTAGCTCTTATCTCTGAGATAGGTGTTTAGGAGGGATTCCGTCTTAGAACCATTCTTCAACTTCGATTCATAGCACCTTAACACTTAGTTCTTATCGTTTTGCACATATGCTTAGTTGCCGTATGCGGAACTATAAATTGTCACGCCAAGATAATGATAAAAGCGAGACGAAAAACTCCAACACATCGATTTAACGGCAATTGAGCGAGTACGCTGTTATGGCCAGTGGTTCTCTCGAATTATAGTTCAAGAGTCAATTTTAAGTGCCCGCCAAGTCCTTGTTGAATAATTTTCATAAGAGTCGAGAGGCGGATATCAGAAGAGTTGTTTTCTATGCGTGAGATATATGATTTATTTGTACCGCATTTATCTGCAAGTTCTTCTTGGGTCATACCAAGCTTGGTTCTAGCTTCTTCCAACAAAACGCCAAGTCGAAATGCCTCAAACTCTTGTTCCCATTGTTCACGTTTCGCTTGTCCCTTTTTACCATACTTTTTGTCAAGTATTTGATCTAAGGTTGTGATATTATTATTTGCTTTCATTTTGATATTCCACCATTATTTTAATGGCCTTTTCTAATTCTTGTTTGGGTGTCTTTTGAGTTTTCTTCTGGAATGCATTTCCAAGAACGACGAAATTCCCTTTGTCGAAAAATGAGAAGATGCGGTAAATATTACTTCCGACTTCAACCCCTATTTCGTATAGTCCTTTCGTGCCTTCTAAATGCTTAAAGTATTTTTCAGGGACTTGTGGAGTTAACCGAATGAGATTTAAAGTCCACTCGATTTTTCGTTGAACATTATCCGGTTGATTCTCATAAAATTCGAGAAAGTACTTTTTGTATGCGATTACCTGTCTATCATTGGCCACCACACAAAGTTAACTAATTAGACAACTATTTTCCAAATTAAATTTCGCCCCAAAGTCACCGAATGGCTGTCCGACCATTAGACATATCTCTGAGATATGTGTTGATGAGATAAGTGTTTATGAGAATTTCCCAGTGATAGCATCATTCTTCTTCTTCGGTTCATAGCGCCTAAACACTTAGCTCTTATCTCTGAGATAGATGTTTATGAAGATTTTCCAGCTTTGAATCATTCTTCTACTTCAATTCTTAGCACCTAAACACTTAGCTCTTATCTCTGAGATAGGTGTTGATGAGGCATTTCCTTATATAGAATAATTTTTCTTCAACGTCTCTTAGCACCTAAACACTTAAACACATAGTACCTGAATTACTTGTTTATGAATATTTCCCCTTATAAAATTATTTTTCTTCAGCGACTCTTTTCACCTAAACACATATCACCTATCTCTCCCTTCAATTCTTATTAAAAACAAACTGAACCAAATTGGCTCCCATCTGAAGTGCTTTGATACGAATAGTTTCGGGGTCATTGTATACATCTGCATCCTCCCAACCGTTGCCCAGATCGCATTCGTACGAATAAAAACATACCAACCGCCCCTGATAAATCAACCCGAATCCTTGTGGCGACTTGCCATCGTGTTCGTGCACTTTGGGCAAGCCATTCGGAAAATTATACGTTTGATGATACACCGGATGATTGAATGGCAATTCAACAAAATCCAATTCGGGAAAAACTTTTTTCATTTCCCGTCTGAAAAATTTATCCATACCATAATTATCATCGGCATGCAAAAAGCCGCCCGCTAATAAATAGTTTCTTAAGTTCTCTGCTTCCTGTGCTGAAAAAATAATGTTACCATGACCTGTGAGATGCACAAACGGATAATTGAACAAATCGGCACTCCCAGCCTCTACAATATCTTCTTCCGGAAAAATGGTAGTTCCCAAGTTTTGATTGCAATACCGGATCAGATTCGGAAGTGATGTTTTATTGGCATACCAATCTCCTCCCCCGTTGTATTTTAATTTAGCAATGCGAATAGTGGGAATACCGGTGAAGGCTGTACATACGGCAAAAACCAATACTGCAATAAGTGTGATTCGAATTTTCATATCCGGTTATACACCATAAACGAATAATCGTATAAATTCTTTTCATCCTTCGCATGAAATTCGTTCGACACCAAAGTCCATTGACCTTCGGGAAGCTGAGGGAAAAAAGTATCGGCGTCCAGAACAGCATGAATGCGTGTGAGGTATATTTTATCGGCCAGCTGCATAGCCTGTTCATAAATGCTTCCACCTCCGGTTATGAAAAGCTCTGTTTCCTTATGAATCTCCGCCATATTAACCGCTTCATCCAACGACTGACACATCACACAGCCTTCCAGTTCCAGGTCGGTATCGCGGGTGATGACCATGTTCACACGGTTCGGCAACGGACGACCCACAGCTTCAAACGTTCTTCTGCCCATCACTATATGATGCCCGGTGGTGGTTTGTTTGAAATAACGTAAGTCGGCCGGAAGATGGCACAACAATCCGTTGCTTTTTCCAATTCCGTTTTTTTCGTCGGCAATAACAATGAGCGAGATAATCATGCAACGAAATTAAACGAATTGCGGCAAATTCATCAGTGGGCGCTTTCCATGCGTTGTTTATAATTGGCAACGGCTTTGGCAATGGCAGTGGCCAGTTTATCCTGCCCCGATTGAGAAGTCAGAAAACCACGTTCATTTTTGTTGCTGATAAATCCGGTCTCAATCAGGATGCTGGGCATTTTACTACGCCACAATACCATAAAAGGTGCCTGTTTAACCCCACGGCTGTTGCGGTCAATTTGCTTGAACTGATCTTCCACATAAGACGACAAGCGTAAGCTCTGATCCATAAAGGCATTTTGCAGGAAAGAAAAATAAATATTGGCTTCCGGAGAATTGGGATCAAATCCTTCATATTTCTCCTGGTAATCATTTTCGAGCAAAATAACTGAGTTCTCCCGTTTAGCCACATTAAGGTTGCCTTCGGTTTTGTTCAAACCCATCGAGAACGTTTCTGTCCCAAAAACCTCGGTTTTTTTATTGGCATTGCAATGAATCGAGATAAATAAATCGGCGTTGTTCCGGTTAGCAATTCCGGCTCTTTCATGCAATTCTATGAACTCATCGGTAGAGCGGGTATAAATTACTTTCACATCTGGCATGATTTTTTGTATTTCCTCTCCTACCTTTAATGCAATCGCCAATGTCACGTCTTTTTCCTTTGCTCCTCCGTACATACTCCCCACATCATGACCTCCGTGTCCGGCATCCACTACTACCGTTTTTAATTTCTGCCGGTAATGATCCAGAGGCTTATACGCACAAATCAGAAGCGTCAGGATGGCGAGTGCAACCCAACGCTCAAATTTCAACTTCTTGGTAACTTTGGTTAGCTTTGCGCGCATTGTCATATATCAGGTACAATTTTAGTCAACTCCTATCGCTAATCAGAGCCGGGACATTTAAACTTTTGCCCGCGCTGATGTTAATTTGTTCAGTGGGTTATGCACAGGAGATCCCGCTCCAACCCAAAAAGGCAAAAAAGAATCTGGTCAAACCCATACCACCACCCGATACTTTAGCAAAAGCCATACCAATGGATAGTATGCGTTTTTTGCAGGACGATACCACCTTTTTCGACCCGCTTGACACCGTTTTTACAATTCGTACATCGTCATCGGCACTCGAAAGTGCGGTAAACTATACAGCCCGCGATTCAATGCCCTATTATGGCAACGAACGTGTAACTTATCTGTACGGAGATGCAAAAGTGGTGTATGGCACCATGAAACTCGATGCCGATTTTATTAAAATAGAATTTGGCAAGAATCTGATTACAGCCCGCGGTACAAAGGATTCAACAGGTCAGGTCAAAGGGAAACCGGTATTCAAGGAGGGAGATATTGAATACCGAGCGGATGAAATCAAATATAATTTCAAATCCAAAAAAGGAATTCTGACCGGTTTTCGGACCAAAGAAGGGGAAGGTTATATTCACGGTTCAACTGTAAAAAAAGATGCAGAAAACAATTTCGGAATCAAGGCTGCCAAATATACCACCTGTGAAGACGAGCATCCGCATTTTTATATTGGTGCCTCGCGCATCAAAGTAATTCCGAATAAACGCATCATTACCGGTCCGGCCAATTTATGGATTGAAGACGTGCCAACTATACTGGCTGTGCCATTCGGCATATTTCCGATTAAGAAAGGCCAATCCACCGGATTAATTTTTCCGCAATACGGAAATTCGCTCGACCGCGGTTATTTTCTGCGCAACGGAGGGTACTATTTTGCACTCGGCGATCATCACGATCTGCAATTAACGGGAGATATTTATTCCAATACCAGTTGGGCCAGCAGAACCCTGTACCGCTATGCTACACGCTACCGTTTCAACGGAAATTTCGGGTTCAATTACAATTTCAACAAGTTTGGTCTCGAAGAGGATCCGGAGTACCAGGAGTCGAAAGATTTTCAATTGAGTTGGTTGCATCATTCCGACCCAAAAGCACGACCCAATACCAACTTCAGCGCCAATGTGAATATTGTAAGTAGCTCCTATCTGGCAAACAATTCGTATGTACCACAAAACATCGTTACCAATCAGTTGAACTCGAGCATTTCATTCAGCAAAGGTTCGCGCAACGGACGTTATAACCTTTCTGTGAATGCAGGCCTGGCACAAAATACATATACCCGCGATGTTTCACTTTCATTACCGGATGTGGTGTTTTCAATCTCGAGCTTTGCTCCTTTCAAGCCCAAATACAAAGCAACAGCCGATAAATGGTACGAAAATATTACGACCAATTACCAGTTGCAGTTTCGCAATGCGCTCAAAACAAAAGATTCAATACTGTTTCGCAGTTGGGGTAGTGAATTGAATAATTTAACTGCCTTTCTGGATACTGCAAATAGTTATGGTATGGTGCATTCCATACCCATTCAGACGTCCTTCAAATTGTTTAAATTTTACACCTTGTCGGCAAGTATGACCTTCACCGATTATATGTATTATAAAACCATTCGCAAAGACACAATTGGTGTGGTACATAACAACAATGTATTTGGGTTCGAAAATGCCTTTACCTATAGTCCGCGTGTGGGTTTAAACACGCGCTACTATGGAATTGCCCAATTCGAAAAAGGTTTTCTCCGCGCTGTACGACATGTAATGATTCCTACCCTCGATTTTACGTACATGCCCGATTTCAGTGATGAAAAATACGGCTATTACCGCACGTATTACAACGCCGCCGGTCAACCCATACGCTATTCCATCTTCGAAACAGGTATTGTAGGCGGACCCGGAATGGGCCGGCAGGGAAATATTGGTTTTGGTTTGGACAATAACATTGAATTGAAAGTAAGACCCAATCCCAAAGATTCTACCAATACCGACCGAAAGGTGCAAATCTTTGAAAGTATCCGCATCGGAGCCTATTACAATATTTTCGCCGATTCGCTTAATCTGAGCATGATCAGCCTTTCTGCCAGAACCCGCCTTTTCAAAAATATTTCCATAAATGCGAATGGATCGGTTGACCCATATTACAATCAGGTGGTCACGAATTTCAATTACAAAACCATTGTTCGTCGCAATGAATTTTATTGGGATCACAACAAGACTCTGGGTTTATTAAACAATGCGAGTTTGGGGATCAGTGCCAATTTTAATCCCGATTTATTCAAAGGAAAAACCACCAAACGCCCCAATTACGAAGGCGAACTGAGGTATATCAATGATTTCCCGACCGACTATTACGACTTCAATATTCCGTGGAGCTTTAACGTAAATTATACTGTAACCTATAACAAGTATCAAACGCTCAACGACCCTACCGGATCCAACTATATTCAAACCATGAATTTCAGCGGCGATCTGAATATCACTAAAAAATGGAAGATTGGGTATACCTCCGGTTACGATCTACGCAACGACAAAATCACCTTCACCTCCATAGATTTCGTACGCGACCTGCATTGTTGGGAAGTGAAACTGAACTGGATTCCGATCGGAAACCGTCAGAGTTTTTTATTAACCATCAATGTGAAATCCAGCTTGTTGCAGGATCTGAAGATGACCCGCAGAAAAGACTGGTTTGACCGGCCTATATAGAAATACCCGCCAATATTGCTGTTGTGGTAATATTCCGGTTAATTTGAAAAAAATTTATTCAATCTCTTATTCCTATTAATGACAATGAAATACGTAGCTTTAAACGATGTGCATGTTGCCCTGGGCGCCAAAATGATCGAATTTGCCGGATACAATATGCCGGTATTGTACAACAACCTGATTCAGGAACATCTGGCCGTGCGCAACAATGTAGGCGTTTTTGATGTGAGCCATATGGGCGAATTTTTATTAAAAGGAGATAAAGCACTTGACCTTATACAACTCGTAACCAGCAATGATGCATCTGTTTTAACCGACGGCAAAGTGCAATACAGCTGCCTGCCCAACGATCAGGGAGGAATTGTAGACGATTTGCTGGTGTATCGGTATAGCGCTACGGAATATTACCTGGTTGTAAATGCCAGCAATATTGAAAAAGACTGGAACTGGATCAGTCAGCACAATACTTTCGGAGTTGAAATGACCAATTTAAGCGATGATTACAGTCTCTTTGCCGTTCAGGGTCCGAATGCCATCAAAACCTTGCAAAAATTAACCGAAGTAAATTTAAGCGCTCTCGAATATTACAGCTTTACAACCGGCAAAATGGCTGGTTGCGAAGATGTCATCATTTCCAATACAGGTTATACCGGAGCAGGTGGTTTTGAAATTTATGTCTTGAATAAAGACGCCAGAAAAATGTGGGATGCTATATTCGACGCCGGAAAAGAATTCGCTATTCAGCCTTGCGGTCTGGGTGCACGCGATACCCTGCGTCTGGAAAAAGGATTCTGTTTATACGGCCACGACATCAACGACGAAACTTCGCCAATTGAAGCCGGTTTAGGCTGGATTACCAAATTTACCAAACCTTTTATTCAACACGAGTTACACAAAAAAATTAAAACCGATGGTCCGGCTAAAAAACTGGTAGGTTTTGAAATGACGGAACGCGGAGGAATACCACGTCAGCATCACGAAATAAAAGATGCCGCAGGAAATACAATCGGTGAAGTAACTTCCGGTACACAGTCGCCTTCGCTGAATAAAGCAATCGGATTGGGATATGTACAGGCTGCTCATGCCAAAG
Source organism: Bacteroidia bacterium (assembly GCA_041665785.1). Classification (GTDB taxonomy): domain Bacteria; phylum Bacteroidota; class Bacteroidia; order UKL13-3; family UKL13-3; genus JBAYIE01. Next base: position 14,743 of record JBAYIE010000014.1, on the reverse strand, counting down.
TAGGTACTGAAATTTATATTGCCATACGCGACAAACAGGTAAAAGCACAGGTGGTTAAAATTCCATTTTTGTAAGATGAAATACGCTTCCTTTTTTACGTTCATGCTGCCTATGCTTTTTGCATTGAGCGTGCTTGCGCAGGATGATGCAGAGGAAGAGAAGGCATTCGCAAAAATTCTGCCGGGTCATTCAGAAAAAAATGTACGCGAATTAGTCGGAAACCCGGAGCGCGTAGAAGGCTTTGTAACCATTCGTCCATCTACAAAAGATACCAATACCTATTGGGTATATCCAAATACGTACACTATTATTTTCAAAAATCATTTTGTAGATTACGTGGAGAAAAACCGCGTGGAATTTCTCAAGAAAATTCAAAGCATTGCAGATCCAAGTAACCCACAGGGAATAAGAATAATTTATGGCAATAAGCATTGAGGTTGTGCTCTCTCCTGCTCTCCTTCCATTGTATTCGTTGAAGGATAAAACCGTAGTGGTGATTGACATCCTGCGCGCTTCAAGCAGCATTTGCGTGGCTTTTCAAACCGGAGCAAAAAAGATCCTGCCGGTTGCCACACCTGAAGAAGCGTTGTTGTTCCGCGATTTTGATTTTCTGACGGCAGCCGAACGCAATGCTGTAAAAGTGGAAGGATTTGATCTGGGCAATTCACCGTTTGAATTTGAAAACCCATTGATTCGCGATCGCAGCATAGCCTTTACCACTACCAATGGAACCAAAGCCATTCGCCTGGCCAAAGAAATGAAGGCTGATAAAATTCTGATCGGATCCTTCCTCAATCTTACAGCGTTGTGCAAGTACCTGATCGCCCAACATCAATCGGTGGTATTGCTGTGTGCAGGTTGGAAGGATAATTTCAACATGGAAGATACCTTGTTTGCAGGAGCCGTAATTCACCAAATGCGCCCTGAGCTCGAAGAAATCTCGTGCGATTCTGCCTTGGCTGCGCTTACCTTATACACTTCGGCACAAGGCAATTTATTGAATCTGGTAAATCGGTCGTCGCATGCACGGCGGTTTAAAACCCTGCATGCACATACCGATGATGTGGCATATTGCATGCAAACCGACACGCTGGATCTGGTTCCTGTGCTGGAAGGAGAATACATCGTTCCGTTGCCGAAGGAATTGCCATTGCATGCATAAAAGTCTCATTCCATAAAAAAAGTCCTGCAAGCAGGACTTTTTTATTTGTATAAGATCTGTGCTTATGCGTCAATCTTGGCGTAGCGCGCATTGGCTTCAATGAATTCGCGACGAGGTGGTACATCATCACCCATCAACATTGAGAAAATACGATCGGCTTCGGCTGCACTTTCGAGGGTAACTTGTTTCAGAGTACGTGTTTCCGGATTCATGGTGGTACTCCACAATTGTTCCGCGTTCATTTCACCCAAACCTTTGTACCGCTGTACTCCTACAGAATCTACATTTCCTCCTTTGGCCAGGCGCAATTGCGCTTCTTCGCGCTGTGGTTCTGTCCAGCAGTATTCTTCTTCTTTACCCTTTTTAACGAGGTATAACGGTGGTTGTGCAATATAAATGTATCCAAATTCCACCAACTCCTTCATGTAACGGAAGAACAAGGTAAGAATCAGCGTACGGATATGGCTTCCGTCAACATCCGCATCCGTCATGATAATAAGTTTATGATAACGAAGTTTTTCAATATTGAGCGCCTTTCCATCTTCCGCAGTTCCTATGCTTACACCCAATGCTGTAAAGATGTTTTTTACTTCCTCGTTTTCGTAAATTTTATGTTCGAGCGCTTTTTCAACGTTCAGAATTTTTCCCCTCAGCGGAAGAATCGCCTGAAACGCGCGGTTACGTCCCTGCTTGGCTGTTCCACCGGCCGAATCCCCTTCCACCAGATATAATTCGCAACGTGCAGGATCGGTCTCCTGGCAATCGGCCAGTTTTCCCGGCAAACCACTTCCACCCATAGCTCCTTTACGTTGTACCATTTCGCGGGCTTTGCGTGCTGCTGCACGAGCCGTTGCGGCAAGTACCACTTTGGCTACAATGAGTTTCGCTTCCCGTGGGTTTTCCTCGAGGTAATTGTTCAGCATTTCACCCACACATTGATCCACGGCTCCGGTTACTTCGCTGTTACCGAGTTTGGTTTTGGTCTGCCCTTCAAACTGAGGCTCCTGTACTTTTACGGAAATAACTCCGGTCAAGCCTTCGCGAAAATCATCGCCACTGATTTCAACTTTGATATTCTTCAGCAATCCTTCTTTATCGGCATAGGCTTTCAATGTACGTGTCAACGCTCTGCGGAAACCAGCCACATGTGTTCCTCCTTCGTGTGTATTGATATTGTTTACATACGAATGCAGATTCTCACTGTAACCGGTATTGTAAATCATGGCTACTTCCACCGGAACACCGTTGCGTTCGCCCTCCACATAAATGGCTTCCGGCAATAATTTTTCGCGCGTACCATCCAGGAAATTCACAAATTCACGCAAGCCTCCATCGCTGTGAAACGATTCTTCTTTCATGTTGCCGTTTTCATCCGGACGTTCATCTTTCAGCGAAATGGTAATTCCACGGTTCAGGAAAGACAGCTCACGCATACGGGCTGCAAGGGTATCAAATTTATAATCGTTGGTATTAAAAATGCTGGTATCTGGTTCAAAATACTGTAAAGTTCCCCGTTTATCGCTTTCACCAATCACTTTTACATCATACAAGGGTTTACCACAACTGTATTCCTGTTGCCAGATTTTACCTTCACGGTATACGGTGGTACGCATCAGGGTAGACAATGCATTTACGCAACTTACACCCACTCCATGCAAACCACCTGAAACTTTATAGGTGTCTTTATCAAATTTACCTCCGGCATGCAATACGGTCATAACCACCTCGAGGGCCGACTTCTTTTCTTTGGTATGCATTCCGGTTGGAATTCCACGACCATCATCCATAACCGAAATGGCATTGTTGGGATGTATGGTTACCTGTATTGTTTTACAATAACCGGCCAACGCCTCGTCAATGGAATTATCTACCACCTCATACACCAGATGGTGTAAACCCCGGGCGCTTACATCTCCAATATACATGGCAGGACGCTTCCGTACTGCCTCTAAACCCTCGAGTACCTGTATATTATCGGCACCGTAATTTTGCTTGTTTTCCATCGAACTTTCTGACATTGTTTATATACTCAATTGAACGCGTAAAAATACACCAAAAACGCGAGGTTATCTAAGCATTTCAACGGAAATCGAATCTCACTTTTCCACAAGTTTTGCCCATAATTTTTGCAACTGTTTTACGTTAATTTTGGTCTACCCATCAATGAAACCCTGCCTGTTCATTCTTTTGTCCTTCATTACCACCTCCGCCTTTGCACAAAAGGAAGGTGATAACTGGTTTTTAGGAACCTTTCTGGGCATGAATTTCTCTACCGGTTCTATGCAGGTTATTCCGGTGAATACCTCTAAAATGTATGCGCCGTTTGGAAGTTGTACCTGGTCGGATCCCGCGACAGGACAGTTGTTGTTTTACACAAGTGGAGCTTATGTTTACAACCGGCAACATCAACAAATGCCCAATGGTTTTTATATCAACGAAGAGACGTTGAGTGCTCATACAGTCATCGTTCCTGTTCCGGGCAGCAAAACCCGTTATTATATATTTTCAACCAGTACCACATCAAGCAATATATACTACACCCTGGTAGATATGGATCTGCAAAACGGCCTGGGAGATGTGGTGTCCAAAGCAAATGTGATCGATTCCCAGATAGAGAATGAATTCTTGGTATGCAGCATGCCTCACCGGCAAGGGTATTGGTTAATTACCCATAAAAGAGGAACCAATGCATTCAAAACCTACCGGATCACAAAAAAAGGTATCGAAGCAACATCTATCGTTTCCAATTCCGATGGGATATCAAGCCTGGCCGGCTTTTATATTTCCGGAAAAATGGTGATGAATGCAACAGGAACACAACTCGTCTATTCATATAAAGACATTAACCAAATGGCGGTTACCGAGTTGTTTGATTTCGACCCCAAATGCGGCACCCTTACTTTCAGAACCCGCATCCTGTCTCATCCCATGCAGGCTTACGAAATTGTGGCTTACCCGGCTTTTAGTCCAAACGACAAATACCTTTATGTAAACTGGATATACAACAACGATGGCATGGCTTTGTTGCTTCAATACAACCTGAGCGATCCCGATCCGAATGCTGCTTATGTTATCATTCATCAGGATGTGAGTCACAATGGAGATATTCAACTAGCTCCGGATGGAAAAATATACCAGGCTACAGCTGTTTCTTCAACCGTTACTTCCAAACTCAATGTAATTGAATCTCCTGACCAATATGGCATTGCCTGCAATTTTAAATTTCAAACGATTGATCTGGCTCCCGGACAACCAACACTCGGACTTTATTTTACCGAACATTTTCCGGAATATGCCTACACAACATACCCTCTGCCCGACGACTCAATTCCTGTCATCCGGATCTCCAACCAATGTTTGGGAGAACCCACCATGTTGGATGCTTATATTCCGGTTGAAGCCGATTCTTTTTACTGGGATTTGGGTGATGGAACCCGCTCCGAATTGAAAAACCCATCGCATACTTATCTCTCCGGTGGAACATACATTACAAGACTGATTTGGTATACCTGTGGATTTGAAAACGAAATCGCAGATACCGTGCGAATCGGCCAAAAACCAACCGTTAATCTTGGACCGGATACCACGCTTTGTGCCGGAGTATCATTTACACTGTATGGACCACCAGGCGCCGAAGCATATCAATGGAGTACCGGCGATACAACTTCCTTTATTCAGTTGCAGGAAGCCGGAACTTATGCGTTGCAGGTAAGAAATGGAGCATGCTGGAATCAGGATGAAATACTGGTAAAATATTATCCCGATTTGTGGACTTCTTTGGGAGATGAATACACCATTTGTGATGCCGAACATGAGCTGGTAAAACTGGATGCCGGAGAAGGATTTCAAACTTACAAATGGACACCCACCGGCGACACAACGCAATGGATCATAGTGGGTGCACTTGGGCAATATTTTATAGTGGTGCGCGATTTCAGAGGATGTTCGGGAGAAGACGGAACCCGGGTGATCCGGCGTTGTCCGGTGAGTTTATATTTTCCGAATGCTTTTACTCCCAATCAGGATGGGGTAAATGATGTATACGATCCAACCGGTACAGACATTGTTCAATACCGGATTCAAATTTTCAATCGTTGGGGGCAGGAGGTTTTTCTATCCGACGATATTCAAAAAAAATGGGATGGAAAAGTAGCAAACGAAGATTCGCCTGAAGGTGTTTATTATTATTTAGCCTCTTATTCCGGTTTTCGCAACAAACGTTTATCCTTTTTTGAAGCCAGCGGAAACATAAGCCTGATCAGGTAATACAGGTTTTATCGACTGCAATTTTTTCGTCATCAAAAAATAATTGTTGCATTTCTGAATGCTTTCATCACATCTTTGCATTTCATGATTCAACAAAACACCCATATCAAAATGATGCGAATGCAAAGCAAGCATATGTGGTGTATGCAGTGCCATTAACAGACCATATTCAGGTCACCCGCACGCTTTTTCTCCCCTTTCCCCTTTCAAAAAAAAACAAGAAAAGTTGAATCTTTCTAAACGCATATACGTCCAACCCGATAAAGCAAAACAACATTGCTGCAAACATGCTCTGTGCATGTGGACTATGCGTATGCGTTGCTCCCGCGAGCAATGCCATTAACTACTGACGCAGGCCTGCAGGAAGCAGCCGGTCGATAAAAAATCCAATTTTAAAATTCCCGATATGAGCACGGGTCAGGTATGCTCTTACCATTCAAAGCAATGCAACAAATAAGATGGAAAACCCTGTTATCAATTATGTAAACGAAATCCCAACTACTCACTCCTTTCTGGTTTTTCCGGAAGATCTGAACTATGCCGGTACCTTGTTTGGCGGTAAGATTCTGGCAGAAATGGATCGTGCCGCTTTAAAAGCAACACGGCGACTTTTGTACGCATCCGACTGTGATGGTGCTGTTACCGTAAGCCTGAATAAAGTAGATTTTATCACGCCGGCTTTGCTGGGCGATATCATTGAATTACGCGCGCACATCATTGCTTTGGGAAATACATCCATCCAGATTCAGGTACATGTATCCCGCGAAGATCATTTCGGAAAAATAGAAACCATTTGTGAGGCCACGTTCGTATTTGTTTCCATGAAAGCAGGTAAACCTTATCCGCATTGCTGTCAGTTAAAATCCAATTTACAATCCCATTAAAAAAAATTATCATGTCAACATATCCAACATCTACACAAATTATTCATCAGATTCCGGTCGACGAACTGACCGGTGCTATCAGCGTTCCCATTTATCAAACTTCTACCTATGTACAATCTGCACCCGGTGTACATCAGGGTTTCGACTATTCACGCACCAACAATCCGACACGTCAGGTACTCGAACAGATCGCCGCAAAACTGGAAGAAGGCGACGCAGGATTTGCCTTTGCCAGCGGTCTGGCTGCCATTGATGCCGTATTGAAATTATTGAAACAGGGAGATGAAATTCTTGCCGTAGATGATATCTACGGAGGATCATTTCGCCTGTTTACCCATATCTATGAAAAGTTTGGTATCAAAGTGACGTATACCGATACCGGCAATCTGGAATCGGTGATCAACCTGATCAACGAAAACACAAAGTTGATCTGGGTAGAAACACCCACAAATCCTACATTAAAAATTTCAGACATACGTGCCTTGTCCGCCATTGCAAAAACCTACAATTCGCTGTTGGTAGTTGATAATACGTTTGCATCACCCGTTTTGCAACAACCCATTACGCTTGGTGCCGACATTGTCATTCACAGTGCAACGAAATACCTGGGAGGCCATTCCGATCTCATCGCCGGTTTGGTAATAACCCGAAACAAAGACCTGAGTGAAAAACTAAAATTCATTCAGAATGCAAGTGGTGCAATCCTTGGCCCATTCGACTCCTGGCTCCTGATCAGGGGCATTGAAACCTTAACGCTCAGAGTGCATCAACACTCGTCGAATGCCTTGCAGGTAGCCCAATTCCTTACCACTCAAAACGCCGTGGAAGTGGTGCATTACCCCGGTTTACCATCCCATGTGAATCATGCTATTGCCTGTAAACAACAAGCCGCATTTGGAGGAATCGTTTCTTTCACTTTGAAAAAGGATACACAGGAAGCAGCTGAGAAACTGGTCACATCAACCCGCCTGTTTAAACTGGCCGAAAGTTTAGGTGGTGTAAAGAGTTTGATTTGTCATCCGGCTCAAATGACCCACAAATCCATTCCTGCTGAGATCCGGAAAGCATCGGGCGTTCAGGATTCATTGATCCGATTATCGGTTGGGTTGGAAGATGCGAAAGACCTGATTCGTGATCTGGAACAAGCGCTCCGGTTAGTGACAGACGATGCAGAGCAGTTAAAAGTTCAACATTGTAATTCATCCTTTTAATTCATCCATCATGCAAAATAAATTACACATAGGACTGTTTGGCTTTGGTTGTGTTGGACACGGTTTATACCATGTGCTGCAACAATCTTCAGGCATTCCAGCTGAAATCACAAAAGTCTGTATCAAAAATCCGGGAAAAAAACGGGATGCAGATCCTGCCTTGTTTACAACCCATAAACTGGAAATCCTGAACGACCCATTGATACAGGTTGTGGTGGAATTGATTGATGATGCAGATGAGGCATACGCAATTGTAAAAGCAGCTTTATTAAACGGAAAAGCGGTTGTTACAGCCAATAAAAAAATGATGGCCGAACATTTTAATGAGCTGTATGAACTGCAACAGTCAACCGGAATTCCCATCTTGTACGAAGGAGCTGTATGCGGTGCCATTCCTATCATCCGCTCACTGGAAGAATATTACGACAACGATACGGTGAATGCAATCCGCGGAATCTTTAACGGAACATCCAATTATATACTTACTAAAACCATGGAAGAAAACAGAACATTTAAAGATGTTTTAAAAGAAGCACAGCAGCTGGGTTTTGCAGAAACAAATCCTGCACTTGATATACAAGCAACCGATGCAAAATACAAACTGATCATTCTGATGGCGCATGCTTTTGGCATTGTGGTAAAGCCGGATCAGGTTTTGAATATCGGGATTGAGCACCTGCATGTAAACGACTTGCTGTATGCACGCGAAAACGGGTATGTCATCAAACAGGTTCCTCAGGTATACAAATCGGGATCCACGCTTCATGCCTATGTATTACCGCAACTGATTTCAGAGCGCGACGGTTTATCGCGGGTCAACAATGAATTCAATGCCGTTCAGGTAAATGCCACTTTTCTGGATCATCAAACCTTTTTTGGAAGAGGTGCCGGGAGTTTGCCCACCGGAGCTGCTGTATTGTCGGATGTTTCAGCGCTAACCTATCATTACCGGTATGGATATAAAAAGTTGAAACAGGATCATGGGCTTACATTCAGCAACAATACCCGGATTAAAGCTTATATCCGCTTTAACGATGCGGAAGATTTGAATCTACTCCAGGTTAAACATATAGAGGAAACCTATCGGAGTAAAACACATAATTACGTTATTGGCGAAGTTGAAATTGCGCGGCTGATGGAGTTAAATCTCAATGAAAGAAGCTATCTTTTCATCGCACGGATTGGAGAAGTAGAATCAACCGATTCTCCCAATGAATCATTCGGGTTAAAGGAACTATTGGAATCTGATCTGGTATTGAACTGAGTTCAAAAAAGGGTACACAAAAAAACCGCTGCAAATGCAGCGGTTCTTTTTGATATCAATTTGAAAAATTATTTCTTACACAATTGCTGAATCTCATCCTGCTGACCTTTGAATACATTGAAATCAACAGTACCTCGAATTCCATCAACACGGCCCCGATCCGAATGTTGCCAAAAATGCCAGTTACTCAATTTTACATTCAGATCTGCAGTTTTATAATGAGCAATCCATAGCGGGTATTTCTTAAATTCTTTTCCGGTAAGGTAATTCTTGTAAAAACCGTAGTTGGTATAAATGATGGGAGTCATTCCGTACTTCTGTTCAGTTAAAACCAACCAACGTTTGAGGTTTCTTTTCAATCGTGCCGGAGGGCAACTTCCACGCATTTCTATATCGAGTACCGGAGGCAAATCTCCGACTTCCAGTTTCGGAACCATTTTAAAGAATAAAGAGGCCTGCTCATCGGCTGTTAAATGGGGACGGAAAAAATGGTAAGCCCCGCGGAGCATTCCGGCGTCTTTCGCCTTTTTCCAATTCGATTTAAAATATTTGTCAACAACCGTTCTACCCTCTGAAGCTTTAATAAAGGCGAATGAAAGTTCAATCTCATTGTGGCGCATTTTGCTCACCGCTTCCCAATTAATATCCAGCTGATGGCGGGAAACATCAATGCCATGCACTTCGTATGAACCCGGAATCTCTACTCCAAAAGTTGGATAAGTGGGTGATGCAGCTGCATTAATACCTGTGGATGAACCATTTGCATTAAAAAGTGCTGTCATGCCAAGGGCAGTTATCACCAATAAAACAGAAGCTATCGTTTTTATTTTCATGCCGGGATTCACTGATTTAAATCGCAAGTTAAGGTATTCAATGATAACAATTGTTAATTATTTGTGCGTAATTATTCACAGCCTCTTGAAAATGACCTCAATAATGGTCACGTAACGCATAAGAAAGTTGTACGATTGATAAGCCATTATCTCTTTAAAGCTTATAGGTTGAATTAAATGCATGACATTCTCTCCATCCATTATTTACTAAACGAGCTGAGGGAGTACTTTGGATCCCAATTCTAAAAGATCAAAGCATGTGATCTGATAAACCAGATCCTGGTACTAATTCAACTTAAAGATGGTTGTTGCGCTACAAAAAAATTGACTAAATTTAACCAGCAAGATTTGCAGGGTTTCAAATAATGGAGGTTAAACACAATTTCACAAAATGGAGAATTTAAAATCCAGACATCAATATAATATGGGCATTGTTGGCAACTGCTCCTATATGGCCTATATAGATACAGATGCCGCTGTACAATGGATGTGCATGCCAAAATTCGATAGCGACTTCATTTTTGGCGGATTGCTGGATCAGGAAAAAGGAGGAATATTTTCCATCATCCCCAATTCAGATTACACCACCCGGCAATATTATATTCCCAATACCAATGTTCTTTGTACCGAATTTAAGTGCAACGACGGATCATTCCGGGTCACCGATTTTGCCCCGCGTTTTCGTCAATACGACAGGCATTTTCGTCCGCTTATGCTTTTTCGGAAACTCGAACTTCTCAGTGGAAGCCCGTTCGTAAAAATCATATGCCGGCCGGTGGGAAACACAGGACAGATCAAGCCGGATATTGTGATGGGCAGTAATCATATTCGTTATATGAACATTGGCCAGCAGATACGACTCACCAGCAATATCCCGCTTAATTATATCATTAACGAAGCTGAGTTCATTCTCACAGAAACCAAATACCTTGCCTTTACCTATGGCATTCCATTGGAGGCAGCGCTTGAATCAACAGCAGAAGATTTTCTGGATAAAACCATCCGCTATTGGCAGCAATGGGTAAAAACAACCTCCATTTCCAACTATTTTCAGGAACAAATCATTCGGTCTGCATTGGTGCTGAAATTACATCAGTATGAAGATACGGGAGGAATCATTGCATCAGGTTCCAGCAGTTTACCCGAGCATCATGGTTCAGGCAGAAACTGGGATTACCGGTATTGCTGGATGAGGGATTCTTATTATACGCTGAAAGCATTTAACAGCATTGGGCACTTTGAAGAACTGGAAAAGTACTTCAGGTATATCCAAAACATTATTCTGAAAGAAGAAGGCCGGATTCAGCCATTGTATGGAGTATCCGGTGAGTCCGAACTTAAAGAGATCGAGCTTCCTCTTTCCGGTTATCTGGGCAATACACCGGTTCATTTTGGGAATGGTGCTTATACCCATATCCAGAACGATGTATATGGTCAGTTGCTTACCACCTTACTTCCATTGTACATCGATGAACGGTTAATTACTTCCTACAAATTCAACCTGAATATGGAAGTAGTTTTCAGACTGGTGAATATGATTGAGAAGACCATGAACGAACCGGATGCGGGTATATGGGAGTTTCGCAACCGGAAGCAACTGCATGCATATACTTTCCTGTTTCATTGGGCCGGTGCGAATGCTGCTGTTAAGATTGCACGTTTTCATAAAAACAGCGATCTGGAGATCCGCGCTCTTAAACTGGTTCAACAAGCTTCAGGTATGTTGGAAAAATGCTTCGACAAAGAAAACAATGTTTACCGGCAAGCTATTGATAGCGAAAATCTGGATGCCAGTTGCCTGCAATTAATCTCCATGCAATACATCGATCCTGCATCTCCCCTGGCGAAGCAGCACCTGAAAGCGCTGGAAGAACATCTGCATGCGGGGAACGGACTTTTTTACCGGTATCGCCATGCGGATGATTTCGGAAAACCACATACTACCTTTATGATTTGCGCATTCTGGTATGTTGAGGCACTGGTTTGTGTGGGAGAAATGGATAAAGCAATCCGGTATTTCGAACATTTACTCACCTATTCCAACCACCTGGGATTGCTCAGCGAAGATGTTGAAGTAGAAAGTGGAAGTCAATGGGGAAATTTCCCGCAAACATACAGCCATGTGGGTTTGATGAATGCCGCATACAGAATAGCAACCAAACTGGATAAACCCTACTTTCTGTGAAATTATTTGAGCCTATATTGTTATCTAATCAGATATTCCTTATTGGCATCGTACACAGTAAACCCGGTTATGCAGTAGATTGACTGGGTTCGTGCATCTTTTTCAGAAAGGAACGTACTTCTCTCCAGGAATGGATCTTAAAGCGGGCATCCGTTTGGGAATCGCCCACTTTAACCGTAAAGGCATCGGCTGGAAGAACCCTGAACATATCTTCGTCTGTGGTATCGTCGCCGATAGACAAAATAAAATCCCAGTTTCGCTCCAGAAAAAGTGATTTAACCGTCAACCCTTTGTTGATTAATGAGCTTTTTACTTCGATTACTTTATTGCCCTGAAGTATCTGCACATTCATATTATGGGTAAAATAATTCAGGGTGGTGGTCAGTTCTCTTGCTCTTAATTCTCCCAATTCGTTTGTCTTCCTGTAATGCCACGCATAGCTATGTTCTTTTTGTTCCAGAATTGAACCCGGGGTCCGGTCCAGATACAATTCAAGAATTGGCAGAATATGCTCTTTCCAATCAGCGTCGGGATCAAACAATTTTCTCCATTCACCATGTTCCCTGATCCAGATTCCGTGTTCCGCAATAATATTTACCCGGTGATCCGGAAACCATTCGTCGATGATACGTCTGTCTCTTCCTGTTACAATAAACAATGCGTTTTTGGTTCCATCCAGCAAGGGTTCAATCAGATTGTGCAATTCACTATCCGATACCGCATCGGCCGGATTGGCTTTAAATCCCACCAGGGTTCCATCGTAATCGAGCAACAACAATCTCTTGTTCGCCTGTTGATAGGCAGGCAAGGCCTGTTCATGCAATTGTTTGGGATTAGCCGATTCCAGATGTTTTGATTTCACCTGCTTCAATCTTTCAATAAATGAAGCTGCCCAATGGAAAATATCATACTTCTTGAGATGCAGTTGCATCCGCGCAATTCTGGCTCTTTGTTCGGTCAAAGGCATGGATAGTGCCTCGTGCAAGGCATCAGCCATCTGATAGATATTGTCCGGATTCACCCGTATGGCATCTGTAAGTGTGCGCGCTGCACCGGCCCGTTCACTCAAAATCAACACTCCTGTTTGATCTTGTCTGCTAGCAACATATTCTTTGCATACAAGGTTCATCCCGTCTCTCAGGGGTGTAACCATGGCCACATCGCTGATGGCATACAGCGCACTGAGGGATTTGAATGGTTGTTGTTTATATAGATAATGTACAGGATGCCATCCAAGTACTCCGTATTTTCCATTGATTTTACCCACTAACTCATCAATCTCTTCTTTCAGGTTTTGATATTGAAGTACCTGATCCCGCGAAGGCACCATCACAATAAGCAGGCTCACCTTCTCCCTGTACTCAGGATATTTCTCTAAAAAAAGATCCAGGGTTCTGAGCCGTTCACGAATGCCCTTGCTGTAGTCAAGGCGATCAACGGATAAAATCAACCGGATATCAGAGAATGTACTTTTTAATTTTTCAATTTCCGTTTTTACTGTTTTTTGATCCGGGCTTTTCTCGTATCTGCTGTAATCGATACCAATTGGAAAAGCATCCAACATGGTAATCCGGTTATCGTGTTTAATCTCACCCATCACGGCATCTTTTCCGATCAGCCTTCTCACACAATCGGCAAAATGCCCGACGTCATCGTAGGTTTGGAATCCAATCAGGTCGGCTCCCAATATTCCCTCCAGAATTTGTTCGCGCCAGGGAATGACCCTGAACAACTCAAATGAAGGAAACGGGATATGCAGAAAAAATCCTATCTCTATATCCTGAATCTCTCGTCTGATCATGCCCGGCAAGAGCATTAAATGATAATCGTGAATCCAGATAAGGTCGCCAGGTTCGTAAATTTCTTTCAACGCCTCACAAAATTTCTGATTCACTTGTTCATATGCTTCCCAATACTCCTGCTCGATCCGGATATGTTCATTAAAATAATGAAAGTTTGGCCAGATCACTGAATTACTGAATCCTTCGTAGAAATCCTTTACTTCACGCTCACTCAGGAAAACCGGAATCATTTGTTTTCCTTTGAGTTGTTGCTTCACAACCTCTTGTATATCATCTTCAAAGGAATTACCCGGCCAACCTATCCAAATGCTTTCGCCTTCGGCTGCTATAGAAGACAAACCGGAAGCCAGGCCACCTGCACTTTTTTGAAAAGAAAATCTTTCCTGTTCATACTTCACGGTAATGGGGAGCCGGTTCGATATAATGATCGTTTTGGTCATTTTTGCTTACTCATTCAAATAGCTAAATTACTTCATTTTCTACGGAACTGACACCTTTTTGACTATTTGTTTTACACAAGTTGAACCCCTACCATTTGCTATAGAAACAAGTGGGGCCTGTTTTTCAGCGTAATACGACAATGTCATCTTCAATATTTTTACAAATCATCTTCTCAAACACAGGTTATTTAATCCTGCTAAAGCACTAATGATCAAAATCTCTGAAATCGTATTCGATAAATATTCTTACCAGATCAACCGAAACGACGTGCAGGTTCAACAAATTAAAGCATCACGCTTCCCGGCAACAGTGAAGCGTGAAGGCCGGGAGATAAACAAAAAAGCCGAAACTTTCATTTCGGCCTTCTCTGCTTCAGCATCGCGTTAAGCAGTGATTAATTAAAAATAAACAACAAAACTATTAATTGGAGAATAGCCAGAAAGCAGAGACTCACTGCGCTCGTCACGCTTCCCGGCAACAGTGAAGCGTGAAGGCCGGGATATAAACAAAAAAACCGAAACTTTCATTTCGGCCTTCTCTGCTTCACTGTAGCGGGGAGCAGAATCGAACTGCCGACCTTAGGGTTATGAATCCTACGCTCTAACCATCTGAGCTACCCCGCCATATTCAAATTTTATGCAGATTTGAAACTGCCGTCCGCCAACCGGCGGATATGAATCCTACGCTCTAACCAT
>JBAYIE010000013.1:0-96894 GCA_041665785.1 Bacteroidia bacterium | reverse complement strand
TGCAAGCGGATACACAATATAGGCATGATGAAATTCAGGTGCTTCTGCTTCAAACGGAATTGTCTGATGCAGGTGGGTAGAAAGGTGTTCGTTGAGTTCGCGAAACCCGGTATTGTTGCGTGCAATGCCGATATATGTTTGCGCAACACCATTGCGGAAATCAATTCCCACAACAGGACGCAGTCCATACTCAGGAGCCAGACGTATCGTATCCAGACAAGCCGATGTATTGTTGATATCGCTCAATACAAAAGCATCGTATCCGTTGCGTTGCAATTCTGCCAGCAGATCTTTTACGGGCAATACACCGTAACAGAAACTATAGTAGGTATGGCAGTTGAGGAGCATGGGGGGAGTGGTTAATCGTTAATGGTTAATGGTTAATGGTTAATGGGTTATTAGTTATTAGGGAAAGGTTCTCTGGTTAGCTACTTCGTACTTCGTAATATGTACTTCGTAATTATGTAAATGTGTAATTATGTTTTCTTCATAGAAACATTTTAGTTATTGAGTAAAGGTTCTCTGGTTAGCTACTTCGTGCTTCGTAATATGTACTTCGTAATTATGTAAATGTGTAATTATGTTTTCTTCATAGAAACATTTTAGTTATTGAGTAAAGGTTCTCTGGTTAGCTACTTCGTACCTCGTAATATGTACTTCGTAATTATGTAAATGTGTAATTGTGTTTTCTGCGTAGAGACATTTTAGTTATTGAGTAAAGGTTCTCTGGTTAGCTACTTCGTACCTCGTAATATGTACTTCGTAATTATGCCCACCTACGCCAAGGCTTCGGCGGATGATATAATTATGTTGGGTCCGTGGAAGCCTTAGTTTTTGGATTCAACTTCTGGTTAGGCCATGGCGATGTGCCTTCAGGCCTTCGCGGGAGTTATGGGCATTCATTTTTTTATTCCATTAAAGGGGTTAAACTCTTCGCGGCGGTATGCAGAACCGGCAGCGCGTTTCACAGCATCTTTGCCATAGCGGTTGCGGATTTTATCCATGGCTTCATACAAATGAATTTGTTCCGGTCGCTGTTCGAAGAGGTCGTATTGATGTCCGCCTCCCACCAGGTGACTGAAGCGGATTCCGATCAGGCGTATGAGCAGGCGTTTTTGGTAGAGTTTGTCAAAGAGATCCATCACTTTTGCAATCAGTATATGATCGAGCGCGGTGTACGGAATGCGCGATTGCATGGTATAGGTATTGAAATCGGAGTAGCGGATTTTAACCGTTACGCAGGCCGTGAGTTTATGTTCGGAGCGCAATTGATACGTAAGTTTTTCGACCATGCCGAGCAATAAGTTTTTCAGGTTCCGGATATCGGTACTGTCTTTTTCAAAAGTGCGTTCGGTAGAAATGGACTTACGTTCCGAGTAAGGAATCACGGGTGAGTTATCGATGCCGTTGGCTTTTCTCCAGATGAGGCTGCCGTTTTCGCCGAGTACCTGTTGCATCAGTTCCAGCGGCATATCCTGTATGGTATGAATCCACATCACGCCCATACCGCGCAGGAGTTCGGTGGTTTTTTCGCCCACCATGGGAATTTTTCGTACGGGCAGGGGAGCCAGAAATTTCTTTTCGGTGCCGGGAAGAATTTCTTTTTGTCCGTTGGGTTTGGCTTCTCCCGTTCCAACTTTCGATACGGTTTTATTGGCCGACAGTGCGAAGGAAATAGGCAGATGCGTTTCGCGCATAATTTTCTGACGCAGTTCGGTGGCCAGTTTATAGCTGCCAAAAAAACGATCCATGCCGGTGAGGTCGATATAAAATTCGTCGATCGAAGTTTTCTCATACAGCGGAACTTCTTCGCCAATCATTTCGGTGATGATAGTGGAATAGTTGCTGTACTGTTCGGTATCGCCTCGTACCACAATCGCTTCCGGACATAATTGCCGTGCCATCTTCATGGGCATGGCCGAATGAATGCCGAAACTCCGCGCCTCGTAACTGCACGAAGCCACCACCCCGCGATCGCTCATACCCCCAACCAGTACCGGCTTACCCGTTAGTTTGGGGTTGATGAGCCGTTCTACCGAAACAAAAAAAGAATCCAGGTCGATATGTACAATTTGCCGCTCCATCCCATCAAAAATCAGATTTTAAAATTACCAATAATTATAGTATCATTGTACTAATAATTTTAGCATGCACAAAATAGCGATTAATATCAGGCACTTGCGTTCGCTGCATGGATGGACGCAGGAGCAGCTCGCCGACCGCCTTAATATTACCCGTGCGCGGGTGGGTTCGTACGAAGAAGGACGTTGCGATCCTCCGGTAGAAATTCTCATCCTGTTGTCGAACCTGTTTCATGTGGCTATTGATGCGCTGGTTAAATGCAACCTCACTACGGTCGACCGCGATGCATTGATCAAGGTGGGACAAAACCGCATCCTGTTTCCCATTGTGGTAGATAAAGACAATAACGACCGCATTGAAGTGGTTACCGCCAAAGCTTCGGCCGGATACTTAAACGGGTATGCCGATCCTGAGTACATGGAAAAACTCCCGCTCATGAACCTGCCTTTCCGGGTGGTGGGCAAGCACCGCGCGTTTCCTGTACGCGGCGATTCGATGCCTCCGGTAAAAGAAGGCAGTTTTGTAATCGGAAAATTCGTGGAGTCGCTGAACGATCTGGTAAACGGTAACACGTATATATTGGTCACCAAAGACGAAGGCATCGTGTACAAACGCGTGCATCGCAAAGGCAACCGCATCGAATTGCATTCCGACAACAAAAATTACGCACCCTATACCGTAGCCGCTTCCGATGTGCTGGAGTTGTGGCAGTTTGTATGCACCCTCAACCTCTCCGACAAAAAAGAAGAAGAACTCAATTTATCCAGCATCATGGATATGCTGCGGAGTATGCGGATTGAGATAGAGAAAATGAAGGAATGAAAAATTAAGAATGAAAAATGCATCGCCTCGCCGTAGCCTTTGGCGAAGGCGGGAAAAATGCTTGTCCGCCATAGCTTTAGCGAAGGGGGACTCACCCTCTCCGCAACTTCTTTCCAGTAACCCACCTGAAATACTTTATACCTTCCAACACCACCAGCAACAGCAGAGCTCCGGCAATCGCTATCAGAAAATGCTCAATTCCGGGAAACTGAAAACTAAAAATGCTTTGCAGGTATGGAACGGTGGTAATCAGGATCAGCAGAATCATCGCTACACTGAGAATACCTGCGGCAGCAATATTCTTTTCGAGTATCACCGATAGCACACTGCGTGTACTAGACAGGTTATTCAGGATCAGAAAAATATTACCGATGATGAGTGCCGAAAAAACAATGGCGCGGATTTCTGCTTCGGTATGGCCCTCACTTTTTGTTACACCGTAAACACCAATCACCATAATAAACAATAACAAACCCTGCATCACGCTCCAGCTTATTTTTTTTCTTCCGAAAAAGGGTTCTGCCTGATTGCGCGGTGGTCGTTGCATCACGCCTTTTTCTTCCTGTTCCGACTCAAAGGCAATGGAACAAACCGGATCAATAATCAGTTCCATAAATACAATATGCAGGGGCAATAACAACAAAGGCAATGCGGGCATGAAAGCCGGCAGCAGGGCCAACCCGATAATGGGAATATGAATTGCCAGAATATACGACATGGCTTTTTGCAGGTTGTCGAATATGCGTCGACCCAGACGAATAGCTGAAACGATCGAAGCAAAATTATCGTCGAGTAAGACCAATGATGCTGCCTCGCGTGCCACATCTGTTCCCTTGTTTCCCATGGCAATGCCGATATGTGCAGCCTTCAATGCGGGAGCATCGTTTACACCGTCGCCGGTCATGGCTACAATTTCGTTGTTGGCTTTGAGCGCTTGCACGATGCGTAATTTTTGTTCGGGTACTACGCGGGCAAAAATGGAGATCCGGTTTATTTTTTGTTTCAGTTCATCATCACTCATCTTGTTCAATGCATCGCCGGTAATAACTTCAGCATCCGGGTCAATTCCGATTTGTCTGGCAATGCTGCGGGCGGTAGCCGGATAGTCGCCCGTGATCATAATCACTTTGATTCCGGCCTCGTGACATTCCTGCACAGCACGGGGTACTTCCGGCCGAATAGGATCTTCCAACCCGATCAATCCAAGAAAAGTAAATGCAAAACCATGTTGTGTTTCGGGTAAGGTATCATGATCCATCGGTGCTCCGGCAACGGCAATCACGCGGTAACCTTGTTCTGCTAATGCATGTACAATGAGCAGGTGTTTTTGTATAGTGGCTTCATCCAACTTACAAAGTTTAAAAATAGCTTCGGGAGCGCCTTTGGCTGAAACGCTGTTTGTTTCACCGTTTGTGCCTTCGGCTACACGCGTCATGGCAAACAGTTCACGACTCAACGGATACTCTTTAATAAGTGTGTAGTCTACATCCGTGGTTTGATGCAATTCAAAATAAGCCGCATCAATCGCCATTTCCATAGGGTCGATCGGATTGCGTTGTGATGCGCGCCAGGCGGCTGTGGTCAGATCGGTCAGATGTTCTTTGTTAACCGAGAAATGATGTTTCGGAAAAAGTTCTTTGCCATTGTACAAGGCAACAATTTCCATTTTGTTTTGTGTAATGGTTCCGGTTTTATCGTTGCATAAAACCGTAGCCGAACCCAGGGATTCGATGGCGGATGGTTTTCGGGTCAATACATTTTTCCGCGACAATCGCCATGCACCCAAAGCCAGAAAAACGGTAAGCACCACAGGGAACTCTTCGGGTAAAATAGCAATGGCCGAAGCCAAACCATTGAGCAACGAGGCAATAAAATTTCCGCGAGTGAGGTAAAATGCCACCACCACACCCAGGCAAATAATAAATCCAATTCCGAACAACGTACGAATCAGTTTCTTCATTTCCTGATGCAAATGCGTTTGATCCTGTTCGATGCTCTCGAGCACCTTTCCGATTTTCCCAAAACGGGTTTGCGTTCCGGTGGCCAATACCTCAGCCGTTCCTTTGCCCTGAACAATCAGGGTACCGCTATTGGCCTGACACAATTCATGTGCAGGATCTTCTTGAACGGATTTCAAAACCGGCAACGACTCACCGGTGAGTAACGATTCATCTACCCACAGGTTGATGGAATCAAGAATACGCGCGTCGGCCGGAATACGATTGCCTTCATTCAGTAACAACAGATCACCCGTAACCACTTCTCTTCCGGGGATTACGGTTTCTATTCCATCGCGGATAACTGTTGCCCTCGGAGAAGCCATGCTGCGCAAAGCATCCAATGCTTTTTCGGTTTTGCGGTATTGGTAAAAGGTGATGTAAATAATCAGCAGCGTACTCGATAATAAGATGATGCCTTCGCGGTAATCGGTCAGTAACATATACAACCCACCACAACTGATAAGCAATAAAAACATCGGTTCTTTCATCACTTCAAGGGCGATGCGTCCGATACTTTTGGGTTTGCCTGAAGGAAGTTCGTTGTATCCGAATTTTTTTAGTTGCTTTTCGGCCTCGTATGCGCTGAGTCCATTGTTCATGCTAATTTTTTTTGGGCGCGTCCCCTGAAGTTAAGCGCACGAGATGTTTCTTAAATAGTGAAATCCCACTCGCGCATACTTCAGGGGTCGGGCTTTCGCTACTCGCTTTCCATAAAGTATTGCTGGCGCATACTTTATGGAAGAGCTCAAACATGCCGCTCAATCCCTCGCGCTTTATCCTAAACAGCAAGTACTATATTCATAAAGAGATCGCTAATTTAGAGATAGATTTCCGGATTATTTTATGACTCTTCACGCAACAATAAATGAAGAGTTAAGAATGAAAAATTAAAAATGAAGAATGCATCGCCTCGCCGTAGCCTTTGGCGAAGGTGGGAAAAATGCGTTGCCCGCCATAGCGCAGCGGCGGCGGGCATTACCCTTAAGCGACAACACAACCGCAACGCGGTTCTACCTCAATAACCCGTACGCGACCACAATCCCCCCAACCGCAACGCGGTTGAACATCCTCGTCTCACGACTACTTTATACCAAAGGCAAGCATAACCCATACACGACAACACACCCTCAACCGCAACGCGGTTCCACCTCAATAACCCGCACGCGACCACAATGCCCCAACCGCAACGCGGTTGAACATCACTTTGGACTAATACTTTTGTATCTTATGCAAACACGATGGTAAACATCGCCCGCCAATTTCTTGTCTTTATACGATTTTCAAATTACAGGCACACGTACTAATGTACGCGTGAACGGAGGCTTGCAAGGCAAAACTCATTCAATAATAATATCATACCCCTGCAACAGCCCGTTGATGCTGGCGTTTGAGAAACGCGCTTTACGTATGCGATTCATTTCGGGATGAATAGAAAAATTATACGCACCGCGCATGTCGGTTTTTTCCAGAATGGTATTTTCAAATTTTGCCCCGTCCAATTCACAATCATGAAATACCGATTCCGTTAAATCGCATTGTGTAAAATCTACTTCATGCATGCGGCAATGTTCAAAGCGTGTTTTGCGAATTTTGGTTTGATAAAACGATGCGTGCTGCAGGTTGCATTGCCTGAACGAAAAGGTTAACCCGAGGGGATTACAGGTATAGAACAGAAGTCCGAGCATCTTACAATCGATGAATTGCACATCGCGAAAAGTAGTTTTTAAAATCCGTGTCATGCTCAGGTTGCAGGCTTCGAAACGACACTGGATGAATTTGCAATGCGATAAGTCGGTTTGTGAAAAATCGCAACCGTTAAAGGTGCAGTCTTCGTATTCGCCCGTAAGTAAAGGCTCTGTCAGCAATTGTTCCGCATTCCAGGTTTTATCATTTATATACACTTCATCCATAAAAAAGAATTATAGCGGGTAAAGATAATCAAACCGCCTGGCAAAAATGAAGCGTGGATTAAAGTACCTGAACGGTTTTCTTTATTTTACGGATATCAAATCCCTGCGTTTGTACCCGGTTTAAAATTTCCTGATAGAGCGGTTCAGCCATGGCCGGTGTTCGGGATAAAATCCACAAATAATCGCGGTTGGGATGTCCGATTACCGCATACGAATAGTCATCAGCAAGATCGATGATCCAGTATTTGCCCCTGAAAGGCCAGAAGAACTGTACCTGCAAACGGGCATTGCCCGAATTCTTTTCTACGAATGCTTTTCCTTTGATGGTAACTTGTTTGCCCTGAATGCTGTCTTTGTTGCAACTGTTTTCTATCTCCACATATTCTTTATTGCTGCTTAAGGTGTATTCAGCAGTTGAACAATAACAATCCTTTTGAAAGGATTGTGGAAAGGCTGCAATTTCATACCATTTGCCCACGTATTTATTCAGGTCGACCTGAGAAACGGTATTCAGATCCTGCACATTGTTACATTGGAAATGGATCAAAGCCAGTGCGAATAAAAATAGTGTGCGAAAGATGTTTTCAATCCAATGGTAAACTTTGTAATAGCTCTTGTTGATTTTCATGATTGAAAATGTATAAGGGTTAATGCTGTTGCTGAGAATTTTCAGCACAAAGCTAGGGTTTCACCTATATTGTAACGTGTACAGAATCAACGGATTCGTCAGGAGCAGCAATGAGATTGGTCATAGTTTGGTTTTTTGCATGCAGGTAACTTGTATCTTTATATTTCACTGTTAACAGTATGAACCGTAATCATTTGGAGGATGCGGTTATTTGAAGGATTTCGCGTAAAGTCATTTCAATTATGAAAAAGAGTATCAACGTCGTGTTTTCATTTTTGCTGTATTATACTACAGCATTTGCTCAAGGTCCTGATGCAAATATGCAGCTTAAGGAAATGCAAATTTCGAGCGCGCCAACGCATGTCGGGTTTTCCGATTCAACGGTCCAACTCATGGCATTGGTCATGGATGCCGATAAAATGATTCGTGAAAAAGGGGAGGAAGCTTTCGCCGCTTTTCGGGAAAAAGGCAGTCGCTGGCGTCAGGGAGAAACGTATATTTTCATTCTGGATATGGAAGGTAATATGGTGGTGCATCCCGATGCAGAACTGGAAGGCAAAAATCAACTGGAATTGAAAGATGTAAACGGTAAATACATAATCCGTGGTTTGCTCCGGGCGGTAACGGTTATGCCCTATAAACCGGAAGGCTGGTACCATTACCAATGGCCTGAACCCGGCGGTTTGATGCCACGATGGAAGAGCAGTTTTGTGCGGGTTGCCATTACGCCGAAAGGCAAACGGTATGTGGTAGGAAGCGGTATGTACAACGATCGCATGGAACCCGAATTTGTGATTGAAATGGTACGGGACGCGGTAGGGCAAATCGAAACCCTGAAGAAAGATGCATTCGACTTGTTGCACGATATGAAAGGCCCCTTCAGGGTGAAGGATACTTATGTTTTTGTGATCGATGAAGATGGAACGGAACTCGTGAACCCGGGCTTCCCCAATCTGGAAGGACGAAACGTAATGGATGTAAAAGACACAGAAGGAAAAATGCTGGTGCAGGAAATGTTCAGTGTAATGCGGACTCTGGGATCAGGTTGGGTAGATTATATGTGGCCGAAGCCAGGCGAAAGTGTGTCTACACAAAAATCTACCTATGTGAGTGGAGCAAAATTGGGAAATAAAACGGTGCTGGTAGGATGCGGTGTGTATTTGTCGGATGCTCCCAAAGCCGAAGCCACTGCCCCGAAAATGAAAGCACCTGAACTGATGGCACTGGTCAGGGAAGCGGCTGATGTTTTTAGTAAATCAGGCGAACAGGCTTTCCCGGAATTCCGCATGAAAGGATCGCGCTGGTTTAAAGACGATACTTACTTTTTTGTGTGGACCCTTGATGGGGTGCGAAAATTTCATGCAGCAGATCCCAAAAGCGAGGGAAAAAATGTAAGCGATTTGCGCGATGTATTGAACCGTCCGATTGGCAAACTTTTTCTGGAAGCCGGTGCAAGTGCATCGGGCGAAGGTTGGGCGCATTATATGTATCCCGAGCCGGGACAAATGTTTCCGGCCTGGAAATCCACTTTTGTAAAACGGGTAACATTTCCGGATGGAAAGCAATACCTGATAGGATGTGGAATTTACCATATGCAAATGGACAAGGCTTTTATTGAGGATCTGGTAAATCGAGCAGCTGATTTAATTGCAAAAGAGGGTAAGAAAGCATTTCCAATTCTGCGCGATAAAAGCGGTCCTTTCCTGTTTATGTCTACTTACATTTTTGTGCAAAGTCCGGAAGGAGTAGAACTTGTGAATGGAGTGCATCCGAATTTAGAAGGAAGAAACCTGATCGATTTAAAGGACCTGAAGGGTAAACCTGTTATCCGTTTGCAAAATGAAGCAGCCATGAAAAAGGGTTCAGCCTGGCTCGAACATTACTGGTATACTCCGGGCGATAATACACCGGCACTCAAACAAACTTTTGTACGCAAAGTGGAGCATGAGGGTGTAACGTATATTGTGGGGTCGGGATTGTATCCTGAAATGAAAAATTAAGAATTAAAAATTAAGAATGCCTCGCCTCGCCTTAGCTTTAGCGGAGGAGGGCATTACAGTCACACACAACAATCATCCCGCAACTGCAACGCAGTTCAACATCCATACAAGCAAAAGCCACGAAAAATCCCGTGGCTTTTGTTCAATAAGAAAATGAATTGAGTTTTATTTGGATGCGTTTACCGTACTCAGGTTTAAGAATTGTTTGATCTGGCTGATATCGCTGCGCAATGTTGCAATCTCTGCTTTTGCGGCTGCATTTTCAAGCAGTAATTTTTCAATCAGTGCTTGTTGTTCCTGCATGGCGTTAGTCAATACGGCAGTGAGTTGGGCATACGACATCGTCATGTTTCCTTCATTGCCATAAACCACTTCCGGAATAATCTGTTTTACTTCCTGAGCCAGGAATCCGATATCAGGAGTGGTGGTTCCTTTAAACATGTACGCCACCGGTTTCAGTTTCATCACTTCAGCTAATCCGTATTGCAATTTGTGAATATTGTATTTCTTGGTACTGTCGGAAGTAGAAGTCCATGTTCCGCCTAATGTTAAACTGGCTCCATTCCCATTGCCCGAATTGGTACCCACAGTTATGGCATTGCTTCCTGCGCAGGTTCCAAATCCCCATCCGGTTACGGCTGTATTTCCAAAGAGCATGGTATTGGAAGCACATACAGTTGCACCGGCACCTAAGGCGGTTGCATTGGTTAAATTATTGGAAGCAACATTGGCATTTCTTCCTACAGCGGTGTTTGATGTTCCCACTGTATTCGATAATAATGCACCTTCACCCAAAGCTGTGTTCATACTTCCGGTGGTATTCAAAATCATTGCCGACGCACCTTGAGCAGTATTTGAACTACCGGTGGTATTGGCTTGCAAGGCATTGATCCCTGTGGCAGTGTTTTCGCTTCCGTTGCTGTTTACCAATGCCGAATAACCAACTGCAGTATTGTTGTTTCCGGTTGAGTTGGTACGTAACGATTGATTTCCAAAAGCGGTATTGGCATTACCAATGGTATTTTGTGTGAGCGAAGAAGCACCTGTTCCTGTATTTCCAACACCGGTCGTATTGTTGCGTAAAGCCGAACGTCCGCTCGCGGTATTGCCTGTTCCGGTCGTGTTTAAACTCAGAGCAAAGGTTCCGAATGCAGCATTCTGATTTCCGGTCATGGTAGCATTGCCTGAAGTATAACCCAGAAATGTATTTTCCAGGGTGGGATCAATAATTCCCGAGAATATATTGTTCACTCTGAATTTTAAAGATTTGTTGTTGAGCGTTCCGATAAAATTACTGTCGACAACATGGTTGCCGTTCAGTTTCCAGTTGCTGCTATCGGGACCCATGGCACTACCTGCATTGGCCCAGATGGCTAAACCATTTGCATCCGAAGTCAACACTTTGCCTGCACCTTCTGTACCATCTGCAATTCTGATTTGTCCGGTAATATGCAAACGCGCAGTTGGAGCATTGTTTCCAATTCCAACATTGGTGCTGGCCAGTGAGCCATTGATGCCATTGATGGCACCCAAAATCAAACTATTGCTTTGCGTAACATACGCTCGTGCGCCCACTGCTGTTGCATTACTCAATGCACCGGTAGAAACATCGGCACCTGAACCAAACGCCGAATTAAAACTTCCGGTGGTATTGTTAAACAATGCATTCTGACCAATACCTGCATTGTAAGCACCGGTTGTATTCTGATACATGGATCCTTGTCCGGCGGCTAAATTTCCGTTTGATGTGGTACTGCTGAACAAGGCATACTGACCAAGTGCAGTATTCATGTGTCCGGTTGTATTTGCTTTCAACGCATTGCTTCCGAAGGCTGAATTTCCTCCACCGGTTGTATTGGCAATACCCGACTCATATCCTAAAAAGGTAGCATGTGAAGTAGGATTGATGGTTCCTGAATTTGTGTTATTGACTTTAAAATTCAACGCTTTGTTGTTGATGGTTCCGATGAAATTGCTGTCTACAACCGTATTTCCATTCAGAGTCCAGTCGTCGCTGTCGTTTGCTGTTCCGGATGCATTAGCCCACATGGCTAAACCATTGGCATCGGAGGTAAGTACCTTGCCTGCACCTTCGGTACCATCGGCGATGCGCACCTGACCGGTTACATGCAAACGCGCGGTTGGCGCTGTATTACCAATACCAACATTGGTACTGGCCAGTGCACCATTGATCCCGTTGATGGAACCAAGAACCAAACTATTGCTTTGCGTAACATAGGCACGTGCTCCAATTGCAGTTGAATAATTTAACGCTCCGGTCGACACATCAGCACCTGAACCCAAAGCTGAATTTAAGCTTCCGGTTGTATTGTTGAACAACGCATTCTGACCAATACCGGCATTGAATGCACCGGTTGTATTTTGATACATCGCTCCCTGTCCGGCTGCTAAATTTCCGTTCGATGTAGTATTGCTAAACAAAGCGTATTGACCAAGAGCTGTATTCATGTGACCGGTAGTATTCGCTTTTAGTGAATTGCTTCCAAAGGCAGAATTTCCTCCACCGGTTGTATTGGCTATTCCCGATTCAATCCCTAAAAATGTGGCATGCGATGTTGGATTAATGGTGCCTGAGTTGGTATTGTTTACTTTAAAGTTTAAAGCTTTGTTGTTGATCGTTCCCAGAAAATTACTGTCAACAATTACATTTCCATTCAGATTCCAGTTGTCGCTGTCGTTGGCCATAGCTGCGGCGTTTGCCCACGATGCTACTCCGTTTGCATCAGAGGTTAATACTTTATTGAGTCCTTCGGTTCCGTCTACTATTTTAATTTTTCCGACAATGTGCAAACGTTCCTGAGGCATGGTTGTTCCAATACCAACATTGGTTGATGCAGTGGCACTGTTCACACCGCTGATACTTCCGAGCACCATGCTGTTGCTTGCACCTACATAGGCATTGGCACCAAGAGCAGTTGCATTGTTTAAGGTATCGGAGGCCACGTTGGCTGAATGTCCGAGACCGGTATTGTCGTTTCCGGTTTTGTTGGCAAACAACGCTTTTCTACCAATACCGGTATTTCCGTTTCCGCTTGTATTGTTGAGCAGAGAATGAAATCCAGCTCCGGTATTGGATGCACCACCAATATTTAAAAGGAGCGACTTGGATCCCAAAGCCGTATTATCAATACCACTGCCTTTTGGTGTGGCAGCATTAAATCCTAAACCTGTATTGTATAATGCAGAATCACCAACGGCAACGAGGTAACTCAAAAACGGATTGGAGTAAAGGGCTGCAACTCCATTGGCCACATTCGAATGCCCGGATTGATTATTGAGCAAAGCGGTATAGCCGCTTGCCGTATTGTTGTCGCCGCTTTGGTTTTTGAACATGGCGCCTTCACCTACGGCAGTATTCTGACTTCCGGTGCGGTTAAACGTTAACACTTCGTCGCCTATGGCTGTATTGTCGTGACCGGTTGTAAGATCGCGCAACGTTTGATTTCCAAAACCCGAATTCCATTTTCCGGTATGATTATTTTTACCGGATTCAGATCCATAAAAGGAGTTGAATAAAATATGATCGATCTGACCGGACTTCACTCCATTCACCCGAAAGTTTAAAGTCTGGTTGTTGGTAGTTCCCAGAAAATGCGTAGCTGCATTGGTATTGCTGTTACCGCCAAGATGCCATTGATTGTTACAGCAGGCCGATCCCCAGGCCCATTTAGAGTATGGTACACTGCGCATTGGAGACAAGCTAACTAGACCATAATTTGCTCTTCCGGCCGGATCGGTTTCAACTTTTAAATGGAAGGGTCCGTTTTCCCAATCAATCTCATCGAATTTTCCGGAAACAGCAGTGCCCCCGCCGATTTCAAGTTGTACCAGTCCGTTGGAATTGGTTGATTTGGTATGGGTTTCAACATACACAGCCTGACCGGATGCTGTATCTTTTATAATGCTGATCCGTACGCCAACAGGTTTGTTGATCAATAAGGTATTGTCCGCTTTACGGATCACAGCCTGATAACTCATTTGATCTGAAAGCCCCTGCGCCTGCAGGTTGGTAGATAAAAGTATAGTTGCCGCAATCAGGACAACATATACATAACATGAATTTATAATTTTCATAACTATAAGGATTTAATAATTTTTACGGTTTTGGATTTGTTCTCAGAAGACCAGATCCGGATGAAGTAAATGGTGAATGCAAACTCTTCCAGTTGAAGCGGAGTCTCGCGTTGTTGAATATTTCCTGTCAGCAAGGTTCTTCCCTGTAAATCATACAAGGCATAGTGTAAACTTCCCTGATCAAACGTTTCACATAAAAGCGTTACCGACTCATGTGCCGGATTTGGGAAAACCGAAATACCATTCAATTCGGAATTATCCAATTCTTTTACATCGGTGACTTCGAAAAACTCGAAAGGTTGTTGTAATCCCATATTGATTGAGCCACCTGTTCCACTCACGTCCAGGTAATCCAATTGACCTACAGAATAGCTTACTGAACCGGATGAAGAGTTGAGTGAAGCACCGGAGGCTACAAATCCGCTTTGCGCTTTAAGGGAAAAGTGTGTAAGTCCGGACAGCAGCAGGACGAGCACTAATTTTCTGTTGTTTGCCATGGTTAAAACATTTTAAGTGCATCTGACATGGATGCATCGTTGACGTAAAACTATAAGTAAGTGAGTGTATCCAATACGCTTACTTAGGCAACGGTAGTTATGAATGAGGTAACGGTAAAAGAGAGAGACTTAAACAACGATGGGCAAGACAAATTCAACACAGGTTCCTTTGACAGGGAGCGATGGATGAACATGCCGATAGCTTAATTGGAGCGCATGCCCGGTCGACCTGGTAATTAATGCCAGCCGCCGTATCGTGATTTGAATTCCATGGCTTTTAGATTCCATCAGGATTGAAGCATCTTGTAAATATTCATCGCCGATTCCGGCACCCGTGTCGGTGATACTGATATGCAAAGTAGATTCATCGGGCCGTGTGATCTTTAAAATTACCGATCCCGGTTGATCCAAAGGCAGGATTCCATGCCAGATGGCATTTTCCAGAAAAGGTTGGATCATCATCACTGCAATATGGATTTCGTGCGTATCAATGGCCGGATCCACTTCAATCGCATAGTGCATCTTTTCTCCAAAACGCAATTTCTCGAAAGAAAGGTAAAGTTGCAGGTAATCGATCTCTTCTTCAAGGGGAATATATTTTTTATAGGATATGGCCAGGTTCATGCGGATAAGTTTGGCGAAATTGGAAAGGTATTTATTGGCTTCTGCTTTGTCATTGTTGTTGATGAAATGTTGAATAGAATTCATCACATTGAAAATAAAATGGGGATTCATCATCGATTGCAATGCTTCCTGTTCCAGCGCAGTTATTTGTCTTTCGAGTTTGATCTTTTCATTTTGTTGCTGCCGGATCGAATGTAGCCTGCGCCTCACAATGGCTGCAATTGCAAATATGAGTGATACCGCCACCAAAAGATAAAACCACCAGGTTTGCCAGTAGGGTGGTTGTATGGTAAACGTAACTGATTTTAATGCTGACCATGGGCTGCCTGCAATACAAGTTTGCAGCTGAAAGGTATAATCACCTGCCGGCAGAAAAGGAAATTCGAGCAAATTGTTGCGGGTAGTTTGCCAATCCTGTTTTGTACTTAAGCGATACTGGTAGTAAACTTCTTTGGGCAATTGGAAATGGATTCCTGTAAAACGAAAGTGAATGGAATTTTGTGAATACCGGAGTTTAAAATCTTCAGCCTTTTCCAACTTTTCCCCATTCACAAAGATTTCTTCTAAATGCAAGTCAGGAGTATGCGTTTTTATCTGACCGATGACGGATGGCTGTATGCTCAACAAACCATTGGAGGTTGCCACCAGTATTTCATCGTCATCCACATACACATCATTTACTTCATTAAAAGGAAGAATATTGTTTGCATTCAAACGGATTATTTCTCCTGTTTTACCCCGGTAATAAGGAATGATGCTGACTCCGGAAGGCGTAGCTACATAGATCTGATTTTTGAAAACGAATATTTTTTTGCAGATATCATTGGTTAATCCTTCATTCTTGGTTAATCGTTGTACCACTTTCCCGTTTTTATAAAACAATAATCCATGGCCATATGTCCCTATCAATAACGTTGAATCATCGGTTTCTGCAAACGTGTTGATCCGCGAGCGAAGCAATTCATCTTCATCTGCATGCAAGGTCACGGTTTTCCCTTTCCTGGCATATAAACCGGGTCGTGCTCCAAACCATAAGGTGCCTGATTTACTCCAATAAGCGCTGAATATCCGGGAATGAACGTCAACGATATTTTTAGATAAGCATCCTGCAATTGCTTTTCGACCTTTCAGCCAACCGGATTTTTTTATGTTTCCTGAACATGTTGCAACAACTTCAGATACCAAATAATTACGGGCAATAAATAATGTATTGTTTCCAAAGCACAAACCTTTATTTCCAATGGTGTATTTTAATTTCCCAAAATTATCAAGGGAATACACCAAATGAGCATTATGACTTCTTGCATCGTAATGCAAAACTTTTGACCCGGATGCAAACCAAAGATTGGTACCATCTCCGATAATTTTATGTATTTCTCCAACTTCCATCGTGTCATCCTCTGCAAGTATCGGAGTGGTTATATTGTTTTCTATCCGCATCACCCGGCCATGTGTGGTGCCGTAGTATGTCACCTTATTTTGTTTGTAAACCGCATAACATTGTAAGTCTTCATGCTTGTCAGGATCCTGTAACAATCGAATATGTTTTGCCCAAACCGGTAACATGAATATACCATCATCCAGGGTGCCGATCCAGAGGTTTCCTTCCCTGTCTTCCAACAGACGATTGGTGGTTTTATTTTCGAGAATGATTTTAGGTTTTTGTTGTACAGCTTTCAGATCATAAACTACCAGACCGATTTGTGTGGTGAGCCATAAGGTGCTGTCTGCAGAAAATTCTATATCATGTTGCGGGGATTCTTTTAGTTTTTTGTCAAACGGAATAATGAGTTCCTGTAAGGTGTCATTTTGGTGAACAATTCCATCCGGTGATGCAAATAGCACACTTCCATCCATTAACGTTTTATAAGCTCCGTTTATTTTACATGTATATTGAAATCGAACGTTAAAAAATTGCTTGTTGCGGTACGTGTATGGTTTGTAATTGTTCAGGAAATAGGGTCCTTTTTTACCTTCAACCATGATAGAAAATGGATAGGCTTGTTCGCGGGGCGGATAACTTACCTTGTTTTGATCCATTAGAATAATCTGATTCTGCGAAATGAACCAGAGTCGGTTTTCACTATCTTCAAACAAACTCAGGAATGCACTGAGGGAGGTAATTTTTTTAAGGAGGGTATCAGTTGTCGAATTGTATATTTTGTTTTTATACCAGTAGCAGACCGTTCCGTTGAAACCCAGAAACCAAAGCCGCCCTTTGGAATCTGCTGTGATGGTGAGTGTTTCAATATCAGATAATCCGTCATCTAGTGTAAAGTTTCGAAACGTTTTCCCATCAAAACGACTTACACCGGCTTCCGTTGCAATCCAGATATAGCCGTCAGCATCTTGCGTAATATCGTAAATCGTACTGCTGGGTAAACCGTCTTTGGTTGTATAGTGAGGCATCAGCACCAGTTGTGCGTAAAGTAAAGAAGGAAAACCGGCAGCGACGGTAAGGAGAAATCGTATGAACAAAGAACGAATCATTGTTTCATTGCAATTTTTTATGTTTCACCCAATCGGTAATTTCTTTGGTCTTTCTGCGGGCTACATTCAACCGGTCGCCATTACTCATTTCAAGTTCCAGATTGTCGGTTTTTACTACCTGTTTTACATGCGTTAGGTTAATCAGAAAGGATTTATGTATACGCATGAATCCTTCAGTTTGTAACATCTCTTCGTATTCTTTCAATGTTTTTGGAACAATGATTTCTTTGCGGTTGCGAAAATGAAAGCGTGTATAGTTGTCTACTCCGTTCAGGTAAACAATGTCGTCGTAATGATACAACCCGTATCCTGAGCTGGTGTATAAGGCAATGGTTTTTACACTTCCCGGCCTTGTCAGCATGGTAAATAAATTCCCGATGATCTTATAATAATCGTCGTTGAGTTCCTGTTTGACCAAATGCAACTGCAGTAATTTTTTTTCCGTATCTGCCAATTCCTGAATGTCGATGGGCTTGAGCAAAAAATCAACCGCATTCATTTTTAGTGCTTGTATGGCATGCTGTTGATGGGCAGTAACAAACACGATAAAGGGCTTATGCACCAGTTGGTTTAAAATGGAAAATCCATCTTTACCCGGCATATTTACATCCAGAAAAACCACATCCGGTTTGCGGGAGTTAATTTGTTCAATGGCTAAATCGGCGTTGTTGGCAGTTCCGATTACCTGAATCTGCGTACAATATGCCTGAAGCAAATGTTGCAGGTTGGCAATGGCATACGATTCGTCATCAACCAGGATGGCAGTTAATACAGGTGAATTCATGCTCAGGGATGGATGAACACGAATTTAACTTAAATAGTGACAATTGCGTTAAGGTCACCTATTCAATGATGCAGGTATGTTTATCGGCTTTCGGATTCGTCTTCATGTTCCCATTTCCGGAAACTGCAGAAGATGAAATTTTGAATATTCCCGGATGGGGTATGGTGGTCCAGCGTTATGCATTTGAGTTTTTGAGAATGCATCCCGAAAGTTTCCGTCATGGAATGTTCGGTATATTGTTTGATCTCCAGTCCGCTGCATTTTTTTGGACCATGATCTGAAAAGGTGCCAACAACCAGCATGCCGTGTGAAGATAAGTATTGATGTGCAGTGTTCACATACCGGTTGATTTCTTCATCGCGTGTTAAAAAGTGAAAAGCTGCCCGGTCATGCCAGAAGTCATATTTTTCAGTGGGTTGAAAGTTGACAATGTCCGTCACAATCCATTTTACCAAATGGGCTTTATCTCCCAATCTTTCCTGTGCGCGCTTCAATGCTTTTTCGGAAATATCGAGTACGGTTATATCACGGTAACCCAGATTCAGCAGATGATCAACAAGAAAACTATCTCCTCCGCCAACATCAATTATTTTGGCACTTTTGGAAATACCCGAATCCTGAATAAATCGGAGCGATGTTTCCGGAGTGGGTTGATACCAACTCACATCACAAAGAAGTTTGGTTTGATAAAGGGTGTCCCAATGCTGCTGTTTTTCTTCCTGAATCATTGCAACAAATTTCGCAGTTGATTTTCAAAGGACTTGTAACGGATGTTACACAAACCGTGGACGAAACAAAGGCATAAAAAAAGAGCCGGATGTTCCGGCTCTTTTGCATAACGTTGGATTCAATTATTCCAAAATAACTTTACCGGTTTGAATCAGATCACCTGCTTCTTCAATGGCATAGAGATATATACCGCGTTTTAATGAACGCACTTCCATACGGATTGCGCTTTCGGATGCAGCCTGTTCAAGTACCGTTTGTCCCATCGTATTGATGAGTTTAACGCGAATTGATTGGGTATGACCGGACGGAATTTCAAGGGTCAGCGTTTCACGAACAGGGTTCGGATAAATATTCCATCCGTTTACAGCAGTTGCACGCAACAAACCGGTGTGTAAAGGTTGCGATTTTAATTGCACCTCATCAATAATCAAGGTGGCACCATCGTACATCAGTAACGAATCATCCCAGCGGAGGGTTTGTGCTTCAAAGACGAGGGTATCCGGAGTTTGAGGAGGCATCACTACAATTTCGGCATATTGCCAATTGGGTGAATTGGTCAGGTATACATTGTTTCCAAACATGTTAGTTCCGTTCTTTTTCAGATTAACCCACGCTTGACCCTGCGACCCTGATTTGGCGGTGTACTTATACCAAAAGCAAACCGTATCGAGATTACTGGAGAAGGGGTACCCGCCCATTTGATCACATGGATTGCAATCGCGCGGATAATAACCGGTGCTTATGCGGTTTCCACGTAAACGCATAATACCATCGTGATCTTCCAGATTGGTTCCAAGTACAACGGCATAATTTCCTTTATACGCATCGGTGGTTCTGATGCTGGTTATTTGACGGCTGTCGTCGGTATACCAACCTAGCAATTCCTCAGCTAAATTATCCGCCCATGATTCAAAATCGCCGTTTAATGCGGCAGGTTGAGCGGCTATGCCCACCAGCGAAACACTATCGAGAAGAAGCATGCTTCCTGCTATACCGTTTTCCTCCATCGCATTACTCGAAACTGCAGCAAGCATAACCGAATCCGGTGTCTGCGAAAGGGCAGGTTGCAAGGATAATGTGAACAAAGTATACGTGGTTTGCTGACCTGTAAGTTTATGTAAATAGGTACCTATGTTTTGACCATTCTTCGAAAAGGCCATAATGATCCATGCTGTATCACCGGCTTTTATATCCGATTTATAATATCCGCGCAATGCGGTAGGAGTACCGCTAACCGGTGCCCCGCCATGCCACGTATTTGGATCACCTTCGGCTTGCGTATTTACAATGTACCCAAACATTGTATCCGTGGCGTTACCAACTGTTGTTAATTTAACGGCATAGCTTCCGTGATATGCGTCTGTGGATCGTTCACAGTTGAAAGGCAATTGTTGCCGGTAGACTTCCCGATTGGAAGTTTCATATCCCGTTGGTTCGCGGTAAGGGATGCTGGTCCAGTTTTCGAAATTACCATTGGGCAAAGTGGTTTGCGCAAATGCCCAGGTTGAAAGCATGGACAGTAAAATGGTTAATGTCTTTTTCATAAATTAAAGTTTGAAGTGGATATTTGGAGAACTCCAGTTGAGCATGATGAATTACAGGCTAAATTTCATTCATCAAAATTAAAGGAATAAAAGGCAAACGAAGAAATGTTATTTTAGAATAAATCTCATGCGCAACTATGCAACATGAGTCACACAGGGTGAGAAAAAAAAGTCATAAATCAGGACCTTAGGTGATTGGGGCGTATCACTTTTGCAGGTGTAATTAGCCAGATCATGTATGCAATTGCTACCAATGAGGCACCTAATAAAGGAATCAACGGATACGGCAATTCCAGCATATTCAAACCGGCATAAATGGCAAGTACCAGAAAAGCACCTGCCAGCCGACGCTTGCAAACCAGCATCAACTCAAGCGATTCAGCACCAAGAACTCCTACAATCATAAAGTCGGTCAGGCTCAATGAAA
Source organism: Bacteroidia bacterium (assembly GCA_041665785.1). Taxonomy (GTDB): domain Bacteria; phylum Bacteroidota; class Bacteroidia; order UKL13-3; family UKL13-3; genus JBAYIE01. The sequence continues at coordinate 76,262 of JBAYIE010000013.1, read as the reverse complement.
ACAAGCTGGCAAATTTCAGTTTTGCATCCTGAAAAATTCCCAGATCTAAAAATAGAAATAAGCAACAAACCATACATATGGTATTGCAAGAGCTCAGGAAGCGACTTATACGAGATATATTTAAACTCCCCATGATTAGTTTGATTTTGATGGTAGAACAAACTTAGCAAAGCACCACTCTGGAAAACATGATTCAGATCAATACTTAAAAATTTCAATATCTGCCAAAGCATTGAAACAGAAGCATGGATGCGGTTCCAATTTAGTTGACGGCTAAACTATGTTATTGATTATGGTCATATCAGCTTTGTATGTATACCTAAAAATTAATCCCATTTTTATTTGTTTCAATACAAAGTTCACCCGTAAACAGCTATTTACAGGATAATAGGTGTAAAGGTTTCGTAAAAAGGTTGCTGATATAAAATTCAGATGACCAGTCTGTGATATTCAGACATTCTTTTAATCCATCTGACTGCTTATTTACCCTCATATGGGTTAATCCGGCAATAGATGACAGTGTCGTGATATTGTCCTTCGAAGAAAATATTTTCATGAAAATAAGCTTCACGCAAGAATTGATTTCTTTCCAGCAAATTGATAGAAGACTTATTGCCGGGATGCACATCGGCCATGATGGTGTGGCATAAAATAGTTTTAAATCCATATTCCAATACCGCTTCCAGTGCTTCCTGCATGAACCCTTTTTTGTGATGCAGTGGATGCAACATATAACCCAATTCGCCCCGTAAGTTTTCGGGTTCCATTCTCCATAGACCGATAAAACCGATTAAGCGTTGATTTTCTTTCTGGCATATACACCAGGCTACCGACTTGTTTTGTTGGGTTTCAGCCATAATACGTTCTATCAGTTCTGAAACTTCAGTCACCGCTTTTGCAACAGGCCTGTTGATGTATTGCATGATCTGTGGATCAGACCGGAGTTCAAACAACGCTTCAGCATCTTCGGGTTGAAAATTCCTGAGCAACAACCGTTCTGTGGATAAAACCGGAAAAGGAGTGAGTTGGAGATGTATCATATTATTCATTCTATCAAATTGCGAAACTGGTTTTCACTGACCGCTATTCCAACCCTCTTCAAAACCGGAGCCCGAAAAAATGCATCGGTCCATTCACAGTTGGGAAGTTCTTCCTCAACGACTCTCCACACTATTGCCTGCGGGGCATGTATAACATGGGAGTGGTTCAGGCATTTCATGTAGTATTGGAATTAGCGGGGATAAAGATACCCACTTTTTATAAGTCGTGAATACAAGGCATATATTCCGGGAATAAATTAAGATTCAGTAATTTATTTATGTGCGCGTTAAGTCTTCATCCTGCTTTCCCAATCTTCACGCGTAAGCACAAACCAATTTTGCAGCGCACCGTAATCTTCATACGTACCCCACAAACGGAAACCACATTTTTGCAATACATGCATCGAGTTTTGATTCAGATGATGTGTTGCGGCATAAAGCCGTTGTTGTTTTAATATCGTGAAACCATACTCAACGGATGCAAGGGCAGATTCGGTGGCATACCCCTTTCCCCAATATTTTCGCATGAGCCGGTATCCCAAGTCGTAATAATGAATATGGTTATTCGTGGTTTCCGTGATGTATTTCAACCCTGACCATCCTAGAAATGCACCGGTAGTTTTTTCAATCATCGCCCATCGACCTATACCAAATGCCTCATATTGCCGGCGTATGAAAAGAATAATTTCACGGATCTGTTCTGTATGTGTCACCGGATTGTTTCCCAAAAAAGTATGCACGGCAGGATCCGAATCCAGCTCAAACAAAGCGGCTTCATCTTCGGGAACTATTTCGCGTAAAATCAAGCGTTCAGTTTCTGCAAATATTTTCATGCGCTTATGTAGCGAAACGAAAATGTTGTTCTTTTAATTTCATCAACTCCAAAATAAAACGTTTTTGCTTAAGGGGCAAGATATTCAATTGTTGGATTTGCCATTGGCGTTCCTGTTCAAGGAATTTTCCCGATAAAGAAATGGCTTTTAATGCATACAATGCAGCACCCAGTGCGTGATCAGCCATATGTGCAGTAGCAACAGCCTGTCCGATAGAACGTGCAACAGCCACATCAACCGGATGCCTGAATGACCTGGCCGCTGCATGAGCCTGTTGCGATGCTTTCATCGCATCACCGGTAGAACATTCAGCTTTATGCCAGGCATCAGCAACTGCCAATGCATGTTGTAAACGTGTATCGCATGAAGTGCTCAATAATGGAATCACGTGTGAGCTGCAAGTGATAGCCCATTGCATTAGTAAGCGATGTTGCCGGATGCTAAGTAATCCTCCTCGATGTTCAGCTATTATTCGAGGATCACGCATTTTTGTATTCAGGAATAGCCTAATAAGGCTTGTCTGTGAGTTGTTAGTTCGACAAAATTAGTTTTTTGTACAAGCGAACTCCCTCTTTTCCATGGATCCCCAATAAATACGTTCCCGGCGAAAGTGCTGCCAGATCCAAACTGAGCGAAGTAGAATTTTCAGGAACCGGAAAGGAAATAATTTCTTGTCCCAGCAAATTGAATAATTTTATTTCAGAAGCTGTATCCGGATTATTCCGTAGTTGCACATGCACCTGATTTTTGCCCGGATTGGGATAAACCGTAAAGTCCATGGCATAGTCAATTTCTGAAAGTCCGGTTAATTGAGAAATAGGTCGTTTCCAAACACCGTATGGTTCATAGTGGATTCCGGCAAACAAATCTGTTCCGTATTGCGCAAGGGCCCAGACTTCGGTACCAGCCGGCATTCCGTCTCCAACATAATTCCAGTTGATACCCAGATTCCCGGTATAAAAAACTCCGCTGTCGGTTCCGGCAAACAAATGCGAATTCAGCGCAAATAAGGCATGCACTTTTTTATTGCTCAGACCATTGTTTACAGAGGCCCAGTTGCTGCCATTGTTCGACGTCGAAAATACTCCATCGGCTGTACCAACAAAAACATTGGATCCGATTGTGGCGAGTGAACTGACATCTTTATTGGTCAGTCCGGTATTCACAGCGGTCCAGAGTCCGCCACTGTTTAGCGAGAGATACACGCCGTAATTGGGGGCTGCTGCAAAAAGCGCGGATCCACTCGAAGCGAGCGCTACAATTTGTCCGGTGAAACCGGTATTTGCTGCGAACCAGTTTTTGCCGTAATCCCAGGAACAATACACGCCATTATTTTGCGTTCCTGCATAGATCATTGTATCGTGTAATGCCAAAAATGTGTTGATCGTAGTTACTGGTAAACCTTTATTTATTTGTGTCCATAAGTTTTCATAAGTGGGTACTTTAAACACTCCACTGTCGCCTCCTGCAAAAACACTTGTTCCTAATATTGTCATTGCATTGATCCCGGTGCAGGTAATACCGTTACTGAAGGTTGACCAACTGCTTCCGGAATTATCCGATCTGGAAACACCTGCACTGCCTGTACCTGCATAGAGATACGAGCCTTTTGCTGTTAGTGCATATACATTCTGGCTGTTTGCTGCAACGTCGGCAGTTGCTTGCCATTGTGCAGATACAGGATGCGTGAAGGCAAGAAGCAAAACACAAAGCACGGATGAACTTCTCATATTGGTTTGTCGGTTTTTAGCGTGCTGACTCCGCACCATTTGGTTATACTAAGGTAAGTATTCTGCTGATTAAGGTTAGGTTGCAGCCTGCAAAGTATTATGACATTTGTCAACGAATGCTGTGCAGCTTATTCAGTATTGGACAACAGCGCATGCTCCAATAACAAGGTATAGTAAAACGCTTCGTTGCGGTATAAAATATGCACGATGCGTTTGCTTTTCAGCCAGTTTAAAAAAGCAGAATGTGTTCCCGTTCCCATCGGAGCAATGAAAAAGGCAAACGTTTTAAATTCATTTTTCAGATGCGGATCATCCATGTTCCACAATAGTGGTTCTGATGGTTGTCCCAGTTTCATCAAAGCGATAGAAAGCAATAAACGATCCATGAAACCTGAACTTTTATCCCATTGAGCGCGGATCAGTTGTACTAGTTTTTCTGTATCTATATGCTCCGTCGGATTTTCCATAAACGTGCAAAGCCGTGCCAGATGATACAACAAAATAGAAGGACGTGCATAGGATCCGCTGATATAAAAACTGTTGTTCACAATATCGTTGCTTTCGATGGCCCGGCGCAACACTTCCAAACTGGCTTTGTCCTGTGCATTCAATTCCAGCTCATGCTTAAAAACAAAAGAAAGCATATTGCAGATCACGCAAATATCCAGATCCATCGGCATTTTACCGGAGTCGAGCCAGGTAGTATAAAAGGGCAGGGATGCATAGCGCGGATCTATATCTTGTATTTGCTTTCGGCTCAGGTTGGCATGTTGCGCAAATTTCTGATGCAGGGTATGAACAGTTTCTGCCGGCATATTCTCCAGCGTGAGCGATACCAGCGAAGTATCATCTGCATCTTCAGGCAAACGAAAATGTTTGATGCGCGATAAAATAGTTCCGTTGGGAAAATGACGATCAGGCCGGATGCAGTAAAAGTTATAGGTGTATTCCAACTGCAGTCCGGAATAGTACGGATAGTTGGCGCGAATTCCGTTCACTACCCGATTCACTGCATCCGCCTGTGCAGGTGTGAACTTATTCTGGAGCTGCAACAATACAAAAGCAATAGAGGCCGGATAAAAAATATTGTCTTCCTCTCTCCAATAAGGCAGGCAGCAATGAAAACGCTCCGTGCGAAACATTCCTTTACGGAATTTTTGGGTATCGGCAGAAAATTGCAGGCTTTCTATTTTTTGCAGTAAGCGGTCTGTCGTATTCAATGGAGGGATGTTTATATGGGTTGCAAGTTCAGGAATAAACCGAAATTATTTTATTTGTCAAAAGGATGTTTGCGTTTTAACCTTAAATACCCGTTATATGGATTGAGTAGCGCGATTCAATCCCGCCGCTGAATGGGTATTCAGGGCTTATCCCGGCCAACAAATCTTCCGTTTCCGTTCAGAAAATGAATTGCTCTTGTCACATTTCGTTCCAGGCTTTCATCGGTTTTAAGATGTGCCAGGTACCGGATTATTTCCTGCCGGCGCGAAGCTGTCAGCTGTTCAAAAACTGCTAAGGCATCCGGGTTTAACTTCAGTGCAGCAAGCAATTTGGGGTGAGGAGTTAAGGAGCGATTTGATGGATCGAAGGCCAGGGTAATGTGCAGGATTTCTCCCACATGTTTCGGAGAATTTTTTAACATCACTGTATTGATGTATAAGCGCCAATGACTTTTGTACTTTACCAAAGTTTGCCGGAAAGGTTTATCATTCAGCACACCCGCTACAGGAATCGGACCTTTGGTTTTTCCTGCCTGTTTAAACAACTCCAGCAAGACGGGTTCAGGAACAAAAACAAAGGGATTGATGCCGATCAGGTCCAGATGAGCGGTAAAGTGGTGCGATTTTGCTTTCATGGCACGACAATATAATTCAAATTTTGCCGGACGACATGATTTCTTTAAATGAATGATAACGTCACCATTTCAAAAATTAATTTTCAGTTGATGAGTCGCTCCTTTTTTTACAATCGCCGGAAATCATGCAAGGATGATTCACAAAACATGTTATTCTTTAATCACCTTTCGCGTTATTGTTGTTCCGTTTGACGAAACCCGAATAAAATACATTCCTTCACGCACCGAAGAAAGATTCAATTGCCAGCTTTCATCCGCACTTTGCATCGTTAGAATGTTCTTTCCTGAAAGATCTATAAGCTCTAAGGTCTTTAGAGGAGGTTCATTTTTCCATTCCATATAAAGCACATCATGCGCAGGATTTGGATAGAGCAGAAATGGAATGTCATTCGACCTTTCATTCAAACCGGTAGTCATGCCTCCGTTGGTGGTCTTGTAAACACCCTGACTGCCCAGCGCAAAGCCAACCGAGTCGTTGGACATTTGAATATGACGGATAATTGTCATTGGATTTACAGCTTGCACAGTCCAGGTTGTTCCCCCATCCACTGTGGTATAAATACCGCCGGCAATATTCATGTAGCCGCGATTCGGCGAAGGGAAATGCAGACTCTGTAAATTGGTATAAGGGTGAATAAGGCTTTTACTCCAGCTGGCTCCACCATCGGTTGTTTTCAAAAACACCCCGTTTCCGCCGCAGGCATAGCCAATCGTGTTGTTTACAAATTGCAGGCTGTTGATGATGCGGTTGTTTATTCCGTCGGCATTAGCGAAAGTATCGGCATACACAGCACTCCAGGTGGATCCCAGGTCGGTTGATCGAACAATGGAATAGATCTCGGTGGTGGAATTGAGTTTTGTTTTGATCGAAAAGAACAATGTTTTATCGGGTTTCGAAACCATATCAAAAATAGTTCCGGGCGTCGGGCGCACACTGAAGTTTAAACCACCATCCACGGTATACAACATATTCCCCGCTTCCTGCGCCACAAATCCGGTATCGGCATTCAGAAAATGTATTTTATGAAAACTAAATCCGTCGTAGGCATTAGAGGTTACAGAATCCCAGGTGAGTCCGGCATCGGTGGTTTTCACAATCACGTTGGTATGCGTACCAAAAGCAGTTCCGCCACAGGCATATCCAATGGACTGAGTAGGAAAATGCACATCCAGAAACCACGAAGTCAGAAAGGGAGTCTGGTAAAACGACCACGATTGACCTCCATCCGTGGAGCGATGGATGCGTCCGTTCCAGGCAGTAATGGTGATCAAGGTATCTTTATTGATAACGGCTATTTTGTTTTCTTCGTCGCTGTGGAAGTAGATGCCGTTCCATTGTGCGTTACACCATGAAGGCAATGAAACCAGAATGAGTATTATTAATTTATTCATGTTGTTTTATTTGTGGATGAGTCCTAATTAATGACATTCTTTCTATATAATAACTCAGAATCATATTACTATGCATGAGTATAAGTCATTGAATAGTAATATACGTTAAGGGGCTTGTCTGCCCCTTAGACCCCGTCTACCTTTTTTTCTTAGTCAAAAAAAGGTAGGAAAAAAGACAAGCCAAAACAAAGCTCCCACCGCACTTGTCAACGCTTACCCCCGCTGTTTTGGCGACCCACCCGCCCACATAAGATTTATTTTGGTAAGTAGGTATTGTATACTATTTATCCAAAAAATCCTTTAGATGTGTTTACAAAGTTCCGGCAATGAACCTTAGGCAACAATGGTTAAAAATCTGAAAGGGATGTAAATTATTTACCTGTTTCCTGGCGGTAAGCAAGCGGACTGTAACCCGTAGCGGCTTTGAAATATTTCGAAAAATTGGCAGGATCGTCGAAGCCAAGCGCATAAGCAATTTCTTTGATCGAATGCGATGTATGAAACAACTGGCGCTTGGCTTCCGAAATAAGTACATCCTGAATCAGTTTCAACGGAGTTTTTCCGGTTTGTGTTTTACAGATTTCGATGAGGTGCTTGGGCGAGATCGACAATAAACCGGCATAATGTGCTACCGTATGATGTTGGGTAAAATGTAGTTTTACCAGGTTTTTGAAATGTTCGACATGCGGAGAAAGGGGTGCGCCTGTTTCGCCTGTATTGGAGGCAGCGGCACGACGGGCCAGCAGGATCATCACGGCTTCGGCATGCGCACATACTATACTGTTTCTCAAATTGAAATTTTGGGCAAGTTCTGTCCGGATCTGCTCCACGAGGTAAAGTACCTTTTTAAGTTCTTCTTTTGTTAATTTCAGCAAAGGCGGGTTTGCGTTGAAGGGTAATTTTTCCAGCACCTCATCGGAAAAATAACCTCCGGTAAATTGAATGCTGAACCCTGTTGAGTTTTTCTCCCGCAGCAGTAAATGCACATTGTCGGGCGCTACAAAATGAACCGAACTGCTTTTGGCTGCAAAGGAAGTAAAGTCGATATCGTGTTGAGCATTTCCCTTTTCAAACACCATGATCTCATAAAAATTATGGCGATGCGCTTTCAGGTAATCGTAACTGTAATCGTGCATCTCGCCCCAGTCGTCGATCCTGAACTGAACCGGATTGCCCTCCTGGTTGAGTAAAGGGTGTTGGGCTATGGGGTCTGGTTTGTTCATGGGGTGGGCGTAGAAGTATTTTGTTTGTATACGATATTAATCAATAAACGAAGAAGACGGGTAATTCATATTTTCTTCGCCTCTCTTATGGCTGATATTTTCCTTTCGATAACTATTTCAAAAAGTATTGGGTCTTGTTCTTGTCGCCCCTGCTTTTAAAAAGTTTCAATTCGAGTCCCTTTTTCAGATCCCGGCTTGCGGTGGCCGACGACAGGTTTTTAAACACTTTCATATACTCTTTCCGCGTAAATTCTTTTAAACCTAAAGATATAAAATGATCCAGGCGGTCTGTGTCTTTTAAGATCCAGTTGTTGTGGGTTAATAAGCTTTCAAGGGATGTATTGAGTACACCCAGCATAAATTCAATAAAGGGAGTTGAACGACCCGACTTATCGCTCTTTGCAAGCGATTTATAATAATCGGATTGATACTGACTGATCAGCGTTTCAAAAGGCAGGAACTCAAAAACCGGATAGGCCGACATCAGAATCAAGGTTTGCCAGAGTCTGCCCATCCTTCCATTGCCATCGGCAAAGGGATGAATAAATTCCATTTCATAATGAAAAACGCAACTCTTGATGATGGTTAATTCTTCTGGAACTTTGAGATAATTAAATAAATCGTGCATCAGGGAGGGCACAAGTTTATAAGGCGGAGCCACATGTGCTACTTTGTTTCCTTTCACGATGCCTACACCCTGGGTTCTGTATTTGCCGGCGTTTTTGATCAATCCTGCCATTAAATGTTTATGTGCTTTCAGGAAGCTTTTTTCCGAGAAGCAATCGTATGCGTTCAGTTGTTCGTAAACTTTAAAGGCATTTAAAACTTCCAACAGATCTTTTGGAGGTCCAGCTACTCTTTTGTTATCCAGCAAAGCCGTGATCTGTTCTTCCGATAATGTATTTCCTTCAATGCTTAAGGATGCGTGAATAGTTTTTATCCTGTTTTGCTTTCGAAGTTGAGGAGATTGCTTGCTCAGGTAATGTGCATTCACTTCTCCCAGCTTTTCGGAAATGGAACTGATTAAGGCTAGAATTTTGGGGGTAATATCGTAGGGAGGTTTCATTGATAGTATCATATGATACTATCAAATGTAGGTTTATTTTGGAAAGAACAAATCTTTGGGGTGATTTACCAGCGATTAATTTTAATCCGGTGTGCCAGGTCCGGGGAGGTAAATGGACTCTTCAGTTAGCGTAGCTGTAATCGTGCATCTCGCCCCAGTCGTCGATCCTGAACTGAACCGGATTGCCCTCCTGGTTGAGTAAAGGGTGTTGGGCTATGGGGTCCGGTTTGTTCATGTGGTAAGGCAGGAGTTGTTTTGATGGTATATGATATTAAGCATTAACGATTTAGTTATTTCACAAACTGATGTTCTCCATGTTTGCGATGTGCAGATTTTCTGAGAAGGATTTGTTTGCCAATACAAATGCTCAGTAGAAAGCCCATACATCAAATTTATGCTATGGCCTGTATAGCGCGAACAGGCTGTTAGCGATAGTGTGTTTTGTCTGTCGAATGTCTAGAAGTCTGCAATAACTACTTTGGCCATATGTATTTTAGTGCCTTCAGTCAATCGAAGTAAGTACAGTCCGCAGGGAAGGTTATCTCGGGAGAAAGTAACTGTTTGGCCTGAAATATTGTTTATTTGTTTTACTGTCTGCCCGAAACAATTATCCAAGGTGAGAGTTGCGTTGTAGAACAGGTTATTTGACCGCAAGATAGTCTGAGAAGAAAAAGGGTTAGGAAAAATTTTAATCAGAGAATTCTTGTCTGAGTTTTGAACTTTAGTAATACAATCGACATGTATTAAAGAGTCGTATTCACCAATATGCCAGTTGAGCAAACTGTCATATACAATCAACTTAGCCGCATTTCTAATATCTGCGGCATGCGTATCTGTTAGTCCGGGATTATAAGAAATAAGTGTTGGGTCTTTTCTAAATAGTGCTGTATAAAAACAGCATGCTGCTGCATAAGTACCTGCCAGAGAAGGATGACTTTCATCCGGATCATACAGCTCAATGGAAGGGTAGTGCTGTCTTATATATTTCCAAACTTCTCCAACAGGTGAAACAACAGCATCTAAAGAATCGGCAAGTTTCATGTAATTTACGTGTATGATACTGTCCAAGGTTTGGAAGGATGTGGTGGAGAACCCGTTTTTTCTTCCCCACGTTCTATAAAACATGGTTTCAACGCAGGGACTATACAGATTAATAAGGCTGTCCAATACGCCGACTTGTGGGAAAGAGACAAGTATATCAGGAAAATCACCCCATAATTCAAGACTTTGTCCCTGCAAAACAACATAATCCCAATTGCCCAACATTATTTTCTTTCTCGAATCGGTGTTCAAGGATAGGGCATTAAAGGTGGCACCACCCATTGCATAACTATCAAATAACAATATATCGCCTGTAGAGGATGCCACGTTAGCAACCATTTTAGGCAGGTCATTCACATACGTATAACTATTACCAAGGAATAATATACTTTTTGATTGGCTTTGGGCTGCAGTCAAGTTGAGAAAAACGATCAAGCTGAGGAAAATCTTTTTCATATGGTCAAGATGAAAAGTAACTGTCAAGGGTTGCGCTGTCTTTATGTGGATTGGACATTGTGGTTAACGGCAGAGTGTGAAAAAACTAATTTACATAATTTTTATACGGGTACCTTTCAGAGAATATTTTTATTTATGCAATTCTCAGCGATTAGGATTTAGATTTTTCACAACCTGACGTTCCGCGGACTTGCGCTGTTGCCGACTGCGTATCGTTTAATTGTCAAGCTAAGATAAAAATAAAGGCGAAATGAAATGCTGAAATTTAACGAGTTAACGGCAATAGCGCGAGACCGCTGTTACCGGCTGTTACTGATTTTTTTCTACTATTGGTGACATAATAATTTGGCCTTTTATGTTTATGCTTCCATTTTTGAATCTTGTATATTTTTTCAGTGTATTTTCTTTTATTCCAAGACTATCGCATTCATAACTTTGGATTGAATCAACAGAATATATTTTTAGGTCAGAATAAATCTTTACATACTCATTACACGTGAAGCCACAGTCCGAACCGCAACCTCCAACAGCCAATTCTTCTTCACTAATCTTTTTTCCGTTTTTTGAGTATGTTGCCATTTTTGGAAGACGAATTTCATATGGAAATAGATAAATAACTTTATACGTGTCTAACGTATCTGGTAAAATTCCATACGCATAAATATTGTCTAAGTTAGGGTCAATATCTTGTAAATCGATAAACTTTAAGTCAGTTTTTGTCAACTGTGTAAAATTTCCATCCTGAATTTTTAAAGGCTCAATTATTAACGGAACTTCCAATTTTTTAAACGTATTAATGAAAGTTTTAAAATCGTTGGATTTCACCACAAGCTGTTCGGATTTATTATTTTTCGCTTTCTCATTCTTACAATTTGCGAATAAGATTGACGCCAATATAATAAGCGTAATTTTTAATTTCATATTTTAGTTTTTCTGAAATGCTGGTTTTAATAGCCACTAACGTTCCGCGGCCTTGCGCTGTTGCCGCTTCGTACCGTTTAATTGTCAAGCTAAAATAAAAATAATTGCGAAATAAATTGCTGTAATTTAGTGATATACCGGCAATGGCTCAAGACCGCTGTTAGCAGCAGTTCAGTAATTAAATCTTCTATAAATAATTGATTTGTCAATGCTAGTAATTCTTAGTTCTGGATATTTTACTAAGGCTCTCATTAAGCTTGCTAGTTTACCATTATACCATCCCACCACAGTTAATCTATACAAGTTCTGATTTAATGTAGAATCTCTGAAGACATAATATTTACTTCGATTGGTATCATCCTTCAATAAATCATTGAGTTTCCCCTTAATAAAATCAATTAAAATGGAGTCTCTGGTATAAGAACGAGTATATTCTTCTTCGAAATGCTTTTTCCAATCTTTTCCATTTATTACTATTAATAACGAGTCCGTTTCCGCATTGTGCTTACCAATTAATGGTAGCGAATCTTCCTCTCTAAGATTACCTGTGTAGTCATACTTGAAATGATATTTTCGAGCTATTTCATTACTTAAGAAAGCCGCTTGAGCATCAAAAACATCCCCGGGGGCAATAATTGTCAATAAACTATCTCTTTTTTGGGAGTCAGTATTTTGAGAGTGGCTCATTGAAGGTAACAACAATGAAATCAATAGACTTATCAAGTTTTTAGCTATAAATTTCATCTAAAAATTCTTATTCTGACTTTGGTTCTTTGAAAATGGTCAATTCATTATTTACGAGTACTCGATATCCTTTCTTAAATTCTTTTATCCCAATTTCCCATGTTTCAAATTGGTTCTTAAAATGCTTAATCATATTAATGAATCTTCTCCCTTTATGAAGTGATGTTCTGTCTTCATGACTCAAATTCTTGTAACTACTGAGCTTATTGATCACCGATACTAATATTTCTCTCTTTTCAAGAAGTCCAAAATTGTTAGCATGCATTCTTAAGCTCACCTCAAATAAAACAGCTTTTCCAAAGATTAAGTCAGTAATATCTTGATCCGTGAATTTACCATATTGCTGTTCGCAATCACTGTAAAATAATTTCAACGATGGGCCAGCTTTGTAAAGTCCTTCAAAGTCACAATCATTTGGACCCGCTTCAACTTCTTTTGCAACAACACCATTCTTATAACTAATCATGAATGGTATGGGTTCCTTAATCATGTTAATAAATCCAAAGTAGTCACCATGTCTAATCGCTGCAAATTCATCTTTAAATTTAGAAATCTTTTTTCCGGACTTCAAAACCTTAAGCATATAACCTACAGTAGGTTCAATTATTAGAGTCTCCATTATTAAATTGCAGCTAACTACCTCACACCCCCACAAAACCCTCGCATATTTATTTTAAAGTTTTATAGGCGCTATAAAGCAATGTATTTTTAAAGGTGCTTCATTTTTTTCAAATAACCATAATAGATTTTTATGGAGTTAACCGCAACTAATTGAACAATTGAGAGAAGAAGGAAAGCAAGACATACGTTAGCGCATGTTCAATCATTCTTGTTGAAGGGTACGAATATCCTCCAGCAAATGCTCCATCTCCAGCAACAACGTGCCGTTGTAAATGCCTCGGATGCGTTGGTTTTCATCGGCTAAAATAATATGTTCGGTATGCAAAAACTCGCTGCTGTCTTTGGTAAAGCCCAGGTCTTCTTCGGCAAAATAAGAGCGACGGGCAAGAGAATAAATAGCTCCTTTTGCACCGGTGAGAAAATGCCAGTTCGGATTCTTTATGCCGTGAGTTTGATTGTATTTTTTGAGTACGGACGGTTGATCAATCCAGGGCATTACCGAAAAGGAAAGCAATACAATACCGGAGTCGTTGGCAAGGCTATCGCTAATAATTTTCATATTACGTGTCATGGTTGGGCAAATGCTACCGCAGGAGGTAAACATAAAATTGGCAATATGTATTTTGCCTTTCACCAGGCTTTCGGTTACCCTTATACTGTCTTGGTTAAACAAAGTGAAAGAGCCGGTGGTATGCGGAATGGTAGAAACAGGATCGTTGCCAACCGGTAAAAAAATGGGCGTAAAGTCAGGCGTATTGTAATAGGGCAGGGTCGGTGGTGTTTCGGCCTTGCGCGAGCAACCGGTCCAAACCCAACTAATGCAAAGCAGGCAAACTATCCGATACATTTTTGCAGTTTTTTGTTCCCAGTAATCCAAAACGTTTTCCGTTGCGGATCACATAATTGGCGCGAATTTTTCCATTGTCGTACCACATTTTTTGCGGCCCTTCTTCTTGTCCGTTTACATAGGTGGCCAGGTGCAGCAGGTGCCCATCTTCACTCCATTCGTGCAGCACTCCATCGTAAACATCGTTACGGGCAGTAAAGGCAAAACGTTTTTTTCCGTTACTCCACCAGGCGGTTTGCGCTCCGTGTTTTTTACCGCGTACATAATACCGCAGTTCTTTGAGTGTTCCATTTTCAAACCATTTTTTCTGTACACCGTGTAGCTCTCCCATGTTGTAATACGACACATACAACGTATCGCGCCCATTGGTCTGCAGTTCAAAAAGGCCTCCGGTATAGGGCATTGCATCCAGCCAGATCCTGTCGGCATGCATAGAAAAAGAATGCGTATTCCGATCGAGCAGGGGAAGGGTGAATACCTGTTTATGATCGGGCCGGCAAGCCACCATCATCCAACACGCTGCAAGCAGTGCCCTTTTCATTATTGCGTAACGGTACCGGCTGTGCCAAAAAATCCGTTGCCATTCAGGTAAGGCGCTTCGGTGGTAAAATGGTAGTGATAGGTCCCGTTCGGATATTCTGTCGTGGCATGGGTATGTCCGTGGTAGGCATCCAGCATGGCGTTGGTTACGGTACTGCCATCGCTTTCCTGCGGACCATAAACCGGAAATCCATCAAGTAAAAATCCGATCAAAGCGGATTTGTTGGATTTAACGGTAGTGAGGTAAATGGGTTCTACATGGTAATGGTATTGTCCGGTTTGCTGCGGATGTCCGTAGTACTGATCAAAGCTTACAATTTCGCCGCTCAGCGCCTGATTGTTGGGGCCGGCATATTGGTTAAAAAGGGGCACTCCGTTTAAGGCAAAACCAATGGGTCCGAGTGGAGTGGCTGCCTTGGCCGATGCTTCGGCCGGTGCGAGGGGGATTTTAAACGTAAACGATTGCTCCTGTATAGTATTCGGGTTTTTAGAAAAAGTGTATCCGCCAAAGGTGGTTCCGCTGTATGCGGCATACAGGCTGTGCGAGGTAGCAAAATACGGACTGGTATGATCGGGCATGCCGTTGGTTTTCACGGTCAGGAAATTGCCATCCACACTCATGCTCACGGCTCCGTATATTTTTTTGTAAACGTCCGGAATTTCAGAGTTGGTGGTTGGGTTGGTGGTGGTGGTATCGGCAGGGTCTTTCTCGCAGGCCATCCATGCCCACGATGCGAAAAGTAAAATTAAAAATTTAGTCTTGTTAAGCATAGCCATAATGTGGAGGGTTTATGGCAAGTTAGATAATGGATGCAGGAATTGGTTTAAGGGAGAAGATTAATTTTTGGTTAATGAAATAGATGTATAAACTTAGTTCTCATTAAGCATCTTCTCTGTAATCAAATGATAGCGTTGGGTTATGCGCCCCAAACCGCACTCCATTTCTTTGCAACTATAAATTAATCATAACAGGTATTTAGAAGATTCCGTGAAATAGGTATTTATAAGAATTCCTTGATAGTACAGGGTGTTATCATTTTACCTTGCTACTTACACAATAAATGTATTCTGTCGGTTACGGTTTTGGTTAATATTTCTTTTTGTTCTGCGGGTAAAAAGCTATGCTCTATCCACCATTTGGCTGATTTCAGGTTTTTTGAAAGCGCCTGATAGCTGTTTTCAACCTGTTTATCTGTCAGTGAAAGATGCGTGGCCAATGCGGTAAAATCTTTTTTGGTAATTCTGTTCTTTTTTCCATGAAGGGTCAATGCCATCTGTTCGGTTTCATTTTTGATCACCAGTATGGTACTTACCAAATCGTAGGCAGGACTTAACGTGAATTGTCCATCCTCTTTTTCAAGCATGGAAAAATTTTTCAGATGCATATCTGCATTGCCGGATACGAAACTGAATACCACCCGTTCAAAATAATGCAATGTATCCAATCCGGATTGTGTTGAATATTGCTTAATGAACTTTCCTGTTTTTTCATAACTGCTCCTGTATTTATGTTCTGTCAAAGTTTCAGAGAGTTGGCACAAATCTTCACAGGATAATTTGAGTTCATTGATCCGGTCAAACCGCCGGGTCAGGTAAGCCAAATCTCCGCCAGGTAAACGAATCAGGCCATGCGAGGCTGTATTAATTCCAAATGCTTCTGAAAGGTGCATGCATAGATCTTCGTTTTCAGGCAGGAAGGAATAAGTTTCACTTTGCGGCTTTATGATATAATTACTTTTAACGTCCACAACAGTGAACCGGATGCTTTTTTTACGTTCATCCATCCATAAACTTAATTTGGGTTGAACACCTGTAATGGCTGTGTTTGCACCGGCCATTTTTTTTGCATAACCGGTTAGTTTTTTTTCATCTATATCAACGGTTGGCATTTGCTTTATGCCAAAGGTTTTCATCACACATTTTGCATGATAATCCTGTTCATCTTTTCGAAGCGGTTTATAACAAAGCAGACACTTCATTTTATTTTTCCTTTCTTATGCTAATATCTCCAATACAATCTTTGCAAAGGGTAAGGAGCAACGTCATCCGGTCACGGGGGTTCAGCTTCCAGTTCTCAATGGCTATTTGCAATAACCACCCTTCAGGTATAAGTCCGTCAAAAAAAGGGAGCATATTTTTATCCGTAAACACCTCCCGGCGCAAGGGGAGTGTTTTACTGACTGCCCCATACACAGGGGTTTTCAGATACAAGGCATCGTATTGGAAATGATATCCATTATCGTCTTCCCAAACCATGCCACATAGTTTTTCTTTTTTATACACACGGCCCTTTTTCATTGCTTATTGCAGTTCAATGGATTGAATATCCTTATGCAAAATTTCTTCTGTTAAGTTATCGTCGGGTTTTTGCTGGTACTTGATGGCATGGTTGTTTGGTACGAATTTCCATGCATAAATTTTATTCTCCGTTTTGTCGATAATTTCTTTGATGATGATACCTTGCTTAACCACCTTGTTTGCCAGGGTAATTTTAACAGCTTTGTTGAAATAGTTCCAAAAAATATGGTAAGGATCTTCCTGTTGCCTTTCGGGTACAAGGTCAAACCCGAATAAAGCCAGCACCTGATTTACTTTATCCAATTGCAGGGTTTCTTTTCCCTGCTCCAGTTCACGCACAAACCGAAGGCCTACGCCTGCTTTAGATGCGAGTTCTTCCTGGGTCAACTTTTGTTTTTTGCGCTGATACCGGATGAAGGTGGATAAATTGCTCATAATGAAACTATACCTTTACGGGTACAAATATAAGGGAAATAACAAAATAATACCCGAAAGGGTATAAAAATAGTATAAAATCGAAAAATAAACCCGTACGGGTATAAAAAACATTCGTTGATGGAAGATACAGGATACGCAAAACAAACGCGGGTTACCTGATGAGCTTGCAGCAGGCCACATTAATTGTTCGCTACAGTTGGCTGCACAGATTTCTACAACTCAAACGTGAGAATAAATTCTGTTCCCTCGTTTATGCTGCTGTTTATCGATATAGTACCGCCCAGTGTTTCCACCTGCGTTTTTACCATATACAGCCCCATTCCTTTGCCTTCGGTATGGCTGTGAAAACGTTTGTACATGCCAAATACCTGGTCTTTGTTCTTATCGAGGTTGATACCCATGCCGTTGTCTTTAAAAACAAGGACAAGCGTTTTATTACGGATCGCGCTGCTGATTTGTATTACAGGTGCAAGATCTTTTTTGCGGTATTTAATGCTGTTCGATATGAGGTTATAAAAAATGCTGTAGAGGTAACTGCGGATGCTGAGCATTTCATTGCTGGCATCAAAATCAGTAATAAATGTTACCTCTTCGTTTTGAATGAGGCCCTGAATACTCGACTGGATTTGCTCCAGCAATTCCGGAAAGCGCACTACAATTTTGTTTTCGCTGACTTCCCGTTTCATTTTAAGAATTTCGTTGAGGTCGTTGATCACGGTATCCAGATTATTCACCGAAGTGCGCAATCCCTGTGTGAGAAATTCTGTTTCATCGGGTTCATTCTCCAGATCCAGCAAACAGTTGGTAATGCCCATAATATTGGCCACTGGCGAACGCAGGTTATGCGAAATAATATGGGCAAATTGTTCCAGGTCACGGTTTCGTTGCAGCAATTCGGCAATCATGCGCTGGCGTTCCAGTTCCTGCAATTTGCTTTCGGTGGTATTACGCAACACAATAGAAGATCCCGTAATTTTACCGAGGGTATTTACAATGGGCGAAACGGTCATGGAAACATAAATCAGGGTTCCATCTTTACGCAGGCGTTTTGTTTCGAAATGATCTACCGATTTGCCCGCAAGTATGTTGAGGTGAAGATCTTCTTCTTCCGCTTGCAACCCGGGTGGAATTAACACAGCAAGCGAATGGCCAATGATTTCGTCGGCCGTATATCCCAGAATTTTATCGGCACCGCGGTTCCAGGATGTAACGATGCCCAACAGATTGGTACTGATAATGGCATCGTCTGACGAATCCACGATAGATGTAATGAGCCGTTGCTGATCTTCCAGTAATTTTCGTTCGGTGATATTGTTGCAGGAGACTACAAAAGCTTGCACACTTGAATTTTCGAGCAAATTGAGGATGGTGGCTTCAACCCAGATATAATGCCCAGCTTTGTGTTGGGTACGGTATTGGCATTGCACGGGAACACCCGGCTTGGAACGTGCCTGTTTAAAGGCATTCAGAATTAAAGCGTCGTCTTCGGGATGCGCAAACTCATGCATGCGCTTGCCTTTTACATCATCGAAAGTATATCCGGTTAAACGAAGTACCGATGGACTTTTATACACCGTATTTAACTGCCCGTCGAGCAACATGATAGCATCGCTGATATTTTCTATCAGTGCCCGGTTTTTTTCTTCACTGCGTTTCAGCTTGAGTTCGCTTTCTTTCTTTACGGTAATATCGGTAGAGATGGCCATTACATGGGTCACCTTATCGTCGAGCAGCATTGGAACATACCGAACCTGCGACCAACGGTTTTGCAACAAACGAATTTCAATATGCTGAATGGTTGCAGTTTTAAAACAGGCGTGAATGGCCCGACTCACAGGTTCAATGCTTTCTTCAGGGAGTACCGAAAGACAATCTCTTCCGATTAATTCTTCAGCAGAATACAATCCGGGGATCCCGTGATTGATGGTATCAATTTTTAAATATTGATTGATAAATGCAATGGTGTCGGGTGTGTTTTTAAATTGATAATTGAACAGTTCAATAGCCTTCTTCTGCTCGGTCATGATTTCGGTAAACATGATCAATCCGCCAATTTGTCCATCGGCTTTATGCCACGGACGAATCTCCCACCTGAGCCATTGCAAACTTCCGTCTTCGCGTACAAAAGCATCATCGTCGTTGCGTTCCACCGCTCCTTTCAAACAGCGTTGATGGATATCTTTCCAGCGCTGCGGAATTTCAGGAAACACTTCGTAATGCGATTTGCCAATGATATTTTGATCGCGCAGGTTGTAATCGGTGAGCCACCTGCGACTGGTAGCCAGGTATTTTAAATCGGTATCGAGCATGGCCAGGGCTGCCGGACTGTGTTCGATAAACAGGCGTTGAATTTCTTTGTGTTCGGTTAGTTCATTCTCAAATTTTTTCCAGTTGGTAATATTTCGTCCGATGGAATAGGCTTTACCCGTTACCGTATCAGGCACAACGTTCCATTCAATCCAAATGTATTCACCCTTCTTGTTGCGGATGCGTGTTTCGAAATTTTCAATGCTTTTTCCGGATTGAAGATTTCGGCCTTGCAGCATTGTTTTCTCCAGATCGGCAGGATGGATCAGTGAAAGGTATTGGGTTTTTAATAATTCATCTTCGCTATATCCAGTCGCCCTGATAAACTCATCGTTGATGATTTCGTAATAACCTTCTGCGTTTGTAATGGCAATAAGATCGTTGCTGTTTTGAAAGAAATAAGCATACTCTTTTAATTTCTGCTGATCTTTCTTCCGGTCCGTTATATCGCGTACAATAGCCAGGTATCCATAACCATCAATCATCTTGCGGCTTACTTCGGCATCCAATCTGGAGCCGTCTTTGCGTTGCAATACAGTTTCATTCAACAGGCTTCCATGTTCAATGATCTGATCGATATTCGGCGGTCGGAAGGTGTCGTCAGGCGGATAAAAATCGCTGGATTTCAGTCTGAGTATCTCATCTCGGTTATAGCCCATGATTTCACAAATGGAACTATTTGCTTCAAGGATGGTTGAATCCAACCCGACTACAACAATACCATCGCCTGCATTCTCTATCAGTGTACGGTATTTCTCTTCACTTTTTTTCAATGCTTCCAGAGCCTTGTATTCTCCCGTAATGTCGCGGGCAATAGCCAGTACAGCGCGGCGTCCGTTATACATTACCGGATGGGAGTTGATATCTACAATAATTTCTTCTCCGTTTTTAAGCAAGTGCCTCCAGATATGTTGGGTGGTGGTGGAATAATTTTCTTTGAGCGTTTTCATAAACGCTAAAAATTCCGCGTGATCATCCTTCGGACGAAAATCGAGCATGGATTTGTGATCCCACTCCTGGCGGGTATAGCCGTATTTTTGGATCACGGCGTCGTTCACTTCCAGAATTTCAAGTGAATCTATATCGCAAATAAAATTATAAACCGGACTCTTGTTAAACAGGGAACGATACTTTTCTTCCGATTCCCTTAACGCCTGATATTTTTCGGAATGGGAATAGGAAGTAATGCTGGCACCAATAATCTGAGATTGTTGATCACGCAAAGGAACAGCGAGGTGCTTTATTGGAAGGGCTGCATCAAATCCGGGCAATTCGGCTTCAAAAACAATTTGCTCTCCGATGAAAACCCGCTTCAACACATCTTGAAATACTGTTAAGTTGCGTGGATGCACCCATTCCTCCAACATCATCCCCGGTGCAGGTGCAACTGCGTTTTGATTGGCGTAGAGCAATTGTTCGGCCTGATTCAGGGCCAATACTTTTCCATCGCTATCTAAAACCACAACCGGCTCCGGGCAATGATCCAGCATGGCTTGTAATAAGCGGTTGGTTTGCAGTATGGTGCTGATGGTGGTCATTGCATTTTAAGGGATGATTTCAATTTCGCACCCATGCGTATCCTGTGTCATAAAACACTGAAGGACTGTAAAAGTAGATGCTGTTGTTTTTTTCACGCCGGAATTTTAAGGAGAGGGAATATCGATCCTTAAAACAAGCAACAAGTTACATATCCATAGAACAGTAAAATATGATATTGAATAGTTTTTGGATGAATGGTTGATTGCTTTTTAGGGCATCTTATTTTTATACCTGTATAATAGGATGGATTAAAAGTGTTGCATAAACATTTAGCATACAAATAAAGCTCAGCTGTGTGAGTCTGTTTTTTTGCAAAATGCCAGATGCAATTATATGGACAACAACCCCTGCGAAAAGGACAGAAACGGAAATCCTCTGAAGTAATGTGTACTCACATACTTCAGAGATTGCAGTGAATGGCCTGACCCTGCCATACAAAACGAGGGAGCGGACCGAAATATTCCTGGGAAATGACATCTGAACCGCTCCTGTAGTTTTGGCAGGCAGGGATTCGCCCAATAAAGGTTTACTATACTTATACGCGATTCGCTCATTTCTCAATGCAAATCCTTGCATCCACTGCCACCAATGCCTGCTGCGTTCCCAGCAAGGGATTGATATCGAGTTCCGAAATTTCAGGAGCTGCATGCAACAAAGCCGATAACGACACAAGCGCGTTTACCAGCAAATATTCGTTCACTCCTTCTTTGCCGCGGATACCGCGAATCAATGGATAGGATTTCAGATGGCGGATCATCATCAATGCTTCTTTCCTTCCTACCGGAGCCAATGCATAGGCTAAATCTTTAAATACCTCAACAAAAATTCCACCCATTCCGCACAGGATCTGATGACCAAAATTCCCTTCGCGTTTTGCACCCATAAATACTTCGCTTCCGCTGTGTTGGGTTTGAAGCAAAACTCCGGTTGCATCTTTTATTTGCATCAACTTCATATAGGTATCTAAGGCTTGTTCAGCATTGCGGATATTCAGAATCACACCACCTGCATCGCTTTTGTGCAAAGGGCCGGTTACTTTCATCACCAGGGGATAGCTTAACTTTTCAAGGGCAGCTGCCAGTTCTTCCGGTTTGTTTACTTCTACTTGTTTCACACGATCAATGCCACATGCTTCCAGCAACAACATCACCTCCGTTGGATTCAAATATCCAGGTCGGGCTGCATCTATAATCTGACGAATACGCTTGCGATCAATCACCGGCAATTCAGGATCATCAAAGGGGCCGTCAATTTTGTGCAGGCGCGACAGCACATACCCGAAACTCACTTCATCGGTAAAGTTTACATGACCCATGGATTGAAAATGACTTACTTCTTCCGATGCCTGAATAACGGAAGGTAGTATGGGAAAGATGGGTTTTTTGCACGTATTTATTTTCTCGTGCAATACGCGGTAAACATCATCTACGCGCCACATGCCGGTTGTGCCAAACACAACTATGGAGCCGTCTATTTCATCAAAATCATGTTCCACCGCATCCAGAATCTCGCCCAGTTGTGCGGCATTACCCGTTGCCAGAAAATCGATCGGATTGGAAACCGATGAACCCGGAAATAATTTTGAGAGCAGCGCATCTGCTTTCGGTCCTGTGAGTGCAGGAACTTTCATCCCTCCACGAATGAGTACATCGGTCAGCATTACACCGGGTCCACCGGCATGGGTAATTACTGCAATCCGATCTCCCTTCAATTCCTGAATAGAAAAAATAGCAGCCACATATACCAGCTCCAGCCGGCTGTTGCAACGAATGATTCCGGCTTTGCGAAAAAGTGAACTCACCGCAGTATTCGATCCTGCCAGTGCGCCGGTATGCGACGACACCGCGCGCGAACCGGCTTCGGTTGATCCGGATTTAATAGCCGCAATGCGGCAACCTTTTTGTACCAGCGAGCGGGCATGTTTTATAAACCGGGGAGGGTCGGCAATTTGTTCCATGTACAACAATTTGATTTTGGAACTGGTTTGCGAATCAAAGGTTTCGTCCCAGTATTGCAGAATATCTTCCACCTGAATCATGGCACTGTTGCCAACCGAAAAAATATCGCGGAATTTTAATCCGCGCGGAATAGCTGTTTCGAGCAAATACACCATGGTGGCTCCTGACGCTGAAACACAATCGCATCCCTGTGCATCGTATTCGGGAATAGGTCCGGCAAAAACTCCTTTGTAAGAACCCGTAATTACACCAATGCAATTCGGACCAATCAATGTTCCACCGTATTGTTGGATCAGGCGAACAATGCGTTTTTCCAACACCTGTCCTGCTTCTCCGGTCTCTCCGAATCCGGCCGAAAACAGGATGAACGATTTGCATCCCTTATCCCGTGCCAGTATTTCAACGGCAGCTTCCACCAGATTGGCTGCAATTGCAATGATGGCCAGCTCTACAGGCGGCAGCGCGGCACAATCAGCATATGTGGGCTTATTTTGTATGTTGCTGTCTTTCGGGTTTACAGCATACAGTTGTCCGTTAAATCCGTGCGACAAAATATTGTGAAAGACTTTACCTCCGGGTTTTGTAAGGTCATTGGAAGCGCCAACAACCACTATGCTTTTTGGATCGAGTAAAGTGTTCAGGTTCATGCATCGGGGGCAAATTAGCCCGATGTAAAATTAATCTTGATCCGCTTACAAAATCTTGATATCCATCAGGCTGTAAATTGGTTTGCGTCAGTCGGGGCATAAAAAAAACCGGGACGAGCCCGGTTTTTAAGATCAATGCGTTATGCCTCTATTTGCGTCTGCCGTAGCAGGCTTTAAATGCGCGCCATTGTGCATCGGTTAAAGTAGCCCGCATGGCTTGCAGGAATTTTTCGGTGCAGGCTCTCATGGCAGCTGCTTCTTTATGCTTAATATCTTTTACAGTACCCATCAGGTGACGTCTCAATTCTTTCATTCGCAATTCAAATTGCTCACGGGTAATACTATCGCTTTTCAACAAACGTAAATTTTCATGACGTTGTGCTTCTGCCTTGTGCAGGATTTCGCCCAGCGCTTTCATATAACGTTGCATGTGTTCGCGTTTGCACGAAGCAAAGTTGGTGGCAATATGTTTGACCGTATCGAGTTGACCGGCCGTTAAATTCAATTTGTGCAGGCAGGCGCGAATCCGCAGATTTGAATCAGCCTGATTGGGTATGCCTCTTAAATTTAAACTGTTTTCTTCGAGGCGGTACATTTCTGGCAAGCCGCTTTCGCTTATATTAAAGGCAGCATCTTCGGTACCTCCGGTTAAATTTACCACTTGAAACTCTTCATCGCTTTCTGCTGCCAGATCCGATGAGGAAGTCATGTAAGAAGTATTCAGGTTTTTCTCAGGACGATCGTCATTGGGGTCGCATTTTCTGCAACCGGTTACAGCCAGTACTAGTGCAAGGCCGAAAGTAATCCATAATTTAGTCTTCATACGTTTGTGCTATTTATTCAATGCTTAAATGTGTTGAAAGTCAAAAGGTTTAACGAACAAACCAAAAATAGCCATTAAATTCTGATTAATGTATGACCGGGGTAAATAAAGTGAGATTTAATTTAGCCATTACAGAGAGTGTGATTGGAAGAGATAAAACTGTATTTTTTGGGGTTGCCCCCTGTAGTATGCGCTGTTGGATGTTTCTAATTTAGTTAGCGTCTCACGCGCTTTACTACAGGGGTCGGGCTTTTCGTTCCAAGTCCTCGCTGCGCTGCGGGCTTTCCCCATAAAGGATGCGCAAGCTTACCTTTAGGGCCATCCCTCAGCCTCCTGCCGGAACGCTCACAAGAACGTTTATCCCGATTGTAAAATATCGCTTCAAAGGTTCATGAAAATTGGGGAGTAGATCAAGGATGCTTTTCACTTTAATGAAAGACCAATTGACTTTTGTGCACCCCACTTAAAGCAATCATTCAACCCGGAGACCATACCTGTTCCACATATTTACCCATTCAACCGATGTATGGCTTCAAAGGAAATCAATTCAATATCCGGGGTAAAATAACTTGCTTTTATTGGTTCTTCTTTCATCAGGTCGGTGCTCAGGTATTTCTTGTTGCTGTCGCTGAAAACCGTTACCACCGTTTTGTTTGCGCCGAATTTGTTTTGAAGGCAAACGGCTCCCAGGAAGTTTGCACCCGATGAAATCCCTACTGCAAGTCCCAATTGCCGGGCCAGTTTTTGGGCCATCAAAATGGAATCTCCATCCGAAGCCTGAACAATTTCATCCAACTCATTCAGCTTTACAATTTCCGGAATAAACTCATCGGAGATGCCCTGAATGCGGTGCGATCCCACTTTATGACCAGTAGATAAGGTTGGCGATTCCATAGGTTCGAGTGGGTGTACCTGAATGTTTTCGTTGGCCGATTTGAGAAAGTTTTTTACCCCCATCACAGTACCACCGGTTCCAACTCCTGCCACAAAAATTTCGGGTTCTTTGTGCAGAGTCTGCAACTGTTCCCATATTTCGGGCCCTGTGGTTTCAGCATGAGCCGCCGCATTAAACTGATTTTGAAACTGACGTGGCAGGAATACATTGTTGTCTTCCGATTTCATTTTTTCGGCCAGGGCAATGCTTCCTAAAAATCCGCCTTCCTCTTTACTGATTAAAGTAATCTCAGCACCCAGACTTTTAATAATATCAATACGTTCCTTGCTGAGCCAATTGGGCATGATGATGCGGACCGGATGTCCCAACGCCCTGCCGATCGCTGCAAATGCAATTCCGGTATTGCCGCTGGTGGCTTCCACAATCAGGTTTCCGGGTTGGATGCTTCCATTCAGATACGCTTGTTGTAAAATATGCAGCGCCATGCGATCCTTGATACTGCCGGTAAGATTGTAATGTTCACTTTTGGCGTATATCGTGCGCGGCTCACCTTTATAGGTGTATTGAATTTCCAGCATCGGTGTATTTCCCACCATCTTCCACAAATGAATGAACTTCTGGTGCGGAATAGCGGGATTTGCTTCTGGGGTCATACTTCACTGAATTAATAACCTGCAAATTAAAGGGTGCTGCATTTAAGACCTGTGATATGAGGCATCCTTTTTTTAAATCAGGCATGTATATGGATGATGTTCATCAGGTTGAGATAGAATAATCAAATCAGATGAACGGGCGTATGCCATAAAAATGCAGAAATGAAAATACTCCGGTACCTGAATTTTAATATTTTTGAAACACCTGACATGAAGCAATACTTTTTATCCCATCTGCACAAACCAATTGCCTGGCTTATGATCCTCTCCGCGATGGCTTGCTCGTCGCCGGATTACTATATCACCAACAAAAAAAGTTACGAAGCCACGATGCATGGAAATTATACCGATGCTCTGGCAGCGTTGGATAAGAACAAATACCTGACCTCTAAACATTCGCGCGTTTTATATCTCATAGAAAAAGCACGCCTGCAAATGCTCTCCGGACAGTACGATGCAGCTTTTACAAATCTCGAAACAGCCCACCGCGAACTGGATGGATGGGATCTGTTGAAAGAAAGAGATATCATGGGTTCTATCCGGGTTACCCGAAGTACACAAACTGCTTTTACAACATTTACAAGCAGCGTCACGTATAAACCACTGAAGGAATTTTTTAAGTCGCCGCAAAAATTACCTTATCGGCCGGGAGCACACGAACGCATGCTCATCCATTATTACAAAGCCATGTGCAAATTGCATCTGGAACAGTACGATGATGCTTTGGTTGAAGCACGTCAGCTCGATGAATTGTCGCACAGTTACGACGATCTGGGATATGTAGAACCCGCCTGCAAAAATTACACCAGCGACGCCTGGCCCCAGCTTTTCTCGGGCTTGATTTACGAACTGGCCAATGAACCCAATAGTGCGCTGATTGCCTATCACAACGCGTGGAATAAATTGTGTGAGCCGGAAGTGCCATCACTCTTTGGAGTTCAGGCTCCTCTGCAATTGCGTAAAGATTTGTTGCGGCTCAGTTACCGTTTGCAATTTGATGATAAACTGGCCAGCTATGAAAAGCAATTCAATACAGCTTTCGTTCGCGATACCTCACTGGCCACCTGCATTGTGATCATCGACAATGGATTTACGCCGGTAAAAAAGAACGATCATGCATCGTATTATGTCCGGGGTGGAACCATTATGCGGGGCCGCGACAAGTCTGTAAATTCACGCTATTTGAGCAAGCCCGAGTATATCTGGCCCGCCATAAAGCCCGATATGATTGAAAGTGTTTCGAATCAAACGCCCGAAATGCTGTATAATCCTGCCCATATCGCATTGAAAACCTTGAACAAACGCTATAATGCAGAAGCGGATTATTACCTGAGCAAATACATGAAAGGAGATTCGGTTGAAAGCCGCAGCAAAGAGAACCTGGTTTGCGATACCCGCAACTGGCAGTTTATTCCTGCCCGCATTCAGTACCTGAAGATCCCATCCGATACGGGCTTGCAGCACTTCTACATCCGCCGTCAAAGCGGCATTACCGATACTTTAACCATGCGGATTAAAAGGGGAAATAATCTAATCCATATCAACCGCTAAGTCTTTTTCGTTATAAATGCTCCATTTCCCGGCCAAAGTATGCGGGAAACCATAACTATTTTATATTCTTGCTGAAATATGTCCCAACCCATACCACAGGTCGATATTGTTGTTTTAAACCATAACGGGAAAAAATTCCTCGATGATTGTTTTAACTCCATTCGCGAAACGACTTATACGAATTATAAAGTTTACCTGCTCGACAATGCCTCGACCGATGATGATATTGCCTATACGCGTCAGCATTATCCCGAAGTAAATATCATTGCCAATCCCGACAACAACGGATTTTGTGCAGCATACAACATGGCCATTCGCCAAACCACAGGCAAATATTTTCTGTGTCTCAACAACGATGTAAAGGTAAAACCTGATTGGCTCGAACCTTTGGTGCAAACGGCCGAAGCCGACGAACGCATCGGGTCGCTGCAATGCAAAATGGTTTCTTTTTTCGACGAGCATGAGTTTGAGTATGCCGGTTCATCCGGAGGTATGCTCGATGTTTACGGATATCCTTTTTTACGCGGACGTTTGTTTCAGTCGATTGAAAAAGACCATGGACAATACGACGATGTGGCCTCAGTTTTCTGGACCTGCGGTGCAGCTATGTTTATCCGCAGGTCGGTATTGGAAGAGACCGGTTTATTTGACGATATCATTGTGCACCACATGGATGAAATAGATCTTTGCTGGCGCATGCATTTGGCCGGCTATAATTGCAAAGTGGTACCCCAATCAGTGATCCTGCATTACGGCGGCGCTACCATTCAATCATTCAGCTTTAAGAAGATGTACTGGAATCACCGCAATTCGTTGTACACCATCATGAAGAATTACGGAACCCGCAATGCCATTACCAAAACCCTGGCACATATTGTGATGGATTATATGGCAGCCGCAAACAGTATGATCCAGGGTAAATTTGTACATGCCCGCGCCATCTTTGCGGCACATTACTGGATTGTTACGCATTTCTTCACCATTCTCAGAAATAGGGCAGAGGTACAACGTAAACGCAAAGTAGGGGATGCTGAAATTACCCAGAAAATGTATCCGAAAAGTGCGGCCTTATTGCATTTTGTGAGCGGGGTAAAAACGTATTCGGGATTAATGGAAAGAATAAAATAGTACAACTTTAGGAATCAGAATCACCCTGAAAACTGGTTCTTCATTTTTAATATGATCATCCGATGAGAAATGAAATTTAAAACTTAAAAGGGGCAAATAAATTTTACACTTAAATCAAGTATGCCGGATGCTGAATCCAAAAAATCCATTCAAGATTTCTGAATAGAATTATTTAAAATTGAAAATGAAGTTTGATGTTTAGGAGTACGCGCGAGGGATAGAAGTGGAAAGCCCGCAGCGCAGCGAGGACTTGAAACGAAGAGCCCGACCCCTGAAGGATGCGCGTCGAAAACACCAATAAGTTGAAAAATAATCCACGCGCTTACCTTCAGGGGACGCGCCCAACAAAAAAGATATAACACAAAAAAATATGAAGATTAATTTAATAGGCGAACATCTCAACGGACTCAAAGTGATTCAGCCCGACGTATTTGAAGATGCACGGGGATTTTTTATGGAAGTTTTTCGCGAAGATGAATTTGAAAAACTGGGATTACCTACCCATTATGTGCAGGAAAATCATTCGCGTTCGGGAAAAAATGTATTGCGAGGATTGCATTTTCAATGGGATGCACCGATGGGTAAACTTATGCGGGTAACAACCGGAGAAGCTTTTCTGGTAGCCGTTGATATCCGTATTGGCTCACCTACCTTTGGTAAATGGCACGGAGAAATTGTTTCAGCTGCCAATAAAAAACAGGTTTGGGCACCGGCCGGATTTGCCCGTGGTTTTTGTGTGCTGAGCGATGTGGCTGAAATTCAATACATGGTTACGGGTTTGTATAATCCCAAAGCCGAATCCGGAATCTTGTGGAACGATCCTGCCATCGGAATTGAATGGCCTGTGCAGGAGCCGCAACTTTCGGATAAGGATAAAATTGCGCAAACTCTGAACGACTGGACAAAACGCGACGAATCGAAATTTTTTACCTACTGAAATCGTTTAAATAAAGAATTATGAAAGTGATGTTGCTGGGAGCAAACGGACAGCTCGGGTCAGATATAGCCGATACATTAAAAGTGGATCATCAGGTGATTGCTTTAACGCATTCCGATCTGGATGTGACCGATGCGAAACGATTAGATGAATTACTGACCGAACATAAACCCGATGTACTTATCAATACTACAGCCTACCATCAGGTGGAATTGTGCGAACAAAATCCGGAAACGGCATATGCCATCAATGCAATAGCACCTGCAGAAATGGCCACGCAATGCCGCGAACGCGGAATCCGCTTTATGCATTTCAGTACCGATTATGTATTTGACGGAAATACAGCCATCCCTTATCTCGAAACCGATATACCCAAACCTTTGAATGTTTACGGAGCCAGTAAATGGAAAGGCGAACAGGATGTGCTGAATGCAAATCCGGATGCCATGGTGATCCGGGTTTCGGGTTTATACGGATCGCATCCGTGCAGAGCTAAAAACGGATTGAATTTTGTGCAAACCATGCTCAAACTCGCACGCGAGAGAGGCAGTGTAAAAGTGGTAGCCGACGAATTTGTTTCGCCCACCTATACGCGCAATATTGCCCAACAGGTTTATGCGTTATTGGATAGCAATGTAAAAGGCATTATTCACGCCACATCAACCGGCTATTGCAGCTGGTACGAATTTGCACGCGAAATTTTTGATTATACCAAAACACCTGTTGAGCTCAGCAAAGCCAACAGCGATGATTTTCCGGCTAAGGTACCGCGTCCGAAATATTCGGTACTCGAAAACCATGTACTCGATGCCCATCTGTTAAACCGCATGGAGCACTGGAAAGTTGCCCTGCATCAGTATTTGGACGAAATAAAGGAATAATCTGCTTCTCCGGCTTGACTTATAGGTTGAAGCACATACCTTTATAAGACCAATCAAACATTCTATGAACAGAAGCTTGAGATATTTTTTAGCAATGCTGTTTGCAAGTGCATTTCTTTCATGCGAAAAGGATACCACCACTCCGGGCGGAAATACTGGTGGAACCACCGGCATTTTATATAACATGACTCCTCCATCCTGTTTGTTAAGTCAGGCGAGCATAGTTGGAGAAGGAGATATAACGTTTCATTACGATTTTCAAAAACGACTGATCAGGATAGATTTGGATATTGATGCAGACGAAAAGAATGAATTTAGTTATTCCGGTAATACCATGACCGAAACCAATACGTATCTCCAAAATGGTACGCCCGAAACCAATACAATTATCCATACCTTGAACGGAGCAGGGTTTATAGAAAAATCGACAGATGATGACCGCTCAACGGGAGGCTCATTGAATGAGAATTTTTATGTATATAATTCAGGAGGGTATTTAATTCGGGAAATTGAGAAACATTCGTTTGATACGAATATTTTTTATTATTCCGGTACAAGTTATGCATACAGCAATGGAGATAGAGTGCAATCATACAGACTTCAGTTTAACAACATGGGCGATATTACAGACAGTACGCTGGATGTAACCTATACCTATTTTACGAACAGGACCGGACATTTAGAGCATTGGAATGCCTGGACGCAAAGAAAAGGAAGAGGTTCAGAACATGAGTTAAAAAGCGAGTCAGGCAGCTCGTATTCGTACACACTTGAATATACCGATGGTTCGAATGGATATCCGTCTAAAATGAAACAAACCTCCAATCAAAATGTTGTTGAATTGGACCTGACCTGGAAATGCAATTGAATACAATAAGGGAATGATCAGTTGCGTTTAATCAAACTTAAACGATTAAGAATATGAAAAGGCTTTTTTACCTGGGGTCAGTGTTCGTAAGTCTGATGATTTTGCAAAGTTGTGAGAAGGATGGAACAGGACCTTCAACCGGCACAGGTGGAACTCCGGGAATAAATTATTCCTTGTCTCCACCTTCGTGCCTGATTAACCAAATGGTTACTCCGTCGATACAGAGGCAGATAACTTTTGAATATGATTCTCAAAAACGTTTAATAAAGGTTAAATCCTATTCCGATTTGGATGAGGATGAGCTCACGGAGTATGCCTATTCGGGAAACACCATGACCGAAACCCGGTATACAATAAGCTTTGGTGTTCTTACGGATATGAAAGTGATTGTGCATACCTTGAACCAGGCCGGACTCATTGAAAAATCGGTAGAGGATAATCGTTTAAAGAGACGTTCCCTTAACGAAACATTTTACTATTACAATACCAGTGGGTATCTGATGCGCGAGATCCGGAAAGTCACTTACGATACCACCGCTAATTCTTTTTTTTATCACGGAATGAGTTATTCCTATTCCGGTGGAGATCGTATAAAGTCATATGCTCTGGCGGTTAACAGCCAGAAAGAAGTTACAGACAGTTCGTTAAACGTATCCTACACATATCATATGAACCAAATAGGTCATATAGAGGCCTGGACGGAATGGACGGAACGTACCGGAAGAGGATCAACCCACGAAATGAATGAACAAATTTCGACCAATGGATCTACTGCATCTTTTGCATATACAGTTGGACCGAATGGTTATCCTGATAAACTGAAGCAAACATACGATGGCTATACAACTGATTTTGATCTGACCTGGAAATGCAATTGAATGTAATAAGGGAATGACTTGTTGCGTTTAATCAAAATAAAACGATTGAGAATATGAAAAGGCTTTTTTTACTGGGATCAATGCTCGTATGTCTGATGATTTTGCAAGGTTGTGAGAAAGACGAGACAGGACCTTCAACCGGAACAATCGGAATTAATTATACCCTTTCTGCTCCGGCATGTTTGATCAGCAAAATGGAAGCACCGTCCTTGCCGGCACAAATTTATTTTGAGTACGATGCACAAAAGCGCCTGATCAAATCGTATTCGGAGTTGGATCAGCGAGAGCGAACAGAATATACATATGCGGGAAATACCATAACTGAAACCAGTTATTCGGTAGATATTAATGGTAAAACCACTACGGATATAGTTATTCATACCTTAAACAGCAATGGGTTTATAGAAAAATCGGTGGAGGATGATCGTGCAAGTGGTGGTTCGCTCTACGAAAAATTTTATTATTACAACGGCAACGGATATTTATTGCGCGAGCTGCAGAAAACTACCTACGATACTACAAGCTCG
Source organism: Bacteroidia bacterium (assembly GCA_041665785.1). Lineage (GTDB taxonomy): Bacteria > Bacteroidota > Bacteroidia > UKL13-3 > UKL13-3 > JBAYIE01. Next base: position 43,625 of record JBAYIE010000013.1, on the reverse strand, counting down.
TCCTCTTATTATTTCGGGATGTGTTACTCCTATTCAGGTGGTGATAAAAGCGCTGTATATTTTGCTAACGTCGACAATCAGGGAAATGTTACGGATAGTACGTTGTCCGTAACCTATACATATCACCTGAACCGCACAGGCCATATAGAGGCGTGGACGGCATGGACAGAGCGTACCGGAAGAGGATCTACCCACGAAATGAAGGAACAAATTTCAACCAATGGATATACCGCATCATTTGCTTATACCGATGGACCGAATGGTTATCCATCGAAATTAAAGCAGACATTCAACGGCAATACAGTTGATGTTGATCTGACCTGGAAATGCAACTGAAACCATAATGCTTTGAATTGCGATGGCGCATTCTATCTTTGAGGGATGAATCTTTCCCTCACCGAAATTTCAACTATTTCTTTAACCTTATTTGCCGTAATTGATATACTCGGTGCCATTCCGATGATCATCAGCATCAAGCAAAAGGTGGATCAGATACATGCGGGTTGGGCTACTTTTGCTGCAGCCTTACTCATGCTTGTATTTTTGCTTGTAGGAGAACAACTGCTTTCCCTGTTCGGAATCGATGTGGCTTCATTTGCAGTGGCAGGTTCCATTGTTATTTTTATCATTGCCCTCGAAATGATTCTGGGCATCGATATTTTTCGTCCCGATCCCAACGACTCAGCCGGGAGCATTGTTCCCATTGCCTTTCCCATCATAGCCGGTTCGGGAACCTTAACTACCATTATTTCCCTCAAAGCCGTTTACCGGTTTGAAAATATCATGGCAGGCATTCTTATCAATCTGATCATTATTTTTATTGCGCTCAAATCAACCGGATTCATCGAAAAATTGTTGGGCAAAGCCGGGTTATCCCTGTTACGCAAATTTTTCGGAATCGTATTGCTTGCCATTGCAGTGAAATTGTTCAAAGCCAATTTTTGATGAGCGCAACTCCGATTGCGCGATTAATCCATTCAAACTTACTCCTTCACAAACCGCAATGCCAGTTTCGCATCAGCTTGCTGTAACTGTAACACATACATCCCCGGATTTAGTGCCGAAGTATTTATTGCATTATTCAGCATAGTACCGCTATGTACAGTACGACCTTGCAAATCGAATATGGTGTAAGTTGATGCAGGCTGTTCGGGATCGAAACGCAGGAAATCTTTTACCGGCACGGGGAAGGCTGTAATTTTTGCCTGAATCAAATCTTCTTCCGATACACTTTCATTCAACGATTGCACATAAGCCGTATACACACCTGCACCCAGTGTACTTATAGCAAACATACCATCGAGCGCCCGATGTTCCATATGCGTAACAATGGAATAACCGATGGATTCGGGCGCCTGTCGGGTCCACGTGGTAGCTGTACCTCCCAATATTTTGGTGGCATATAAACCCGTTGTTGTTCCTACGTAATAAATATCGATGTTGCGGATATTGGCTATGGCCAGCCACAAACAGGCCGGACCAAATCCACTTCCATCCGGGTTTTGTTCGAGGTTGCCCGAAACCGGGTTCCAGGTAGAACCTCCATCCGACGAATAAAAAATACTCAGCACACCATAATTGGAAAATACCACGAACAAACGGTTTGCATTTTTCGGATGTTGAACAATGCATTGAATATAAGCTTTCGGAAAATTTGTTCCGGTAATATCGTAAACCGTTTCTGCACTATCGGTATTGATGATGCGGTAAAGTTTACCCTGATCTGTACCGGCATAAATAAAATTCTTTTGCAATTTGGAACTGAACAATGCCGTGTATACTCCGGCAGTATCGTTTAACCGGGCTTGAGTGAGTTCGGTCCAGTTGAGTGCGGTAGCATGCGTACTATCCGGATGCAAGTACAGGGGAATGGTAGTTACATCCTGATTTCTCCAGATGGAATTTCCTTTTAACGTAAATATACGACTGTATAAATTGGCATCTGCAACAAAAGGAGTCATGGGCAAAAACAAAGCAGAGTCGTTTGTTTCAGGAGTCAGTTGCGCAAATTGTGTGGCATCTCCCAATGAATCGAGTAAGATTCTATATAATATTCCATGTGACATTGCTGCGTAACATTCCGTTGAACCGGCATTTAAAACCGTTTGCGTACCATGACCTTTCATCAGGTTATTCCATGGTAAGGTTGTGCTGTCACGGCGTGTAAATAAAACTCCCTGTTCGCGTGCCCCGGACAGCAAATGTCTGCTCGTACTGCTGTGGTCCATCGTTACGGAATACACAGAAGTAGTTGCGTAGGTATTGTTCCGGCTTTCCCAAACCACCTGCGAATCCAGGGCATTTTGCGTAATTGAAATACCAGCGTCGTGAACAGAAAGCATCTTTAAAGAATCGGAAGCAAAGAAATGCACCTGATAATTGTTGCTATGATGCGCTGCAATGGCCTTACCGGTTATGCTGTCGACTCCGCCAATCAAGGTAGTTTTTTCGGTGGTGCTAAAACCATCGGTTGACCGATACAGATTATTGCCACCTAAAAACAACAATTGCGAATCGGATGGATGAACCGAAAGGTGCATGCAATTTCCTTGTAAGCTGTTGTATGTTCCGTATCCGCTGATTGCAGGAATCTGACCGCTGCGGTTTTCCCATCGTCCACCTGTGCCACTACCATTGCCACTTACATACACATATTTCCATATGCCGGTATGTTCCAGCGAATCTGTATAGTTAACAGCAAAGTATAATTGATTGGTATCGGATGGAACAGTTGCAATCACAATGCGTCCGGTTTTGGTGGTAAAAAATGGCGGACTGATATTCACCCAGCTGCTGCCATTATCCGGTGAGCGCCATATGCCGGCATTGGTTCCTCCCGATGATAAAGCTGCATACACTACGCCGTTGGCTGTAACGGCAACGTCGGTCCAGTAGCTGAATACTCCTGTAGTTGCACCGGCACCCCGACGGCGAATAAAAGTTTTTCCCCCATCAATGCTACGCCATACTCCGTCAAAGGTGGCGGCGAATACAACATCCAGCGAATCGATAACCGGATTCGGAATCACCCGATGCACGGCCGACCAACTGTTGTAAATGCCACCCGGACTTGTATTAGTTGAATTCAGATGATTCCAGTGCAAACCATTGTCGGTAGATTTTAAAATGCCATTGCCCGAAAAGAAAATCGGTTTTTCAAAATCAGCACCATTCATTTCGCCAGTACCGGCATACCAGTTATTGGTTTTTCCTGAACGCGTATCCTGAGTCACCCAGGTGATGGATAAAGTAGCGGAAGTATCGTAGCAAAAATTCCAGTTGGCACCGGCATCGGTTGTTCTCCAGATGCCGCCGGTGGCTGAACCCACGATCCAGGTGTTTTCGTTGGTAATATCCACAGCAATTGAACGTGTTCGGCCACCCAGGGCAAACGGACCGCGATAGGTATAACCTCCTCCAAATGATTTGCCATACTTATGTTCAGCAGGTAATGTCGATGAAAATTGCATCGCTGCTGAGCGTAATGACTCAACAGTTTGATTCCCTCCTGGAGGAGTCAACATGCGTTTGAACCCTTCCGCAGGATCTTTCTGCATGATTTGTGCCGACAAATCAGCAGTGAATAAAAGTGAACTGAGTAGAAAGTAAGAAATGAAAGTGAAATAATTTGGGTATTTCATACGGCGTTAATTTGTTCCGTTTTGATAGAACAGCTTAGCGAAGATAGAGCTCTTTCAAACCAAAAAAGAAAGCAAACCAATCAATACGTATAATTTTACATAGAAGTTTATCTGTACATCACCGAAGAAAAATTGAAAAGGTCAATTCAAATCATCTTTCGCGTGTTTCTGGTATTCTTCAATCAGCTTTTTCTGAATATCGAATGAAACAGGGCTATAATTCCCGAATTGCATTTTGTACTTGGCCTTACCCTGTGAAATACTCTTTAAGGTAGACTGGTAATCCTGCATTTCGCTCAGGGGTACTTTGGCAATAATTTTCTGGTAATGCCCGTGTGTATCCATTCCTTCAATCATGGCGCGACGAGTTTGCAGGTCGCCCATTACGGCACCGGTAACATCATCGGAACACAAAACTTCCACCGTGTAAATCGGTTCCATCAATTGGGGATCAGCACGGTGAAAGGCATCTTTAAACGCCATCATGCCGGCTATTTTAAAGGAGATATCGTTTGAATCTACCGGATGCATTTTTCCATCGAAGATACTTACCCGTACATCGCGCACATAGCTTCCGGTAAGCGGACCTTCATGCATTTTCTCCATGATGCCTTTCATGATGGAAGGAAGAAAACGGGTATCAATTGCTCCGCCAACAATGCAATTATAAAACACCAGTTTACCTCCCCACTCAAGGGGGTATTCTTCCCGTCCGCGCACGCTCACGCCGCTTGGATCGGGCATGCCTTCGTAATACGGTTCAACAATCATATGCACCTCACCAAACTGACCGGCACCTCCGCTTTGTTTTTTGTGGCGGTACATCGAGTTCACCTGTTTTTGAATGGTTTCGCGGTATGGAATACGCGGTTTCACAAAATTTACTTCCAGTTTATACAAATGTTCCAGTTTCCATTTAATCACCGAAAGATGCATATCGCCGTGGCAACTCAAAATGGTTTGCCGGAGTTCGGGCGACACTTCAATATGAATGGTTGGATCCTCTTCGTGCAACTGATGCATGGCCTGAGCCAGTTTTTCTTCATCGCCTTTTTTGGTCGACTCGATGGCTACTTTCAAATGCGGTTCACCAAACTCAATGGGTTTGAGGGCTATGTTTTTTCCTTTTATATGCAGGCAGTTGTTGGTATGCGTATTTTTTAATTTGATGGTGGCACCAATATCGCCGGCTACCAACTCATCTATCGGAATCCGTTTTTTACCTTCCAGCAAAAAAAGCTGATTCAGCTTTTCGCTGGTACCGTTGTTTTCGTTTACCAGTTCCATACCGGCAGTAATGGTTCCCGAGTACACTTTGAAAAGCGACATCTCTCCCAGATGCTGCTCGTTGATGGTTTTGAAAATGAAAAGACAGGCAGGACCTTTGGGATCACAAGGCAAGGTGCCTCCGTCGAGGGTTTCCTGAATCGGCATTTCGGCTGCACTCGGACAAACATTATCTATAAAACCGAGGATACGTCCGATGCCCATGTCTTTTTTTGCTGAAGTGCAAAAGAGCGGGAAGAGGTCGTGGCGGATCAGGGATTTTTTTAAACCGATGCGCATTTCGTCTTCGCTCAGGTTTCCCGATTCAAAATATTTTTCCATCAACCCTTCGTCGTTTCCTGCAATGGCTTCCAGCAAATCTTTGTGCATGGCATCGGCGCGTTCTTTTTCCGAATCAGGAATAGGGAGCTTTTGAGGCTTTCCTCCGGTATCGGGAAATTGGTACATCACCATATTCAGAACGTCTACAATGGCATTGAATCCCGTTCCCTGATTGAGCGGATACTGAACCACCACCACGCTGGACCCGAACCTTCTTTTGGCTTGCTCAACCGTTTTGTCGAAGTCGGCTTTTTCATGATCCACCTGGTTCACGGCCAGCAGCATGGGGGTTTTGAAACTTTCCGTGTATTCCCAGACAATCTCGGTACCCACTTCTACCCCGTGGGCAGCGTTGAGTACCATGATGCCGGTATCGGCTACACGGAGCGCCGATATTACTTCTCCGGCAAAATCGTCGTAGCCGGGAGTGTCGATAATATTGATTTTGTAACCTTTCCACGTGGTATGCAACAATTTGGAGAAAATGGAATTTCCTCTTTCCTGTTCCAGTTCGTGATAATCGGCAATGGTATTCTTTTCTTCCACGGTTCCGCGCCGGTTAATCAGGCCGGCTTCAAAAACCGCACACTCGGCAAAAGAGGTTTTACCACTGCCGGAATGCCCAAGTAAGACAATATTCTTAACATGGGCGGTATCGTAAGTTGCCATAAGGTTTAGAATTTAGTGGAACTAAGGTAGAAGTTTCGGACAGGAATGCCACCATGAGATGCGTCAAATTTCAGGGCACCGGGGTATGATCTAGAACAGGAGAAAAGCCGTGAAAGAATTTCAACTATGGTTTTTTCGGAGGAACGATGATGGCCAGTTTAGTTCCTTCAAACGCCAGCCAGGTACCGTCTAGCAAGGGCAGTACCTGATATACCACAAAGGGTTTAACCTGAGGGAATTGGATTTGTTTCATCAGTCCTGCTGTATCACTTGCACTGATGTTGAGTTCCTTCAAAACTTCTGTAAGGTCTTTATCCATCAAATGGAAATAGTTTTTCAGATCAAAGGGCTTCTCCTTATTTTCTTTCAGATGCTGGGCATTCAAGCCAAGCACAAGCAGGAATAAACTACAGGCAAGCAGGAAAAATTTCATGATTTAAAGGTAACCATACCAAGTCAAAGTTTATTATTATTCAGATACCGGACAATGACTTTTCACAGGTCAATGGATTAATAAAGAAATTTTTCTACCCAGTCCCAGTTCAATTAATTTGTATAAGGTGGAAAGTTGAATATCGCTATGGCCATTTTCAATGCGTGAGATGAAACTTTTTTTTGTGCCTGTTTTTTCGGCCAGTTCCTCCTGCGTCATGGATGCAAGGCGTCGTTCTTCTTTTATAATCTCTCCAATTGCAAAAGCTTTGGCTTTGATTTCAAATTGGGTTCGCTTTGCGGTCCCGATTTTACCATAGGTTTTTTCAAGATGTGCATCAAATGTTGTTGATGCCTTTTTATTACTGGTCCGGGTTTTCATGTTGTCGGTTTAATTTTAGAATCGAAATATGCTGTCATAATCTTTTTGGCTTTGTCGATTTCCTTACCTGGTAGTTTTTGAGACCTTTTATGAAATCCATGAAAAACTACCACAACTTGTCCTTCATCAAAACAGCAAAATATCCTGTAAATATTCCCATGATACTCAATACGGATTTCATAAAGACCAGTAACATTTTCGACATGTTTAAAGAACTTCAACGGTATTCGTTTTGCGATGGTTACAACAAAAAGAACATAATTTATTTTCTCCAGAACAACCTTCTTTTGTTGATCAAAAAAATCATGAAAATAATTTTTATAAAACAGGATTTGCCGAATCCTTTGAAATTCTTCAACCATACAAAGTTAACTAATTGTGGAACATTTATACCATGGACTGATTCTTTTATTACAAATCTGATACATTGTTTACCGACTTATGGAATCAGCCTTCAACTGTTGTTCTGCTTGATAGCTAACCTGTTCTTTCCCTTTGTTTTTCATCCATTTGCCAGCCTTTATTTGATTGTTGGCTGCTGAAATATCCATCACACAGGCAATCGTGATCAAGACAAATCCTCCAAGGGATGAGGTTAAGCGTTTTTCGGGTTCGAACGCTGCAAGTGAAGAGGTAAATTGTAAAGCGCCAAAGATTTTAAGTATGCCCGATCCTATTTTTATCCAACCGGCTTCTTCGAGTAAAGATCCCGCCATTGAATCTATTTGCGATTCGGAATACACATGTTTGACAAGTTTGCTTCGGGTGGTCCATCGATTTACCGGAGGTGGGTGTTTTACGGTTTCCCAAACATTCTGGTAGGCATATGCTTCTACATATGCTTTTTTGTATTTACGTGATTGCCCTTTTATGGTGTAGTAAATCCAGAGGTCGTCCACTTGAACAATTTTGCAGGAAATAGTATCGAATCGCTGAGGTTTGATATAATCCTGCGCCCGGCAGGTCATACCGATTGTAAGCATTAATGCTAAACAGGCTAGTGTTTTCATACTGCTAATTTAGCCGGGAGGAATCTACACCCACATTCAACCATTTCGGGATTCTATTTGATTTTTGAATAGAACACTCATTTGAAGGAAAACAGCACAATAAGACCAACCTAATTATTTACTCTCGGTTGCACATTTTATGAAATGGCATTCAGATGCATGAATAAATACCTTATCTGGAAGTTGAATCAGCTGTGATTTTTCCAATCGGATTAGTTGAAGTCTGAGCCGGACTACTTTGATACAACATTTTATTAGCCTTATATTTTTTAGAGTCAGCGGACATATTTAAAATAAAGGAGGTAACAACAATAAGGGTACTATTCACAAAAGTAGCCAGGCTGCCTTCCAGTAAAACACCCAATAAACCAATAGTCATTCCGGTATATCCTATAGTTCCGAGTATCACTGATCCTGTTAGCATGGCGTTGGCCTGGTTGTGGAACTTATCAGCAACGGCAATAATGGAATCACTACCTGTGAGGTGAGGTCTGGTTTTAATCTTTGGTTGTAAGTACGCTGAGGTTGGTTTTGTTTGCAAAACTGTTAAATGACCAAAGTAACTGTAAAGCTCCACATCGGATTTCTTGTATCGGCGAACCTTAGATTGGGGTTTGGTTTGGTAATAGATCCAAAGGCTGTCTTCCTGCAAAATTTTACAGGGTACGGTATCGAAGCGTAAGGGTTTGATATAGTCTTGCGCCATGGTGGATGTAATTACACCACTGAGAATAAAAATAAAGACCGATAGTTTCATAATGCAATTTATGCGGTATCGTTTTTTGCGCTTATTCATTATATCTGCATGCTTATTCAAAAATTGAATATTTATTGAAGCGTGAACGTGATACGAGTTAATATCAAAATTTGCATTATGTGATATTGAATTAACAATGATTTTAACTAATGAGTACATCAGATAAATATTGATTTAATGAAGGGTGAGTTGCTTTGTTGAAAATTTTAAACAAATGAAAAAAGTACTACTCACAACCCTGGCGATTGTTTCACTTAGGGCAGCACATGCTCAAATTCCTTTTCCGGTTTCAATAGATACGACATGGTCAGCAAAAACCGTTTGGTTGCCTAAGTCCCCATTAACTTTTCAGACCTTATTTGTAGGAGGTGTGGATACCGTACAAACAACAGCTACCTATGGGAATGCTGCGGGTGCAACACTGGCCAAACAATGGCACGACTTTATCGGATTTACCAAAGAAACCGATCCGGCCAAACTCGCACAAGGAGATTTGGGTTGGGTGGTAATTAATCACGAAATGGTGGAGAAGAATGATAAAGTGGGAGATGGAGGAGGAATGACCAGTTTCAAATTAAGACGGCTGAATGGCAACGTATTGGAAGTTGTACCACAAACGCTGTCGGATAATCGGACAGGTAAATTTTTCAATGTTGATTTTGCAAATACAGTTGGAGAAACCGGAATGAATTGCGGTGGCATAACTGCTGATAACGGACGCATCTGGACGGCGGAAGAATGGATGCAATCGAGCAATGCTGCAATCAGCGGTGGTGTTCGGGATACAACTGATTTTATTATTGGTACCACTACACCAGCAGGTTTTCCGGGATTCAACGGCAAGAGCATCAAGAAATATCAAAACCTGAACTGGATGGTTGAAGTGGATCCCAAACAGGGAAAAGCAATCCGCAAACAGTACAACTGGGGCCGCGCAGGGTATGAAGGCGGAGTGTTGATGGCAGACAATAAAACCGTTTATCTGTTTGAAGACGGAACACCGGGTTTGCTGTCAAAGTTTGTGGCCAGCAATGCCGGCGATTTTACTTCCGGACAATTGTACGTTCATAAAGCATCTGATCCATCCAAATGGATCGCTATAGAAAATAATCTGGATACCTTGCTCAATTTGCGCACTGTAGCTTTCCGTCGTGGTGCGACCATGTTTACACGTCTGGAATGGGGAGCATTGAATAAAACCAACGGGAAAATTTATATCACCGAAACCGGCAACGACAATCCGGGTAGCGCCTTTAAGTCTGGTGTTTCTGCATTTGGAACCATAGCTCCACATTTGATCACAGCATACAAAAACAGGTATCAGGCGGTGAACGGTTCAGCGTTCCCGGGTTCCGATGCTGCTGCTTCTGATTCAGTAAGAAACGGTGCATTTAAAGATTATTATGGCCGGGTTATTGAACTGGATCCTGCAACCGGTATGGTTAATTCGTATATTGAAGGAGGACCATTGCATTCCGGATCAGCATCACAAAATGTAGCTGCTTATCCTGCCATTCACCTTTCCAATCCCGATGGATTAAACTTTGGATACATCGGCAACAAAACATACATGGTGATTCAGGAAGATTTGAATGGTAGAACCTGGAACCGCATGCCGGCCGAATATCAGGCAGGTAATCAGGTTGTATGTGAAACGTATTTGCTGGATATGAGTATCCCCAACCCAACATTCAATAATTTGATCCGCATTACCGCTTGCTCTCCGGGTGCTGAAACAACGGGCGGAGTATTTCTCGATTCTAAAACCATGCTGGTTAATTCGCAGCATCCCAATGCCGGTAATACCTTTCCTTTTAATAACTCAATGACCTATGCTATTAGTGGTTGGGATGGAATGGCCACCGCGTTGGAAGATGTTATGCAGCCTCAAAACACTTCAAATTTTAGTGTTTATCCGAATCCGGTATCGCACGAATTGAACTTAAATAAAGTTACCGATGTAGCTGTTTATGACTTGAACGGTAAAAGATTGAACGTGTTCAGAAACACGCAAAAAATTGACATGAGCCATTATTCTTCAGGAACCTATTTGCTGCTAAACAGCGAGGGAGAGAAGATAAAAGTGGTTGTAGAGTAATTTCGTTTTGATTGTATAGTGTAGCCTGGAACCCTTAGGGGTTCCGGGTTTTTTGATTCACAGCGGTGTTTAAAGTGAAAGGAAATGAAACAAAGGTTTAATTCAGTAAAAAATATCCGATACCTGTTTCTTGCATGTATCATTATGATATCGCTTTCTTCAGCGGTAATAGACGATACAACTAAATCGGCACAAAAGATTGCCGACAACTACCAACACGATTTGGAAGTTTTCAATAAGGCTCTCGAACGATTCTGCATGCTCATACAGCAGGAAGAATGGAATCCTGCAATATGTAAGGAGCACTACGGGAAATTGCGCGATGCGTATAAAAAAGTATCTTATATCTGGGAATATACCGATCCGCTTTATGTGAAAGAATGGATCAACGGACCACCATTGCCGCATCTGGATAAAGTTGCTCCGACACTGATGGTGATTGAGCCGGGTGGGTTACAGGTTTTGGATGAGATTCTTTATTCCGGAAAACCGGATATTCACGCATTGAGGAAGACTGCGCAGGAATTGAAGCAGGCAGCAAACGCTTATGTGCATACTTCCAGACTGAATGACCGTATTGTTTTTGAAGCCATGCGCATGGAATTAATTCGATTGTTTACTTTAGGATTAAGTGCATTTGAACTTCCTGCTTCTGATCGATCACTGGCCGATGCGAAAGTAGTCTTAGGTCAATTGAAATTAACCACCATGGCTTATGCACAACCGGATCATCCGGAGATAAACCTGCAGATGCAATTGTTGGTAAATTTGTACGATCTGGGAATACGTCAGTTGAATGCAACGGATGAAATCGATCGGTTGGATCATCTTCGGTTTTTAATGACAGTGATCAACCCTTTATTTAAACAATTGGGTCAATTGCAAAAAAGTTTGGGTGTCGAATCCATCTATGAATCAACACCCGGCATTCAATTTGCGCTCAATCTGGATGCGGATAATTTGTTTTCGGAGCAATTGCTGAATCCATCTTTCTACAGCAGTATTCCAAACAATGCGCTTACGCCCGGTCTCATCCGCCTGGGACAATATTTGTTTTTTGATCCGGTTCTGTCGGCCGATCAATCACGGAGTTGTGCAAGTTGTCATCAACCGGAAAAAGCATTTTCCGATGGGTTGCCAAAAAGCAAAGCTACCGGTTCTTCCGGTTTTGTGGATCGCAATGCACCCACTTTGATGAATTGCATTTACAGCGAAAGATTCTTTCACGACCTGAGAGCTGATGCACTTTCTGACCAGATAGAACATGTCGTGGTAAGCGAAAAGGAATTCAATACATCCTTTCTCGAAATCATGCAGCGTTTATCCGGGAGTAAAGCATACATGGATTTGTTTAAAGCAGCATTTCCGCAGGAAGCCAATCCCATACAACAAAGAACAGTAGCATGGGCTATTTCGGCTTTTGTCAGCTCACTTCGGAGCTTTCAGTCACCATTTGACAATTTTGTGCGCGGGGAATCAACCCATCTCAATGCTGCAGCAAAAAGAGGTTTCAATTTATTCATGGGTAAAGCTGCATGTGCGACCTGTCATTTCGCTCCGAATTTTAGTGGTACAGTTCCTCCTTTGTATTCAGAAAGTGAAAGTGAAGTTTTAGGAGTTCCTGAAAATCCATATACAACAACCCTCATATTGGATAAGGATCCTGGCAGGATGAATGCAAAGTTGAAAGAAGCGTCAGAAATTTTTCGTCATTCTTTTAAAACACCTACGCTGCGCAATAGTGCATTGACCGCGCCATACATGCACAATGGTGCATACCGCAGTTTGAAGGATGTTGTGGAATTTTACAATCGCGGAGGAGGTTCAGGCCTTGGACTGGTGGTTCCCAATCAAACCTTACCCGGTGATTCGTTGCATTTAACCAACCGCGAGATTGGCGACCTGGTGGCGTTTATGCAATCGCTATCCGATACCTCCCATATGGGCCATATTCCGGATCGTTTGCCGGAATTTGAGAATCCGGTAGAATGGAATAACAGAAACATAGGAGGGACGTATTGAAATTAATGCTCTGGGTAATATTGTTTCTGCTTGGAATGGAAACACTCAGTGCGCAAGCGCTAACCTATGCGGATGTATATCCAATTATTCAGAAAAAGTGTGTGATCTGTCACAACCACCAGGGAAGTGCTCCGTTCAGCCTCGAACAGTATTCCGATTTAGTCAAACGAAAATCAATCATCCGATATGTTATAGATCAGTCGATAATGCCACCCTGGAAAGCAAACAATCATTACCGCGAATTTGCGAACAACAAAGCTCTCAGTCCGGAAGAGAAAATGAATATTCTTGCATGGATAGATACCGGCGCAAAACCAGGAAATACGATAAAACCGACTGCCATGGATGCTTTAAACGGAGTCAGGGTAAATACACAACCGGATTTGATCTTATCCATGAAAAAAGCATATAAAGTGAGAGGTAACAATAGCAATACATATATATGTTATAAAATCCCTTATCAGATCGAACGCGACACATTTGTTAGTGCAATTGAATTCATTCCCGGCAACAGGTCGGTGGTGCACCATGCCAGCTATCAGATTTTGGAAGTAGCTCCCGACGTGGATATAAAACAAGGTCCGGATTATTTTGAATACGATGCAGATACCCTGAACCGGGTTGATGATGCACATGACTACCGATATCTTCAACTCGTCGGGAAACGGGGAGAAATGCCGGTGGAACATTATCATGGGGGTTGGTTACCGGGCACTTCCCTACAACATTATCCTCCCGAAATTGGATTTTACCTGCCGAAGAAAGGTGTATTACTCATCCGGAATTTGCATTATGCGCCAACACCTATCGATCAAATGGATTCTTCCTCTTTGCGTATTTACTTTGCTCCGGTGCGACCAAGTAGAAAAATGGGTTTCGCTGCATTTAAGCCAGCAAGGCCACATGCCGACACCATCTGGAAAATTCCAGCCGGGACTTCTTCATTTAAAGCACAAATCAATGTCAGGTTTCATCAGGATATTTCATTGTTGAATATCAATCCGCATATGCACCAGCTGGGAATCTCGTTTAAGGCATATGCTTTGACTCCGCAGGGTGATACAATCCGTTTAATTGATATTCCGGAATGGGATCACAATTGGCAGGAATTTTACCGGTTCAAAACCATGCTTAAGATTCCTGCAGGTTCTTTGCTGCACGCTGAAGCAGTATACGATAATTCCACCGCTAATCCTGAAAACCCGTTTCAACCTCCAAGGGATATTTTATTCGAATCGGGGATGAATGAAACCAGTGAAATGATGCGATTGGTTTTTTTGTTTCTGCCATATGAAGCACGGGACGAAAGGATTTCGTTGGAGTGATCATTTCAGACCGAAACTTTCCAGTTGTAATGATGCACTTCGCGCGTTGTGCTGCCATCGGCAAAGAAATTCATGATGATAAAGGAGGGTGAAAATTGCTTGTGATCGCCTTTCCACCAGGCTCCTGATACAGCGCCATTGCAGTAATAATCTGATCCCAGGTAATTCACATGATCAATGAGGTGAATATGACCACTCAGGCAACACTTAACATTCCCATTACGGTAAAACAGATCCCGTAACCGGTCGGCATCCGCGTGCAAGGTATTATCGGGAACCGACCAGTGATTTTGATTGATATAACTCTTATCAAAAAAGGTACAAACAGCCAGAATGGGAATATGCGAAACAATGCAAACATGAATACCTGAAGGAGTGGATTGCAGTTCCTGATGGAGCCAGTTGAATTGCAATTCATCGAGTTTTCCGAAATATCCGGGAATGCTTTTACGGGAATGAATGCTATCCAGAACAATAAATTTCCATCCATTTTGTATGAAGGAATAATAACGCGATGGCATCTCCATTTCGTCTGCAGCCCAGGTTTTGCTGTCCTGCTTATTGATTCCGGGTATGGCCCACCCAAATAAATCATGATTCCCGATGCAACTCTTAACAGGAATTTCATTTTCAAGTTTCATTATTTCTTTAAAGGAACTCCACTGTTTCCTGACTTCCGACTTGGTTAAGGTAACTGCATTCATGATCGAATCGCCTCCGTTGATCATGAAATCAGGTTTATCTTTCAGGGAATTAACTTGCTTTAGCGCTTCTGCAAAACCATTGCGGGCAGTTTTGTCGGGCATCATATGTATATCGGTGAGATGGGCCACACGTAAAACCCGGGCAGGTCCCGGCACAGCTGCAGATGATTTAAATAAGGATGGTGTTGCTCCGGTTTTTGACATTGATAATAACTCTCCTAAACCCAATGTCAGGGCACCTTTGATGAAAAGTTTGCGTGAGGTTTGTTCCATATTCGGCAGCAAAGATCTCGTATCAACATCTATTTAGTTTTAAGCGATTGTTACCTTAATGGTTTGTGTTCACACAGGGTGGTGGAAATGTATTTTAAAGGAACAGTTAGTGAAAATTGATTTTTTGTGAGGCTTGAAGGTTGTAGTAAAATATTAGCATCATGCCTATTCCATAAAGAAAACTTTAACAGATTTTAGGATTCATCCCATGCCTTAAAAATTGATTTGGTAGCGAAGAAAAAAAATTGAACTTTGATTACCAATTACGAATTACTAATTACGAAGTACAAAGTAGCTAACCCGAGAGCTCTTACTTAATTACGAATAACCAATAACCAATAACCAATTACGAATTACGAAGTACAAAGTAGCTAACCAGAGAATCCCCACTTAATAACATATAACCCAATAACCAATAACTATTAACCAATTACGAATTACAAATTACGAAGTACAAAGTAGCTAACCAGAGAACTCCCACTTAATAACGAATAACCCAATAACCATTAACCAATAACCAATTACGAATTACTAATTGCGAAGTACAAAGTAGCTAACCAGAGAACTTCCACTTAAAAACCCAATAACCAATAACCATTAACCAATTACGAATTACTAATTACGAAGTACAAAGTAGCTAACCAGAGAACTCTTACTTAATAACGAATAACGAATAACCAATAACCAATAACAATTAACCACCCCCATGCCATACTTCACCCCTGCATTTATGAAGTTCTTCAAAGAACTGTCGAAAAACAATACCACTGTCTGGTTCAACGAAAACCGCAAGACTTATGAAAAAGAAGTAAAAAAACCTTTCTCAGATTTTGTGGAGGAGATGATCAGGCGCATACAGAAACTGGATCCGGAAGTGCAGATCAAACCGGCGGATGCTATCATGCGCATCAACAAGGATATCCGTTTTTCGAAAGACAAGACTCCGTATAATACTTATGTTGCTGCCAATATTTCGCGGTTTGGCAAGAAAGATAAGTCGTATCCGGGTTTTTATTTTCAGTTGGGGCCGGAGGGAATTGGTGTTTTCGGTGGAGTGTATATGGTAGAGGATGACAAATTGCTTGAGATCCGGAATCATATTGGCGACAACCTGAAGGCATTTGCCAAGGCATATTCCGATTCGGCTTTCAAATCTAAATTTGGTACGCTGAAAGGAGAACAAAACAAACGACTGCCTGCCGAGATTCAGGAACTCGTAGCTAAAGAACCGCTGATTGCCAACAAGCAATTCTATTTTCAGGCATCACTCAAAGCAAACCTCATTACCAGCGATGAACTTGCAGATACGTTGATGGAATATGTGAAGGCCGCAAAGAAGGTGAATGACTTTTTTAAAGCAGTGTGGGAATAAAGTTGCACTTCTGTTTAATACTTGAGAATTAATAGTTACCCGTTACTCACGTATAAACTTTCCGTTTTGGAGTAATTTACTTTGTCTTACCTCAATCATATATAAACCAGGCTGTACATCGGAAAGGTTAAGCATATAAGCATTGTTATACTTAATTTCTCTTTCCAGAATAAGCTGACCTATCATACTGAATAATTTTACCTGAATATTTTCGCCGTAGGTCCCGGTTGAAATATTGAGCCAATCGCGGGTAGGATTTGGATAAAGCATAAAAGTATTTCCTTGTTTTGCAACATCATCCATGCCCGATGGAAAGCCGCGGTAGTAATACAAAGTCTTGAATACAGGAGCATTGGGACTGGAATTAACCCAGGTTTGATGCGACAATAAATTATTTCCCGAATCGAAGATTTTATCTTCAGTAGCATATTTGTACCAGGTTAGTTTATTGGAATCCCATACTTTTTTCAGATAATGGATTTCATTTCCGTTGTTATCGTATTCATACGTTTTTTCTTCATCGCTGTTCCATTTATTGTCGTACCAGGTCGACAAATAATCCATGGTTTTTTGTTGAAGCCCATTGTACAGGATTTTTCGCCGGGATTTGTTTACCCAGTTTACACCATCCCAAAGCTGTTTAACTTCCTGGGTTATTTTTTGGTTAACATTTAAGATGTATTGAATCTGGTTTATGTTTTCCCAGGCATTGTCTTTCCAATTTTGTCTTATCTCAGTAATATTCATATTGCCGGAGTCGTATGTATAGAGCCACTGTACGCTGTTCTCCCATAAAATACCGTCTAAACGTTGAATCAGACGAACAACCCCTCTTTTAAGCGAATCGTAGGTGTAATAAAAATGTTCACCGCTGATTAACTTGTTCTCGTACCAACGCAGATCGAATTGCTGTATCAGTTGATGGGAAGAGTCATACACAAATGAATCCAATGTAATTCGCTCCCATATACCCGAATCCTTCGTTTCATATACAATGGTAATGATATTGAAGCTGTCATTATACGCATACACAGCACGTGATCTTTCCTCCCAATCGGGCGAATTCCAAAGGTGAAAATAATCCTGTGTAATATCGTTGTTTGAATTGTACGCATAAACATGCTGTGAGTAATTTTCCCAAATGCCTGCTATCCAATGTTGAGTGGTTTCAGAAAGTATATTACGGTTGTTATCGTATGTAAACAGAAGCCGGCTTTGTCCTCCCGATGAAGTATCGTTCCAATTTTGTGAATGTACGATGGTCTTGTTGGCATCTGAATCATATGCATAGATTAATTTTGTCCCAAACCATTTCCAGCGCATTTCCAGACTGTCAAATTTGTATTGACGGCTGCTGTCTAAGATGCCGTTTCCTGCTTTATAAAATGCGTGTTTCGAAAGGTTTGTGTAAGTGAGATCTTTTAGTGTTGTTGGAACAGAAAACTGCGGTTGTGCTTTGATCTGTGCCACTGCAAGAGAAGCCAGGCAGTATAAAATGAAACGTAAGTTCTTATTCATGCAAGTGGGTAAATTTATGGCTTATCCATTTTATCATTTTACCTCCGTAGGCAAGTAACAGGCAAATGGTAATAAACCCCACATACACATACAATAAGTCTTCTTTGAAAGCCCCTTCCCGTTGGGCGAATACCATGGATGGTAAAAGCAAAAAAACTACTAAAGATTTCATATCGGTATTATTTGCTAGCGTAAAGGTATATTTAATTCTAACAATAATCAGCAAGGGATTGAGTTTTACAGCAAGATATGAACGGGTCGGGCAGGATGAACCACTATCAGTTCCTCAAATAGTTACATTTGCTTAATCTACTTTATCCGGTATAGTATGACACATGCTCAGGTTTTCATTAAGCAGGTAAGTTTTATGGTATTGCTACTTTCAATGCTTGAATGTGTTGCGCAACCCAAAGCGAAAGGCTGGTGCATGGGAGCCAATGGAATGGTTTATATGGTTGGAAGTGCAACTGCAAACTTCAATTCAAACCGACTCGTATTTCTTTTTCGTCCCGAGCTTAGTTATATGTTTACCAATCGTTTTTCAATGGGAATTAACGGCGGATTGATCAAAACGAGTGATTATTTTAATAAGAACCTTTCCTCTTCAACAGATGTTTATATGTTGGCAATTACGAGCCGGAAACTAAGGCCCCTGTTTGACCGGAGAATTGGTTTTGTATGGAGCCATACAGTTGGTAAAGTATGGGAAAAATATAATTATAGTTCCGGAAGCAGCAATTTAAATGAATATTGGCGGTATACATTTACCCCTTCCTTTTATTTTCAGACAGGAAATTCGTCGGCAATAGAATTCCAGTTTGGAATGGCGTATCTCATTCGAGGTCGTGATTTTACAGATCGCAATCGCATTAATTATGGAATTAATTACGATTACACTTCCTTTCAGTTGGGGTATAGATATTATTTGAACAGGAAAAAGTGAAAGAGTGGAAGTGGGAGAGGGAGAGGATGAGGATGAGGGAGAGGATGAGGGCAGACTGATAATATATCGATTAAATGCATGAGCGCTTTGCTCAGTTACTGAAGGGCAGATTGCGATCTTTCACCCCGTTACGTACATTTGTTTAAACCAAGTCTATAGCCAAAACATGAAATCTATCTGGGACATCATAGCAAAAATAGGAATTCAGGGTGACGAGAGTAGTTTTCTGGCCAAACGCATCCGGCTCACCAATCAACTGGTTGCCTCTGTATCCGGGATTGCATTTTGTTATGTGTTCGTATTTTATTTTTCCGGACTTCAGGTATTGAGTTATATCACCCTGATTGTTCCCCTGCTTTTTCTTATAAGTTTTCAGTTGAACCGCAAGGGGTGGTATCTCTTAGCACGACTATGGTTTGTAGGGATGGTGAATGGAATTGTCTTATTGTATTCCTTTTTTTTAGGGAAGGAAACATCTATACATTATGTTTTTTTCAGCATCGCCTGTATGCCCTGGTTGCTTTTTGAAATTAAAGACTGGAAATACATTGCATGGAGTCTGATTCTTCCGGTAATCCTTTATTTCTTCTTTATCTTTTCGGAAACAGGAGCGCTTATGCCTGTTCCGGTTGCAGCTCAAAAAATATTGAGTATAAGCATAACGGGTGTAGTCTTTATCGTGAGCGGGTTGTGCATTGGATTTATGTCGGTACAAAATTTTCACAGCGAAAACTCCATGGCTTATGCCAATATGCGACAAGGAGCGCTATTAAAAGAAATCAGCGCGCAACGGGATGAATTGGAAAGTCAGCAAGAGGAGTTACGGCAAATCAACGAGGAGCTTACACAGCAGGCTGAGATTTTAAGAGCCACAGAAGAAGAGTTAAGAACCCAGGAAGAAGAGCTGAGGCATTTGAATGTGGAATTGGAAGAAAAAACGGAATCGTTGGAGGCTTCAGGTAAAGTGTTAGAACTCCGCGCCAATGAACTCGAATCGGCCAATAAATATAAATCAGAATTCCTGGCCAATATGTCGCACGAGTTGAGAACGCCTTTGAACAGTGTTTTGATCCTGGCCAATTTGTTGAAAGAAAACAAAGCAGGCAACCTCCAGCCCAAGCAAATCGAATATGCCAGCATCATTCATAAATCAGGTTCGGATCTGTTGGATTTGATAAACGACATTTTAGACCTCTCCAAAATCGAAGCGGGAAAAATTGAATTTCAATTCGGGAAGGTTACCGTTCGCGAATTGATTCTCGATTTGGAACAATTGTTTAATGTCATTGCTCAGGAAAAAGGAATCCACTTCAATATGCAGGTGCCCGCATCTCTCCCTCCTGCATTTGTAACTGATAAAGTGCGCATCGGGCAAGTGTTGAAAAACCTCTTATCCAATGCTTTCAAGTTCACTCCCAAAGATGGGCAAATCACACTTTCGTTTTCTGCCAACAACGAATCAATGTCGATTTCAGTAAAGGATTCCGGTATCGGGATTCCGGCTGATAAGCAGAAAATTATTTTTGAAGCTTTTCAACAGGCGGATGGATCTACCAGCAGGAGATTTGGAGGTACCGGCCTGGGTTTGTCGATTTGCAAAGAACTTGTTTACAGGATGGGTGGAAGAATGGAAGTGATCAGTGAACCGGGTAAAGGAAGTAATTTTATCGTTCATCTGCCGCTGGAAGGTAAAGCCACAGAACTACCAACACATAGCACGAAACCTGAAGTTGAACCCGAATTGCAGGTTGACCTTTCAAATGTCAGCGAGCAAGACCAGGTGATCGATAGTCGCGCCGAATTGCAAGCTGGTGTAAAGTCGATCCTGATCATTGATGACGATGTGGTTTTTGCGCGCATGGTCAATGAACTGGCCAAAGAAAAAGGATACAAAACCATAGTGGCATTGAGTGGAGATGAAGGATTGCTGTATGCCAGAAAATACAAACCATCAGCCATAATTCTGGACCTCGGATTGCCGGTAATTCATGGAAAAAATATTCTTCGCTTGCTGAAGGCAGATGATCAATTAAAAGCCATTCCGGTACATGTGATAACCTCTGAAGACAAAGATGGATTTGGAAACTGGCAGGTAGAAGGGTTTATCAACAAACCACTACTGGGCAACGAACTGGAGCTTACCTTTTCCAGTATTGAAAACTATATCCACGAACATTACAAGAGTGTTCTGATCTTGTCGCCCAAAGATTCAGAGTTGAGAACCATGTTTGAAACGCTGGTTGCTGAAAGGCACAAGGAAATCATTACCGATGTGGTGGAAACGACAGAAAAAGCCATTGAAGCGATTCACAAAGTCGGTAATGATTGTATTGTGATTGATATCGGCGCGAAAATCAAAGAGGGCATTGAAACGGTTAAGAACTTAAAAAAAGCATCTCCGGATGGAACTTATTTTATCGTTTGTCTGGTAGGAGATATATCATCTAAGGAAGAGAGTCAATTGAAGAAATATGCCAACAGCATGATCCGGAAATCGGATCAAACAAAGGGAAGACTCTTTGATGAATTAGAGTTGTTTTTACATCGGGTGAATAATCCAGTGCGCCTGGAGGTTCCTGAAAAGTACAACAAAAGCTATGACCGGTCGCTTCAGGGAAAAAGAATTCTGGTTGCAGATGACGATATGCGGAATGTATTTGCATTGACAGCCTTGTTGGAAGAAGAAGGAATGAAAGTGGTTGCTGCAGAAAATGGTCAGGTGGCCATTGACCTTTTAAACGAACCCCTTAAAATCGATCTTGTATTAATGGATATCATGATGCCTGAAATGGATGGGTATGAAGCCATGAGACATATCCGTAAAGTGATGAGAAACGATTTGCCGATTATCGCGTTAACAGCAAAGGCTATGGTAGGTGATCGGGAGAAAGCCATTGAATCAGGAGCTTCGGATTATATAACCAAACCGGTTGATCAGAATAAACTCATTTCGTTAATGCGTGTTTGGTTAGCACAATCGTAACATGAAAGAAGAACTTACGGCTGAAGAGTTATCCGCTATTACACGGTGCATCAAAACACATTACGGGTATGATTTTGGAGAATATGCCGAAGCTTCCTTAACGCGCAGGATCCTACGTTTCAGTCAACTTTCTAAAGTTCCGGTTGAAGATTTTGTATTCCATATTACCAACGAAAAGCCCTTTTTCTTCTGGATGCTGCAATCGCTTACGGTTAATGTTACAGAGATGTTTCGTGACCCCGCATTTTACAACGCACTTCAGGCACAAGTGTTACCGGTATTAAGCACATACCCGATTATAAAAATCTGGATTGCCGGTTGTTCATCCGGAGAGGAAGCATTTTCCATGGCCATTATGCTGCATGAGGCCGGATTGCTGGAACGAACAAAAATTTATGCCACCGATTTGAATATGGCTAATATAGAAACAGCCATCAAAGGGATCATCCCGGTTAGCCACATGAAAGAATATACATCCAACTATATAAAGGCAGGAGGGAAAGCTGATTTTTCCGACTACTATACAGCCCGATATGATAATGCAATCTTAAAGCGATCATTAAGAAAAAATATACTCTTTTCCCAGCACGATCTGGTGAACGATTATGTGTTTAATGAATTTCAATTGATCTGTTGCCGGAATGTGATGATCTATTTTAAGCAGAGCTTACAAAATCGAGTGGTTCACCTTTTCCGGCAAAGTTTGTCTCCGCTGGGTTTCCTGGCATTAGGATCTAAAGAATCGTTGCTGTTTACGGATTGTGAGGATGCTTTTGAAAAGGTGAACAAAAGCGAAAAAATATTCAGGCTTAAAGTGCTATGACAAAACAGACCATTGATATGATTGTAATCGGAGGTTCATCGGGATGTATTCCGCCCCTGGTAAGCATTATCAATAGTTTGCCGTTAAGTTTCATGATACCTGTAGTGGTCATCATTCACCGGATGAAAAACACACAAAGCAACCTGCACGGTATTTTTACTTCTGAAAAACAAATAAGGGAACCAGAAGATAAGGAACCGGTGATGCCCGGAGTTATTTATCTGGCACCTCAGAATTATCATTTGTTGTTTGAAGTGAATCATACTTTTTGCATGGATTATTCAGAGCCGGTTCATTATAGCCGGCCATCCATCGATGTTACGTTCAACAGCGCAGCACAGGTGTACAAACGGGGAGCATTGGGAATCCTGTTGAGCGGTGCCAACCAGGACGGCGCAGCAGGCTTAAACCGGATCCTACAAAATGGAGGCAGAGGATTCGTACAGGATCCGCAAAGTGCCACGTATCCAACCATGCCATTGGCAGCCCTACGGCAAGAGAATCATCCTGAAAAATTAAGTCCTGAAGAAATTGTTCAAACACTGTTAACCCTATAGTTCTAAGCGAATACCATGAAAGAAACCAAGAATATTGATATCCAAAAATTCACCATCTTATTGGTAGATGACAGAGAAGAGAATCTGATGGTGCTCCAGGAAATACTGGAAGCAGAGAATCGCATTTTGCTCAAAGCGCATTCAGGAAACGAGGCCTTAAAAATTGCCCTGAAAAACGAAGATATCGGACTCATTATGCTGGATGTTCAAATGCCCGAAATGGATGGATTTGAAGTGGCAGAATTGCTCAAATCAAATAACAAGACCAAGGATATCTCCATCATTTTTGTAACAGCGATCAACAAAGAAGAACAATATATTCTGGAAGGGTATAAGCAGGGCGCGGTTGATTATTTACAAAAACCCCTGGATATTCAGGTGACAAAGGCGAAAGTGAATGTTTTTGAACAATTGTATTTTTACCAGCTTAACCTGAAGAATACCATTGCAGAGAAAAATCTGCTGAACAAACAGCTGGAGCGTTTTATGTTTACGGTAGCTCACGATCTGAAATCGCCTATTTGCGGCATGGTAGGGCTGCTCAGCATCATACAGGAAAACGAAAATGTGGAAGCGTCGGAAGAATTGAAGGAATCCACGGGTATGATGATGAGTGCATCCATGCATTTGTTGGGTATGATAGATTCTATTTTGGATTACAGCCGTAAGCACAATGCAGACATAACGCAGGAAGAGGTTGACACAAATGAAATTGTGAACCAAATCGCGAGCTTGTTATTTCCACCGCCACATATTCATATCAGAATCGATAATCCGTTGCCGGTATTGCAAACTACAAAAATCAAATTGCAGCAGGTATTTCAAAACCTGATGAGCAATGCCATAAAATACAGCGATAAAAAAACGGGTGAAATCCATATCGGGTGCTTGGATGACGGAGAGTTTTACAAATTCTATGTAAAAGATAACGGACCCGGAATTGCGAAGGAAGACCAACAGCGGGTATTTAAATTGTTTGAAACAGGGTCAGGCGATTCAAATCGTGATAGCAAAGCAGGAATAGGGCTCAATGTAACGAAAATGCTGGTAGAGGAGCAGGGCGGTCAAATCACCGTAGAATCAATCGCAGGCGAGGGGAGTACGTTTTATTTTTTGTGGAGGAAGAATGCTTAAATATTATTGTTCGAAATAAATTGAATTTCAAAATAAGATCATTAGAATTTTATTCCGAGTGAAACAAAAAGAGCGAAATTTTTAACATGGAAATTGCCTAGGAAAGAGGATGATTGACTGGAAATTACTGCTCTTGACCAGTATGGATGCTCGAAACTATAAAAAGGATTTCCTTCAAACTCAGGTCCCCAAAAAAGCAAAGTTGAATTCCTTTTTAGCTTGTGATACCGATAAAGACTGATCAGATATGTAAAGTACATTTCGTGTGAAATAGTCGATGAAGCTGAAATGACCGTATTATACTGATAATAGGTATTGCGTGTTAAAGCTATACCTCCTTGTAAAGTGAATAGCGGTTTCCCTTTCCACAAAACATCTTTGGTTAAAAAAAGAGGAAGTTGAATATAGCTTTCATGCAGGTGTTCGGCAACATATAGTTTGTCTTGGTATATAAAGCGAATATCTGTAACACTTTCACCGGTGTATCTAAGTTCAAGCAGGATAGAATACTTTGTCAGGAAACGATACTCAGCCTGAACTCCAACTCCCCAAATCAAAGGACTTAAGGTGTTGCCCTTGCCTTCGCTTACCCAATAGTTTTTGATACCCGTTATTCCGCGAACGCCGTAAAACAAATGCCTCGGTTTCATAACGGGTATTTCCTGAGCTTGGGAATGAACGATCCCGAGTAAAAGAAGCAACGTGATAATAAAACGATAACTCAACGACTTAATTTTTTTGCTTAATGAGTTTCATGATCGGATTCTAAGATATTTAAAATACCAGTAGTAATCAAATACTCTATATATACTAACGCTTCCCGACAACAGTGAAGCGTGAAGGCCGGTAGAGACACAAAAAAGGCTGTAACTTTCGTTTCGGCCTTCTCTGCTTCACTGTAGTCTCGCCCAGAATCCTCATCTAAATAACCGAGTCGGGCAGGGACCATGTATCAAATATTTAGGAAACTTCTATTCCTCATCCTTCTCACTCAAATAAATCTGATATTTCTTTTCATTTTGATTGTACATCCACAATCCATAGAAAAATCCGCTGGTCATAAAACCAATGACATAGAAAAGCATTTTTGATAAAAAACCTTCTGATTGGGGTTGGAAATCAATCAAAGAAATAACTACAGCAATAGGTACAGAAAACAAGGATCCATGCACAAATGCGTATTTCCACTTGTTCGTTCTCTTCGTTTC
This sequence comes from Bacteroidia bacterium, assembly GCA_041665785.1. Lineage (GTDB taxonomy): Bacteria > Bacteroidota > Bacteroidia > UKL13-3 > UKL13-3 > JBAYIE01. The sequence goes on along the minus strand of JBAYIE010000013.1, from coordinate 18,166 downwards.
CCAACTTTTCCAATAAGAGTTTTGTTTGGCTAATTTTTGCTCAAACTTTTTTACATCAAAAGTCTCTATATCATTTTCCATATGAAGTGAGTCAAATATACTTATTTACCCGGTCTGTTTAACGTAGAAACTTTTGTTACTCGCCAGGTTTTTCAAAAAGAAAGATAGGCTTAGGATTCAGAAAGAGAAACAGAAAGTGAAAGAGTGTCTTTCTATTAATCCTTCTGTTTCTCTTTCTGCCTCGGTAGTTACGCTAATAATTCTCGCCGAATGACAAAGTCGGGTAATTAACTGAGATCAATAACTTAGAATCTTTTATTCCTCATCCTTCACTTTCATATAAATCTGATATTTCTTTTCATTTTGATTGTACATCCACAATCAATAGAAAAATCCGCTGATCATAAATCCAATGACATGGAAGAGTTTTTTTGCAATAAAGCCATCCGTTTGGGGTTGGAAATCAATCAAAGAAATAACTACAGCAATAGAACTCAATAAACTTCTGAAAATTGATCCCAACGGCTTTAATCCATCTGAAAAGAAAGAATCGTACGAGTTATTGGTAGCCATAACTTCACCATCAAAACGGATACCCGAACGCAATATTGAAAATAATTTTAGAGAAATTGGTCTGTGCAAGAACCCAGCGTTCACCTTCCGGCAATCCGGGTTTACGGACGGGAATTCCCATATCCAGCCTAAGTACAAAAAAGTTTAAATCCATGCGAATTCCTGCACCTAAACCAACGGCAATTTCATTTACAAAGCGAGTGCCGTTAAACTCTGCTCCGGGTAATTCAAGTTGCTTATTATTAATCCAAACATTTCCAAAGTCTGCGAACAACGCCCCTTTAAAAACTGAAACAATTGGGAAACGGTATTCAATATTCCATTCCAATCTGATTTCGCCGCCTTGTTGTAAGAAAAGAATATTCTTTAAGGTATCGGGTGGTGCATACGAACCCGGACCTATTGAATATGCCCGAAATCCCCTTACACTATAAGCTCCACCTGAAAAAAATTGTTTGATAAATGGCATTGAATTCGAGTTGCCATAAGGTAATCCCCATCCGCCAATTACTCGTGTAACGATCATAGTCTTCTCACTCAGGTGAATATAGTCGCGTATGTCTACATCCAATCTCACAAATTGCGCGAATTTAATTCCGAATACTCTCAAAGGATTATCGGCATCTGCTGTTGATCCGGATACAACTTTCTTATAAAGCGATAAGCTGTTACCTGCCAGTTCTACATTTGTATTGAAATAAAACTGATTCGCTTTTAATTTTAACAGTTGCTCATTGTAAAAGTATGAATATGCAATACCTGCGATAAACTGCTCTTCAAATCTTCGTTTCAAAATTATATTATCACTGATTAGGTTGTCAAATAAGAGAGAAGTGTTGGAAATATTATAATAATTTACAGTCACCAAACTCAAATCGTGATCAATTGCAACATTCTGTTTCCATTTATATCCATAAGTAAACTTGAATGCGTTCATATCAAAATATCCTACCCTGCTGAGATAGTTGTATTCTATTATATACTTTGTACGCGGTACATAGTTATTCTGCAACTTCAGGTTGAATGGAATCATAAACCTTGGGACGTATAACTCAATGCGGGGATTAATTTCAAACGTGTACTGCCCTTTATAGATTCCATTGAATTGCGTTTCAATAGAAGTGCGTAAGTTGTAAATTAGAAGTTCAGCCCCTTTAAATGCATTGCGATTCCTTTGACTAAAAGAAAGAGACGGTCCAATAAAATTATTTGATTTTGACACACCCTGCATCTCCACACTTATTGATTTCTGTGGCAATGGAATGAGCATTATCTTAGTGCTAAGCCAGTTGCCGGAACTTGAATCCTTATCAGTAATACGAACATTAACAAACTTGAAAACACCGATTCCGTTTAAGTGATTGAGTGTTAAATTATGTTCCTTCCTGTTGTAAATGTGGTTGTTTTTTAGAAACACAGCACGCAATACCGGCTCCGGTCTGATGTAGCCTGTTTCATTGTAATAAAATACCGAATCAATGTAATCAGCTTTTGGACCGAGTGAATCTTTTCCAACTTTATAGTCCGGGTAAACATGAACATCTGCAATCCGGTAAATCAATTTTGATTTAGCAGGTATATCCTGTTTAATGCCAATATATAATCTCACCTGGTTGTTTCGCAATGAAGTATCCAGTTTGAAAACAAGTTGATCCCGGTTAAAATAATAAAAACCCTCTTCCTTCAATTGTTCATCTATTCGAATTCGTTCCTTCATTAATACGTCCAAATCATAACGACTTCCCCTTTTTAACATGGATTTAGATTGCGTCATTGAAATATGTCTTTTCAGGGTATCCGATTCCATGGGGAAGTAAATTTCACTATATAAATAGGGTTCAAACAAAACCAGTTTATAGAGTATGGATGTAGTTTTTATATTCTTATTTTCAACCATCTCAGCGGTACAGTAAGAAGTAAAAAATCCCATATTAAATAATTTTGAATCTATTGCATTGGATACCAGAATCGGATCTATTAAACTCATTAATACTGGAGGCTCGCCCATTTTTTTTCTAATCCAATGTTTAACCCCTGTTTCTTTATTGTTGCTGGTAATTCCGTAAATCCACAGAAAAGGGCGTGACCCAAGAAATTTAAAATTTGGTTTTGGAACGATGATATCTTTAGCCTCAGATATAGCCTCTTTTTGATCCTTTACTTTATGAGTAGAAATTACCGTGAGTTTTGCACCACCATACAAAGTTTCACCTTTCGGAACATACTTAAATCCTGTGCAACTTGAAAGTAAGATGCATAATACAAGCAGCACATTTGTAACTGTAACTTTCAATTTAATTTGTCTCCTCATTTAAAGACTTGGTTTTAGTTTTTCTAAATAATTCTCCAAGCGTATCGTATTCCTTGGAATAAATGAGTCCCACACCTGTTTTGTAAAGCATACCGTCAATGATTCCTTCGTATTGATTTTCTCTGAATGCCTTAAAACGGAAATGTCCATCCTCCGTTAATTTGTATTCCACAATTACATCACCCGTGAGGTTACTTGCATTAGTATTAGTGGCGCCATTGTCCTCAACATTCACATTGCTTCCAACCTGTACACTCATTCTGTTATTCAAAAACTCTTTTTTCAATCCAACTTTCACAGCTGTGTTTTGTTGCACACTTGCATCCGTATACTGCTCATTGGTTTGTAAATCAAAATTTAATTCCACACCTTTCACATACTTTCCGGAAAGTTGATTTAGCTGATCACCGAGTGCCTGGTTTACACTGTTCCTGACAACGCTATTAACTGCACTTTCTTCACCGGTGTTTACTGCTGCACCAGAAGCAATAAATTTATTCATCACAATCAATGCAAAAACTTGCTTATTTAGTTCAGCAGGATCGCCATTGAGAGAACTTATTTTTGAGTAAACCACTCCTCCGAAAGCATTTTTTTCTTTATCAATCATTGAAATGTCAAAACTGATTTCAGGACGCATCAATGGACCTGTCATCATCATCCCTACATCAAATGTGAGGAGTTTTCGGTATGCGCTTCGTTCGGAAGTTGCTGAACCTGCAAGCTCATTTGCAAGAAGATCTGCCGGTGATGCTTTGGTACGGTAAATGGCTTTAATATCTATGTTGGCATCCATCGGACTACCATTCCAGGTGATGGTACTTCCCGGTTTAATTTTAAAATCACGTTTGACAACTTTCTGAAAAGTAGCGTTGTAACTTCCATCACTCAGGACATAATTTCCGGTAAGACTTTGTTTACCGCTTTGGTCCAGCGAAAAGCTTAAAATGCCATCGCCTTTTACAACAAGTGAATCACCTGAAACCCTATCGACAATCACTTTGAATGTTGAATTTCGATTCACTTCTATGTTGGCATTTAATTCAATTCCTTTCAATCCAGAAACAACTTGCATACTGTCTAATCGCCTTAAAAGGTTGAATCCTGAATCGTGATCCATAAAAGTTATAACTCCTTCACCTCTGTTTGTGTTCAATTGGCCCGAAGGAATTATCACAGTAATTTTACTGCCTGAGAGCAATGTGGCATCCATGTCAATTTGGGGTAACAGATCATTTCCTTTGACCCTAATTTTACTGCTTAAAATTATCCTCCCAAAGTACAAAGCATTGTCGCGAATGTTGGTATTTAAGACAGTAAACTTATTCGTTGTTACCCTGAGGTCAAATTTCATTTTGGAAAAATCAGATGTATGAACAGCCCCATCCAGTTTGGCAGTCTGTCCCATTGTATCCCTTATCGTAAAAGAATTAAAATAAATTCCCTCTTGGTCAAATTTTAATTTCTCATCTGTTAATGTAAAACGATTATTTACATACGCCACATTTGTAGAAACGTCTTTAAATAAAATCTCACCATTCAAGATCGGGTTTGTTCCTGTTCCTGAAATATCGATCTTACCTGTTAAGTAACCCGAACTTTTTCGTAATTGGCCTTTTGAAAAACTTTCGATAGTTTGCATACTTATCTTTCGGATATCGGCAATAAAATGCAGTTGTTGGTTTTTGGAAGAGATATAGGTTCCCCGAATATTGGCTTTATTATCCTTTCCGCTTAATTCAAGATTAATTGTGTACGTACTAGCAGTAAGGTTATCTGCTTCAAGGTGAACATCTCCAATTGGAACAGTCATATACGCAAGTCTGGTTAAATGCAAATCTGAAACGAAAGCAACATACTTTTGAAGATTTCTTATTTCGAGTGTACCGTTCAATAAGCCACGAACAATGGCAGTATCCTTCTCAACAATTTGAGATAATGAACCGAGTTCGAATTCCTTAAACCGCACCAGAAGCGGTGACTTTTCATCCGGACCTTTGGATGATATTCTTATGGATTGTGTGTGGTCACTTAAGACAAATTCCTTTACATATATGCCATTGTTTTCAAAAACAATATTGTGTTCTCTGGATAACGTCCACTTGTGGTTATTAAAAACAAGGTTGTCGTCCAGATGAAGTATGTATTTCTGTTCTTCCTGAAATAAATTCCCTGCAATAAAAAATCTGCTGCCACTGTCTCTTTGAACAATCTGCAATGCAAATCCGAACTTGTTCCTCTGTAATTTACCGGTGAAGGTAGTGTGAGCCAGATTGACTGGTCCGCTTTTACTGGAAGCCATGGAAACCTGGTAGTTCAATGCATTCATGTTAGAGTGGATATCCGCCTTGAGTTCAAATAAACTACTTCCATTGTATTCCAATACCGGAATGTTAAGATCAAGGTTTAACTCTTGCCGTTCATTGCTAAAATCTCCCTGCATATCTGCCCCCTTAAATTGTTTCAATTTGGGTAATAGTGTTTCCTTCCAGAATGGATCAGATTTGATGTAAACAGCTAATTTTAAATCCAGTAACGATGTGTCTTTTTTTGCTATGACACCCGTATCCTGTTTGGCATTAATAAAATACTTGAAATGGTTAGAAAGATTCTCAGTAAGGCGATTAAATTTCAGATTGCCCGCATAATCTACATTCACCAGGCTATTTCTATCTTTATAAGTTGTTTGTTTTGTATCATTTATTCCAATTACCAAAAAAGAATCAAGGCGGTATTTTTTCTCCTGCTGAACAACCATTACATCAAACATGGTAATGCGCCCTTTAAAATCTGCTAGTTCTTTACCCGTAAGACGAACATTCATTTTACCTCTCATCCGAACATCGTGTGGACTTAATTTTAACAATTGCAGATAAGCGCCATCTAACTCAAGATCCATTTTAATATTTTCTTCGCGTTCCAACCTGTTTGCAGTAGCCTGCATGTTCAAATGGATATTTGTATCGCTCACAAGTAATGCTGCAGCAAATTTGCCGCGGGTAGCATCTGCAGTAAACGCAATGTTTGTGTATTTATATCCTTTGATCTCAAATACTTTGATTTCAGTTATCAGACTCGCATGTAAATTCTCCGGGGTAAAATTTCTTCCCACCAGTGTTGTTTTCATACTCATTGGTCCAAGCATATCTTTTTGTCGTAGAATATAGCCAAGGTTTAATGTAGTGGTGGTCAGCAAGATATTGTAAAAAGTATCTTCTCTGGTCTGATGAATGGAAGCAACAAGATTCAAATTACCTTCACTTGTTTTGACAGACATGTCCGATTTAAAATCAGAAATTCTTCCTTTGAAATTGCCATACATAAGCGTTGTGCCAGGTATATTTACAGGCAATGCTGTAAGGTTTGTCCATTTGGCCGCATCGGATTTGTCAATTAACAATGTGTTTAAATTTACATCATAGAAAGTATTTTTTATATCCGGTAAACCATGAATATTAGCTGATAGCTTGATGACCGTTTTTTTTCCAGTGCTGATAATTATATTTTCAGCATGCAGGTCTTTTACCTTTCCATTTATGTGACCATTCAAAACAATATAATTTCCCTTATTCCCTTTAAAAGGTTCCTGATTGCGAAACATTGGTGCAAAAATCAGGATGTCGTATACTCCTATTTTGCAATTCGTAAAATTTGTTGCTAACTCTAATTCTCCAATTTCATTGCTTAAAGATTTGACTGATGGAAAACTCGCAGAAAGACTGGTGTTTAAATCGCTATGAGCAGTAACTAATAATAGTTTTTTAATGGAAACCTGATGTGCACCGTATTCTATAAATGCACTTAGTTTCTTCAGGTTGAGTCCTGATTTCTCAGTTAAAGAAAGCTGATTAACCAGTACCGAAATAGTATCTGTGTTATAGAAAGCATGCATTAACTCAAGATTTATGTTTAACAAACCAAGATGGTTATAATCCATGCCGTATGGCTGTTTTGGAGTATTATCAACATCAAATGTCAGGTTTACTGTTTGAAGTGAAAATAGATCGGCCTCAATCTGCCAACCACGTGTTGGAAGCACATTGGTTTTAGACGAGGGCAGTTCCTCACTTTTGCGGATAGCAATTGTTGCTGATGTTTCCTTCACATTCACAGAATGCACTTTGATCAGTTGTTTGTTCAAATCAATCTGTTCAGGTTTTAACAGCAAACTTCCGGCATGTACATAGAGTTTCAAACCACTGACTCTATCAATGAAATCAAATTCCGTATTTTCTATTTCAAGTTTTTTTAGCGCAACACCGGGAAGTAGCATAACAGCGGTATCAATTGATTCTTCTGATGCTTTACTTAAACTAATTTTTATCCTCGTATTGGAAACAAATAATTCATCACCTTCAAAATTTAAATGATCAAGGTTAATCTCTTCCAGACTTAGCTTAAACTGGCCAATATCGTACTTCATATCCAGTCCACTTACTGCATCCAGATAATTTGCATGAATATTTGTTAATTCCACATCTTCAATATCCAGCGTCCAGGCAGCATCATTTTGTTGTTTAGGCTTCTCTTCTATCTTGTTCGCTGAGAATGCCTCTATCAGAAAACTAAAATTAAAAACTGAGTCGGGTAGTGTACGAATGATGTTAGCATTCAAATCGGAAACGGTTAATGAGTTTACTTCAATCTTGTTGCTAAAAAGTCCAAACATATTTACATCCAATTCCAGTTTACCAAGGGAAATCAAAGTGTCGTGGTTTAAATCTTCTGCAAAAAGTCCTTCAATAATCAGCGACTTTGGAAATCCGACATACAAACTTTTAATAGCAACCCGTGTATGTGTTTTGGAAGAAATAAGCAATATGGCCTTTGCCGTGATAAAATTTTGAATGGCTGGTAAACGAATCAGGAAGATTGAAACAAGAAGGAGCGCAAAGAATGAGCCAATAACCCATGCCAAAATTTTCCCGGATGTTCTTATAACTTTTCTCATTTCCTTAACCTTCTCTTCCAATCAAATCGTTTGATAGCGTAATTTGGAATGTTTATAGCATCATCCATTGAAAACTGAATTTGATTCTCATGCTTCTCAATTCACGATTTCTTCATCCAGGGCAGGTATATTCATAATTGTTAGAATATATTTATCCAGTAACTTTTTGCGGAAAAGAATAAGAATCAAAAACAAAGCCATGTAAAGCAAGGTAACAGATCCAAATCCTAACAGCATGCTTTGAAACAATTCGGAAAAATAGAGTGCTGCAACAATGCTTAAAAAGAATAACATGAATATAAATACCACAACAATCACAAGGAAAGAAAATACCGGAATCAATCTCGTAACTATTCCCATATAAATTACATGCTTTGCCTTTTCAAGGCGATCTTGGATTAAACGGACTCCCAGATTTTTCAGTCTGCTGAAAAACCCATTGTCTTGTTCATCTTTCATTTCTGTGCTATTTCTTATCAGACTTGTCATGCAAATAGTTGTTTTATGTTGAACGCAGGAATTCTAAGTTCTCATTCACTTTCCTTTTGGTTAATTAAATATTTCCTGATTCAGATTTTGATTCCTTCATGGTGTCATAATTGTCATTGTGAATGCACGAATTATAATCTATCAAAGGTGGCAACTTCCTGTTTTAAGCGGTTATATAGTTACCAATTGGAATTACATGATTCACACTTTTAACCAAAATCGGAGTGAATTCTAATTGCTGCAAAAGCATCCATAAACATCTTTTTAAAGTGAAAGATCTTCCCGGAAAACAGGGTCAATGAGGTTTAAATAAGCTCCTGGCAGATTCCACAACTGAATGACACAGTCGGACAGGGAACTTTTATCAACTATTGAGGGTATTGAGCAGACAATGCGAACTCTCGTTCACACTCACACTCATTCTTGTAGCGGAAACGCGCGAAAAATCTAACCTTATGATGGATATTAACCGACTTAACGATTTATTGTCAATTGAAAGGATAAAGATCAGCGAATCAAAGTAAACTCACCGGTCACCCCAAAACGTCGCAATATTTTATTGATATATCCTGTATAATAAGCGGTGTAAACATACACACCATCCGGTGCATGTAAGTCTTCTGATTTACCGTTCCATCCATGACTCAGATCATCGGATCTGAAAACGCTTTGTCCCCAACGGTTGTATATGTTCATGGAGAATGAAACCACACTGTTTCCAACAGGTAGATAAGTATCATTGATTCCATCGCCATTTGGAGTAAAGGCTGTAGGGAAGAATAGCTCTACCGGACAAATCCGTTTAACAATCGTTCCATCGTTTCCGTCACAGCCCCTGAAATCTTTGACTACAACAAAATAGTTTCCCAGATCACCCACAATGATCCATTGTGCAGTGTCTCCTGTTGGGGTCCATTTGTATTGGGTATAGCCGGGACCAGCATCTAGCCGTACCAATTCCTGATCTCTGTCGCAGATGAAATACTCCTCTCCCAGTTTGGTCCACAACCGGTCGTAAAAATCTATCGTGACGGTATCTGTTGCAGTGCAGTTTCCATTTCTTACCTCTACCGCATAGCTACCCGGTGAGGAGATTCTCACCGAGAAGGTAGTATCTCCAGTTGACCAAAGGTAAGATTCAGCCATTAACGGAGGAGAAAGTGATACCTCATGTCCATAGCAAACAGTGCTGTCTTCTCCAAGGAATGCTGCCGGAACGCTGCCGATTTTTACCTCCCGGTGAAGGGTATACCGTTGTCCACATAGATACCAGTTGAATGTGGCATCATAGGTACCCGTTTTTTGATACACATGGTTTGCGGAAGGAGAAGAGGCAGAAGTGCTGTCACCAAAATCCCAGTGCATCGAATCGGCATATAAGTCGACGGGTGTCATGTTGAAAGCAGTTGTTTCACCCTGACAAAAGTTGGAGACGGATAACTGAGGTTCTTCAAAAAGCCTTGGTTGCGTCTTGGTTCGATCCATAATCATATTAGGAAAGCGATCGGTAAGATAGCATGGATCATTGAAGCATTGATTTCCCGGACTGAGGTTGAAGAACTTTTCGCGGTATATACATCCGGGACCCTCCACTGATGGTTTAAGTATCACGTCAATGTACCGGGATGGGGAATATCCATTACCGATCAACTCTTGTTTGGTCACATAAATACTGTTGTCGGGAGCAAGTTTCATACGACTCATGGGTTCATTACCCTGAATTAGTGGTGGACCAGACAATCCATCGACATCGCCCGGTTTTGATAAATCATGCTGGATGATATTCCTGTTTCCTCCTCCCCATGAAACGATCACGTAGAGAAATTTTGCGGAAACATCCAGTGCGACATCATAAACAAAAAAATGGGATGTTATGGTTTTCTTCAGGGATACGGTACCACATTTTTTATCAAAGTCGAACAAAAGGATATACTTTCCGTTCGGACTCGAAGCATCGTTATTCATCACCACGAACTGTTCTCCCGAAACCGATGTGACGATCTCGTTATAGAAAGTTTGGCTTACCGGCCAGTGTACTGTTTCGGAGGTTGTAGAAAGAACAGGAGTAGGCTGAATACCTTCTTTCGTAATCCGGTAGGATTGAAAGTTATTTGAATTTGGAAGATGGGTGATGAGCCAATAGCCGCCGTTGTATAATTGTTTCACAACAGCAAAGCGGTTATCGACTGGAGCAAACAACGGAATATTTTTTTGTGTGACGGCACCAGATGCTCCACTCAAACGCATGTCGACCTTCGAATAGGAAAGGGCATTGTTTTGCGTATAGAAGACAAAATACAGCATGGTATCTCCGGGGTCAGGAACAATCAGGATGTTCTGAAAATACTGAGTTCCAAGATTCCCGTTAGGCATTTCCTGATGGTAGCGGTTGAATACACTTGTACCATTAGTATAAAAAAGCAGCTGCCCGGTATTTTTATCGGAGATTACCGATGAAGAGGTGATATACCTGGAGCTGGCATGCGCCGGTGCGTTTAACGGGTTTGCCATACCGGACCGGAAATCAAGCCCAAGACCTTTGCCAAAATACCAGGTTGTGTATTCGTTTTGAGCATAAGACCCGTAGCTGCTGATGAGCAGTATAATAAAAAGGCACAGGGTGCGGATCAGGGTCATTGGGGTGTTGTATGCGCAGGACAATATAAGACAGTATACACTATGTGGGGATTGTTGCCATTGAGTTAGCCTTTAGACACGGAAAGCGAGTGAAAAGTTGCAAAGCGCCGCAAGTCAATTCAAAACAGATCAAATCGTGCTCCTGATTCAATAGCAAACTTCACTTGATTCCGGACAACAGTGAAGCGTGAAGGCCGGTAGAAGCATAAAAAAGCCGAAACTTTCATTTCGGCCTTCTCTGCTTCAACATATCGTTAAGCAGCGAATTATTTAAATGATAAGACAGTATTATTAGTTGGAGAATAGCCGGGAAGCAGAGACTCGCTCCGCTCGTCACGCTTCCCGACAACAGTGAAGCGTGAAGGCCGGGTGAAGCATAAAAAAGCCGAAATATTCGTTTCGGCCTTCTCTGCTTCACTGTAGTCTCGAGCAGAATCGAACTGCTATCAAAAGTTTAGGAAACTTCTATTCTATCCATTGAACTACGAGACCAAAAATATTGTTTCAAGCAACACCTCAAAGGTATTAAAGAAACAACGATTTAGAAACTCTGGTCAGGTGACTACTGAAAATACTCCCGCATTCGGTCGAAGAAACTCTTTTCGTGTTTGCCCGGGTGGGGTTTGAAATTCTCAGATTTGCGCAGGTTTTCCAAAATGGTTTGTTCTTCTGCACTGTATTTTTGAGGAGTCCAGATATTAACATGTACCAATTGATCGCCCCGGTGGTGACTGTTCAAATCGGGAATTCCTTTATGACGCAAACGCAGGATTTTTCCTGCATGCGTGCCGGCATCAATTTTTACTTTTACTTTTCCGTCTACCGTTGGTACTTCAATGCTGGTACCCAACGCCGCATCGGCAAAATTGAGGTACAAATCGTACACTACATTGATCCCTTCGCGTTTTAATACCGGATCTTCTACTTCTTCGATCAGAATAATTAAGTCGCCGGCCGGACCACCATGCGGTCCCGCATTTCCTTTGCCGCTCATGCTTAGCTGCATGCCATTGGCAACACCTGCTGGTATTTGAACCGATACAATTTCTTCTTTGCTGATCAATCCGTCGGCGCCCACACCGGCCGGTTTTTTATCAATATTTTTACCAGTCCCGTGGCAATTCGGGCAAGCCTGTGTAGTGGCCATTTGTCCCAGAAATGTTTGGGTAACCCGGCGTACATGTCCGCTCCCGGCACAAGTGGCACAGGTTTTAAACGATAAGCCTTCAGCCAGCACCTGGCGATGGAATTTTAATTTTTTCTCAACTCCGGTGGCAATTTCCTGCAGGGTTAGTTTTACTTTAACACGCACATTGTTTCCGCGGATCCCGCCACCGCGGCGTTGTCCGCGACCACCGTTGCCCTGTCCTCCAAAAAAAGATTCGAACGGACTGCCATCGCCAAAAATATCTCCAAACTGGCTGAAGATATCATCCATGTTCATATGGTGTCCGCCACCTCCGCCACCAAAACTTTGCGCACCCTGATGACCAAAGCGGTCGTAATTGGTGCGTTTTTGCTGATCGCTCAATACTTCGTAAGCCTCAGCCGCTTCTTTAAATTTATCTTCCGCTTCCTTATTGCCCGGGTTTTTGTCGGGATGGAATTTAATGGCCATCTGGCGGTACGCTTTTTTCAACTCATCCGCACTTGCGTTCCGGTTAACTCCCAGTATTTCGTAATAATCTCTTTTAGCCATGCTTATTCTCCCACTACAACTTTAGCAAACCGGAGAACCTTTTCACCCAGGAAATATCCTTTTTCTACTTCATCCACCACTTTGTCTTTCAGGTCTTCTGTAGGTGCTGGAATTTTGGTGATGGCTTCATGAAAATCCGGATCAAAGGCCTGCCCCTGGCAATTCATCGGTTTAAGTCCTTTCGATTGCAGGATATTGAAAAGCTTGCTTTGAACCAATGTTATTCCTTCGCGGATGGCATTTTCACCTTCCAGAGTTTCCATTGATTTTAAAGCACGATCAAAGTCGTCCAGTACAGGAATCAGCGAAGCCAGGACCTCCTGGTTAGCAGTCTTGAATAATTCGATGCGTTCGGCAGTGGTTCTTCTCCTGAAATTCTCAAAATCAGCGTATAAGCGTAAATATTTATCTTCAATTTGCTTGAATTCAACCGACCAGTCTTTTTCTGCCTCTTTTTCCTGCATTTCGTTCAGGTCTGACTCAATGCGTGACTTTATTTCATTCGGAGATTCAGCCGGTACATCTTTCGCTTCGTCGCTAACCACTGGCTCAGTGTGCGTTTTGGTATTTTTTTCTTCGTTCATCGGGAATAATTCAATTGGGTTGCAAAGGTAGTTTATCCTTATCAGACAAACCAATTGCCACGATAGGTTTGCGTGTCAATTTGGCACATCGCCCTGCAGCGATTGCAACAGGGAATCAAGGCGAGTTCCCCACAAATCCTTGCCTACAATCTTACCGGTCTCATCTACTACAAAGTTGGCCGGAATCCGGTACAAATTGAGTTGGGTAGCCAGCGGGGATTCCCATCCTTTAAAATCACAAAAATTATAAGGCCAATGCAAATCATCTTTGGCGCGCGCAATCAGCCACAGCTCGGGTTGTGTATCCATGGAAACACTCAGGAAGAGAACCTGCTTTTTACGCCGAAAATTGTATTGCCTGTACTTTTCATGCATCTTGATCAATTGCATATTGTGCTTACGTGAAGGAGCATTCCAGCTGGCCCAGAAATCAAGCACCAGAATATTTCCTTTGAGCGAATCGGTATAAACCGGTTCGGCATTTGTGCGATACAGGATGCAGGATGGCAATGGATCTTCCACGCCGGGATGCTCCGGAACTGTTTGAAAAATATGAAGAAACAGTTGTATGAAAAGCAATAAGGACACGGTACAAGTATACAGTTCTAAAGGCGTTTTTAATCTATTCGTTCTATTTGTGCACCGATGGCGGTCAACCGTTTATCGATGAATTGATATCCCCGGTCGATTTGTTCAATATTGTTGATCGTACTGGTTCCGTTGGCCGCCAAAGCTGCGATGAGCATGGCTACCCCTGCACGAATATCGGGCGAACTCATGGTAATGCCACGCAGTTTGATCTCGCGGTCGGAACCAATTACCACGGCACGATGCGGATCACACAAAATGATTTTCGCTCCCATATCAATCAGGTTGTCGACAAAAAACAAACGGCTCTCAAACATCCATTGGTGAATGAGTACACTGCCTTTGGCTTGTGTTGCGGTAACCAATGCAATCGAAATCAGATCGGGTGTAAAAGCAGGCCAGATTCCGTCTTTGATAGTCAACATAGACCCATCTATGAGCGATTGAATTTTGAACGATTTTTGAGCCGGGATATAAATATCATCGCCTCTGAACTCCAGTTCAATTCCCATTTTTCGGAAGACACCCGGTATAACTCCCAGATCCGGAATGGAGCAATTCTTGATGGTAATTTCGGATTGGGTGGTGGCTGCCAGACCAATAAAGGAGCCGATCTCGATCATATCGGGCAACATACGATGCTCACAACCTCCAAGTCTTTCAACCCCTTCAATCGTTAACAAATTGGAACCTATTCCTGAAATTTTCCCGCCCATGCGGTTGATCATTTTACAGAGCTGTTGCACATACGGTTCAGAAGCGGCATTGTAAATCTGTGTGGTGCCTTTGGCCAAACTGGCTGCCATCAGAATATTGGCTGTACCTGTTACCGAAGCTTCATCCAGCATCATATAGGTGCCTTTGAGATGTTCGCCGTTGATTTTGTAAAAACGCTCTTCGCGCAAATGTTCAAATTTGGCACCCAAATGTTCGAATCCACGAAGATGGGTATCTACTGGCCGGCGACCGATTTTATCGCCTCCGGGTTCCGGAATATAGGCTTTACCAAATCGGGCCAGCAAGGGTCCGATGATCATGATGGATCCGCGTAAAGCAGCACCCTTGGATTTAAAATCCTCACTCCGTAAAAATTCCAGATTTACTTCTTTTGCTTCAAACGTGTATGTATCATCACTGATGCGTTCTACCTTAACTCCCAGATTACCGATCAGTTCAATCAGTTTGATCACATCACGGATGGCCGGAATATTCGAGATGGTAACTTTCTCATCCGTAAGCAATACACCGGAGATGATTTGAAGCGCTTCGTTTTTTGCGCCCTGGGGAATAAGTTCCCCTTTAAGCGGTTGGCCTCCTATAACTTTAAATGAACTCATGGTTGTTTCCGGTTTGATGAAATTTTACAGTATGCGAAGTAAGCCATTTGAAGCGAATAACGCTGGAATAGAGGCGTGGATTGTACACGGGAAAATGTGAATTGTCTAACCGCAAAAGGTAAATTCATTGAAGCAATAAACTTTCCATCGTTAATTTATTCGTTAGGTTGATGAAATCCATTGGTGCAAAATCAATAATTCAAAAGGAATGGTGTATCAAACCTAATGGCCATATTTGATTATTCCGGTTTTCTCAAGGTATAGAAATAATTTCCAAAATCCGATGATAAAAGTTTTGCCCGTGCATGATTTAGGTTCTGGTTTAATTTGGGATTCTTCAGCACATTTGAATCAGCATTTCGAACAAACCGATTCAACGAAAAGTCATGTTACGGCTCATCAACATACAGCACATTCAGAAGATCCTTCTTCTTGTGGCACTGGTTTGTTTTTCATTTCCAGGAAGAGCACAACAAACCAATCCGGATGAAACCAACAATCCGGAAAATTCGATTCAATTTCCGGCAACTCCGGCCAAAAATCACCTGGCTGCCGAGAATGACTTAAAGTTACAGGTTTTCCCTAATCCGGCCGCTGATTATACAACGGCCACAGTTTTTGTATCCGTCCCCGATCAACTCAATCTGGTTTTGGTAGACATTGCCGGAAAAGTAGTTATTGAACTTCCTCAAATTGAAGTGAAACGAGGCGAATACACTTTTGATTTCAATACTGCCGGTTTAAAACAGGGAGTGTATTTTATCTCCCTTACCGGACAAAGCACCCGATTGGTGCAAAAGCTCCAGGTGGAATAAGATTCAACTTTGGAGAGAAAAGCCGATTCGCTGAAACAGTTCCCGTGCATGGGACTATGATGCTGTTTCAATGAGTCGGCTTTTTCATGACACTACCGCATTCCCAAAAAATCACTAAATTGCTCACAATAAACTATACATCGTATGATACCCGGACCATTTAACCTGAAGAAATGGATAGACGAAAACCGTCATCTGCTTAAGCCACCGGTTGCCAACAAGAATCTGTATCCGGAAGGAACGGATTATATTGTGATGATTGTTGGTGGTCCGAATGCACGTAAAGATTATCACTACAACGAGACGGAAGAATTGTTTTATCAGCTCGAAGGAGAGATCAATGTACGGATTCAGGAAGATGGAAAACCGCGCGATATTAAATTAGGTCCCGGTGATATGTACCTGCATCCGGCCAAGATTCCGCATTCTCCGGGACGTACAGAAGGTTCAATCGGACTGGTTATTGAACGTGTACGTGAAGGCAAGGGATTTACCGATGGGCTTTTGTGGTTCTGCGATAAATGCAATACCAAACTGCACGAATCCTATTTCGAATTGCACGATATTGAGAAGGACTTTCTTCCGCACTTTCGTCATTATTACGGTTCAGAAGACCTGCGTACCTGCAAAAGCTGCGGGCATGTAATGGAAGCTGATCCCCGTTTTATTTAAGACGTGTAACTGTAACTTTCAAACGTCTTGACTCAAGGTTTTCATACCTGTAATTTCTTATGATAAAAATCGACGTTCACGCACATATTCTTCCGGAGCATATGCCCAACCTGAAGGAGCAATATGGGTACGGTGATGAGTTCATTTACCTCGATCATACCGGTCCGGGTAAAGCGAATATGATGAAAGCCGATGGTTCATTTTTTCGCGCAATCGATGATTTGTGTTGGGATCCGGAAGCCATCATCCGGCATATGGATCAACACGGTGTACAAATGATGGCCTTGTCTACAGTACCGGTATTGTTTTATTATTGGGCGCAGCCTGAGCATACGTATAACTGGAGTCGTTTTATCAACGATCATCTGGCAGGCATCCAGCGTAAATATCCGGAACGTTTTGTTGGCCTCGGTACCTTACCCATGCAGGATATTCCGTTGGCCATACTGGAAGCAAAACGTTGCAAGATTGAACTGAATTTGCCCGGAGTTGAAATAGCAACTCATATACTTAACCGAAACCTGGATGACGAACAATTTTATCCGTTGTATGAAGCACTCGAACAACTTGATCTGTGCATTTTCGTGCATCCCTGGGATATGATGGGGCAGGAGCACATGAAAAAATACTGGTTACCCTGGCTTGTGGGTATGCCTGCTGAAACTTCAAGAGCTATTTGCAGCATGATCTTCGGTGGAATTTTTGATCGTTTTCCAAAATTACGCATCCTGTTTGCACACGGGGGAGGATGTTTCCCGCATACGCTGGGTCGCGTATCGCATGGTTACCAGGTGCGCCCCGATTTGTGCAATGTACACGATGTGCAGGATCCGCGCGAATATGTGAAACGCTTTTACATCGACTCACTTGTACACGACGAAGAGGCGTTTAAATACAACCTGAAATTATTTGGTGCGGACCGCATAGCTTTGGGCAGCGATTTCCCTTTCCCCTTAGGCGATCTGGAACATGGTAAATTTCTGGAAGAAATGAAAGACCTGGACGAAGCAACTCGCATTCAGGTATTGAGAGATACAGCAAAGGAATGGTTGGGGTTAAAATAGTGGAAGGAAATTACGAAGTACGAATTACGAAGTACGAAGTACGAAGTATCTAACGAGAGGGTTTTTACTTAATTACAAAAATGTCTCTACGCACTTGACTCAATTACTAATTACTAAGTAGCTAGCCAGAGAGTTTTCACTCAATAACTAATAACTAATAACCAATCTACTCCCGCGAAGGCCTGAAGGCGCATCGCGATGGAAGTGTTGACTAATTTGAGATTATCTTCATTTAAACTTTAAGCTACTTAAGACTAAACACAATTATATCATCCACTGCATCTTTAGCGAAGGTGGACACAATTACACAATTACATAATTACATAATAGGATTAGGCGCATATTTCGTTGAGGGTAATATATAGTGGTACGGCAGCAATCATGTTTGCTACTAATCTGTCAAAAAGCTTGGCTCTATTTTGTCTTCTGTTGAATCGGAAATGATA
>JBAYIE010000012.1:0-99617 GCA_041665785.1 Bacteroidia bacterium | reverse complement strand
TTGCGTTTATACCGTTCTCTACTGCTTTTGTATTAGAAAATATTGATGCGCCTAGCGCAGTACCATTATTAATTTATAATATGAATTATATTATGGCCAGGTTTTTGAATTATTTCCAGTTTAAGTATATACTGAATCCCGCTAACAATTTGCGCGTGTCGGATTTTGACCAGGACGTAAGAATTATTTCAAGGGAAATTGTATTTCCGGTTTTTGTATATGTACTGGTAATCATCCTGGCTTTTGTAGAGCCAAATTTTGCGTCAATAGGTTATGCCGCGTTTGCGTTAGAAAAGTATTGGGTAAGAAGAACAGGTACGCTGGTTAAAGTCTGATTTTACTTCAACTTCCGCTTCACTTCCACAATTTCGTAGGCTTCAATATTGTCGCCCACTTCAATTTCGTTGAAATTAGCCAGATTCAATCCGCACTCGTAACCGCTGCTTACTTCTTTTACATCGTCTTTGAATCGTTTGAGAGAAGCCAGTTCACCTTCGTGAATTACAACTCCGTTGCGAATCAGACGGATTTTCGAATTGCGGTATACTTTACCATCGGTAACCATACAACCTGCAATGGTTCCAACCTTGGTGATTTTGAATACTTCGCGGATATCCACGTTTCCGGTAATTTTTTCTTCCACGGTAGGAGCAAGCATTCCTTCAATAGCCGCCTTGATTTCTTCGATGGCATTGTAAATGATGGAATACATGCGGATATCGATGGCTTCCTGTTCGGCCAGTTTGCGTGCCTGAGGCGATGGACGAACATTAAATGCTACGATGATGGCATCAGATGCCGAGGCCAGTGTAACATCACTCTCGGAAATTTGTCCAACCCCTTTCAGGATTACACTTACCTGAACTTCTTCTGTAGAAAGCTTGATCAACGAATCGCTCAATGCTTCAACAGATCCATCCACGTCGCCTTTCACAATCACCTTCAATTCCTTGAAGTTTCCAATGGCCAAACGACGACCGATTTCGTCCAACGTAATATGTTTATGCGTACGGATACCTTGTTCGCGTTGCAATTGCATACGCTTGGTTGAATATTCTTTGGCTTCCTGTTCCGATTTGGTGACTATGATGCTGTCGCCGGCCTGTGGTGCTCCGTCGAATCCAAGAATTACCGCCGGGGCTGATGGTCCGGCCTGGGTAATGCGGTTACCGCGTTCGTCGAACATGGCTTTTACTTTACCCTGATGCATACCGGCCAGAATCGGATCGCCCACACGCAAGGTTCCGGTTTGAACCAATACGGTAGTTACAATTCCACGACCTTTGTCGAGGGTAGATTCAATCACGCTTCCAACAGCACGACGATTTGGATTGGCTTTCAGATCGAGGATCTCGGCTTCGAGCAATACTTTGTCGAGCAGGGATTCAATATTCAACCCTTGTTTGGCTGAAATTTCCTGACACTGGTATTTGCCACCCCATTCTTCCACCAAAATATTCATGGCCGAAAGTTGTTCGCGGATTTTATCCGGATTGGCACCTTCGCGGTCGATTTTATTCAAAGCAAAAACAATCGGTACACCGGCAGCTTGCGCATGGCTGATGGCTTCTTTGGTTTGCGGCATCACACTGTCGTCGGCAGCAATTACAATAATTACAATATCGGTCACCTTTGCACCCCGTGCACGCATCGCCGTAAAGGCTTCGTGACCCGGTGTATCGAGGAAGGTAATGCGTTTACCGCTTTGCAGCGTTACTTCATAAGCGCCGATATGCTGGGTGATACCACCTGCCTCACCGGCTACTACATTGGCTTTACGCACATAATCCAGCAAAGAGGTTTTACCATGATCGACGTGACCCATAACAGTAACAATCGGAGCGCGTGGTTTCAGATCTTCCGGTTCATCCTGTTCCAGTTCAATGGTATCCTGATCTTCTGCCGAAACAAATTCTACTTCATAACCGAATTCATCGGCTACAATAGAGATGGTTTCTGCATCCAGACGTTGGTTGATGGATACCATCAGTCCCAGGGTCATACAGGCCGAAATAATATTGGTAATCGGCACTTCCATCATTTTTGCCAATTCATTGGCTGTTACGAATTCGGTTACCTGAATTTTCCGTTGACTTTCCAGTTCCATGGCTTCCTCTTCACGTCTGTCGGCTGCGGCATCGCGCTTCTGCTTACGCAATTTGGAACGTACCGAACCAATATTCGGGGTTTTACTACCCGGATTGAGTCGGGCCAATGTGGCTTTTAATTTATCCTGAATTTCCTTATCGGTAATTTCAGCTTTCGGATCAGCCGGTTTGGCGTCACGGTTAAATGGTGGTCTGTTTCCACCACCACCACCAAATCGACGGTTATTATCGCGGTTGAAAGGAGGACGGGATGTTCCGCCACCGGTATTACCCGGTCCGGTTTGAGGCGGACGGTTGGCATCGATGGTTTTTTGATCCATATCGTTGCTTCCGGCCACATAATTGGTTTTCCGGCGACGTTTCTTTTTGAGGGCATCGTCAGAAGAAGCAACTGGAGTTTGTTTTTTCGAAGGTTGTTCAACCGGCAATACGATTTTACCCATTACTTTCAAACCCGAAAGTTTTTCGTAATTGGGTTCCATGCGCGATGGTTCAACCGGTTCAACCGGAGCAACAGGTGCTTCCGGTAATACGGGAGGTGCAACCTCAGTTGGAGGCGGAACGATTTCGGCAACCGGTTCTTCGGTTTTCTTTTTTGTAGTTTTCTTTTCTGCTACCACTTCCGGAACAACCTCTTCAGTTTTTGGTTTACGGCCTTTTTTAGACTTGCTGTCAACCTGTTCCAGATTGATTTTGCCTACAACAGTAAATTTGAGTTTGTCGGAAGTCTCAGGTTCAGGATTAACTTCTGCAACAGGTACCGGTTCTGGTTCAGGTTTGAGTTCTTCTTTCTTAACCGGGATCTCTTTAGCAGGAGCTTCAGCTTTCTTTTCGGGAACCATACTCGACTTAATCAGGATGCCATCATCGTCATCCTCTTCGTCAGCAACCCTTTCTTTTACTTTCACGGGCGCAGGAGTAGTAGCAACGGGCTCTTCCTTTTTAACGATTTTAGCCTTGTTGCTGAGCATTTTGACATCGTCTTTGGTTTTCTTGTCGCTCTGAAAATCAGTAAGCAACAAGTTGTACTGCTCATCCGTAATTTTAGTATTAGGGTTCGATTCTATTTTCTGGCCCTTTTTACCCAGATGCTCAACGATGGTTCCAATACCAACGCCAATCTCTTTTGCCGCTTTACTCAGCCTAATTGTTCCTGTGTTTTCGCTCATTCAGTTTTCTTTCTTCCAATAATACTTCGCGAATATCGCGATTTTAATTCAATGTTCCGACGAGCCTGATTATCCCAATTTCCGGTTTTCTCAAGGTTTTTGAGGTCGGAATATGAGGAAAAAGGCTTATTCGAACTCCGATTGCAGGATCTTGCGGATCTCTTTTACGGTTTCTTCTTCCAGCTCGGTCCGGCGAATGATGTCTTCATCGGTCAGGTTCAATACCGATTTCGCAGTATCGCAACCAATTCCTTTGAGTTCGTCCAAAATCCATCCATCGATCTCGTCGGCAAATTCTTCCAGGTCGATATCGCCTTCGTCTTCATCGCTTTCGCGGTAAACGTCGATATCCATAGCTACCAATTTGCCGGCCAGTTTAATATTGTGCCCGCCTTTACCAATAGCCAGCGAAACCTGGTCGGGTTTCAGGTAAACAGCAGCACGTTTCGATTCTTCATCCAGTTTTATACTTACAATTTTAGCCGGACTCAACGCACGTTGAATCAACAGCTGCAGGTTGGTGGTATAATTGATCACATCGATGTTTTCGTTGCGCAATTCGCGAACGATTCCATGGATCCGTGAACCTTTCATACCTACGCAGGCTCCCACCGGATCAATGCGGTCGTCGTAAGATTCAACGGCAACTTTAGCCCGTTCTCCGGGTTCGCGTACAATCTTCTTGATGGTAATAACCCCGTCGATAATTTCAGGAACTTCCTGTTCAAACAAACGCTCAAGGAATACCGGCGACGTGCGGGAAAGTAAAATGCGCGGTGAACCGTTGTACATTTCCACTTTTAACACCACGGCACGAATCGAATCGCCTTTCTTGAAATGGTCGGCAGGGATCATTTCGTTTTTCGGCAACAACAATTCGTTTCCTTCGTCATCCAGGATCATCAGTTCTTTCTTCCAAACCTGGTATACTTCGCCGGTTACGATTTCGCCTGCGCGGTCTTTGTATTTCTTGTACAGCTCGTCTTTTTCCAGTTCGAGTACTTTCGACATCAGGGTTTGACGGGCCGATAAAATAGCACGGCGACCAAATACCTCGAGTTTTACTTCTTCGGTTACGTCTTCGTCGACCTCAAAATCGGGTTCAATTTTTTTGGCATCACTGAGCGAAATCTGTGAACGTTCGTTCTCCACCTCCCCATCGTGTACAATGGTCCGGTTCTGCCATATTTCCAAATCACCGCTATTGTCGTTGATGATCACATCAAAGTTTTCATCGGTACCGTATTTTTTACGTAACATGGTGCGGAACACATCTTCCAGAACGCGTTGCATGGTAACACGATCGATGTTTTTGAATTCTTTAAACTCACTGAAGGAGTCAATTAATCCTACGCTATGCATATACTCTATCTATTATTTAGTTATTGTTTAAAACTGATCAAAACGGTTGATTCGGCGATTTCTTCAAAGGCAATCGCTTTCTCTTTGGCCTCTTTGTATAATTTCTTTTTATCTTTCAGGTGCAATACAATTCCCTGCTCATTTACTTCCATCAATTTACCGGTCAATTCGGTTGCAGAGGTTAACCGGATCAGCATTTCGCGGCCAATATGCTTGCGATACTGGCGTGGAAACTGCAATGGTTTATCCACTCCGGGCGACGACACCTCCAGGTAATAAGCCTTGTCGCCGTAGTCGAGTCCGTCGAGCATTTCACTCAGGTAACGCGATAACATCCGGCAGGATTCAATGGTTACGCCATTGTCGCCATCAATGTAAACACTGATTTTATTGCTTCCGGGTTTGTTTTCCACGTCAACTACAAACATGGTTTTATCGAGAAATCCATGTGCCCATTCTGCTATTTGTCGGATGATGTCCATATTCCAAAAAGAGAGGGGACTTTCGGTCCCCTCGTCAATTGATTAATAATACGGCAGCAAATATAGGAGATTTTCCTATACGCGTCAACTTTATTTTATTTGTCGGATTTGTCTTTGGCCTCAAACAATTCGCTCTTCTCCACCACTTTTACCTTGTCTTTCTGTTTGAGGGTACGCGAAATGGCACTGTATGGTCCGGTAACCACTTCATCTCTGGCCGTTAAGCCTTCGGTGATTTGAATGTACTTATCGTCCTGAACGCCTGTTTTTACTTGCTTTAATACCACTTCGCCGTTTTGGTGTACAAATACAACTTCTATATCATCGTTGGTTTTACCTGCAACCGGAGTTGTCTTTTTTGCGGCTTTCACGTTGGTGGTGTCGAGCAGCGACTTGCTTTTCAGCGTTACCGACTCAATTGGTACAGCTAAAACGCCGTGAGCGGTTTCGGTTTGAATTTCGACCGAAGCCGACATGCCCGGACGGAAAACCGATTTCTGCACACCAAATGATTCGGTGAGATCGGCGTAAGACTGACGTAGAATGCGAATCTTGACCACAAAATTGGTAACCTGGTCGGAAGAGGCTGCTGTTGATGTGGTGGCTGAATTGGCCACCTCGGTTACGATGCCTTCAAACTTCCGGTTGTTGTATGAATCCACTTCAATGGTGCAGGTATCACCGATACTTACTTTTACAATATCGTTTTCGTTTACATCCACACTTACCTCCATATTGTTGAGATTGGCCAGGCGCATCATTTCCGTTCCGGCCATTTGCGAAGTACCCACTACCCGCTCACCTTTTTCAACCGATAATTTGGAAATTGTTCCGCTTACCGGTGCATAAATGCGGGTACGGGATAAATTCTTACTCGCCTCTTTAATTCCCGCTTCCTGAGTTTTTACTGTGTATTCTGATGCAATAACATTTTGTTTGCCCGATTCCTCATCGGCTTTGGCTGCAGCAAAAGCTGATTTGGCCGTTTGAAATTCGGCATCGGAGATAAGTTTCTGATCGTATAATTTTTTATTGCGTTCGTATTGCGCCTGCATTTCGCTGAACCGAACTTCGTTTTGGATTACCCGTGCCCGGGCACTGGCAAGGTTAGCTTTTGAATTGCTCAGAATGGCTTCGGCCCTGTCAAGTGCTGATTGATACAGTTCCGGATCGATCACGGCGAGCAGTTGGCCGGCAATAACCGAATCGCCTTCTTTAACATACAATTCCTTTACTTCACCCGATACATCCGAACTGATTTTAACTTCCACTTCCGGTTGAATTTTGCCATTGGCTGAAACGGATTCGATGATGGTTTTCAATTCTACCTTGCCCACACTCACACGTGTACCTTCATTTTTACCAATCCAGCCGGCACTTTTAGCTGAAATCAAAACTATAATGAGGACAACAACGGTGATCCCGAGATACAAAATCACTTTATTTTTCTTACTGGAACTCATGGTTCAAAGATGGGTTTAATAGAGGGGTTTGCCTAAATAAAAATCGAGCACCTTGCGGCGAAATTGAAGTTCATATTTGGCTTGCAGAAAATTTGTTTCTGCCTGCAAATACGCATTGCGGGTCTGCAGATAATCGTTCATGCCAATGGCTCCGAGGCTGAATTGCGCATCGGCCAAAGCTGCCGACTCTTTATTGGCATCCAGGTTCTGCACGTTGAACTCGTATTTTTTCAAGGCGGATTTAAAATCGAGGTAGGCCTGATTGATATTCTTATAGGTTGTGTTACGCACCTGCTGTTCGTTTAACCCGGCATTCATCTGATTGATGCGCTGCTTCTGAATATTGTTGTTTACCTGCCAGCCGTTGAAAATGGGAATGGATAATTGCAAGCCGATATTTTTACCCAGGTTTTTGTCGAACTGCTCGCTGAAAGGAACTGTTTTTGTTCCGGTGATATAAGAAACCGGTGTAAATAATCCGGATGGGTTTCTGTTTGCATCATATCCAAAGGGTACCCAATTGGTCTCAAAACTTGTAGGCGTAATATTTTGCGTAGTATAAAAAGAGTTTAAACCGGCACCCAGACTCAACCGGGGACTTCTTCCGCCCACGGCAATGGATGTTCCTATTTCAGCAGAGCGGGTGCGTAGTTCAGCGGCTTTCAATTCCGGACTATTTTGTGCATAGGCTTCAAACACCTGATCGGCTGTACGGGCTTCATCCTGCATTTTGGTCATATCCACTTCAGGTTTCTTTACTTTATTCACTGTATCGGGCAAAATATTCATGCTTTGCCAAAGGGTAAGGTAGGCCTGGTCCAATTGGTTCTCGGCCAATACTGCCTGCAATTCTTCATTCGATAATTGGGCGCGCAATTGCAATAATTTTGTTCTGCTCGATCCGCCGAGTTCATACATTTTTTCCTGCTTGTTTACCTGCAACTGAGTTGCCTGCGTTTGCAAACGGCGGCTTTCAGCCAGTTCCATACTCAGCAAAACCTGCAGGTAGGCATTGCAAATCTGGAGCGCCATATTGTTTTTGGTATTCAGTACATCCTGATCGATCGCCTGTGTATTGGTACGCTGAAGGCGATAATTATTCATGTTTTGAAATCCGTTGAACAAGGTCCATGAAGCACTTAAACCAACCGAATTACTCCGGAAGGTTGCATCTCGAGTAGAGGCATTGGTAACCGGATCAATAGCAAAACCGATGTTCCAGTTATTGGTTGCCGAAGCGTTGACACTCGGAAGCATATTCATCCGGCTTTGAAACATATCGGCTTTCGCCGATTCTTTATTCAACTCCTGTTGCTTCAGGGTAATATTGTTTTTTAATCCGGTGTTCACACATTCTTCCAGCGTCCAGTATTTCTGTGCATGGAGCCATGAGGTGAGAAACAACAGTATGAAACACAAGGCTATTTTGTTCATTGACGGAGATTCTTTATTATTATTGACAAAAATAATGTTTAGCTACACAATCCCAGTATGGGTCCAAAGTTTATTCCCTTCTGTTACATGGAAGGTTAAAACCACGCGTCCCGTGGTTTATCTGACCTTTGACGATGGTCCACATCCGGAAATTACCCCATGGGTGTTGGAACAGTTGCAGACCTATAACGCAAAGGCCACCTTTTTTTGTGTGGGAGATAATGTACATAAATTTCCGCAAACATATCGGCAGGTATTGGAAGCAGGTCACCGCACAGGGAATCACACCTATCATCATTTGAAGGGATGGAAAACTCCTGTAGATATATACCTGGAGGATATCCGGTTGTGCAGCGAAAAAGTGGACTCGGATCTCTTCCGACCGCCCTATGGAAAAATCACCCCGGCACAAATAAACCAACTTAAGTCAAGGTTTCAGGTAGTGATGTGGGATATTATGACCTTTGATTTTGATGTTTCCATTATTCCGGCAAAAGCCCTTTCAATCATTTTACCGCGTATCCGGGCAGGATCTGTTATTGTGTTTCACGACAGCGAGAAAGCTGAAAGAAACATGAAAGTGATGTTGCCCCAATTGCTTGAATTTTGTAAACAAAAAGGATATACATTTGAAACATTATGACGGATCTTTCTGAAATCCTTTTTTATACTTCCATTACCATATTAAGTCTCTATATCTTATTGCAGGGCGTGAGCATGGTCAGTTTATTCTGGCTTGAAGATGAAGAAGGGGTACAGATTCCGGAAAATGAACTTCCCTTTATTTCGATTCTGGTTGCTGCCCGCAACGAAGAACAAAATATCTGGCGTTGTTTGTCGGCGCTGAATCAGTTGAATTACCCAAAAGATAAAATTGAGTTTTTGATTGGCAACGACCAGTCGAATGACCGTACTCTGGAAATTGCAGAAGCCTATACGCAAAAACATCCGAGTTTTAAGGTATTCAATATTACCGACAGCATGGGCATGGCAAGAGGGAAAGCCAATGTATTAGCGCATCTTGCAAGACTGGCTCAGGGCGAATTTTATTTTATTACCGATGCCGATATTGCCGTAAATAAAAACTGGGCACGTGAGCTCCTGGCCTATTTTGAAGAAGATACAGCTATTGTTTCGGGTACAACGGTTGTCGACGATGAAGGAACCATGGGTAAGATGCAGGAAGTAGACTGGATGTATTATATGGGGTTGCTCAAAAGTGCGTACAACCTGGGCTTGAGTTGCACAGCGGTCGGCAATAATATGGCCATTCGAAAAGAAGCTTATTGGGAAGTCGGGGGATATGAAACCTTGAATTTTTCCATCACCGAAGATTATAAATTATACAAAGAAGTGCGTTTGCGCGGATGGGGGACCAAGAATGTTTTGAATCCACAGGTGATCAATTATTCGCGTGCAATACATCAGTTCAGGGTATTGCTGGCACAACGCAAACGCTGGCTAACCGGTGCAAAGGAGTTGCCGCTCTTTTGGTGGTTCCTCTTCATGATTTTCGGAATGTTTACTCCGGCTATTATTTTGCTGGCGTTCTTAAACCTTAAACTGGCACTTATTTTTTATCTCATTAAATTATCGTGTCAGTCGATTACTATTTACGAATTGCAAAGCAAAATGCGTCTCGACAAGAATATTGATTTTCTGCTGACCTATGAATTTTACAACACTGCCGTAGTACTCGCCACAGGATTTTATTATATTTTACCGATCCGCTTACAATGGAAAAACAGGACGTACACGCTATGATTTTTACGGATACCCATACCCATTTATACGCCGATCAATTTCACACCGACCACAAAGCCATGATGCATCGCTGCCTGAATCTGGGCGTTACGCGGTTGTTTCTTCCCAATATCGATACACATTCCATTCAACCCATGCTCGACCTGGTTTGGTCGCATCCCGAAAATTGTTTTCCGATGATGGGCCTGCATCCCTGTTCAGTAGATGCGCATGTTGATGAGCAATTGTTTCAGATTCAGAAATGGTTTAAGAAAAGGAAATTTTATGCGGTAGGTGAAATCGGATTGGATTATTACTGGTCTGTTGAATTTAAAGAACAACAGATTATGGCGTTTAAAAAACAAATCCAATGGGCTATTCAAATGGATCTGCCCATCGTCATTCATTCCCGAAATTCAACAGCAGATTGTATTTCTATTTTACAGGAAATGAAACACCCCCGTTTACGCGGAATTTTTCATTGCTTCAGTGGAAACGCCGATGAAGCAAAACAAATTGTAGCCGAAGGGTTCTACCTGGGAATCGGAGGTGTACTCACCTATAAAAACTCCGGATTGGATGCAGCCATTGCTGATGTTCCGCTTGAAAAACTGGTACTCGAAACCGATTCACCTTACCTTGCGCCTGTGCCTTACCGGGGCAAAAGAAACGAGAGCGCTTATATTGTCGAGATCGCTACAAAATTATCTGAATTGAAAGGTGTTTCTTTAAAGACCATCGCCAACGTAACCACCGAAAACTCAAAATTGATTTTTGGAATTTAATCAATCGGCACGCAATGCATCCACTGGTTTTATAGCTATGGCTTTGCGCGCAGGAATCAATCCGGCCAGCAAACCTGCTCCAACCAAAATGCCCAATGCTTTAAAAGCAATTTGCAGATCCACTCCGGGGTTGCGAAACATATCCGTTCCTCCTTCAATGGCCATTTGAATGCCTTCCAGCAAAAGAATTCCCGATACCAATCCCAGATAACCGGCAATCAAAGTTAAGGCTACCGATTCGCTCATCACCTGACGCATGATGGAAATGGGAGAGGCACCAATGGCTCGCCGGATTCCTATTTCTTTGGTGCGTTCCTTCACCAGAATCAACATAATATTGCTCACGCCAATTACACCAGCCAGCAAAGTTCCGGTACCGACAATCCAAACCAAAATGCGGATCCCGTTAAAAAGTCCCATGATTTTTTTGAATTCCTTTTCCATGTTCCAGCTGCCAATAGCCCGCTTGTCGTCGGGATGTATTTTGTGACGCGATGCCAATAAAGCCCGCACCTTGGCCTCGGCAACAGATGCCGAAACGTTGGGTTTCGAGGTGATCGAAAACCAGCTGACAAAATCGCCGTAATTAAAAGCCTGTTGAAAGGTAGTGAAAGGCGTATAGATGGTTTGCAATTGTTCCTGCGCATCTTCATCACCTTTATCAGTAGTGTAGGTTCCCACTACCTGAAAATAAATTCCGTTGACCTGCAAATATTCTCCCAGTGGATTTTCTTCCGGCTTAAATAAAATTTGTCGGACACGTTCGCCAATCACACATACTTTCCGCAATTCTTTCAAATCGTTGTAATTGATAAAACGACCTTTGGTTAAACGGATAGTTTGAATGGCGCGAGCTTCGGGATAATCTCCGCGCACCGTGAAAGGAGCTGTTTTTGTACCGCGCACTACATTGTTCTCTCCACGGTAGCCGCCCAGTTGGTTGGCCGGTGCTACTACCTGCGCTTCGGATACAAACTTTTTGATGGCTTCAATATCGCCGTTGCGAAATTCAATGCTTCTGTCTTTGGGCAAACCTTTAAACGGCATAGAGGTGGTTTGCGCCCAAACAAAAAATGAATTGGTAGCCGTTCCGCTGAATGCCTGGGTGATTCCGTTTTGCAAACCTTGTCCTAAGCCCAACATCAGAATCAGCATCAGAATACCCCAGAATACTCCGAATGCTGTGAGAGTGGTCCGTAATTTATTACGGCTCAGGGTTTGGTAAATTTCATCTATGCGGTCGGCGTCAAACATGTCTATCTATAATTATTCGTCTCGCAATGCCTCGATTGGTCGAACTGCTGCTGCCTTGCGTGCAGGAAAAAAGCCTGCCAGAATTCCAGCAGCGATCAACAATAAATTTGCATAGACTGCTATTTGCAAATCAACTGTGGGGTTTTTGAAAAAGTCGGATGGAGGCAGCCAGCTCTTCGCCGATTCAAGCGTGAGAATACCCAATATCATTCCTACGTAACCGGATACTGCGGTGATAAAAACAGATTCCTGAATCACCAGACTAACAATACTCAAGGGTGTTGCGCCCAACGCTTTACGAATACCAATTTCTTTGGTTCTTTCTTTCACGGCAATCATCATGATATTGCTGATGCCTACAATTCCTGCAATCAAAGTACCTATTCCAATGATCCATACAAAAATGCGGATCCCGGTAATAACTCCAATGATGCGGTTGTATTCGGTGAGGTTGTTCCAGATAAAAATGGCTTTATCGTCTTTGGGATCAAAATGGTGGCGGCCGGCGAGCAACGTACGGATTTCTTTTTCCGTTTGTTTGCTCTTCTCCATATCATCAAGCGTAAGTACAATCTGATCTACTTCCTCTTTGCCTGTAAAAATTTTCTGACCGCTGGTGATTGGAATATATGCGCGACGCATATCGTTTTCTCCGCCCTCGTCGGTAAAGATCCCGACAATCAGAAACGGGATTCCTTCAATCTCGATATATTGACCGATCGGATCTTCTTTTCCAACCAACTCATCCACCAGCATTTGCCCGACTGCGGCTACTTTTTTGGATTGCTTTACATCTTCCTCATGAATGAAGCGTCCGCGTTTGATCACGATTTTCTCAGAAGCCATCATGCCGCGTTCCACACCGCGTACATTGAATTTTCCGTTTTTCTTTTTATAGGTAAACTGATTCAACATCCACAAGTTTAAACGCGCGCTCAGATTTTTTGCATCGCTGTGGTTCTGGGCCACCAGCGTGCGGTCGTCATACGTAAAATGAATATCGCGGTTGGGTTGTATACCATCGTAAGCTAGGGATGTTCTTCCGCTATTTACCCACAAACTGTTTACGGCATCACCGCTGAATTCACTCTTCACTCCATTCTCCAGACCTGTTCCACTTCCCAGCAAAACCATCAGCATAAAAATTCCCCAGGCCACACTGAATCCGGTCAGAAAAGAGCGCAACCGGTTTTTCCGGAGCGTTGCAAAAATTTCCTGCCATTTATCGATGTCAAACATGGTATGGATTAATCGAAATCTTACGCATCCTGATTAAATATTTACAGCTAAATGTTCCGCCTCATGCACAATGATACCGTCGCGCAGGCGAATCACGCGTTGAGTCATGGCAGCGATATCGTGCTCGTGGGTTACTATCACTACTGTCAATCCTTCGCGGTTCAGTCCGGTTAACAGTTGCATCACTTCCATACTTGTTTGTGTATCGAGTGCTCCGGTAGGTTCGTCGGCAAGAATTACTTTGGGTTGAGCAATCAGAGCGCGTGCAATCGCAACACGTTGTTTTTGCCCTCCGCTCAACTCGTTGGGCATATGTTCTGCCCATTCGGCCAATCCCACTTTCTCCAGCAACTCCATGGCAATGCGGTTGCGTTTTTTGCGGCTTATTTTTTGATAATACAGAGGGAGCGCAACGTTTTCCATTGCATTTTTAAACGAAATCAGGTTGAATGATTGAAATACAAAACCAAGCAATCGGTTGCGGTAATAGGCTGCTTTGGCTTCGCTCAGATTGCGGATGGGAATGCCATCGAGGGTATACGAACCGCTGTCGTAATTGTCGAGGATCCCCAGAATATTGAGCAGGGTAGATTTCCCGCTTCCCGACGAACCCATGATGGAAACCATTTCGCCTTCATGCACCTGCATATCTACGCCCTTCAGCACGTGCAGCTGGTTTTCGCCTACTGTATAATGTTTATGTATCTGTTCTAACGAGATCATGTGTTAACGGGCAATTTA
The DNA here is from genome assembly GCA_041665785.1 of Bacteroidia bacterium. Taxonomy (GTDB): domain Bacteria; phylum Bacteroidota; class Bacteroidia; order UKL13-3; family UKL13-3; genus JBAYIE01. The sequence goes on along the minus strand of JBAYIE010000012.1, from coordinate 85,837 downwards.
GCAAATAAACGCGGGAAGGGGGGAGTTTATGATAAGCGGAAATTTTTGTTTTATGCATGACAACGTTTGAATGATTTCAACAAGAGCATTCATTACTTCAAATTTCTTCGTTGATTTGCACTTACATTTAACCCATCATGTCAACCCTCCTCATCAGAAATGCCCGTATTGTAAATGAAGGTACTATTGTTCATGCCGATGTATGGATCCGAAACGGTATCGTCGAAAAGCTCGACACCAACGGCATTGCCATGGAAGCCGATCGTACCATTGATGCAGAAGGACTGTATTTATTCCCCGGTCTGATCGATGATCAGGTGCATTTCAGAGAACCCGGTCTTACCCATAAAGGAGATTTGTATACCGAGTCGAGAGCCGCCGTGGCCGGAGGAATTACCAGCTATATGGAAATGCCCAATACATTCCCAAATGCTGTAACACTCGAACGACTGGAAGAGAAGTACGCACGTGCAGCAGAAGTGTCGTTGGCCAATTATTCGTTTTATATGGGAACCACCAACCACAATATAGGTGAGTTGCTGCAGGTAGACGAGCAAAAAATTTGCGGTGTAAAAATTTTCATGGGGTCGTCAACCGGAGATATGCTGGTAGACGATACGAAATCTCTGGAAAGGATTTTCAGTGAAGTGAAGACCTTAATTGCCACGCATTGCGAAGTGGATCCCATCATCAAACAAAACCTGGAGGTGTACAAGGCCAAATACGGCAATCGTTTAACTGCCAGTTTTCATCCGTTGATCCGCAGCGAAGAAGCCTGTTATGCTTCGTCGTCGTTTGCAGTGGGATTGGCTAAAAAACACCAGACCCGTTTGCATGTTTTGCATATCAGTACCGAAAAAGAACTGGCTTTATTCCGCAACGATATTCCCCTGGCCGAGAAGCGCATAACTGCAGAAGCGTGTGTGCATCATCTGTGGTTCAGCGATGCCGATTACACGGCAAAAGGCAATTATATAAAATGGAATCCGGCTATTAAAACAGCAGCCGACCGTGATGCAATCATGCAAGGTGTGCTCGATAACCGGATCGATGTAATAGCAACCGATCATGCACCGCATACCATCGACGAAAAAGAATTGCCTTATGTGAAAGCTCCATCTGGCGGACCGTTGGTACAACATGCATTGAATGCCATGCTGGAATTGCATCATCAGGGAAAAATATCCCTCGAACGCATTGCCGAAAAAATGTGTCATAATGTGGCCATCCTTTTCGAAATCGACCGTCGTGGTTTTATCCGCGAAGGGTATTATGCAGATCTGGTGCTGGTAGATTTAAACCAACAATATACCGTTACCCGCGACAATCTCTTTTACAAATGCGGATGGAGTCCGTTTGAAGGAACTACGTTTCATTCCATGGTAACTCACACAATTGTAAATGGTCAGGTGGTATTTGAGAATGGAAAGTTCAATGAATCAACCAAGGGAATGCGTTTACGATTTAATCGTTAATTCATTCGCCTCGCCGAAGCCTATGGCTGAAGTAGACTCTTTTTCCAATTCACATTCCCGAACCGCAACGCGGTTCCACCTCAATAACATCTGCGCAAGACCAGATCCTGCGAACCCCAACGGGGTTCAACCTCCATAAAAGATCAGGTGACCGATCGGCATCTCCGAACCGCAACGCGGTTCCACACCCATAACTCTAAACTGCTGGTAAAAGCCCCGAACCGCAACGCGGTTCAACCTCCTAAAACGGTTTCTTAAAAGTTTTGGCTATCTGTTTTATGTAAGATATCAGCTCATTTCGCCCGGTCTTCTCTATCGATGATGTGTGAAACGACGGAGGCAATTCTTCCCAGCTTTCGAGTAATGCTTTATTGAATGCAGCTATATTTCTGGAAGTCTCGTTTTTAGAATTTTTATCGATTTTGGTAAACACCAGGGTCAAAGGTACAGCATGCTCACCCAGGTTATTGATCAGATCAAGATCCGCTTTTTGAGGAGGGATGCGCGAATCCACTAACACAAAAACAGTCATGAGGTTTTCGCGGTTCAGAAAATAATCGCGCATCGCTGTTTCCCATGCTTCACGCAAATTGCGCGAACGTTTGGCATACCCGTAGCCGGGCAAATCAACCCAATACCAGGTGTCGTTGATCAGAAAATGATTGATGCTTACCGTTTTTCCGGGAGTCCCCGACACTTTTGCCAATCCTTTATGATTGCACAACATATTGATGAGCGAAGATTTTCCCACATTGGAACGGCCGATAAAAGCAAATTCAGGTTTATCCGGTCGAGGACATTCAGTATATGCTGCACAACTTTGAAGAAATACAGAAGTGGAAATAATTTGTTCTTTCACGGTAATAAAGTATAAGATTGGCCGGGCTTTACTACACGTACAATGCCATAGCGGTTGTTATAATACAGACTGTCGCCTGCTGCAGGTGAAGACAGAAAGAGGGAATAAAACGAAATGCCGTTCCAGCTTGCAGAATCCAGATACAAACTGTCGGATGCCAAAAGTTTGGAGTAATTCAATACAAAAGATTGGCCCGAAATGAGAAAGCGAAGTTGTTGTGACAACTGATCTGTTCGGGCAGTCCAATCAAGCATCTGAACGGAATTGTTCAAAAGAATTTGAGTAAAAGGATAACCAACGCTGTCGTCGCCGCATTCCGGATTATTGGGTTTGGGCAAAGAAGTATAACCTTCCTGATAATCCATCGCTATAAAGGTAAGGGTATCTGTTGTGTGGTTAAGGAAACGGAGTGTATCAAAAGGATGGTAAGTCCATAGGGCATTTTCGGAAGCAGTAAAACCCATTTTCTCAGTATATGGAGTGCGACAGGGAAAATCTTTGTTTTCCTGACACGAAGACATAATGAGAATTATGATAAGGATTGCTAACCGCATCCTGCAAAGAAAACCAATGTCGTAAACATATTTCCCTTATTTTTGCGCCCGTTCACTTTGAAAACAATTAAACCAAACCAGGCCCTTTCTACTTCCAAGAAGCAACAAATCGAGCAGATGTTCGACGATATTGCCGGTAAATACGATTTTCTGAATCGTTTTCTTTCCATGGGCATCGATATTTCGTGGAGGCGTAAGACTATCAACAGTCTTAAGGAAGTGAACCCGCGCAGGATATTGGATGTAGCAACCGGCACCGCTGATTTAGCCATAGAAGCGCTGCGCCTGAATCCGGAACGTGTTACCGGTGTTGATCTTTCGGCCCAGATGTTAGAAAAAGGACGTGAAAAACTGAAAACGAAAGGTTTACAGGATAAAATTTCCCTGGTAAAGGGTGATTCCGAGAAATTGCCTTTTTCCGATCGCAGTTTTGATGCGGTTACTGTAGCTTTTGGGGTCCGTAATTTCGAGAATTTATTACCCGGAATCAGGGAAATGCACCGTGTTTTAAGGCCGGGAGGCAAATTGGCTGTCCTGGAATTCTCGAAACCGAGATCATTTCCCTTCAAACAGGTGTACAATTTTTATTTTAGTTATATATTGCCAATGTTGGGAAGAATGGTGAGCAAGAGCAGCAATGCATATACTTATTTGCCCGAATCGGTAAAACATTTTCCCGAGGGTGAAGCATTTTCTGCATATTTGCAACAAGCCGGTTTTACCAACATAGCTGTCAAACCTTTAACCTTTGGAATTTGTACTCTGTATACAGGAATAAAATAGTTGCCCTCATCGTTGGAATTATTTCGACGCTGACTGCTGTGGCACAGCCTAATCAGGAGCAGTACGACAATCAATGGCTGCACTTTGGCTTTACGCTTTGTACCAATACATCGCGTATGCGGGTTGATACTTACATGAGTCAAATAGCAACCGATTCGGTTAAAAATGTAACCATGACACCCTTTCCGGGAATTGGATTAGGAGGAATCACCAACTTGCGTCTTGGAAAACATTTTGATATTCGATTAATGTTTCCGGTTATTTCATTCGTGCAACGCAATCTTACCTACGAATTCCCAACACAAAAGAAGGAAGTCAAAGTAGAATCGGCTTATTGCGATGCTTCATTGCTCGTGAAATTCAAATCCAGCCGACGCAAGAATATTCGGGCTTATGTAATTGTTGGTCCCCGCTATAGTTACGATCTGGCTTCTACCATCAAAAAAGACCGCAGCATGAAAAACCCGGTGGTTTCACTGAAGAAATCAACCTGGGGTTACGACGCAGGTTTTGGCCTGGATATATATTTTCCGTTTTTTAAGCTCTCTCCCGAAATCAAGGTGAGCAACACCATGATCAATGCCTTGCATTACGATGGTTTTATTTACACCAGTATTATACAGAACATTTCACCGCAAATGGTCGTATTCTCTTTGCACTTCGAGTAGGTTATGAAATTCTCGGTGCACGCTTCCGATGCGCACAGCAAAGCTCGTGCAGGCGAAATCCATACCGGAAGAGGAATCATTCAAACCCCGATTTTTATGCCGGTGGGTACACAGGCAACCGTTAAAGGAGTAACCCAGGAAAACCTGCATAACGAGATCAAAGCTCAAATCATTCTGGCCAATACCTATCATTTGTATTTGCGACCGGGATTGGAGGTGCTTGAATCTGCCGGTGGTGTTCACCGTTTCATGCATTGGGAAAAACCCATGCTTACCGATAGTGGCGGATACCAGGTATTCTCATTGGGGGCCATGAGAAAAATAAAGGAAGAAGGTGTTTTTTTTCAATCGCATATCGATGGCAGCAGGCATATGTTCTCACCGGAGAGAGCCATTGATATTCAACGCAGCATAGGTGCCGATATCATCATGGCTTTTGATGAGTGTACTCCTTTTCCCTGTGAGTATGATTATGCACGAAACTCCATGCATTTAACACATCGCTGGCTTGATCGTTGTATTGCGCAAATGCAGATTACAGAAGCGAAATATGGGTTTGAACAAAGTTTGTTTCCCATTGTGCAAGGAAGCGTATACAAAGATTTGCGTACTCAGTCGGCCGAATACATTGCTTCAAAAAACGCCGATGGAAACGCCATTGGCGGATTGAGTGTAGGAGAACCGGCGGAGCAATTGTACGAAATGACGGAATTGGTTTGCGGTATTTTACCTACAGATAAACCGCGCTACCTGATGGGTGTGGGTACTCCGGAAAACTTACTGGAATGCATCGCTTTGGGAATTGATATGTTTGATTGCGTAATGCCGACACGCAACGCACGGCACGGACATATTTTTACAGCTGAAGGCATCATCAACATCAAAAACAAAAAGTGGGAAAAGGATTTTTCGCCAATCGACGAAAAGTTCACACCACACTATTCGAAAGCCTATTTACGACACCTCATGCATTGCAACGAAATTTTAGGAATGCATATTGCGAGCAAACAAAACCTGAGTTTTTATTTGTGGCTGGTAACCGAAGCACGGAATCAAATAGTAGCCGGAACCTTCGCCACCTGGAAAGCTTCTATGCTCAAAACCATCAATACACGGCTGTAAAGACGCGATTCATCGCTCCTCAAAAATCAAAATCCGGTTTTGTATATATACGTCACCTGATTCACGTTTTTCGGATTCAGCCAATGCATCACTTCATCGGTAAAACTGGGTTGAATAGTGGTTTCGTAAGTTAGGGAAGGAAAAAGTTCTTTCATCAGCACCAAACGTTGTTCAATATTTTTTTCTTCCAGAAAAACGATATAAGGTGGTTTGCAAAATCCGGGAGACAGGAGTTCTTCTTTCAGTTTCGGAATATCGGTATCGCTCAGGATGCTCAACTGCGTGGGCCATTGATGATCGAGGTAAAACTTGGGCATACTCACCGAGTTGGCGTGATTGCTGTTCTCAATAGCCAGGCAGGAAATATTCCGGTAACGCGATAAATACAGCATTGCATCCACCCGGTTCTTTTTGCTCGAAGAAAAACTCAGCAACAACAACAGCAACATATTCAGCGAAACACAAAAAATCAGAAACCCGTTCAACAAACGTTTGTTACGCTTCCAAAATGCTGAACCGGTAGTAAAATTTTGCCAGCCGGCCAATCCAGTCATTAGCAAAAACGGAACAATGGGAAGAATAAAACGCTCCTGCTTGTTCGGAAACCAGGAGTGGAAAATAAGAAACAACAAAACCGGTAAAGCAATCAGCAATATTTTCTTCCACTCTTTTGCAAAACCAAAGAAGGTGAAGAAACTGTAAGGAGGTATTAAAACTCCTGCTAATAACAACAGATAATTATACCAAGGCCCGTTGGGATACAATCCGGAGCTTTTTAAATTATAATCAATGTATCCCCGGAGTTCGGCAAACGGGTATCCCCACACATACATATCTACGATTCCCTGAAATAATAAAACAGAACTCATCACGCCCATTCCGAATACGAGTGCACGTAAAAATCCCTGTTGAATCCAAATGGCCAAACCCATTCCCAGCAAATAGAATCCGGTTTGAAATCGAATGGAAAAAGCTAATCCTGTAACCAAACCTGCGGCATAAAGCAAACGCCACAATTGTTTCGGATTGTTTAACACCATCCAGGTTCCGGCAAACAATGGTGGAATACAAACCACTTCTACCAGATTCCGCACCCCCAACATCGGAAACATCCAAAATAGAGCAAGAGCCCAGGCTGAAATAATTCCAATCTTTTCATCGTAAAGGTGTCGCATGATTTTATATCCCCAATACACGACTAATGTTGAAAGCATGGCGTGAAGCAACCGGATCCATAACATCTTGGTAGCAGGATGCGTAATGCCAACAGATTCGAGTGTGTACAGGATGCCGCACATCAGCGATGGATAGGTAAGGCTATGTCCGCTGGGTTCCTGAAATCCTTTGTCTTTATCGGGCAACCATCCATTCATATTTTCCCCATCGATCCAGGATTGAGCTACTTCAATGGTGATGAAATGATCGTCGTGCATGCCATAACCCGTTGAGAAAACTGCCGAAAGCAAACGCAGGACCAGAGCTACAAAAAGAACGCTTGCCAACTTATTCTTCTGATAAAAACTTATTATTGCCGGAGGTAACATCCGACAAAAATAACCAACCGGCTCAATTATTGATGCGGGTAACAAACAGCATGGTCATCATCAGCATTATCGACAGGTATATCATGAAGAAATTTCTTGCAAATTTCATGCTGTCAACGCTGTTGTTTTCCCTCATCGCGATTTTTATTGATATTTCTGAAAAAATCGACGACTTCATCAAGCGTAAACCAGCACTCATCACAGTTATTTTCGATTACTATATTTATTTCCTTCCCTGGTTTTACGGATTATTCGGACCGCTTTTCGTTTTTCTTTCCTGCATTTTTTTCAATGCAAAACTGGCTCAGAATACGGAAATCATTGCCATCCTCAACAGTGGTCCAAAATACCGCAATGTGTTAAAACCCTATCTGATTGTGGCCTTGATGCTGGTTGGAGCTTTTATTTATTTGAATACCTATCTCATCCCGGTTTGTGAAAAACGCAAACTGGCTTTCGAAGATGAGTATATCCGCGAAAAGAAAACCATACAATCGCAGAATCTGCATGTGCAGATAGAGCCTGGTACAATGCTCTATATCGAATCATTTAATTACCTGGATAGCACGGGTACAAACCTTACGCTCGAGCGTTTTGAAAAGGGTAAAGTGGTGCAACGGATTTTTGCCAACCGCTTGTTGTGGAACAAAGACAAAGGCATGTGGAAGTTTGAAAATTTTCGTCAGCGTATTTTTACCCCTGAAGGGGAGCACCTGATCAAGGGGAGTATTAAAGACACAACATTGCCCATCCGTCCGTCTGAATTCATCATCAAATCGCAGTATATCTCGGCGATGATCAATACCGAACTCAACGATTATATACGCGGTGAAAGAGAAAAGGGGTCATCCAAACTCAACGAATATTATGTGGAATTGTATAAACGCATTGCAAATGCTTTTTCATTTATTCCTTTAACGCTATTGGCAGTTGCCATTTCTTCACGAAAGGTGAGGGGTGGCATCGGTTTGCATCTGGGAATTGGTATTTTTATTACACTGGTTTATCTGTTGACGGTACAGATTTTTAAAACGTTAGGGGTAGTGAACGTAATACACCCGGCGGTTGCAGTCTGGCTCCCGGTTGTGATCTTTTCTTTCCTTGCGATGGTTATGATATTTAGATCCCCCAAATAGTATGCGCGTGAATAAATACATTCAACTGCATGCCATCATTCTGTTGTGGGGATTTACACCGGTATTTGGAAAGGCCATTTCTTTGCCGGCATTCGATCTGGTTTGGTACCGGCTGTTGTTGGCCGGAATTGCCTTATACGCATTTGCCCGGTTTAAGGGGGTGAGTCTCAAAACCGACGGACGATCGCTGCTCGAGATCTTCGGAATCGGCAGTATTGTGGGGTTACACTGGTTTGCCTTTTATCATGCCATCAAAGTTTCCAATGTTTCGATTACCATGGCAGGCTTTTCAACCATAACCTTATTTGCCAGTTTAATGCAACCCGTATTATTGGGTAAACGTTTTTACTGGAGCGATTTGATTTATGGACTGATTCTGGCGTTTGGTTTATTGCTCATCATAGATGTTGAACAGGTATATATCGCAGGAATTTTATGGGGAATACTGGCAGCCCTTACTTCCGCATTTTTTGGCGTGTACAACGGCCGTCTTATTCGCAAACACGAACCCATAAAAATTACCTTGATTGAATTTGCAGGCGCATTTATTACGTTGAATGTAATGATGCTTTTTGCCGAAGGGCGTACCGAATTTATTGCCTTCCCCGGTTGGGAGGATTGGATCTACCTCTTGTTGTTGAGCATACTTTGCACCGCAGTAGCTTTTACCTGGAGCATTCATATCCTCAAAAAATTCACCCCATTAACCGTTATCATAACCAATAACCTGGAACCGATTTATGGTATCGGATTTTCTATTCTATTGTTCGGAAGTTCTGAATACATGTCGCTGCAGTTTTATATCGGTGCAGCGATTATCCTCATCAGTATCTTTACGTATCCGTTTATTCAGAGGAAACTGTATGGAGGATGAGATAGGTGTTTAAGAGATATGTGTTTAGGAGATATGTGTTTAAGAGATAAGTTTTTAAGTGAAAGGAGTTGATTAATCTTCAATGAGAACTGAATTTCTCATAAGCTCATAGCTCCTCACAATTTGAGATAGGTGTTTATGAGATACGTATTCATGAACTCAGGATTTAAACATATTCAGAGAACCTTCATAGCTCATAAACACCTCAGCACATAGCACCTCCCTAATATCATAGCAATTAACGTGTTATCTCCTTAACTTTGCCCTTATGAAAAATCGTCTGATTGTTTGTTTAACTGTCTTCTCCGGTATGGGTGCTACCGCTCAAACCGGGTTTACTTACAAGGTATCCGATCATCAATCGCCCCCGGCTGTTACAGTTAATTTTTCGGATGCCAGAGCCGATTACGAACCTACCCTGGTTTTGTTAAAATCAGCTGCTCCACTTCCTCAAACGGCCACACGATTGCACAAAGCGCAATTGGATCAACAGCGCATAAAATTTAAAAATGAACCAGATGTAAATCGTTCAATGAATTCTATGGGAAAGAAATCTTCTTCTCCCGCACCACAGGTATTGGATGATTTTTTTGGCAATGTATCACAAGGCACTCCCAACGATAACGATATAGCCATCAGCAACAGCGGAAAGTTTATCATTAGCGCTACCAATACCAATTATAATATTTACAACGATACGGGTAAATTCTTAATGGGTAGGACCCTGGCGACTATTGCCAATCAATTGGGAACACTCAATCGTACCTTCGATCCACGGATTATTTATGATCCTTTACACGATCGTTTTGTAGCCGTGTTTTTGCAAGGTTCCACCAGTGCCGATACGCGTATCATTGTTGGTTTTACACAAACGGAAGACCCTACCAAGGTGTGGAAATTTTATGCCATTCCGGGCAATCTCTGGGGCGATGCTTCGTGGAGCGATTACCCCATCATTTCACTTACGCAACAGGAATTGTTCATCACTGTTAACCGGGTTAAAGACAATACTCCATGGCAAACCGGATTTATTGAATCACTGATCTGGCAAGTTGAATTGAATGGTGGATATGCAGGCGATTCTTTGCATCAGCGCGTTTACGAAGACATTCAATACAATGGCAAGTCGATCTGGAGCGTCTGCCCTGCCAAAGGTGGTTCACAATTGTACGGACCCAATCAATACTTTATTTCCATGCGTCCTTCCGATTTAAATAACGATACTGTTTTTCTGCACGAAGTGACCAATACCATCGCTTCTGGAAATGCGCAACTGAAAACCACTATTCTGAAGTCGGATGTTGCGTATGGATTACCTCCCAATGCCATTCAACCCAGCGGAGAGTTGTTGCAAACAAACGATGCACGTTCCCTTTGTGCGATGTACGAAGACGATCAGATTCAGTTCGTAGGAAACTGCATGTATCAGCCATCGTTCAGTCCGGGATTCTATCACGGTATCATTTCCCATGTTACCACTACACCGGTGTTGAAAGGACGCGTAATGGGCTACGATACCATGGATGTGGGCTATCCGAGTATGGCCTATGCAGGAAGCCAGGGAGATAACAACAGTGCCATGATTACACTTTCCTATGTATCTAAAAATAGTTTTCCGGGAACACTGGCCTTGTTTGTAGATCGAAATCTGGAATATTCAGATCCGGTTATTGTAAAAACAGGACTCTCCAATATCAATATGCTGGGTGATACCCTGGAACGTTGGGGCGATTATACCGGCATTCAGCGCAGGTACAACGAACTCGGCATTTTTTACCTGAACGGATCTTATGGATCGGGGAGCAACAACCTCACCTGGATTGGAAAAGTAAGAAGTACAGATCCCCGGCTGGGCTTAAATAAACAAAATGGATCCGCAGCTATTGCAACCGTTTATCCAAATCCGGCAAAGAGTTTTGCTCATATAGAATTTACCTTAAAGAATGCCGAAAGACTGCAATTTAATTTGCTGGATCAGCAAGGCAGACTCGTATCCCGGTTATTGGAAGATAATGCAAAAGCCGGTTTGAATCGGTTCAGCATAGCAACGGATGATTTAAGCGAAGGCATTTATTTTATACAACTCATTTATGAAAACAATACTAAGGAAACACATAAGCTGGTTGTTGCTCATTAGTGCGCTGTTTCTGGTTGCGCAGAGTTGTCGCCAAAAAAAGGAAATCAAAGATGCGCCGGTAGAGTCGGTTAAAGAATTACCGAAACCAGCTACCGATCCATCTGTCGATTCGCTCAAGCACACCCTGGATGAAGAGCGTGCACGTCGACTGCAACAAAAACCGTAAGTAATTTACATCAGCATTCCGGCAATAGTAGCCGATAAGTAAGAAGCCAGGGTTCCGCAAAACAATGCCCGGAAACCAAGACGCGCCAGATCAGCTCTGCGTGCAGGTGCCAATTCCCCTATACCTCCAACCTGTATAGCAATGGAACTGAAATTAGCAAAACCACACAAGGCAAAGCTTACTATCATGAGCGATTTGGGTTGAAGCGCCTGCAGCGAAATCATATCCGATAAATTGGAATAGGCTACAAATTCATTGATGACCAATTTTGTTCCCATCAGAGATCCAACGGCAAAAGTATCCTGTGCGGGTACGCCCATCGACCAGGCAAACACCGAAAACAAACTGCCAAAAATAGCATTCAGGTTAAAATGATTCAGATCGATTCCAATAACGTCGAGGCTTAAACCTAACGCCACCAATCCGATTCCAACCTTGGCCAACAACAAATCCACCAACGCAATCAGGGCAATAAATCCGATCAACATAGCAATTACATTTAGCGAGACTTTTAAACCATCACTCGCTCCATGCGAAATAGCATCCAGCAAATTGGCGTGCGATTTTTTCACTTCCAGTTTCACTGATCCTTTGGTTGCTGATTCTTCTGTTTCAGGTAATACTATTTTAGAAATTACCAGTGCACCGGGAGCAGCCATAATACTGGCCGCAAGCAAATAAGGGGCAGGTACTCCCATCGAAATATATACCGCCATCACACCTCCGGCTATGCAGGCCATACTACCACTCATCGATGCCAGGATCTCACTGCGTGTCATAGTATTTATATATGGCTTAATCATGATTTGCGCTTCAACCTGCCCTACAAATGCACTGGCCACATTCGACAAAGCCTCGCTGCCACTCACACGCATCAGGAAATGTACGATACGCGCAAAGAAACCAATAATGATTTGCATGATGCCGATATGATAAGCCACACTCACCAATACCGCTACAAATATGATGGTTGGAATAATTTTAAACATGAAGAGAAAACTGTATTGATCTCCGAATATGGGTTGCAATAATTCGGGTTTCATCAGGCCGCCGAAAACAAATTCGCCTCCCTTGTCGGCCATCTCCAATAATTTTTTGATGCTGTTGCCGAGCCAGGCGAAAAGGTTCTGTCCAAATGAGGTTTTAAGAATAAACAAGGCAGCGGTCAGTTGTAATCCGAGTCCGCTCAGGACCAGCCTCAAATTGATGGCTTTACGGTTGCCGGAGACGATAAAAGCCAGGCCTAAAATCAATCCGATGCCAATCAATCCGTGGAATCTTTCCATCTTATTTTTTTCGTTTATGCATTTCGTCGCGTATCACTGCCGCTCTTCCGTAATCTTCTATATTCAGTGCCTCATCCAGTTTGATTTGCAGTTCTTCATCGCTCAGACGACTCAAATCATCTCCGGCTTTCTTCACTTCTATGGGTTCCGTTTCTTCCCGCTGACCGGGTTCTTCTTCAAAAATAACTCCGGCTTCTTCCATGATGGTATCATATGTAAAGATCGGACATTTAAAACGTACCGCCAGCGCAATGGAATCGGAAGTACGCGCATCAATTTCATATTCCTGCCCGTTGGCGTCACACACCAGTTTTGCATGAAACACGCCATCCAGCAAATTGTAAATAATCACTTCCCGGATCTGTATCGAAAATGTTTGCGCAAACGCTACAAACAAATCATGTGTCATAGGCCTGAACGGAACGATTTTTTCTATTTCAATGGCTATGGCCTGCGCTTCAAAACTTCCAATTACAATGGGCAGTTTACGCTTGCCTTTTTCTTCCTCCAATATCAATGTATACGATCCGTTGCTTTGTCCTGAACTTAACCCGATAATGTTTAACCTGATTCTTTCCATATACTCCTGTTCGGTCTATCAATTCATCAAACCTAAACTAAATTACGCGTTTTTCAAATCGGGAAGCGTATGCAACTTTATGCGGTTTTTACACATCTGTTATATTCAAACCCACCGCTAAAATGCGTAAGCTTTGTTTGGTATTATGTTTTGCACAGATTGCAACGGTTGGCGCCCAGAATCATTATTTTACTTTTGAATCAGAAGGCTTAATCCCAACCGGCCGGTTTGGGAGTTCCGGATCCGGAATATACAGCCCGGATGGATATGCATCGTTGGGTTCAGGATTTCAATTGAGTTATACGTTTACCCTCAAGACTAACTGGGGAATTCGATTTGGTTATAGACAAACTTCCTTTTTATCGGGATTAATGGAGTTTAAGCAGCATATAACTGATACTGCCGGTGACAATATCTTTGTTTCGGTTTCTAGTTTACCCTGGAACTTGCGTACCCCATATGTAGGGATCGTCAGAAATATAGATCTTGGAAAATCATTTGCCATTCAACCGCACTTGCTCATCGGGTATACGTATTCCGAATTGCCGGAAGTACGAATGACGGTTCATAACACAACAGACACCACGAGTTACCCGTATATGTTGGGCTCGGAGTATTTTGGAGCCTCCACCCATTCTATCAGTTTTGATTTGGGAACAAGGGTGAACTGGTATGTTACCAACCGGTTTTATGTGCATGCCTCGTTATCTTATTTCTATACACAGGCTGTGTACAACGCCGTTACTGCTTATGATTTTCCTCCGACTTCAAGACGCGACATACAAATACACCAGTATATTACTTCTGTGAATTATGGCATTGGTCTTGGACTGAAGTTATAAAAAAAATCCCGCCTTGTGAGCGGGATTTCATTCGTAAGTCGTAAGGTGTTTGTTATTTTACCGAGTCTATAATGGCTTTAAAAGTCTCCGGGTTGTGCATCGCAAGATCAGCTAAGACCTTACGGTTAAGACCCAGATTTTTCTTACCGGCCATCCCAATAAATTGAGAATAGCTGAGGCCATGCAAACGTGTGCCTGCATTGATACGCATAATCCAAAGAGCGCGGAAATTACGCTTCTTGGTTTTACGATCGCGGTAAGCATACCCCAAACCTTTGTCGATAGTATGCTTGGCAATGGTTAATACATTTTTCCGTTTACCCCAGTAGCCTTTGGCTAATCCGAGGAGTTTTTTTCTGCGTCTGCGAGACGCTACTGAATTGACTGAACGTGGCATAATTGTTTTTGTTTTTTTGAACCTAAGCGCCCGTTACAATGAACGGATCTTTGGTGCTTTTGTCCGGGTTAAATAATGAATAAACCGATAGTTGATCCCTCAACTATTTACCTACACCTAAGAGGTTTTTTACCAATCCCATGTCGGCATCCGATACGACAACCATTTTGGTTAAGCCGCGTTTTTGCTTGGTGGTTTTCTTGGTAAGGATGTGATTTTTGAAAGCTTGCGCACGCTTTATTTTACCACTAGGGGTAACTTTAAAACGCTTTTTGGCAGAGCTGTTTGTTTTTACTTTTGGCATTTCCTTGTTATATTAATCGACCTACGAATTTACTTTTCTACTTTCCTGCTTTGCCTTTGGGGGCCATCATCAGAAACATTTTCTTTCCTTCCAGACGGGGCAATTGCTCTACTTTACCAAACTCCGCCAGTTTTTGGGCGAATTGCAGCAACAATACTTCTCCTCTTTCTTTGTAAACAATCGCTCTTCCCTTGAAGAATACGAAAGCCCTCACTTTATTTCCTTCCGATAAAAACCGTTCGGCATGTTTCACTTTAAACTCGAAATCATGCTCGTCGGTATTCGGTCCGAAACGTATTTCTTTTACTTCCTGCTTAACCGTATTCGCCTTTTGTTCCTTCTTCTTTTTCTTTTGTTCGTAAAGAAATTTCTTGTAATCGGCAATCCGGCAAACCGGCGGTACCGCGTTCGGAGAAATTTCAATCAGATCCAGCTCCTGTTCCTGCGCCATGCGAATAGCGTCTCTCAGTTTAAATACTCCCGGTTCAATATTTTCACCCACCAGCCGGATCTCGTCGGCCTGTATCAGGTGATTGAGCTTATGCTCGGGTTCTAAACTTCTTCTTCCACGGTAATAAGGACTCCTGGGACGGTTTCCCGGTCCCTGACCCGGGGGTTTGTTCGGGATAATAGGTGCTGCCAAATGGTTATAGTTTTACGGTTAATTGTTCGTTAAAGAAAGTTACAAATTCTTCCAGTTTAAATTTGCCGACATCTTCGCCTCCATGTTTGCGCACCGATACGGATTTTTCCTGCATTTCCTGTTCACCTACCACTAACATATAGGGTATTTTCTTCATCTCTGCATCCCGTATTTTCTTGCCAATCTTCTCGTTCCTGTCGTCAAATAGCCCGCGAATATCGGATAAATTCAGGAAATTAAAAAGTTCCCGGCCATATTCGTGATACTTTTCACTAATTGGCAGAATAGTTACCTGCTTGGGCGTGAGCCATAAAGGCAAATTGCCTGCATAATGCTCCAGCAAAAAGCCGATAAACCGCTCGTGGGTACTCAGTGGAGCCCGGTGAATAATCAGTGGGCGCTCTTTTTGGTTGTTCTCGTTGGTAAACTCCAGATCAAACCGCTCTGCCTGGGCAAAATCTACCTGGTTGGTAGCCAGTGTAAACTCCCGTCCGATGGCGCTGTAAATCTGAATATCGATTTTAGGCCCGTAAAACGCGGCTTCGTCTTCCACTTCCACAAAATTGACCCCCAGATGAACCAATACATCGCGCACCATGGCTTCCGTTTTCTTCCACAATTCGGGCGAATCAATGTATTTCTGCCCCAGTTTGGCCGGATCGTGCTTGCTGAAACGCATCACATACTTATCAATGCCAAACACCTGAAAATACTTCAGGTAAAGTGCATTTACTTTTTTGAATTCATCTTCAAACTGAGCTTCGGTACAATAAATATGAGCATCGTTCATTTGCAGCGAACGAACCCGCATCAATCCAAACAATTCGCCGCTTTGCTCATACCGGTAACAGGTTCCGTATTCAGCATAGCGCAACGGTAAATCGCGGTACGATTTAGGCGTAGCCGCAAATATTTTGTGGTGATGCGGACAATTCATCGCCTTCAGGTAATATTTCTCTCCATCCAGATCCATGGGCGGAAACATGCTGTCTTTGTAATAAGGTAAATGTCCGCTCTTGATATACATGCTCTCTTTGGCAATATGCGGCGATTTTACACGTACATAACCGGCATCGGATTCTGTTTTTTTGGCAAAAGCTTCAAGACGTTCAATGATGGCGGCTCCATTGGGTAACCACAGAGGTAATCCCGGACCTACATCATCATCGAAGGCAAAAATTTCCAATTCCTTACCCAGTTTACGGTGATCGCGTTTCTTGGCCTCTTCCAGCATGGCCAGGTATTCATCCAGTTCCGATTTTTTCGGAAAAGTAATGCCGTAAATGCGTGTCAGTTGTTTGTTTTTTTCGTCGCCTCTCCAGTAAGCGCCGGCTACACTCATCAGCTTGATGGATTTGATCAGTCCGGTTTGCGGAATATGTGGCCCGCGGCAGAGATCCACAAAATTACCCTGCTGATAAAAAGTTATTTCACCATCATTCAACCCATCGATCAGTTCCAGTTTGTATTCATCGCCTTTTTCGGTGAAATAGGCAATGGCATCGGTTTTCGATACTTCTTTGCGTTCATAATTATTTCCGGCCTTAGCCAGTGCAGCCATCTTATCCTCAATCTTTTTAAAATCTTCCGACGAAAATTCCTGACCACCAAAATCTACATCGTAATAAAATCCCTGATCAATGGCCGGTCCTATACCGAATTTGGTTCCGGGATACAAGGCCTCCAGCGCTTCGGCCATCAGGTGAGCTGATGAATGCCAAAGCGTGGCTTTTCCTTCTTTGTCGGTCCAGGTGAGCAATTGCACCTGCGCATCTTCGTTGATCGGGCGTGTTGCATCCCATACTTCCGCCGCAGTTTCGCCTTTGGAAGCCAGTTTAACTTTTGCAGCTAAAACATTACGGGCCAGACCTTCGCTGATCGATTTGGCTACGTCCAGTCCGGTTATTCCCCGTTCATACGAACGAACGGACCCATCTGGAAGGGTGATATTAATGGTATTCATAAGGGTTGCAAAATAAAGATACCCCGCTACAACGTGAAATGTTTTTTGACAGCTTAAGTGTTTTTAAAGAAACATTTAATTTTTTTGGCGTGCCCATGAAGGATGCGCGATGGATGGCTTCTTTAAAATTAACTTCTCGTGCGCTTACCTTCATGGTCAGACTATACGCTCCAATCCCTGAAGGTAAGCTAGCGCTTCCTTCAGGGGATTTCCGCTCCTATCCTTCACGCACGGTGTTATCCAAATAATTTAACTTCTGAACGTTCACAGAAAAGTATTCAAGTCACTATAAGCATTGATATCATCCACAACGCTCTCCACCCACCGGTTGAAAATTCAGACTAAATGGTTTCGACGGCTCCAAATAACATCCATAGATGAATGCCCTCGCGTTAGGCGCAGAGCGGCCTGTCTGAGCTCCACCACGGTACCCCGGGGTGAGCGAGTAGCGAGCGCCGACCCCCGACGCACAAAAACAAGATGCCTTTGGAAAAGTATATTCAGGGTAAAATCACGCATAAAGGCATTGTAGTTTTTGGCAGGCGGGGGAACGCCCAAAATAATCTTAGTAAAATATGAAATAGTCAGAAGTATAAGATTGAAGCGCCTAATCCGATTTATTCTATGACTGCAATAATCACAGCGTTACTTCAGGGTCGGGTACTACACGCCTGCCCGGCTAATCCCATGCAAAGGCGGGGTAGCTTGCTGCGCCCCCTAAGCCGGCATTCTCCGCTGAAATAGAAAAGTGCTGAAAGGGAAATTCAGTGTATTCAAAAACGAATCAACCGGAGGAAAAATTTTAACTTAAGCTTTTAACGAAGGTGCTGTAAACGCTCTTTCGCCAACTGAAATTCAGGTTCCAGTTGCAAAGCATATTGATAATTCAATCGGGCATCTTCCTTGTTTCCTTCTATTTCCTGCACCAGTCCACGCATATAATACGCCTGTGCATTCGAGGGCTGCATTTGAATGCTGATATTGAATGCCCGTAAAGCTTCTTTGTATTGTTTTACATCAAAGTTGATGCACCCCACATTATAATAGGCCAGGGCATTGGATGGATCCAGGTCAACCACCTTGCGGTAATCAAACAATGCTTTTTGGAAATCTTTTTGAGTCTGAAAATAATAGCCCCGCATAAAATAAGCTTCCGGATTAGATCGCTGCATCTTAATGGCTGATGTCAAATAATCATAAGCTGTTTTATCTCCTTTGGCTGTATAAAGTATTCCCAATTGTACCGCGGCATCATAATAGGCTTTGTCGTATTCCAGGGCTTTTTGAAAATTGGAAATAGCTTTACCCGTATCTCCGGTTTCCTTATAATTCATGCCTTTAAAAAAATAGGCATCCTGTTTGTCCGGGTTTTTCGCGGTAATGCTGTTTAACAGGTTCAGCGATTCGCGGTGCTTCTTAACGATATAATACAATTCGGCCAGTTTCATTTGCGCCTCTGTAAAATCGGGTTTGAGTGCAATGGCCGTTGTATATGCTTTCTCTGCATCAATCGTTTTATTCATGGCATAGCAAATTTTGCCTTTTTGAAACGGATACAAGGGATTTTGCGCATCCAGCCGCATGGCATCGTCGATATCGGCTAACGCCCGTCCGAGGTACTTCAGGTTATAGTAACTAATAGCCCGACGGTAATACATTTCCGGGTTCGAGGGATCTTTTTCAATGGCTGCACTCGCTTCCTTTATTGCTGCATTATTGGCCATGCTGTCAACGGGATTAACCGGCGTGAAAACCTTGTCGGGTTGCGGGTTGCAGGCGATCAGCAACAGCAGGGGCAGAATGACAAAAATCAGTTGAACTCTGTTGGTTTTGAGGTACATTTGTTTTTTTGGGATTATGTAAAGGAAGTCACAAAAAACGGGATTTTGTTTGCATGAATCGTAAAAAATATTTGCCTCGATTTTAAATTATACAACCATATTATGCCATTCTACCACCGATTGGGATCCATTCCCGAAAAACGCCATATTCAATTCCGCAAACCCGATGGCAATCTGTATCAGGAAGAACTGATCTCCACCGAAGGGTTTTCAAGCTTGTATTCATTGGTATACCACAGCCATCCGCCTACGCTGGTTAAAGCTATCGGTAATGCAACCGAGTTTGGTCCAAAAGCAGCTCTTGCCAAAAACCTGCAGAACAGGAGTTTTATGACCTTCAATACAAAACCGGCCGACGATTATCTCCAGAGCCGCGTGTACCTGTTGTTCAACAGCGATGTGTACCTGGCCTCGGCCGCTCCCAAAAAGTCGATGACGGATTATTTTTATAAAAATTCGGATGCCGACGAAGTATTGTTTATTCACGAAGGAAGCGGTACCCTCAAAACTATTTACGGTCAGATTCAGTTCGAGTATGGCGATTATCTGGTAATCCCCCGCGGTACCATTTATCAGCTTCAGTTCAACAACGAAAACAACCGCATATTCATCACCGAAAGTTTGTCGCCGGTACGTCCGCCCAAACGTTACCTCAACAACTTCGGACAGTTTCTCGAACATTCACCGTATTGCGAACGCGATATCAAATTGCCGCAGGCACTTGAAACACACGATACATTCGGCGATTTCAAAGTGATGATCAAGAAGCAGGATATGTTGTATCCATATACTTATGCCACACACCCGTTTGATGCCATTGGTTGGGATGGATATCAATATCCTTACGGTTTCAGCATACACAATTACGAACCAATAACCGGCAGGGTGCATATGCCACCACCGATTCATCAGACTTTTGAAGGACACAATTTTGTGATCTGTTCATTTGTTCCGCGTATGTACGATTATCATCCATTGGCTATACCTGCACCGTATGCGCATAGCAATGTCGACAGCGATGAAGTATTGTATTATGTAGATGGCGATTTCATGAGCCGCAAACATGTAGAACGCGGCATGATTACCCTGCACCCGAAAGGTATTCCTCACGGACCGCATCCGGGTACTGTTGAGAAATCCATTGGCAAAACTGAAACACGCGAGCTTGCAGTGATGATCGATCCGTTTTACCCATTGCAAATCACTGCTGAAGCTATGAAACTGGAAGATCCGGAGTATTATAAGAGTTGGGTGGAATGAGTATATTTAGTGATATGAGCGATGTGTTCATGTACTAAGAGTTAAACTAATTACTATCCTATGAAACATGAAGCTGAAAAAATAAAAGGCTTTGAAGAGTTGTATTGCTGGCAGCAAGCGAGAGAATTGGTGAAACAATTTTTTTCGATTTGCTATGAGCAAAAGTTAAGTAGAGACTTTGTTACTCAACAACAACTTAAAAGGAGTACTTCATATCAATAGTGATTAGAAACAGAACAATAATAAAATATCCGATCAATTCACTTTATGGTAAATTAATGAAACAAAAATGGTTCAATTTGTTGCTTTTGACAGGAATGCTTGTAATACAATCCTGCCTTCAACCGAAAGAAGAAATCCCCTGTCCCGCCATCATGATTCAACCGGGTGTCCGCTTAAAAGTGCTCGACCGTATTACGCAACAAAACCTGATCTCCAAAGTGGATTCCTTTGAAATTAAAAATGAAAGTCAGTCCTTATTCGTCATCCCCGATTTCAGCGATTCCAGTATTTTTGTAGCCTTGAATGGAGACTCGCTGGAAACGTTTTATTTCAGGATTAAACCCGCTACAAAAACAGATACGATTCAGGTGTATTCACATACCTTTGTTAAGCCGGATGATCCTTGTAAAAATCCGGTCTATGAATTAGACAGCCTGATTCAAAACGGGAACAGAAATAATTCAAATAGTATATATTATTAAACACGATAACCATGGAAACGACAGAAGCAAAAACAAGCATAGCAGCGAACGGAAAATCAACCGATTTTCTCCCGCTGAAAGGCACCGACTACATTGAATTGTATGTAGGCAATGCCAAACAAGCCGCACATTATTACAAAACAGCATTTGGATTTCAATCGCTGGCTTATGCCGGTCCTGAAACCGGAATGCGCGACCGCACTTCCTATGTATTGATACAAGACAAAATCCGCCTTGTATTAACCAGTCCTTTGCATTCCGACAGCCCGATTGCCGAACACCACCGCAAACACGGCGATGGCGTAAAAGTATTGGCGCTGTGGGTAGATGATGCATACGATGCATTCGAACAAACCACCAAACGAGGCGGTAAAGCCACCCGTCAGCCGCAAACTTTAAGCGACAAAAGCGGAGAAGTACGCATAAGCGGAATTCAAACATATGGCGAAGTGGAGCACGTATTTGTTGAACGCAAAAATTACAAAGGTGTATTTATGCCCGGATTTGTAGAATGGAAAAGCGAGTACAATCCGGAACCAACTGGTTTGTTGTATATCGATCATTGCGTGGGCAATGTGGGTTGGAACCAGATGAATCCATGGGTTAAATTTTACGAAGAGGTGATGGGATTTAAAAATATCCTTTCGTTCGACGATAAAGATATTTCAACTGAATATTCCGCTTTGATGAGCAAGGTGATGAGCAACGGAAACGGATATGTAAAATTCCCGATCAACGAACCGGCTGTTGGTAAAAAGAAATCGCAAGTAGAAGAATACCTCGATTTTTATGAAGGCGAAGGTACGCAGCATATCGCTGTTGCCACGCACGATATTGTTGCTACAGTGCGACAACTCAAAGCACGGGGCGTTGAATTTTTGCAGGTGCCTAAAACCTATTACGACGATCTGTTTGACCGAGTAGGAAAAATTGAAGAAGATATTGAACCGTTAAAAGAATTGGGCATTTTGGTCGACCGCGACGAAGAGGGTTACCTGCTGCAATTGTTCAGCAAGCCGGTAGAAGATCGGCCAACCATGTTCTTCGAAATCATTCAGCGCAAAGGAGCCAAATCATTCGGTAAAGGGAATTTCAAAGCCTTGTTCGAAGCGTTGGAACACGAGCAGGATCTGCGCGGAAACTTATAAGTCACTTAATTACTTTTATCAGAAGCCCCGGTACCATTAGGTTTCCGGGGCTTTTAAATTTTAGTATGTTAGTGGTAATTATTAGCAGAAAATATTAAACGGTGGTATAATGAGTACCTTTTCCAATACCGTGTTTAAGGATGATATTTTTAGTAACCATTGCTGCAAGTATTTTTTTCAAAGTTGGAAGCGGAATTCCCAATTTACCGGCAATGGTTCCTGATTGACTGCCGGGATAGCTCTCAATATAGGAATAGATCTTTTTTTCTTTAATGGACATACTTCCTGCATTTCCTTTGTATTCAATTTTCTTCATTAATTGATGTTGAATATTGTTCAGGCAATCCAGAAAAAAGTTCACCCAGGGATTGATATTTTCGCCGGGTCTGTGTCTCTGACATTCAATCAACACCTGATAATACTCTTTCTTCCTGCTTTCAATTTCATGCTCAAAACTTACGTATTGAATCCATGAATATCCTTGTCGTAATAAAAGGAGTGTGGTCAACAATCTGCTCAATCTGCCGTTACCATCCTGGAAAGGATGTATGCTAAGCAGATCATAAACAAATAAAGCGGTACGTATAATCGGATGAGTTTCTGTATCTGTGTTATGCCATGCAATCAGGTTACGCATAGCCTCTTCTGTTTCAATTCCGGGATTGGTTGTCTGGAATACGACCTGCTCACTTCCATCCGGATGTGATGCCAAAACCACATTGCTGTGTTGCTTATAATTTCCTTTGTGCCAGGCATCTTTAATACTATGTTTCATCAATACCTGATGAATTTGTTTGATATGACTTTCCCTTATATCAAAATCACCATAGAATTCCGCTATGGTATCCAATGCTTCAAAGTACCCGGCTACTTCCTGCTGATCTCTCTCTTCCAGTTTTGCAACGTCAAGGTGACTAATCAATAGCTCAACCTCATCATCTGTTATTTTTGAACCTTCGATACGTGTTGAAGCTCCTACGCTTCTTACTGTAGCAATAGATTTTAACTCCCGCAGACCCTGTCTTTCCCGATTTTCAATGGCAGACCATGATCCTCCAAATGTATCCAATTCGGATAATTGTTTTATGAGGTCCCAATTTAGCTCTAAATCAAAGGTATATATTTTATTTCCTGACATATATGATACGTAAATATACGCAAATATACGAATATTATCTGAATCTAAAACAAATTACGATACGTAAATATCCGTAAATATTCGAAAAGGATACGAATTTTGCCTAACGTACTCGTCCTTCGGTGCATTGAAGGGAATGTGTATTTAAGTTGAAGTCTGATGGTAGTTAACGTGTATCCATTGAATTATAGCGCTACATACGAATACGACCGCAACAACGTATCGTCTTTCATACTGTTGTTTTTCGGGCGGTTGTGCAATGCTTCCATGTCAGACATGCCAACCACGTCTATGGATGCAGGTGATTGGGGCAACGGATGTAAATCCGTTGGTTCCGAACTTGAATTTTGTTTGGCGGGTTTTCCCTTTATCGTTAAGTAAACAGTATCGTATTCACGAATCGGTGCAGCTGCAATTTCGCGGGTTATATAAATGGTATCATGCAATGCCAGTGCAGGAATAGCAGGTTTGTTACCTAAGCGCATCCATGCCAGCATTCCAAGGCAGGAAATTAAAAGCAGAGCTGCCGCTATCCGGTAAAAGGGAAGTGATCCGGAAATGCGCTTCATATCCGACTGTGCAACGGGATGAATCCGGTCAAACTCCCGAAGTAAATCGTTTTTCATAGTTCTCTTTCTTACCGCATTTACCTGTTGCGTATGCACTGCTGAAGCTACTGCATGCAATTCAGTATAGGTCGATTCGGTAAAATGATGCGATACGATGGCTTGTTGATTCCCGTCCAACTCACGAAAAGGCGTCGTTTGGATCCAGTCAAAAAGTTCGGATGGAATGTTTTCAGGATCTGTTTTCATACACGTAATTTTAAAGAGGTACTGATTTTTTTAAGGAGATAGTAGATTCCGGATTTTACCGATCCTTCCGGTAGGGAAAGGATTTCTGAAATTGCACTCAGGCTGAGTTCTTCTTCAAACCGAAGCACAAACAAACTTTTTTCTTTATCGCTGAGTTGACCAAACGCTAGTGCAATATTTTTTTTCAGCAAGGCATAATCGTGTTGCGAATGTTGGTAAACCTGATCATGGATTGCTACAAACGGGATGACTTCCTGTTCCAGTAAACGTTCACGGTTTCTATCCGTTTTGAGCATTGTTCTGCAGGCATTTCCGGTTAGTGTATATACCCAGGTGCTGAATTTTCGCTGCGAATCAAACTGATGAGGTGACCGTATAATTTGTAGAAAAACTTCCTGAACCACATCTTCAGCCTGTTCGGTTTGTTGTAAAAATCCGGAAGCAAACCACACCAGTTTATCAAAGTAGCGCTCGTACAACAGCTCAAAAGCTTCCTTTTTACCGGAAGCCAGTTGAGCCATCAATACTTCATCGCTGGTTGTGGCCGTACGATTCGTGGATTGGATATTCACTAAGGTCGGTTCAGGTGTTCAATTACACTTTTTTCTTCATCGGTATTTTTCGAAACAAGGAGGAGTTTATTTTTCATCCATAACTGTTTTTCCATTTCTCCCGAAGCTTTGTAATGTTCGTACAATTTCAACATGGGAACGATATAATTGGTATTGACA
This sequence comes from Bacteroidia bacterium, assembly GCA_041665785.1. Classification (GTDB taxonomy): domain Bacteria; phylum Bacteroidota; class Bacteroidia; order UKL13-3; family UKL13-3; genus JBAYIE01. The sequence continues at coordinate 60,867 of JBAYIE010000012.1, read as the reverse complement.
CGACTAACCATTCCGGTAGAAATTTCTTTATAAAAAGGTTTGTCGAGATAATCGAGCGCCATTTCCTGTTCCATATTCTTTTTCAAAAATGCGATATTGTCGATGCCGTCGGTACTGTAAATATAAGCCAGTCCGGTCAGGTAAAGGTTGGCTTCAACAGGTTCCACCATGGGTTTGCAGGTAGTTGCGGTAAGGGCAAGGTAAACCGGGTATTTCTTTTTGTTGGCAGCAATATGTTTGACAATGGTTTCGTCAAATCCTATTCGGGCCACCTTTGCCGAATCTTCCTGTGTGCCTTCGTAAAAATCCATGGGACTAATTCCCAGTTCGGTAAAAACTTTCTGCCGGTAATCGCTGATCTTGATCAAACTCAAATTGATGACAGTAACATCTTTGCGTATGCCCTTGGCCTGCAATACCCATGCAGGATACGTGTCGTTGTCGCCTGCAGTAAGAAGGATGGCATTGGGAGCCAGACCTGCAAGTACATTGTAGTTATAATACAGCATTCCACTCGAAATTAAACCGGCTTCGTTTTTCTTACATGAATACAAATCCCGTTGTTTCAAATCACGGTTTATTTCTCCCATATTCACCATATAGTCGATATGTTCTATGCGACCTTCACCCAACTCAGCAGCCTTATACAGGTAAGGTAACAGTTTGCGGTCGAACCCACCGGCCATCCATTTGCATAAATTATATTCATACGATTCAGGAATGTTTTTCCCCATTTCGTCGATGAGTTTTTGTATGCTTTCATCCCTTTCTTTCCACGAACGTTTATCGGTTTCATGATTGAAATTAAGGATGCGGTTAGCATAATAATAGTAATACCACGCTTTTACATCTTTCGGGTTTTGGTTGATTACATTTCGCCAGGCAGCGGATTGGTCTTTATACCAGTTCCAGGGATGTTGCACATAGGCGAATCCAAGAACCGGTTCGGGTTTCTGGGCAAACAAGGGTTGAAACAACATACCGGCCCATAAGGTTAAATAAAGGAATATGGATTTCATGTGGTGTAAATTTTAACATTATACGGATCAAACGCAAAAAGGTTCAAATTGCATATCGAATTAATGGCATTCAAAAAAAATCCGTAATCTCGTACCATGACGAAGCAAGGGCCTATTGGCGTGTTTGATTCAGGTTATGGCGGACTCACCATTTTGCGGGAGTTGGTACAGGAAATGCCGGAATACGATTTTTTGTACCTCGGCGACAATGCGCGTGCGCCTTATGGAAACCGCTCTTTCGATACGGTTCACGAATATACCCTGCAATGTGTCAATCGCTTGTTTGAGCAGGGCTGCCGATTGGTAGTGCTGGCCTGCAATACAGCTTCTGCAAAAGCCTTACGTACCATTCAACAGAAAGATCTCCCACTGATGGAAAAAGGGTTACGCGTTTTAGGAGTGATACGACCAACCACTGAGATTATTGGAAACTATACCAAAACCAGGCATGTAGGGGTTTTAGGTACAAGCGGAACGGTAAACTCGGGATCTTATATACTTGAGATTGAAAAGTATTTTCCCGATATCAAAGTTTATCAGCAAGCTTGCCCGATGTGGGTGCCTTTAATCGAAAATAACGAATACAACAATCCGGGCGCGGATTATTTTATAAAAAAATACCTCGACGAAATGTTTCGTCAATCGCCTTCCATCGACACGCTCATTCTGGGTTGCACGCATTACCCCATTCTGATCGATCAAATCCGGAAACAGGTTCCGCCGCATATTACTATTTTAAGTCAGGGACCTATTGTAGCCAAAAGCCTGAAAGATTATTTGCTTCGGCATCCCGATTGCGATGTGGCTTGTTCGCGTAGCGGCAGGGTTGATTTTCTCACAACCGATGATCCCGAAAATTTCGATACGCACTCCCGGATCTTTTATGGCAGCGAGGTAAAGTCAAAACACCTGGCACTTTAAGCTTCCCAAATTTGCCTATCTTTGTATTTTAGCTGAACGCATGTTAAAGTTTCTAATCTACCTCTTTCTGATTTATTTTTTGGTCCGCTTTGTATTCGGACGTTTGTTTGGAATTACTGTGAAAAAGCAGGTTTATCAGTTTCACACACACCACCATACACACAAACAGGAAACCCATGATGAAGGTAAAGTTAAGGTGCATCCGGTGCAGCAAAAGAAAGAAGGCAATGATAAAAATCTGGGAGACTACGTAGAATACGAAGAAGTAGAATAATGGAAAAAATAATAAGATCCCTGCTCATTCGAATTCTTGGTTTTCCGCAGTATCTCCGATTGGTAAGTCATATTTATTTACGGTTGGTTTTCGCTGGCTTCTTACGCAAAAAATATCCCGAATTGTTTCATCTGAGTCAATTGATCAAACCGGGTTTTGTATGCATTGATATTGGAGCCAATGTGGGATACTACTCTTCATTCATGTCGAAATACGCTGGTCCGTCGGGACATATTTATGCGGTTGAACCGGTATCCTTGTTTGCAGAAATATTCGCCGCGAATACAAAACGATTTGGCATCGGAAACATCACGTTGCATCAAACCGCATTGGGTGGAACCGATGGCGAAGTGATTATGGGCACACCGGTGATTCAGGGTGTGGTAAGGCATGGTTTAACACGTGTACTCGATGCTTCGGAGACGGCAGGAATGCGCACCTACAAAGTGCCTTTGCAGGTTCCGGATAAATTATTTGCCAACCTCCAACAGCTCGATTTCATCAAATGCGATGTGGAAGGATATGAAGTGCATTTGTTTCCTCACCTGATGCAAACCATTCACCGGTTCAGGCCGTTAATTCAGGTTGAAATTTCAACCCTTGAAAACCGGCGCATACTCTTTGATTTATTTAGCAGCGAAAATTATAAGATCGCGCGTCTCAACGAGGGTAAGCTCATTGTGATGAATCCTGAGGAAGCTTTGAATTACAATACCGGGGATTTTTATTTACTCCCCTGAGTTAGTACACTACGACCTTACGCACTTGCTTTCCTTTTTCATTTTCGGCAAGAATCCAGTACATACCTGCCTGAGGTATCTCCAATTGCATGTGTTGAGTATCCGTTTTTTTAGTCAGCAAAACTTTACCGGCAATATCAAAAACTGTGATGGAAAGTGAACCTTGCAACATATCCAGCTGAAACATTCCCGCACTTGGGTTGGGGTATACCTGAAACAAATTCGTTAGTTGATTTTGTTCTACTAAACCTGTTTGCGGTTGTTGCTTATACCAATTGGTAAGTGCAAGTGCTTCTGTTTTCAATTTGCATAAACTGGCATCGAATCCGATGTCTTGCGCATATACATAAGCCAATACCACAGATACATCGTTACCGGCATATACATTCCTGAACAGGGTTGTACCCAAAATGCGTCGATCTCCGGGAGTCATACCCACTGCCCGTTCCGACCAGCCACTGCTGTCGCACGGATTTCCGGAAAAGGCAAAATATGCCCTCGAAGAACCGGTATTCCCTGAGTCGCCATAGGTTAATGCAGTTCCATCTCTCCAGCGACCATTCATATAATTCCAGTATTCTGTAGTTGAAGCGGGGTTACCCGTGTTGGTATTATCGTTGGTATAAAACATGCTTGAAGTCAACGGATGATTGAGTAAAACCATTCCTGCAGCAGGTGGATTTGCCCCATAGCCATTGGGTCCGTCATCGCTTGCCAGTCCATTGTAAACATAGGTCATGTTCAGTGCACTGTCTGTACCAATATAATCATCATTAAAATTTCCCAGATCAAAGTCGCTGTATGCAGTAATCCACAAGGAATCATAATTGCGATCCGACCGGTTAAACAATTTGTATTCAACAAATACCGTATTGTTCAGAAATGAATTAACCGTATCTGAAATTTCATAAACCATGCGGTGTACCTCAATTCCCAGGCTATTGCCCTGACTTTCGGTATGTGTCAGGTTATCGTTGAAGATATAATACGTACACTGATCGCCTTTGATGGCCGGATAATCCCCGAATTGCGGTTCATACTTTTCAGGATCTCCGCCAACATTTACGAAAGGGGCAAGATTTTTTGCTTCCTGTGATGCTGAATCACCGTGTGCCGGCCAATTCAAAAATACCGCAGGTGGATTCAACCAAAGTGTGCTGTCGGTTTTATAGGCATCCACAATGGACTTATCAACTTTTACTACAGCCCATCCGGCAGGGTTCAGTGTTGCGGTTGAAACAGGGCCGGATTGAAAATCCTTATTGCCATTTTGCCTGTATGTTTCAGCTGCGAGGTAAAGGTTAGAATTACTCATTCCGCCAACCCAAAGGGTGGATGTGAAAACAGGATTTTTGGTTCCCGATTTCGGGACATTAAATACCGGACTTCCGCTCCCGGTCCAAAACAGGATTGGATTAGACGGAATTAAGGCTCTCACATTGTTGGCATCCAATTGCACTGTCTGACCACAAAGGGATATGGATAAACACAAAATACTGCTCAAAGCGATAAAAACTTTTTTCATAATGTGGGGTTTTAGATGGGGAGTCAAAATAGAATCTAGGCCATTGCATAGAAATAAAAAACGGTTTCATTCATTTGCTCTGATTCTCAGCGTCCACAGTTCTGACGAACTGCTGTAAATGGACGAAAATTGCCTACCTTTGTTGCTGGTATGGACAGGTTTTTGCACATATGTGAATTGCTTTTTAACACTAACCAGTTTTTTATATTAAAATTCGTTTATACCATTAAGGATAGCGTATGATGGATGCAGATGATTTTTTAGACGAGGAAACGACTTCCAATGTGCAGCGTTACGAGAAGATGATCCGGAATAAGGGTAACGACTACTTTGATCCGGAAACCCTCGAAGCCATTATTGAATTTTATTTATTGAAGGATAAACCCAAAAAGGCATTGGAAGTTATTTACTATGCCGAAGATTTATATCCTTCTTATACCTCCTTCATGATTCAAAAGGCTGAGGTATTTGGCGCGCTCGAAAAATACGATGAGGCATTGGAAATCGTAGAAAAAGCTGAGTTGTATGAACCGTTCAATCCCGATTTGATGCTGATCAAAGGGGAACTGTTGTTGAATACCGAATCGTTTGAAGAAGCAGAAGAATGTTTTGAGCGTGCATTGCTCAATTCCGATGAACGGATCAACATGCTTTTTGAAATTGCCTACGTTTATCAGGATTGTGATTTGTATTCCAAAGCGCTGGAAAAATTCGAACAGATTATAGAAGAAAATCCGGAGGCTGAACAAGCGTATTATGAATTGGCCAATTGCCAGGATTTGTTGGGCCGGTTTGAAGAAAGTGCGGCAATTTACCAAAAACTGATTGATGCCGATCCGTATTCATCCAACGCCTGGTATAATCTGGGTGTTGCCTATAGTAAAATGGGTTTGCGTAAGGAAGCCATCGATGCATTTGATTATTGTCTGGTTATTGAAGATGACTATGTGGTGGCCCGGTTTAACAAAGCCAACGAATTGGTTGAATTGGGTGAATACGAAAAAGCGCTGACCGAATATCAGATTGTACTTGACAAAGAAGGCCCCGATTCCATCACTTATTGCAATATGGCCGGTTGTTACGAGCGGATGAACAACAACAATCTGTCGCGCGATTATTACCGCAAAGTAACTAAACTCAATCCCAATATTGCAGAAGCCTGGTTTGGTATCGGGTTAACTTATGATAAAGAAGGCCACAACAAAGAAGCCCTGAATCATTACAAACGCGCGGTTTTGCTTGAACCGGAAAATACCGAATACCTTATTGCCCTCGCCGAACTCGAATACCGCATGGGAAACCTGGAAGAAGCGGAAGAACTTTACCGCAAACTCATTGAGTTGGATCCCATAGATATGGAAGCCTGGCTCGACTGGTCGCTGATTTTGTTTTCGGAGGGGCAAAAAGAAACTGCGGTAGAGTTGCTGATGGAAGCAGTAAAAGTTGAGCCGGCCTGTCATCAATACCATTACCGGTTGGTGTGTTATTTATATGAACTGGGTTTGAAAGCACAAGCTCAACAACATCTGGAAGCTGCACTGACGTTGAATTTCGACGATCATTTCCTGATGTTTGAAGTTACGCCATTGCTGAAAGAACAATCAGAAATTGTAAATTTAATAGAACTGTACAAAAATAAAGAATGAAGAATTTTAAGTTGAAGCAGATCCCTGAGCGGACTGCTAAACCCAGGGAAAGCGGGCTTACCATGGTGATGGATAAAGGCCTTGGGATTATTGAAGTTGACAATTTCCTTTCCGTTTGCAGCAATCATGTAGATTTGGTAAAATTGGGTTTTGGTACTGCTTATGTTACCCAAAACCTCGAACAGAAACTGGCTTTATACAGAGAGGCGAAAGTGAAAACGTATTTCGGCGGAACCTTGTTCGAAGCATTTATTGTGCGTAATCAGTTCGACGATTTTCTGAAACTGCTCGACCGGTTTAAGCTGGAACATGCAGAAGTATCGGATGGCTCAATCGACATGCCACATGATATCAAACTTGAATATATTCAGAAACTGAGTAAGCATGTAACAGTGCTCAGTGAAGTAGGAAGCAAAGACGTGGAGAAAATTATCCCTCCGTATCAATGGATCGAACTCATGCAAAGCGAACTCAAAGCAGGTGCATGGAAAGTGATAGCCGAAGCACGGGAAGCCGGAAATGTGGGTGTTTACCGTTCCAGCGGCGAAGTGCGCGAAGGTTTGGTGCAAGAAATTCTGACCAAAATTCCGGAAGAGAAAATAATCTGGGAAGCTCCACTCAAAGCACAACAAACCTATTTCATACAACTCGTAAGTGCCAATGTGAGCTTAGGAAATATTGCACCCAACGACGTAATACCTCTCGAGACTTTGCGCCTTGGTTTGCGAAGCGATACCTTTAACCTGTTTTTGGGAAGAAATGCGAAATTTGTTTCCAGGAAAAAGTAATTTACTTTTAGATGCACTTTCCCGTGGATTTGAATGAAAATCAATTTTCAAAAGGAAGATTTTCGTTGGTATGTAGTTTGTTCCAATTTTGAATTAAACTGCATACAACATGGATAAACAGACACGCAACATCAAAAGTTATATATGGAACGAGAGGTAGAAATTGAGCAAAATGAACGCCCAAAAAAATCAGAAAATGTTAATTATTAATATCAGATGCATATGAGTTTACAAGATCAGGTGAATGCCGATGTAATTGCGGCCATGAAATCACGCGATGAAATAAGCCTGCGCGCATTGCGCGGATTAAAATCGGCATTGCTTCTGGCAGCTACCGACAAAGGTGCCAGCGCAGATGGAAAAGTAAGCGATGAACAAGCCATCAAAGTATTTCAGAAATTAGCCAAGCAACGCAAAGAGTCGTTTGATATTTATACACAAAACGGACGGGTTGATCTGGCACAAACAGAAGCGGAGGAATTGACGGTAATCGAACGGTATCTTCCTAAACAAATGGATGAAGCGGAAATCAAATCAATATTGCAAAACCTGTTGACAGAAAACGGCGCAACAGGCGCGGCAGATTTCGGAAAAATGATGCCTTTGGCGATGAAAGCATTGGCGGGAAAAGCAGATGGTAAAGTAATCTCTGCTGTATTGAAACAATTGTTGGGTTAATTGCAGTTGAGGAACACCATATTATGAGTGACGAAGAAAGAATACGGAAAGCGTTTGCGCGTAAAAACTGGCCGGAAATAAAAGTAACCGACAGTTGGGCGACGTTTAAAATCATGGCCGAATTTGTGGATGGGTTCGAAAAAATGAGCCGTATCGGTCCTTGCGTTTCTATTTTCGGATCGGCACGCACGCAATCGGAAAATCCTTATTACAAACTGGCTGAAGAAATAGCGGCCAAGCTGGTGGCTGCGGGTTTCGGAGTAATTACCGGTGGTGGATTGGGAATAATGGAAGCTGCCAATAAAGGCGCCAAAGAAGCAGGTGGCAAATCGGTCGGGCTCAATATTGAACTTCCGTTTGAACAATTTCACAATGCATACCTCGATCACGATAAGATCATCAATTTCGATTATTTCTTTGTGCGAAAGGTGATGTTCGTAAAATACTCACAGGGTTTTGTGGCTCTTCCCGGAGGTTTTGGAACCATGGATGAGTTGTTTGAAGCGCTTACCCTGATTCAAACGCATAAGGTTGCACGTTTCCCGGTTGTTTTGGTTGGAAGTAAATATTGGGAAGGTTTGTTGCATTGGATTCAAAACACCATGTGCAACGAAGAACACAATGTTAAACCCGACGATCTGCATTTATTTAAAGTAGTAGATACGGCAGAGGATGCAGTAAATTATATCCTCGATTATTATTCAGAAATGTCGATCTCACCCAATTTCTGATGGCATAACCCGCGCAGCCTCAGGCTTCCTGATAACTCTTAGGTATTATGAGGTTGTAAGCACCTGAATATTATCGTAAACTCGCATCTCAATTTTTGCGCTTATGTCGACTTTAAAAGACGATGCCCTCAAGTATCACAGCAAAGGAAGGCCCGGTAAGATTGCTGTTATTTCTACCAAACCTACCAATACCAAACGTGATCTGAGTCTGGCTTACTCGCCGGGCGTGGCCGAACCCTGCCTCGCTATTGCCGAAAATCCGGATGATGTATACAAATACACTGCTAAAGGAAATCTGGTAGCTGTTATTTCCAACGGCACAGCTGTGCTCGGTTTAGGCGATATCGGACCCCTGGCTTCAAAACCTGTAATGGAAGGCAAAGGCGTTCTGTTCAAAATATTCGCCGATATCGACGTATTCGATATAGAAGTAAACACCAAAGACACCGAAGAATTTATTCGTACCGTTAAAGCCATCAGTCCAACCTTTGGAGGCATTAACCTCGAGGATATCAAAGCACCGGAGTGTTTCGAGATTGAACGCCGGCTCAAAGAAGAACTGGATATACCCATTATGCACGATGATCAGCATGGAACGGCGATTATCGTAGGGGCGGCTTTGTTAAATGCGCTGGAAGTAGTGCGCAAGAAAATAGCCAATGTAAAAGTGGTATTCAATGGTGCGGGTGCATCTGCGATGTCGTGTGCCAATGTGTTTTTGAGTCTGGGAGTTAAAAAAGAAAACCTGGTGATGTGCGATAGCAAAGGAGTAATCCGTCTGGATTCGCCCAATCTCGATTCAACCAAACAATTTTACGCTACCAATAAAAATTTAAACACACTCACCGAAGCCATGAAAGGTGCTGATGTTTTTGTGGGACTTTCGAAAGGCAATATAGTTTCGCAGGATATGGTGCGCAGCATGGCCAAAGATTGCATTTTGTTTGCTCTTGCAAATCCGGATCCTGAAATTTCGTATGCCGATGCCATCGCATCACGCAAAGATATTATCATTGCAACCGGTCGCAGCGATCATCCGAATCAGGTCAACAATGTTCTTGGTTTTCCGTTTATTTTCCGTGGTGCCCTGGATGTACGGGCAAGCCGAATCAACGAAGAAATGAAACTGGCTGCCGTAAAAGCCTTAGCGGCTTTGGCCAAAGAACCTGTTCCCGAAATTGTGAACCTGGCTTACAACGAAAAAAGCATTCAATTCGGCAAAACCTATATCATTCCCAAAGCACTTGATCCACGCCTGATTGCTACCATTTCGCCGGCAGTTGCCAAGGCAGCGATAGATTCAGGAGTGGCGCGAAAAATGATTACCGATTGGGAGGCGTATAAAAACGAACTCAATACGCGCATGGGTCAGGAGAGCAACTTCATCCGGGTATTGGGAAGCAAAGCCCGTCAAAATCCAAAACGTGTTGTATTTGCCGAAGCCGATAATTATAAAATATTGCGGGCAGCACAATTGGTGAAAGAAGAAGGAATGGCGCATCCTATCTTATTGGGTAACCGGGAGAAAATTGAAGCCATCATTGCTGAAAATAATATTCATCTGGAAGGCATTCCCATCATCAACCCATTGGAAGAAGACGCCAAACGTGAGGAGTTTGCCCAATGGTTTTATGAGAAACGGAAACGCAAGGGAGTGACCCTGCATGAAGCGAGAAAAATCATGCGCGATCGTCACCATTTTGCACCAATGATGGTGGAATTGGGTGAAGCGGATGCTATCATCACCGGACTGACTAAAAATTATCCGAGTACGATTAAACCTGCTTTGCAGATTTTTGGCAAACAGGATGGCATTCGCAAAGTAGCCGGTATGTATGTGATGTTGAGTAAAAAGGGAACACTTTTCTTCTCCGATACGACCATCAATATCAATCCGGATGTAGATGATATTGTCGATATCACGAAACTGACCTACGATGCGGTGAAGAAGTTCAATATACAACCCCGCATCGCACTTTTGTCGTATTCGAATTTCGGATCAGCCATGGGTGATACACCCAGTAAAATGGCATTGGCACACGAAATACTCAAGCACGAATACCCTTATATGGTGGTAGATGGAGATATTCAGGCCAATGTAGCCCTCAATCAGAAAATGTTACAAGAGAACTTTCCATTCAGCGAATTGGTGGGTGAACCGGTAAATACCCTTATTTTTCCTAAACTTTCGGCAGGAAATATTGCCTACAAATTATTGCAGGAATTGGGTGCGGCTGAAGCAATCGGTCCTGTTTTGCTGGGATTGAAAAAATCGGCGCATATTCTACAGTTGGGAAGCAGTGTGCGGGAAATTGTGAACATGGTCATCATTGCTGTGGTCGACGCACAATCAAAAGAATAACAGTATGTCGGGCGAAATGAACCAGCAGATCCAGGTTATTCGGGCAAAGGTGGCCCGATTGTTAGCTGATAAACAAGCGCTTGAGAAGCAGGTAAAGACGCTTCTGCAGGAATTGGAAACACTGAATGCCCGTTTGCAGAAGGAAAAAATTCTAACCCGGACTTTAGAAGAACAAAATAAAATCGTTAACATTGCTGTAGCACTTCAAGATAAAAGCGCCGATAAAGCTGAAATTGCACTGGTAATCAATCGCTATATCCGTGATATCGAGGAGTGTATCAGATTAATTGGTGAAAAACATTAAGCTGTTACGTGGAAGAATTATCCATTAAAGTAAATATAGCCAACCGGTCTTATCCGCTTACTGTTCAGGCAGATGAAGAAGAAATGGTACGACGGGCGGCAAAGCTTATAAACGATAAGCTGAAAGATTTACAACAGCTTTTTGCGGTAAAGGATATGCAAGACATGCTTTCCATGATAAGCCTGGAAATAGCATATGAGTTGATACGGCTGAAAAATACACATTCCCGCGAGCAGGAACTATTGCAGAAGGAAGTGCAACAATTGCAGCAGATGCTCGAGCCTGTAAATCTGTAACCGACCCCACCCGTTAACCTGCCTTATTTTATTTCGTATTCATTAAACCATTAAGGTATGGAAATTTATTTAGTAGTCATTGTAGGCATGGTCGCTTTGGGAATAGGTGGTGCAGGTATGTACTTGTTAAACCGTACTGCCCTGCGGAATAATGCCGAATCCATTCTTGCCGAAGCAAAAACAAAAGGCGAAATGCTCGTAAAAGACCGCCAGCTGGAAGCCAAAGAGCGTTTCCTGCAACTCAAGGCGGAACACGAAAAAGAAGTTCAACAACGCAATCAACAGGTTCAGATCAGCGAAAACCGCATCAAGCAAAAAGAGCAAACACTGAATCAGAAAATTGAACAGACGCAGCGAAAAGATGCTGATCTGGAACAAATCCGCGCATCCCTCACCAAGCAAATGGAAGCGCTTACCATCAAGAAAGAAGAAGCTGAAAAGGCTATTCACAATCAATTAAAACAACTCGAGAAAATTGCCGGCCTTTCAACCGAAGAAGCCAAAAAGCAATTGGTAGAAGCCTTAACCGAAGAAGCCCGCACCGAGGCTATGAGCAGCATCAAAGAAATTGTGGATGAAGCAAAACTTACTGCCGGGAAAGAAGCCAAGAAAGTTATTTTAAGTTCTATTCAGCGTACAGCGGCTGAGCATGCCATTGAAAATTCAGTATCGGTTTTCAATATCGAAAACGATGAAATGAAAGGGCGTATTATCGGACGTGAAGGAAGAAATATCCGTGCACTGGAAGCAGCCACAGGAGTAGAAATCATTGTCGACGATACCCCGGAGGCCATTATCCTTTCCTGCTTCGATCCTATTCGCCGCGAGATTGCCCGCCTGTCGTTGCACCGGTTGGTGCAAGACGGAAGGATTCACCCGGCTCGTATTGAAGAAATTGTAGCCAAAACACGCAAACAACTGGAAGAGGAAGTAGTGGAAATCGGCGAACGAACCTGCATCGATTTGGGCATTCATGGATTACATCCGGAGCTGATTCGTATGGTTGGACGCATGCGTTACCGCTCATCTTACGGACAGAATTTGTTGCAGCACAGCCGCGAAGTAGCCAACCTGTGTGCTACCATGGCTGCGGAACTCGGATTGAATGTGAAGCTGGCCAAGCGTGCTGGTTTGCTGCACGATATTGGTAAAGTGCCCGATGATGATCCGGAAACTCCGCATGCATTACTCGGAATGAAACTGGCTGAGAAATACAAAGAAAATTGGGAAGTAGTGAATGCCATTGGTGCGCATCACGACGAGGTGGAAATGACTTCTATTCTTTCTCCGATTATTCAGGCTTGCGATGCGATCAGCGGCGCCCGCCCGGGTGCCCGCCGCGAAGACAGTGAGAATTACATGAAGCGATTGAAGGACCTCGAAAACATTGCACTCAGTTATGCCGGTGTAGAAAAATCATATGCGATTCAGGCCGGACGAGAATTACGTGTGATTGTAGAATCCGAAAAAGTAACCGATGCCCAGGCCGATATTTTATCGGTAGATTTATCACAACGCATCCAGAAAGAAATGACCTATCCGGGTCAGATAAAAATTACGGTAATCCGCGAGAAGCGCGCAGTGAATTACGCAAAATAAGCTCTCTAAAATTTCTTAATAAATTGTTAATGCCGCAGCCCTTTTAGGGTTGCGGTCATCTTTTACAGGGTTGTTGCGTCCTTTCAGGATTGGTTTAGTAACCCTGAATTTTTACACCTGCGGCATACTTTTTTCTCACATATATCCTTAGCTTTGATCACCTTGTTGCGTAAATCACTGATATGTTTGTTGTTATTGCTCTTCATTCACAGGAATGCAGAAGCAACTCATATTGTGGGTGGTTCTATTTCATTAAAATATATTTCCGGAAATACGTATCAGCTTACGTTAAAAGTACTGCGCGATTGTTACAATGCACAGGCAGCATTTGATGGTATGACCGGAGGTCCGGGATCTTCACCATGTATCATTGGAATGTTTGATTTGGGAACCCATGGCAGGAGGCAAGTCATTGATATGGGTGCACCCACTGTTGTTAAGTTGAAATTGTCTGGACCTGAATGTTCAGATGAACCGGATGTTTGTACCGAATTGGGAACGTATACCAAATTAATAAATTTCAGTCCGGCTACTTATAACAGCAATGCAGGATATTACTTTGTTTATCAACGTTGCTGCCGGAATAAAATCATTCAGAATATTGTTTCTCCCAATGCGGCGGCCATAGCTATTTATGCTGAAGTGCCCCCATTTGGTGCTTATAATTCCACACCCGAATTCACCAGCAATCCTTTTACCTATTTATGCAAGGATAATCCATATACCTACAACATGAATTTTGTTGAAACGGATGGAGATTCATTGCATTATTCTCTCATAACACCTTTGAACGGATTGCTGGATCAGAATCAACCGGCTACCACAGATCCGGAGGCTGGACCTTATCCCACCATAGCCTGGCAGCCCGGTTTTGATGATACAAAAGAAATAAGGGGAAGTCCGGCATTAAGCATTCACCCTATTACAGGTCAGCTTACTGTTACTCCAACCGAGGTGGGTGTATTTGTAGGAGCCATTCGCGTGGAGGAATTCCGTTTCGGCAAAAAGTTAGGAGAGGTACGACTCGAGTTACAGTTCAGTGTAACGAATTGCCTTTCGAATCCTTTTCCGGCGGTATTGTATAAAAACCTGGATGGAACATTTGCCAGCGGTTCGTATGCAGTACACATTCCTGAAAAAGTTTGTTTCAATATAAATCTCAGCGACTTTACAGATAGTTTATATGTGAAAATTTCCGGCAATGCGTTTAACAATCCGAATATTCAGCAGCGCCCTACCATTGATTCACCATTTTCTTTCAGCGGATTCAAAAATGGTTCGACCCGTTTTTGCTGGCAAACCGATTGCAGCCTGACCGGTTTACCCATACAATTTTTCAATGTGGAAGTGAGAGACAATGGTTGCCCCGTACCCAAAATAACCAAATCAACATTTTCCGTTCGCATTGATTCGATGCCATCAACCAAACCAAAAATCTGGTTCCGCAATGAAGCAGGAGACTCCTCTGAAATCGGAAATTTTACCGTCCGCATTCCTGACGAGCTTTGTCTGGATATTTTGGTAGCTGATCCGGGCGACTCGATTAAAGTAAAAATCAATGGAAATGCATTTGCAAATCCTGCCTATACTACACATCCCGGATTAAATACTCCTTTTTCATTCGAAGCATTTGAACAGGGACAATCGCAATTGTGCTGGAAAACAGACTGCAGTCAGACCGGAAAATCATACAATGCATTTGAGGTGCAGGTTACGGATAACGGATGTTTCCCGACTTATCATTCTGCACCCCTGGTCATTCATATTGATTCCATGCCGTTAGTTGATCCTGTGGGAATATTATGCATGACATTGGTAAACAACAATCAGACACGAATTGAATTTGCGGATTCCACTTATATCAATCCGTATTATCGATCGTATCATGCATATCGTGCTGTAGATGGCGGAACCTTTGCATTGATTGACTCCATTAAACCGCAAGCTGAGCGTTCTATCTTAACTGATTATACATCTTTTAATAACCGGATCACTAATTACAGTTATTTGATTCGTACCGAAAACCTTTGCCGTGTTGAAGGCCCCTCCTCCGAAACAACCGAAACAGCATCCAATCTGAAACCAACCCCGGAGCAGCAAAAAATGCTCAATGTTACGGTTGTAGACAATAAGGCCATTCAGATGATCTGGCCGAAAACAAAAGAGAAAGATTTTGCCCGGTATTATATTTATAAGTCGAAACGAGGAAACGACAACTTCAGCGAACTTGCCGATTACTTTCAAACCGGTGATACCAGCTTCACCGATTATCAGGTAGATGTGCAGCGCTATTCATATTGTTATCATGTGATCATGAAGGATACCTGCCAGAATTATGGTCCTGCTGGGCAGATTGCCTGTTCGATTTTATTGGATGGAGTATCCGTTCCATTTGAAAGCCATGTAAACTGGACTCCATATACGTATTGGGATAACGGCACAAAATGTTATACATTATACAAAGGAGATAATCTGCGTCCGTTTGAAAAGCTGGATAATACGGACAATACAGTTGTAGAGTTTAACGATAATAAGCTTAATACCAAAGCCGGCAAATTCTACTATTACGTTACAGCCAATCAGGAAAATCCGCTGATATTGGATGGGGATTATGACAATAGTGCTATTCCTGTATTGTACAGTCAATCCAACCAGATCGAATTGATTCAATCTCCTTTATTACATGTACCCAATGCTTTTACCGTGAATCAGGATGGTGTCAATGATGAATGGTCGATCCGGGATGTATTTGTAAAAGACTATGAACTTAGGGTTTACAACAAGTGGGGGCAGTTAATTTTTCAAACCAACGATAAGAATGTGCATTGGAAGGGTGAGACAAACGATGGCCGGGAAGCTCCGGCTGATGTGTATGTTTACCTGGTTTCCTATACAGGTTGGGATCAAAGCACCTATTATGATTCGGGCAATGTGACGATTTTACGTTAAATGCGTGGATAACTGCTGTCTTTTCCACCCCTTTTCCACCATTCCACTCAATTTGTGTATAGGCTGTTAATTATGGAGCTAAAGTTGTGGGTATAAATCACCCCATTCATTTCTTCATTTCATCCGGCATGACTATCTTCACCTAAGTCAAAAACCAAAATCAGATTACTGATTATCAGAAACTTATACTAAAATTATGGAAGAAAAAGTAACCCTCTTATCGAAAAGAAAATCCATCCAAACCTTGTTGGATTATTGTTTGGATCAACGTCTGACCTTCACTGTAAACCCGAAAGGGCTCTCGGCTGATGATTTTGAGATCAGCTTGATTATCAATGGAATAAAACAAGCTATTGCTTTGGGTATGTTTGCAAAAGAGCATAAATTTGAAGTTCTCGGTCAGGCTGAATTGCCCAAAACAAAAAGCAACTCAACTCCTGTTAAGAAAACTGAGAACAAAGAGAACATTCCGGTGGTGAATGAATCGGTGCCCAATGAACAGCAGCCGGTAACCACAGTTCTCAACTTTTAACTACGGAAACCTGAGCAACGAAATTACAGTTGCCATGTTTTATATCGATTGATTACGCAAAAGGTCCCGCATAGCGGGACTTTTTGTTTATAGATACTCAATACGGGTTATGGCATGGATGGGAACTGAAACGGCTCCTTTCAAAACAACACTTTGATCGGTTGCCGCCCAAACGGTAGTTTCTACTTCTTTCAATCCTTCATGAGTCATGAAGAAAATTTTGATCTTCACATGATCGCTGTTGCCTAAAATCATGGCCTTTTGTAAAGCTTCGGTTCGTGCATTCCGGTCTTCTTCATGATCCAGTACGTCGTAAGATACAAAATGATACTTGGGAACATCCTCCTTGTTGATGATCTCAAAAGTTGGGTTGGTGTTCATGTCTGGAAATTTGGTTCAATAAAAGTAGGTAATATTTTTGGTTTTGTTTTTAAGTTGCAAAAAAATCGCGTGAAACTTCCATTATCGGCCTCTACGTATACTCCGGAACAATTGGTGCATAAACAACACCTGATGAAGCAACTTACGCGGTTTTTGCCAATTGCTGCCGTTGAATATTGCAGCGACCGGATGATGCAATTCAATTTGCACCTGCACATAGAGGTGGAACGAAAGGACCGGTTGGGTGATTACAGTCCGCACCTGGGTAAAGGAAACCGTATCAGCATCAATCACAATTTAAATCCATTCGATTTTCTGATCACCTTCCTGCACGAATTGGCGCATCATACCGCATTCAAAAAGTTTGGCAATCATCATCAGCCTCATGGTCCTGAATGGAAAGAAGAATTTAAAATTCATATGCGTCCCGTTATCGGACGAGGAATTTTTCCGCCTGAAGTGGAACATGCCTTGATCCGGCATATGCAGCGACCGTCGTATACTCACACAGGTGATGTTGTATTGGTAAAGGCATTGTTGCGTTACGACCGAAAGGCAACCGAATTGAAAATGCTCGACGATTTGCCGCACGGAGCACTGTTTAAAATGAGTGCAAAGGGAAGGGTTATTCTAAAAAAGGGAGATAAACGCCGTACGTATATTCATTGTACCGGAACCGACAATGGCAAAGCATACCTGGTGCATGCCGTGGCACGTGTTTTTCCGATCGAATAATAGTTTACCGGATTATTTGCCACATGGTTTTCAAGAAGACCAAACTTACAAATGATGCAAAAACGATGCGGATGACGCGTTCAGAAGTTTTATGCGAAACGACAACACCAATGGGAGCAAAAATGAAAGCTGAAAGTATCATGGGGATCACCAGAGGAAAAACAATATAGCCGGCCTGCCATGCATGTACCTGAATCGCCGGTTCACCTGTGAGGTTATAAATTCCGACTGCAATAGCGAGTATGGGAATGACTCCATTGGAAATGGAACTGGCCTTTTTTATGTCTTGTTTAAAGATATCAGTGAATACCGGAGCCATGATAATTCCTCCACCCAAACCCGATAAAGCCGTTACTATTCCGGTAACAAATCCTGTTGCCCCATATTGCAGATGTGTGACTTCATACGTTTCAGTGATTTGCTTTTGCCTGCGAAACATGCGAACGGCAATAACCAGCAACATGGTTGCAAACACATAATTGAATACAGTAATGGAGTACCAACTTCCATTGCGGATCAGATAAGTCATCAGCAATACACTTACAATTCCGGGAACAGCTGTTTCAAGAATATTGCGACCATAAAAATTCCCTGATTTGTATTGTTTGTAACTCGAAATGGAACCTGAAAAAATAATGGTGAAAAGGGAATTGGCCAGAATTCCCTTTACCAGTTCATCCCCGTGCATTCCCAGTTTCGAAAGAAAATAACTCAGTATTGGAACATATATGATTCCACCGCCAACACCTAAAAATCCTGAAATAAATCCACCAATGCTCCCCAAAAGAAACAAAACAACAGAATCAACCACTATGCCTTCCATGTATACTAATGTTGTTTATTTCTTACCGGTTAAGAGGGATTGATAACGTTCTGTATTACTCAAAGATTGAGTGGCTTCCAGAATGTCTGCATCTGTTTGAAAAGAATATTCGTAACGCGATTTCTGGAAATAATAGCGGCGAAGAATTTCCTCTTCAAGCAAACGCACAATCTCCTCCTTGTTTTTTTCGAGATCGGCCTGTTTGTCGTGCGCTAAATCCAGTTTCAATTTATCGAAATGTGTTTTTACACCTTCCAGGTATTTTTCTTCTTCGGCTTTTTTACGCAATTCTTCCAATGCCTTTTCTGTTGCAGTTGTATAATCATACTCGCGACCGGCTATATAATTTTTAAAGTCTTCAAAATCGGTCTGGGTAAATTTAAAATCGCGAATGGCGCCAATACTTTCGTGTTTTGTACGGTAATAGGTGGCATAGTCAAAGATGAGTTGCTTCTGCAAAAGGCTCTCGGTAATTTTGGCGTATTTTTTAGAAGGGATAACTATATCGGGATCTACTCCACCACCATCGTATACTTTTCTGCCGCGTTTGGTTTTGAATTCTTTTTTCAAAGAATCCGGTATCTGACCAACACTTCCGTCTTCATTCCGGTGCGAATAATCAAGCGCCTGAATACAGCGACCCGATGGGGTATAATATTTTGCAGTCGTAACTTTCAGTTGGGTATTGTAGGATAAAGGACGGGTATTTTGCACCAGCCCCTTTCCGAAAGTTCGTTGACCGATTACCAATCCGCGGTCGAGATCCTGAATACTGCCCGAAACAATTTCCGACGCCGAAGCCGATGAGCGGTTGGTTAATACCGCAACCGGTAATTCCGGATCAACCGGTGGATTTAAAGTGCGGTATGATTTATCGTATTCTTTGATCTTGCCTTTTGTGCTTACTACTTCAACACCCTGTGGAACAAATACATTTACAATATTGATGGCCTCATGCAACAATCCACCCGGATTGCCCCGTACATCGAGCACCACGGATTTGAGCGGATGATTCCGTTTCAGATCTGTGAGGGCATCGCGTACTTCCTTGCCGGCATCGTTGGTAAAGGATTGCAGGCGGATATAACCGATTTCATTATTGATCATACCGTAATAAGGTACATTCTTTACACGAATCTCTTCCCGCGTCAGGGATTTTGATAATGCAGCTGTTTCTCCCTCACGCTTGATCTGAATATTCACCTTTGTTCCGGGTTGACCCTTCAACATTTTGCTGATGTCGGATGTGGTTTTACCTTTCGTAGATTTACCTTCAATTTCTACAATCAGGTCGCCGGCACGCAGGTCAGCCTTTTGGGCCGGAAAACCTTCGTACGGATCCGTGATCATAACATAATCGCCACGCTGGCCAATCTGAGCGCCAATTCCACCGTATTGCCCTGTCATCTGAAAACGGAAATCTTCCGCTTCGGATTCCGAAATAAAATTGGTGTAGGGATCCAACGAATTCAACATTTCATCAATGCCTTTTTTCATCAGTTTTCCGGCATCAACATCATCCACGTAATAGGCATTCACTTCACGAAACACAGAAGCGAAAATGTCGAGGTTCTTTGAAACTTCGAAAAAATTGGTAGGTGTGGGGGCAAAGGAAAAGAGGGTGAATGCTCCCAGAAATGCACCCAATACAATCCAGCGAATTTTTTTCATATGTGTACGCATTTGTAGTACAGTTTAAAGAATAACAAAGTTAAAGGGATAACGTTTGAAGCCGTAAAATAATGATAAGTGGAACGGAAATTATGAATCATTAAGGAATTTTTGGTTGCTTCCCTTTATGGGAGCGGGTCGTAGCCATGGCCACCCCACGGATGACATCGGGAAATACGCTTGATGGCCATCCAGATTCCTTTCAACGGACCATATTTCCGGATGGCCTGTTCGGCATATTGGGAGCAGGTTGGGGTATATCGGCATGCATTGGGTAACAATGGAGAAATCAGATACTGATACATTTTTACAAGTCCGATCAATGGGGCATTAATGAGATTTCGTAACTTCATGCAGCAATTTATGAAATGCCTGATCAAATAAGGGCTTGAGTTCGCTCATGCGGAGGGGTTGTTGGGCCAGATACGACATGGATAAGGCGATTTGCCGGTTGTTTTGTTGCAAAACCGCATAGAGTTCATGTTTGCGCATTCTGTATAATTCGCGCATAAGCCTACGGATTCGATTACGCTGATTAGCCTGAGGGATGCTTCTTTTGGAAACCGGGAAGAGAATTTGCACCGGATAAGGGTTTTCAAGGGTTACGTAAACCCATGAAAAGCGAAAAGGAAACCCTTTTACAACAGGATTTCCTTTTTCAAATAATTGCGCAATCAGGGTCTTGCGGCTCAGCCTTTCTTCTTTGGTAAATGTGAAGGCCATACAGCTATTGCCGGATCAATTCACGTTTGAGGTGAAAAAAGCCGACCGGGTATTATTATTTCTTGTGACGTTTTTCGTCAGAAACGGTCAATTTATGGCGGCCTTTCGCGCGGCGTGAAGCAATTACTTTACGACCTGACTCGGAAGCCATTCTTTCACGGAAACCGTGTTTGTTTTTTCTTTTTCTAACGGACGGCTGAAATGTTCTTTGTGGCATAACTCAACTATTTAAGGGTGGCAAATGTAAGTGGTTTTAGAGGAATATAAAAATTCTTTACCCAATTAAATAAAAAAAAGAGTGCCCGGTAGGACACTCTTTCTTAGTAGGTTTCGATCTGATTACTGAGCAGGAGCTACTTCAGTTGCAGCAGCAGCTGTATCAACAGCAGCAGTATCAGGCATCATGGTAGCTTCCATAGCGGCTAATGAATCAGCCATACGTTGAGCGTTTTCGATTGAGTCCTGGATACGAGCTTCTTCAGCTTTCTTTTTTTCTTCTGCAGATGGTCCGCAAGCAACTACAGCTAACATAGCAGCAGCAGCAACGATTGATAATACTTTTTTCATGTTGTAAAGTTTTTTAATTTTTATTGATAAACGGGCGCAAAATTAGCCCAATCCGCTTATTTACAAAACATTATTTCTCACGCATGTAAATAGAAATAGGAACTCCCTGAAAATCAAATGATTCTCTGATTTTGTTTTCGAGATATCGTTTATAACTTTCGTTGACATATTTCGGCAAATTGCAAAAGAATGCAAACTTGGGATTGGTATGGCCCGGCAATTGAGTAATAAACTTGATTTTCACAAATTTACCTTTTATAGCTGGTGGCGGGTACTTCGCGATAAACGGAAGCATTATATCGTTGAGTTTGTGAGTAGGAATTCGTTTGGTACGGTTGGCATGTACCTTCATGGCTACTTCGACCGCTTTAAAAATCCTCTGTTTTTCATGTACAGATGTAAATAGAATAGGTACATCGTCAAAGGGCTCCAGCTTTTTACGGATTACTTTTTCGAATTCGAGCGAGGTTTTGTGTGTCTTTTCAATCAGGTCCCATTTGTTTACCAGTATCACCAGACCTTTGCCGTTTCTTACCGCCAGATGCACCAGGTTCATGTCCTGCGCATCTATTCCCACTGTGGCATCGATAACCAGAATCGAAACATCACAATCTTCCAAAGCACGAAGAGAACGCATCACCGAATAGAATTCAATATCTTCCTTTACTTTGGTTTTGCGACGAATTCCGGCCGTATCCACCAGGGTAAAATGATGTCCGAACGCTTTGTATTCGGTATGAATAGAGTCGCGGGTAGTTCCGGCAATTTCGGTTACAATATTGCGGTCTTCACCGAGCAAGGCATTTACGAGCGAAGATTTGCCCACATTGGGTCGACCTACCACGGCAATACGGGGAAGCCGACTCACGGGAACCGTTTCTGTTTCTTCTTCGTCTGCCGGGGCAGGCGGAAGATGAGCCACTACATCGTCCAGCAAATCGCCTGTTCCCGATCCGGAAGCCGACGAAAGGCAATACAATTTATCAAAACCCAGACCATAAAATACAGCTGCTTCGTATTGGCGGTCTCCATTGTCAACTTTGTTAACTACCAGCAAAACCGGCTTTTTCGAACGTCGCAACAAATCAGCCGCCGATTTATCGAGTGAAGTAATACCGGCCGAAACGTCGACCATAAAAATTATGACATCTGACTCTTCAACGGCAATCTTAACCTGACTGTTGATAGCCGACTCAAATACATCTTCACTTTCGGGAACAAAACCACCTGTATCCACTACCGTAAAGGTTTTGCCAATCCATTCAGACTGGCCGTAATGGCGGTCGCGGGTTACTCCCGAAAAATCATCTACGATGGCCACACGGCCACCTACCAATCGGTTGAACAGGGTCGATTTCCCTACGTTGGGCCTTCCTACGATGGCAACTAAATTTCCCATATTAATCTTCTTTGTATCCGAATTGTTTCAAAAGTTTGTCGCTGTCTCTCCAGTTTTCTTTAACACGTACATACGTTTGTAAGAAAATATGTTGGCCGAAAAAGCGCTCCATATCGCGGCGGGCTGCAATTCCTGTGTTTTTTAAAGCTATACCACCTTTACCAATCATGATCTGACGCTGGCTGTCGCGCATCACATAAATCTCGGCACTGATGCGCAGTAATTTCTCTTCCTGTTTAAATTCGGTAATCTCTACCTGTACCGAATAAGGGATTTCTTCTTTATAGCGCATCATTATTTTTTCGCGCAAAATTTCCGATGCTATAAAACGTTCCGATTTATCGGTGAGCTGATCATCCGGATAGTAGGAAGGTCCTTTGGGTATATGCTGCAAAACCTGCTTCAACAAAGTATCAAGATTGAATTTGTTCAATGCAGAAATAGGCAGGATGGCTGAACAATTCAATTGGTTTTTCCAAAACTCAACCCTGCTCATAACCTCTTCATTGCTTTTCAATTCGTCAACTTTATTGATCAATACAATCAGCGGAGTCTTAATCACCTTGAGCTTTTCTATCAACTCCGGATCTTCTTCGCTTTCGTGTGTATGATCAGTAATAAACAGCACTACATCGGCATCCTGCAAACTCTGGTTTACAAACTCCATCATATTGCCATGCAGTTTGTATTTGGGCTGAATAATACCTGGAGTATCGCTGAATACCAACTGGTACTCCGGTTTGCTTAAAATGCCCAGAATCCGGTGACGGGTAGTTTGAACTTTGGGAGAGATGATCGAAATCTTTTCTCCCAATAAGGCGTTCATCAGGGTAGACTTGCCTACGTTGGGTTTTCCGATAATGCTGACAAAGCCAGCCTGGTGGGTGTTGGTGTGCATGGAGGTAATCCTTTCAAACCACTAGAGGTTATGAAAGCGGGGCAAAGATACGATAAATTGCTGAGGAATCGGTACAGCTCAAAAGGATTACCCTTTAATCGTTGTTTCAATCTGGAGTTGAAGTTCAGCAATACGGTCTTCCAGTTGCCTGATATACCTGTTCAGTGTTACCCTTTTTTCGAATGCAGCAATGGCCTGATCGATAATATTTCGCAGCTGGTCTTTATCCCATGGTTTTGATACATAGCGATAAACGTTTCCACTGTTGATGGCATCGATAATAGCTTGTATATCGCTGAAACCGGTCAGGATCATACGCATGTTTTCCGGTTCTTCTGGCAGTTGACTCAGAAACTGCATTCCGGTCATTTCCGGCATGCGCTGATCCGTTATAATAACCGAAATGGGAGTCGTCTTTATTATTTCAAGACCTTCCATTCCCGAGGTTGCGGTGTAAATAGTATAGTACCTTCTGAACGTGGATTTAAAAACAACCAGATTATCCGGTTCGTCGTCGACATAGAGAATGCTGTGTTTTTGATCTGTTTCCATAATCATTTTATTATTGGTGTATGGGTAACGAAAGAGTAAAAGTAGTTCCTTTTCCGGGTTGACTTTCGACCTCAATTTTGCCTTTGTGTTTTTCGATGATACCGAACGAAATGGATAAACCTAATCCTGTACCTTTACCTACTGGTTTGGTAGTAAAAAAAGGTTCAAAAATATGCGCCTTTACATGATCGGGCATCCCGGATCCCGAGTCTTTGATGGTAATCACTACTTGCTGATCGAGTGAACGGGTTCTTATTAAAATTTCACCTTCATCGGCAATGGCATCGCACGCGTTGCTGAGAATATTCATGAAGACCTGATTCAATTGGCCCGGATAGCAATCTATTTCCGGAATATGTTCAAATTCTTTATGAATGGTGATCCTGTTTTTCAGTTTGTTGTTGAGAATGACCAGTGTATTGTTCAGTCCCTCTTCGAGGTTTGCCCGTTTCATGTCATTCTCATCCAGCCGTGAAAAATTGCGAAGTCCTTTAACAATTTCGGAAGTTCGGTTGGCCCCATTTTTTACACTATTGAAAAGCCCTTTCATTTCTTGTACAATGCGGGGCAACTCAATTTCATCTTTCATTTCCAGCAACTTCATAAGTTGTGTTTTTGCATCCTGTTTGAGATCTGATTCGAGCAAAACATCCAGCAAACGTTCCAGGTCGGCAAAATTGTCTTCCAGCGATTCGATACCACCTGAAATAAACGTAACCGGGTTATTGATCTCGTGCGCTACTCCGGCAGTGAGCACACCAAGCGACGCCATTTTCTCGGCTTCAACCAGTTTGCTTTGTGCGGATTTTAATTGTTCGAAAGCTTCGGTCATTTTACCATACGAATGCGCATTCTGTATGGCTGTTGTAATATATGAAGCCAGAGAGCGGAGAATATCCAGATGATACTGGTTATATGCATACTTTTTAAAACTTTGAACTGAAAGCACGCCAATGGGTTTGCTGTTAAACAACAGAGGAATATAAATCAACGAAACCGGAATTTCTGAAATGGATCCGTCTTCCAGTGTTGAATTGTCGAGATTGATGGTGATTGATCCGCTCAGGTAATTCTGCGCATCTTTCTTTACATCATTGATGAATACTTCTTTTCTGTTTTCTATACACCAAACCGGGAATTGGTTTTTATCTTCCATGGTACGGGTATAAGGTTCATACCTTTTTCCGTTTTCGATAGCAAGCCTGTAATCAATAATTTCGGTTTCGGGGTTGTAGATCCCAATTCCGAATACACTGGCATCCATGAGCTGGTTTACATTTTCATAAATCGTGTTTAGAATGGTATCGAGGTTTAACGTAGAGGTTATTTCCTGACCAATTTCTGTGAGCAGTTTCAGTTTGCTGAATGTATCTTCCAGTTCATCTTTCTGATGCCGTAATTCATTTGTTCTTTGCTGAACTTTTTGCTCCAGTTCGGCATTTTTCTGTTCAATTTCATTCTTATGCTCATCGATAACTTTGTAAGCTTTGGCATTCTCAAGAGCCGTGGCTACGTATATGCCTATATTCATTAGTGTATTGAGATGAAATTGTGTATAGGCATTCCGGTTGAAAGATTGAACAGTAAGTAAACCAATTACTTTTTCTTTCACCATGAGTGGCATATAAATCAGAGAAAGCGGATCAACGGAATCTGTTCCGTCTTCAAGAATAGCAACTGATAAGTCTGTTCGTATTTCTTTATCCTTAAACTTCTTTATATACTTTGTGTATTCTGAAGTGACGTCATTAATAAATACTTCCTTCTTATTTTCAATACACCATACCGGAAATTGACTTTTATCTTCCATCGTACGGCTGTACGGCTGGTATCGTTTACCTTTCTCGATGGCCAGTTTGTAGTCTATTGTTGAGTGCTGAGCATTGTATATTCCGATGCCGAATACACTGGCATCCATCAGCTGGTTTACATTTTCGTAAACGGTATTCAAAATCGTATCCAGATCCAGAGTCGAAGTAATTTCCTGTCCAATCTCGCTCAACAGCTGAACGTTTTTATAGGCATCTTCTACCTGTTTTTGTAGTATCCGGTTTTCCTCCTCGGTTTTGGAGAGTCGTTCAGCGATCTCACTATCCGTTATTTGAACATGCGCA
Source organism: Bacteroidia bacterium (assembly GCA_041665785.1). Classification (GTDB taxonomy): domain Bacteria; phylum Bacteroidota; class Bacteroidia; order UKL13-3; family UKL13-3; genus JBAYIE01. The sequence continues at coordinate 34,640 of JBAYIE010000012.1, read as the reverse complement.
ATTTCAGACATTCGGGAAGCCGGTTCGCTCACTGAAATTTTATGTCCGATGCGCCTGCTCTGGAAATCGGAAAGTGCTTCATCGATGATTTGTTGCAATTCATCTTTCTTCCACGGTTTTGAAATATACCGGTCTATTTTGCCTCTGTTGAGTGCCTGAATCACAATATCTAGATCGCTGTATCCGGTGAGGATGATGCGTACATTCTGAATTTGCTCCGGAAGGTTGTTCAGGAATTCAACACCATTTACTTTGGGCATACGCTGATCGGAAACAATCACATCAAATTCCTGATCCTTTAACAGATCCAATGCCGCAAATGCTGAATTGGCGGTTGCTACATCGTAGAAACGGCGCATCGAAGACTGGAATACGAGCAGGTTGTCTTCTTCATCATCGACATATAACAATTTTGGTTTTGTACTGGTACTGTTCATATTAATTGTTGGTGACAGGTAGGGTAATAATAAACTCGGTTCCTTTTCCGACAGCACTATTTACTTCGATCATTCCTTTGTGTTTTTCGATGATTCCGTAGGCAATCGATAATCCCAGACCCGTACCTTTTCCAACTGCTTTGGTAGTATAGAAGGGTTCAAAAATGCGGGACCGGATCTCTTCCGTCATTCCTTTTCCACTATCGCGGATAGAAATTTTTATATTACCATTTTCATTCGTGGTCACTATGTGAATAGTGCCTTCTCCTTCAATGGCATCTGAGGCATTGTGCAACAGATTCATAAATACCTGATTCAACTGACCGGGGTAACAATGAATTTCAGGAATATCGGCGTATGTTTTCACAATTGAAATTCGGTTTTTGATGCGGTTGTTGAGGATTACCAGCGTATTATCAATTCCTTCATGGACGTTCGCTTTTTTCAAATCGTTTTCATCCAGACGGGTGAAGTTGCGCAATCCTTTTACAATTTCGGCTGTTCGGGTTGCACCGGTTTTGATACTGGCCAGTAATTGTTCTACTTCGGGAAGCGACTCTTCCGGCTCCAGTTCATCGCAACGCTTTTTAATTTCATCCCACAACACAGGATTAATTTTTTCGGGATCCGTTTGCAGGTAGAGTTCCAGCAAAGTTTTGATTTCCGCGTAACTGTTGATGAGGGTTTCGATACCCGCGGATATAAAATTGACCGGATTATTAATTTCATGGGCAACTCCAGCAGTAAGTACACCCAAAGAGGCCATCTTTTCCGATTCCACCAATTTCATCTGTGCTGTTTTCAAATCTTCGAACGCCTTGGTCATTTTGCCATAGGTATTTGAATTCTCGATAGCAATGGTGGCATAGGTTGCTAATGACCGCAGGATGTCGATATGGTAATGATTATAACTGTGTTTTTTGAAGCTTTGTACACTGATGGTACCAATCGCTTTATCGTTTGAAATGAGTGGTAAATAAATAATAGACTCTGCATCCTGTCCGGCAACAGGTTTAGCAACGCTTTTGATGTATTTGTTATATTCCTGCTGAAAATCGTTGATGATCACTTCCTTTTGATTTTTGAAACACCAAATGGCTGGTCGGGTTTCATCCTCAAGTTTCCAGATGAAGAAGGGTAGTTTCTCCCCTTTTTCAATGGCCCCGTTAATTTCAATGGCATTCTTCTCAGGATTAAAGACGCCTATGGAAAATACGGTTGCATCCATTAAGGCATTTACATTTTCATAAACGGTTTCAATGATTTTATCAAGCGAAAGAGTAGAGGTAATTTGTTGACCGATTTCACTGAGTAATTTAACATTGCGATAGGTCACTTCCAGTTCGTCTTTTTGTTTCAACACTTCTTCATTCATCTGACGCAGTTCTTCTGTACGCTTCTGAACTTTATTTTCCAGTTCTATATTTTTCTGTTCTATTTCAGCTTTTTGTTCTTCAATCAGACTATAAGCTTTCGCATTTTCAATGGCTGTTGCTACATAAATGGCTATGTTTCTTAAAATATTCAGGTGATAAGTGCTATAGGCATTTTTAGAAAAGCTCTGTGTTGAAATTACTCCTATTACCTGTTCATTGGTGATCAATGGCAAATACAGGATCGACTTGGGTGCTTCTCCGGCCATGGCATCCATCTGAAAATCATTGATGATTATTTCTTCCCTGTTCTTAAAACTTTTAATAGCGGGTCGGTTGATCTCGGTCAACGCAACGGTATGGTAGGGTAGTTTTTCACCCTTTTCTATCCAGCCATTAAATTCGATTAACTGTTTATCATCATTGTAAATTCCAACGCCGAAACTGTTGGCATCCATCAGTGAATTAACATTTTCATAGGTACTTTCAACGATTGCATCAACTGTACGGTTAGAAATAATTTCCTGACCTATTTCACTCAATAACCTAACATTTTTATCCGATTCATCGATCTGTTGTTTCATCAACTCCAGTTCATTCTTGTAACGAATAAACTCAAGTTGGTTAGATCCGTTCTCTATTTTCGATTCTCCGGATTGTATTAAGGTTTCGATGACTTTCTTTTCTTCGCGGATGTATTCTGCTTCTGATTTTTGTTTTCTGATCTGATTCAAATGATTGAGTGCATCATCGAGTACTTTCTGCAATCCGGGTTTGTCCCAGGGTTTGGTAATGTATTTATACACTTTGCCGGTATTCAATGCATCTACAATAGCTTCCATATCGCTGTATCCGGTTAGAATCATGCGCAGGTTTTCCGGATTGTCGGGCAAACTGTTTAAAAACTCTACACCGGACGTTCCTGGCATACGTTGATCGGAAATCACAATATCTACAGGAGATTCTTCGAGCAATATCCTTCCCTGATCAGAATTGGTAGCCGTAATTACATGGTAGTTTTTACGAAACGATGCTTTAAAAACCAACAGGTTCTCCTCTTCATCATCTACATACAAAATACGTGGTTTGAAATCGTCTGAAACCATAATGCTAATTTTTTAAGGGTAACGTAATGGTGAATGTGGTTCCTACACCTTCCATACTTTCAACTTCTATTTTTCCATGGTGTTTTTCTATGATACCATAGGTGATTGACAGTCCAAGTCCTGTACCTTTTCCAACTTCTTTTGTGGTGTAAAAGGGTTCGAAAATGTGAGACCGGATCTCTTTTGACATACCTTTACCGGTGTCGGTAAACCGTATATACAGCTGATTTTTATCTACCCATGTTTTAATTGTAATGGTACCTTTCACCTCAATGGCATCGCTTGCATTGTGCAGCATATTCATAAATACCTGATTCAACTGACCCGGATAGCAAATGATGGGCGGGGTGTCGCCATATTCTTTAATTATTTCGATTTTGTTTTTGAGCTTGTTGTTGAGGATGACCAGGGTATTGTCTATACCTTCTTCCAATTTGGCAAGCTTCATATCGTTTTCGTCGAGTCGGGTGAAGTTTTTTAATCCCAGTACAATCTCTGATGTACGTTTGGCCCCACTTTTTATACTGTTAATCAGTACTGCAATTTCAGGAAGCAGATCTTCCGGATGTAACTCCGTTCGTAGCGCTTCAATTTTATCCCATTCATCGGCTGATGAGGTTTTGGGATTATACTGTAAATACATTGAAAGCAGCTTTTCCACATCGTCATAATTGAGTTCAAGCGAATCGATTCCTGCTGAAATGAAATTAACCGGGTTGTTTATTTCATGCGCAACACCTGCCGTCAGCACACCCAACGAAGCCATTTTCTCTGCTTCAATCAGTTTCATTTGTGCAGCTTTAAGATCTTCAAATGCCTTGGTCATTTTAAGGTATGAAGTTGAATTTTGTAATGCTATCGTTACATAAGAAGCAAGCGATCTTAAAATATCCAGATGATAATTGTTGTAACTGTGTTTTTTGAAACTTTGAACACTGATAATGCCAATAATTTTACTTTCTGTAACCAGCGGAAGAAAGATCAGAGACTCCGGACGTTCTCCCACAATGGTCTTGGGAATGGTTTGGATATACTTGTTGTATTCTCTTTCGTAATCGTTTATGATTACTTCTTTTTGATTTTTAAAACACCATACGGCATTGCGGTTGTCGTCATCTAAAGAATAATAGTAATAGGGCAGTTTCTCTCCTTTTTCGATAGTTCCGTTCATTTCAATCTTCTGCTCTTCCTGATTGTAAACTCCAATAGCGAATACGGATGCATCCATCAGTTTATTTACATTTTCATAAACCGTTTCAATGATCTTTTCAAGAGAAAGAGTTGCAGTAATTTGCTGACCGATTTCACTTAACAATTTTACATTGTTATAGGTACTTACCAGTTCATCGTTTTTTTGCTGAAATTGCAGAGTACGCTGTTGCACCTTTTCTTCCAGATCCAGATTCTTATGTTCGATCTCCGATTTCTGCAACTCAATCATCTGGTATGCTTTCGCATTTTCTAATGCAGTAGCCACATAAATGGAAATATTCCGGAGAATATTTAAATGATAGGTGCTGTAGGCATTTTTCTTGTAGCTCTGAGCAGTCATCACACCAATTACTGTATCCTTGATCTTGAGTGGCAGATAAATTATGGATTCAACTTTATTACCGCTTTTCGGCGATAGCCGTTTGGCGATGTAGCGGGTATGTTCAATTTCGTTGTCGTTGATAAAAATTTCCTGACCATTTTTATAGCACCAGACTGCGTAGCGATTTTCATCATCAATGGAAAAAGTAAAAGGAAGTTTTTCTCCGTTTTCAAGGTAACCGGGAAATACAATCTGACGCGTTTCATTGTTATAAATTCCAATTCCCAAAACATTCGCATCCATCAGATCATTCACATATTCATAGGTGCTGTCGATGATTGCGTCAATATGCAAATTGGAAATTATTTCCTGACCTATTTCACTTAAAAGCTGCACATTTTTATTGGATTCATCCAATTGCCTGCTCATCTCCTGGTATGCATCTTTGTACTTAAGCAGTTCCAGCTGAGTAGTCGCTTCAGCAGACAATTCACCAGGCGACCCACGCAGGTTTTCCAGTATTTTTATCTCTTCATTTACTTTGGCAAATTTTTCTTTCTGGTTTTTATTGGAAGTGCTGTGCTTTAATGCTTCATCCAGTACTTTTTGCAATTCGAGGCGCTGCCATGGTTTCGTAATATATTTATAGATCTTTCCGGAATTCATGGCGTCGATGATGGCTTCCATATCGCTGAAACCGGTTAGAATCATTTTGATATTTTCCTGTGTATCGGCCAGATTTTTAAGAAACTCCACACCGGTTGTATCCGGCATACGTTGATCGGAAATGATGATGTCAAATGTGTTGTCGTTCAATAAAACATTGGCCTCCGCCACAGATTGTGCAATGGAAACCTGATAATTTCTCCGGAATGCGGATTTAAATACCATCAGGTTTTCTTCTTCGTCATCTACATACAAGATCCGTGCTTTTAAGTCGTCTGATACCATAATTTATGAATTGAGAGGTAGGGATATGGTGAATGTTGTGCCAATGCCTTCTTTACTATCAACGGTAATTTTTCCGTTGTGTTTTTCAATAATTCCGAAAGAAATCGATAAACCAAGTCCGGTTCCCTTGCCTACATCTTTCGTAGTATAGAAGGGTTCGAAAATGCGGGAGCGGATTTCTTCACTCATACCCTTTCCGTTGTCGGTAATCGATATTTTGATTGACTCATCTTCCAGCCATGTCTTGATTTCAATTTTGCCTTTTTCAGGTATGGCATCAGCTGCATTGTAGATCAGGTTCATAAAAACCTGATTCAGTTGGCCGGGTAATCCTACCAGTTCGGGAACCCTTCCATAGTTTTTTATAACATCTACCCGGTTTTTAAGGTGATTGTTTAAAATGATGAGGGTAGAATCCAACCCTTCTTCCACATTAAATAATTTGCGATCATGTTCATCAAGACGGGTAAAGTTGCGCAATCCTTTCACGATTTCGGCCGTACGATTAGCCCCGTTCTTCACCGATGCCAGCAATTCATCCATTTCCTCCATCATATCGAGTGGAGATAGTTTTTGTTTCAATTGTTCAATGCGTTTCCATTTTTCCGGATCGGGTTGTTGGCCGTTATATTCCAGAAAGGCATGCACCAGTTCTTTAAACTCTTCATAATTTTCAGTAAGCGATTCGATGCCGGCTGAAATAAAGTTTACCGGATTGTTTATTTCATGTGCAACTCCGGCTGTTAATACTCCCAGAGAAGCCATTTTTTCAGATTCTACCAATTTGGTTTGTGCCTGCTTTAACTCATCAAAAGCGTGTGTCATCTTGTGGTATGATCCGGCATTCTGAAGGGCAATGGTAATATATGATCCGAGCGAACGGAGGATATCGATATGATAATTGCTGTATACATGTTTCCGGAAACTTTGCACGGAAATGACGCCGACTTTATCTTCCAGGATGGTCAGGGGGAGGTAGATCATCGATTCCGGTTGTTCTCCGGATTTTGGTTTGGGAATGGACTTAATGTATTTGTTGTACTCCTGTTGGTAGTCGTTGATGATAAATTCTCGTTGGTTAATAAAGCACCAGATGGCTGGCCAGTTTTCTTCTCCGATGCTGAGGCTAAAGTATGGCAGATTAAGGCCTTTTTCCATCCCGTAAATATTAATTCTTTCATCCCCTGCATCATATATTCCGATCAAAAATACAGTTGCATCCATCAATGAGTTGATGTTCTTGTATACGGTCTCAATAATTTTCTCCAGTGATAGGGTAGAGGTTATCTGCTGACCGATATCGCTTAAGAGTTTGATGTTTTGAAATGTGTTTTCCAGTTTATCGCGCTGTGCCTCCACCTCTTCATTTTTCTGTTGAAGTTGCAGCGTGCGCTGTGCAACTTTGTTCTCGAGTTCAATATTTTTTTGCTCGATCTCCGTTTTCTGCTTTTCAATGAGGTGATAGGATTTCGCATTTTCAAGTGCCGTGGCCACATAAATGGCAATATTTCTCAGAATATTGACATGGTATTCGGAATAGGCATTTTTAGAAAAACTTTGTGTAGTTATTACACCTATCGGGGTATCCTTGATGAGCAGTGGCAAATAGATCAGCGACTTGGTTGCCTCCCCGGTAATTGCTTCCATCTTAAAATCATTTTCGATTACCTCTTCCTGATGCCTGAAGCATTGCACGGCCGGCCTGTTTTCTTCAGACAAGCTTACGCTTGCGAAAGGGAGTTTAATTCCCTTCTCAATCCAGCAATTAAATTCGAGCCGTGATTCGTCATCGTTAAATACAGCAATTCCAAAGCTGTTTGCATCCATCAGTGCATTTACGTTTGCATACGTACTTTCGATGATGGCATCTACGTTTATGTTAGCGATGATTTCCTGCCCGATTTCACTTAAGAGTTTTACGTGCTGGTCGGATTCTGCGTTGCGCAAACGCAATTCTTCAAGTTCCATTTGTTGACTGGCAGGTTCTTTATCGGGCTGTTGTTGGAGAGTATCCTCTTTCATAGAGCTTATTTCGCCCTGTTTCAACCCTTTTCTTTTTGCGGTAACATAGCTGACACCTTCGTCAATGGTCTGCTGAAGCTCTGATTTTATCCAGGGTTTGGTGATGTACTTATGAACCTTCCCGGAGTTGATTGCCTGAATGATGGCTTCCATATCGCTGAATCCTGTTAGGATCATCCGGAATACATCAGGTTCATCCGGAATAGTCTTCAGGAACTGAACGCCCGTTACTTCAGGCATCCGTTGATCTGATATGATCACATCGCAGGCGTGTGCATTCAGTATGCCGGCTGCTTCAGCAGCTGATTGGGCCGTATAGATTTTATAGTTTCTTCTGAATGAGGATTTGAAGACAAGCAAATTGTCTTCTTCATCATCTACGTATAAAATACTGGGTTTTAAATCTTCCGTTTGCATATCAATTTATTTTGCGGGTAGGGTAATGGTGAAGGTTGTTCCTTTTCCGGGTTCACTTTGTACGTCAATGGCACCTTTGTGTTTTTCAATAATTCCATAAGCAATGGAGAGTCCAAGGCCGGTCCCTTTGCCCACATCTTTGGTAGTAAAGAAGGGTTCGAAGATGCGTGAACGGATTTCTTCGGACATACCTGATCCGGAGTCTTTCACACTGATCCGGATCTGTTCGTTATCCATCCATGTTTTTATACGGATGGTTCCATTACCAACAATGGCATCTGCAGCATTGTAAATCAGGTTCATGAATACCTGGTTCAGCTGTCCGGGGAAACAAACAATTTCAGGAATCTTTCCATAGTCTTTGATGATGTCGATTCTGTTTTTTAACTGATTATTCAGGATGACGAGGGTACTGTCAATGCCTTCTTCCAGACTGGCGCGTTTCATATCGTCCTCATCGAGGCGGGAGAAGTTTCGAAGGCCTCTTACGATTTCAGCTGTACGATCCGCGCCGTTGGTAATACTTTGAATGAGCTCATCCACCTCAGGCAGAAGTTCGTCCAGTTCAATTTCTGTCTGTTTCAATCGGATAGATTCCAGCAATTTTGGATCAGGATTGTTGCAGTAGGTGAGTGCCATCTGAAGAATGGATTTGATATCAGTATAAGCATCCCTGAGCGATTGTATGCCACCCGAGATAAAGTTGACTGGGTTGTTGATTTCGTGTGCTACACCGGCGGTCAACACACCCAGCGAAGCCATCTTTTCCGACTCTACCAGTTTGCTCTGTGTAGATTTCAGTTGTTCAAAAGCCTCCGTCATCTTCTGATATGAATGAGCATTCTGAATGGCCGTGGTTATATAAGAAGCCAGCGACCTGAGAATATCGAGATGGTACTGGTTATAGGCATACTTCCTGAAACTCTGCACAGACAATACACCAATGGGTTTGTTGTTAAAAAGTAAGGGAATGTAAATCAGTGAAAGCGGTTCAATAAACTCAGAACCATCTTCGAGAATGATTTTGGATTTGTCGTTGGCATCTTTGTAATTCTGTATGTACCGGTTGTATTCTTTATGGACATCGTTGATGAAGATTTCTTTTTTATGCTCGATGCACCATACCGGGAACTGGTTTTTTTCGTTCATGCTCCTGGTATAAGGCTGATACCTCTTTCCATTTTCGATGGCCAGTTGATAGTTTATCGTAAAATGATCTTCATCGTAAATGCCTATCCCGAAAATGCTTGCATCCATCAAGGTGTTAACATTCTTATAAATGGTATTCAGAATGGTATCGAGGTGCAGGGTTGAGGTAATTTCATGCCCGATTTCAGTCAATAATTTCAGTTTACTGAATGTGTCTTCCAGTTCATCTTTCTGAAAGCGCAATTGTTCTGTTCTTTCTTCTACTTTTTGTTCGAGTTCATCTTTCTTCTTTTCAATTTCTTCTTTCTGCTCTTCGATCTGTTTGTATGCTTTAGCATTTTCAAGTGCAGTGGCTACATAAATAGAAATGTTTCTTAAGGTATTAAGGTGGTATTCGTTGTAGGCATTTTTTTGTGTGGACTGAACAGTAATCAAACCGATAATTTTATCCTTTATCCTCAATGGCATGTATATAAGCGATTGAGGTACTTCTTTTGCAGTACCATCCTCCAGGGCAGCACTTTCGGAATTTAAATGAACCGTATTCCGGATATAATTGCTGATCTCGGTATTGACATCATTGATAAAAATTTCTTTCTTGTTTTCGATACACCAAACCGGTAACTGGTTTTTATTCTCCATGGTACGGCTATAGGGTTTGTATCGTTTTCCTTTTTCAATGGCCAGTTGATAATCGATGGTTTCCTTCTCTGCATTGTAGGTTCCGATCCCAAAAATGTTGGCATCCATGAGATGGTTTACGTTTTCATACACTTTATTCAGGATATCGTTCAGATTCAGAGTAGAGGTGATCTCCTGTCCGATTTCACCAAGGAGTTGTACGTTTTCGTAGGCATCGTTTACCTTTTGTTTCAGCACTTTCACTTCATCAGAAAGTACTGCATCTGAGGCCTTGACTTTGACCTCTGCGGTCACATCTGTGGCCAAATTATTTGCGGAGGGATCAGATTCCCGGTAGAGATGGTTGTCGTTGAGCAGTTTGTAGATGGCTTCATCCAATAGTTGATTCAGTTCTTCCTTTTTCCAGGGTTTGCGGATGTATTTATGAATCTTTCCGCTATTGATAGCATCAATCACCGATTCAATATCACTGTATCCTGTCATTATGATCCGGATACTTCTGGGTTCATCAGGGATACTATTCAGGAATTCAACACCGGTAACTCCAGGCATGCGTTGGTCGGAGATGATCACATCGTAACGGTTATTCTTAATCAGTTCATCTGCATTGGATGTCGAACTGGCTGTATCTATTTGATAGGCCTTGCGGAAGGAAGATTTGAACACCAACAGGTTTTCTTCTTCATCATCCAGGTACAGTACTTTTGGTTTTAGTATAGGTTGATCCATAATCAGTCTTGTATGGGTAGGGTTATGGTGAAGGTTGTACCTATTCCCGGACGGCTTTCCACTGTAATATCGCCATCGTGTTTTTCGATGATGCCGTATGATATGGATAATCCGAGACCTGTTCCTTTACCTACAGGTTTGGTGGTATAAAAGGGTTCAAAGATGTGCTCTTTCACATGATCAGGCATTCCCATACCGGTATCGGTAAAAGAAATAAGTATGTTGTTATCCGACCTACGGGTTACTATGGTAATCTTTCCTTCTCCGCTAATTGCATCTGCAGCATTGTAAAGGATATTCAGGAAAACCTGATTGAGTTGACCGGGGAAGCAGGCGATAGGTGGAACAGATCCGAAGTCTTTCACAATTTCTATTCTTTCCTTTATTTTGTTGTTCAGCAATACGAGTGTGCTGCTAATGCCATCTTCTACGCTGGCCGATTTCTTATCATTTTCATCAAGGCGGGTAAAATTCCGCAATCCTTTTACAATCTCTGAAGTCCGGTTGGCCCCATTCGAAATGCTTGACATTAAGGTTTCTATTTCCTGAAGGGTTTCATTCGGTTGAATTTCGCGGATATAATTTTCTATTGCTGTCCATTGCTCCGGTTTTTGATGCTCACGGCTGAGCAGCATATACATATTCAACAGGTTTTTTACATCGGTATAGTTGAAGCGGAGAGATTCTATTCCGGCAGATATAAAATTAACCGGATTGTTTATTTCATGTGCAACACCTGCAGTCAATACACCAAGTGATGCCATCTTTTCAGACTCTACCAGTTTCATTTGCGCGGTCTTTAGTTCTTCGAATGCTTTGGTCATTTTGCCATAGGTATTTGAATTCTCTATAGCGATGGTTGTATACGTGGCTAGAGACCGCAGAATATCAATATGGTAATTGTTGTAAATATGCTTTTTAAAGCTTTGCACCGTGATCACTCCGATGATTCCTATTTTTGAAATCAGGGGCAGGTAGATGAGGGAGCCGGATGCGTCGCCTGCTTTTGGCTTGGCAATATGTTTCAGGTATTTGTTGTACTCCGTATCCCGGTCGTTGATGATAATTTCCTTCTTGTTTTTGAAACACCAAATTGCGAGTCGGTTCTCATCTTCCAGAGACTGAAAAGAGAACGGCAATTTTTCACCCTTTTCAATTACTGCGGGAAATTCAATTCTGTTTTCACCGGGGTTGTATATCCCTATTCCAAAAACAGCAGCATCCATCAGTTCATTTACATTCTCATAAACGGTTTCATTGATCTTATCCAGCGATAAAGTGGCTGTAATTTTCTGTCCGATTTCACTCAGCAAGGCTACCTTTTTGTATGTAGCTTCTACTTCATCGTGTTCGCGTTGTATTTCTATATTCTTTTGTTCGAGCTGCTCTGTTCTACTTTTTACCTTTTCTTCAAGCTCTATATTTTTTTGTTCAATTTCAGTTTTCTGTGCTTCAATCATGCTGTAAGCGCGGGCATTTTCGAGTGCTGTACTTACAAAGAGACTGATATTTTTCAACACATTCAGATGATGCTGGTTGTAGGCATTTTTCTTAAAGCTTTGAGCAGTTATTACTCCAATTGCTCCGTTTTTATCTGTTATTGGCAGATAGAGCAACGACTCAGGGTCATCTCCTGCAACCGGTTTTGATTTTGATTTTGTGTATTTGTTGTATTCGGTGTGGTAGTCATTGATGAACACTTCTTTTTGATTTTTAAAACACCAGACTCCCACCCGGGTATCTTCAGTCAGTGAGAATACGGCGAAAGGAATTTTGTTTCCTTTCTCCATAAGTCCCTTAAACTCTATTCTGTTTTCTTCGTGATTGACCACACCGATTCCGAAAACGGTGGCATCCATCAATGCGTTTACATTTTTATAAGCACTCTCAATAATTGATTCGATGGTGAGGTTGGCAAGGATGTCTTGTCCAAGGTCACTTAAAAGCCGGATGTTTTTATAGGCTTCATCTACCTTCAGGTTAAGTGCAATATTATCTTCTTCCAGATGCGTGATCCTTGAACGCACATCCTGATCAATATTGACACCCGGAGTATGGAGCAGGGCACTCATTTCCCGGTGTTCTTTTTGGTTTTTACGGGCTTTCAACTGATCAATTGCATCTTCCAATACTTTTAGTAGGTCGTCCCTTTTCCAGGGCTTGGTGATATACTTGTGAATCTTTCCGGTATTAAGGGCATCAATTACCACTTCAAGGTCGCTGTAACCGGTCAGAATCATACGGATATTTTCCGGTTCATCGGGCAGGCTCGATAAAAATTCAATACCGTTTTGCTTGGGCATTCGCTGATCGGAAATAATCAAGTCAAAAGACTGATCGTTCAGTAACAATCTTCCTTCAGAAGGCGACAAGGCAGTTACGATATCGTAGTTTCTACGGAATGATGATCTGAAAACATGCAGGTTGTCTTCTTCATCATCAATATACAGGACTTTCGGTTTTATATCTTCTGATTGCATGGAGGTTTATTTTACTGGAAGTGTAATGGTAAATGTGGTTCCTTGTCCGGGTTCGCTTTCTACGGCAATTGAACCTTTGTGTTTTTCGATGATTCCATAAGCGATGGATAAACCAAGACCGGTTCCTTTACCGACCGCTTTGGTTGTAAAGAAGGGTTCGAAAATGCGGGATCGGATTTCTTCCGGCATTCCACTTCCGGTATCAGAAATTGAAACGAACACGTTATTTACTTCAACGCCTGTTTTGATGGTTATTTTTCCTTTCTCTTTTATGGCATCGGCAGCATTGTAAATCAAATTCATAAACACCTGATTCAACTGACCCGGGAAGCATTGCAACTCCGGAATCTGGCCGTATTGTTTTTCGATTTCAATCCGGTTCTTCAATTGATTGTTCAGAATAACCAGGGTGCTGTCAAGTCCTTCTTCCAGATTGGCCATCTTCATATCGTCTTCATCCAGACGCGAAAAATTTCGTAACCCTTTCACAATTTCTGCAGTACGGTCGGCTCCATTTTTTATACTTAAGATAAGCGACTCAATTTCAGGCATCATTTTATGCAATTGCAATTCCTTCTTCCTGATCTCAATTGATTTCTTTAAAGTTTCAGTGGGCTTTTCATGATACTCCAACAAGAGTTGCATAAGATTTTCCAGATCCCTGTAATCTTCTTCCAACGACTGAATGCCACCTGAAATAAAATTGACCGGATTATTTATCTCATGTGCAACACCCGCAGTAAGGACTCCCAGCGATGCCATTTTTTCGGATTCAACCAACTTGGTCTGAGCCGATTTTAATTGTTCAAAAGCTTCCGTCATCTTTTGATACGAATGTGCATTCTGAATAGCAGTGGTTATGTATGAAGCCAGCGACCTTAAAATATCCAGGTGATATTGATTGTAAGCATATTTACGAAAGCTCTGTACCGTAATTACTCCAATAGGCTTGTTGTTGAAGAGCAGGGGGATGTAAATAAAGGATACCGGATCAGCAAACTTGGTTCCATCTTCCAGTACTGCTGTTTTATCAATATCCTTATACTGACTGATATAACGTGTATACTCTTTATAGATATCATTGATGAATATTTCTTTTCTTTTTTCAATGCACCAGACCGGAAGTTGATTCTTATCTTCCATGGTACGGGAATATGGTTGATACCTTTTGCCGTTTTCAATGGCCAGCCGGTAATTGATGGTTTCTGTGTGTTCGTCGTAAATCCCAATTCCAAAAATGCTGGCATCCATCAGGTTGTTTACATTTTCATAAACGGTATTCAAAATGGTGTCCAGATGAAGCGTTGAAGTTATTTCCTGGCCGATTTCCGTGAGCAGTTTTAGTTTACTGAACGTGTCTTCCAATTCGTCTTTCTGGAAGCGCAACTGTTCAGTCCGCTCTTCCACTTTTTGTTCCAATTCATCCTTCTTTTTTCCGATCTCTTCCTTTTGTTCTTCAATTTGTTTATAGGCAATAGCGTTTTCGAGCGCTGTGGCTACATAGATGGCAATATTCCGTATGGTATTCAGGTGGTACTCATTATACGCATTGGTTTTAAACGACTGCACAGAAAGTATACCGATTATTTTGTCTTTAACCAGCAAGGGAATATAAATGAGCGAAACCGGTGTATCAGCTAATGTACCGTCTTCAAGCAAAGATGTATCGATATTGAGTTTAGCTTTCCCTTTCAGGTATTTTTCAGATTCCAGATTTACATCGTTGATAAAGATTTCCTTTTTGTTTTCAATGCACCATACCGGAAATTGGTTTTTATCTTCCATCGACCGGCTATAGGGTTGATACCGTTTCCCTTTTTCGATCGCCAGCTGATAATCGATGGTTTGACTGGATGCGTTGTATATTCCGATTCCGAATACACTGGCATCCATCAGTTCGTTTACATTTTCATAAACAGTGGTCAGAATATCTTCCAGATTCAGGGTAGATGTTATTTCCTGACCGATCTGACTCAGCAGTTGTATATTTTCATAGGCTTCGCTCAGTTGCGATTTCAGGGATTCGACATCGGATTTTAACTCTTCTACCTGGCTAGACTCAGCTATTGGATTTGTTTGGATAGCTTTATTGTTTGCTACAACGCCGGTTACTGAATGTTGTTCTTTCGGTCTTCTGTTTTTAAGTGCTTCTTCCAGTGTTTTTCCCAGTTCCTCTTTCTTCCAGGGTTTGCGTATGTATTGATGAATGCGACCGGTATTCAATGCGTCAATTACAGCTTCAATATCGCTGTATCCGGTCATGATCATACGAATATTGTTGTGTTCGGCAGGCAGTGATTTTAAAAACTCGACACCGGTTTTACCCGGCATCCGTTGATCCGAAATGACAATATCGAATTCGGTTGCCTTCAGCAGTTCATCCGCTTCCATCATGGTGCGGGCTGTTTCTATTTCAAATTGCCTTCGGAAAGATGATTGGAAGACCAGTAAATTTTCTTCCTCATCATCAACATATAATATTTTGGGATTCGTATTCATCATCCAATTATTTTACAGGAAGGGTTATTTTAAATGTAGTTCCTTTACCCGGTTCACTTTCCACCTCAATTGAACCTTTGTGTTTTTCTATTATTCCGTATGCAATGGATAAGCCGAGACCGGTACCTTTTCCTACCGGTTTTGTGGTAAAAAAGGGTTCGAAAATATGTGCGCGAATTTCTTCCGGCATACCAGAACCGCTGTCGGCAAAACTTATTTTCACCTGATTGTTTTCAACCCGGGTATTAATGTGAATTTCTCCTTTCCCAATGATCGCATCAGCTGCATTGTATAGAATATTCATAAATACCTGATTGAGTTGTCCGGGGAAACACATCAGTTCCGGAATATTTCCGAAATCTCTTTTCACTTCAATTCTGTTTTTTAATTGATTGTTGAGAATCACCAGCGTACTTTCGATCCCTTCTTCAAGGCTGGCCCGTTTCATGTCATCTTCATCCAGACGCGAAAAATTCCGAAGTCCTTTCACAATATCCGAAGTACGTTTTGCTCCGTGTTTCACACTTTCAATCAAGGCTTCCATCTCCGGCAGCAATTGTTCCAGTTGCAGTTGTTTCTCTTTTTCGAGAATTGTTTTTTGCAAAGTTTCGTCAGGCTTCCGGATATATTGAAGCATCAGTTCCACCAAATTCTTGAGGTCGGCATAATTATCGT
The DNA here is from genome assembly GCA_041665785.1 of Bacteroidia bacterium. GTDB lineage: Bacteria > Bacteroidota > Bacteroidia > UKL13-3 > UKL13-3 > JBAYIE01. The sequence continues at coordinate 18,626 of JBAYIE010000012.1, read as the reverse complement.
CCAGAGATTGAATGCCTCCTGAAATAAAATTAACCGGATTGTTGATTTCGTGTGCAACTCCTGCAGTTAATACACCCAGGGATGCCATTTTTTCAGATTCTACCAGTTTGGTTTGAGCCGATTTGAGCTGTTCAAAGGCTGCGGTCATTTTTTGATACGACCCTGCATTCTGAATGGCTGTAGTTATATAGGTTGCCAGCGACCTGAGGAAATCGAGATGATATGGGTTATATGCATATTTGCGGTAACTCTGAACAGTGAGGACACCAATGGGTTTGTTATCGAAAAGCAACGGAATATAAATAAGCGAAGTAGGGATTTTAGCCCGGGTTCCATCTTCAAGCAACGGCGCTTCAACAATGCCATTTAATTCTTCGTTCAGGTATTTACCCGAATCTTTTGCTACATCGTTGATAAAAATTTCACTCTTGTTTTCAATGCACCATACCGGAAACTGGTTTTTATCTTCCATGCTTCTTGTGTAAGGTTGATAACGAAGCCCGTTTTCGATGGCCAGGCGGTATTCAATAATCTCTTCATCGGCATGGTAAATTCCAATTCCGAAAACGGTAGCATCCATCAGGTTATTGATGTTTTCGTAAATAGTATTGAGGATGGTATCCAGATTGAGCGTGGAGGAAATTTCCTGACCGATTTCCGTTAAGAGTTTCAACTTGCTGAAGGTCTCTTCCAGTTCGTCTTTCTGGTGTTTGAGCTGTTCGGTTCTTTCCTTTACGCGCAACTCCAGTTCGGTTTTCTTCTTTTCTATTTCTTCCTTTTTTTCTTCGATTTCCTTATATGCCTTGGCATTTTCAAGTGCTGTTGCCACATAAATGGCAATATTGCGCAGGGTGTTTAAATGATATTCGCTGTAAGCATCTTTGTTGTTGGATTGAACAGTTATTAGACCGATGATTTTTTCTTTGACCATCAAAGGCATATAAATAATGGAGTGTGCTACCGACCATTTGCTTCCATCTTCCAGATCGGCGGCTACCTTTTCGCTATGCTCATAATTACGTATGTACCGCACGTATTCTTTTTCAACATCGTTTATAAAAACTTCTTTACGGTTTTCGATACACCATACCGGAAACTGATCCTTTTCTTCCATGGAGCGCGTGTAAGGTTTGAACCGAACGCCGTTTTCAATGGCCAGCTGATAATCGATGGTGCTTTCTTCGGCATTGTATATTCCGATACCAAATGTATAAGCATCCATCAGTTGATTCACATTTTCGTATACTGCGTTGAGTATAGAATTCATGTCGAGGGTCGATGAAATCTCCTGACCGATTTCGCCCAACAGATGCAGGTTTTTTTTGGATTCCTCCACTTGCTTTTTGAGCAATTGAATTTCCTCCGACTCATTAACAACTGAACTTTCTTTGCGCTGTGCAGGTCTTGTATGCTCCGGTAGGTTTCGGATTTCCTGTAAATGACTTACTGCATCGGTAATCATATCGAGCAGCGAGTCTTTCTCCCAGGGTTTGGGTATGTATTTATAAATTTTACCCGAATTCAGAGCATCCACCACAGCTCCGATATCGCTGTAACCGGTCATGATGATGCGGATATTATTTTGGGTATCGGGCAAACTTTTCAGAAAATCAACACCCGACATATCCGGCATGCGCTGATCGGAAATAATCACATCCACAACCTGATCCAGCAACAGATTGCCGGCTTCGCTGGCAGAATTAGCGGTCAAAATATCAAAATAACGGCGAAACGTAGAGCGAAAGACCAACAGGTTTTCCTGTTCATCATCTACATACAAAACCCGTGGCTTTAGATTCTCTAACTCCATAAGGAAACAGTTTATGTGTGAACCGGTTTTTTTGAACCGGGTTATATACCAGGAATTATAACAGCATCAGGGTCTGCTGCCTATTGGGATTTTTCTTTTACCACAAAAAACATATCCAGTTCGCCTTTGCCTTTGGCAACTACTTTACCCCGGGCCTGACATTCAAAATGATTTTTGATCAGTTCGTAGGTAGAGGAGGAGATATTGATTCGACCGGGTTCTCCGCTGCTTTCCATGCGTGCGGCTATGTTTACCGTATCGCCCCAAATGTCGTAAGCAAATTTTTTCTTGCCTACCACACCAGCAATTACCGGTCCGGTATGAATTCCAATACGCAATTGAAACAGTAAAGAATCGGGTTTTTCGGCTTTTCGCTTATCGAGGTACTGTTGCATTTCAACGGCTGCAAGCACAACGCGATGTGTACTGAATTTGTCGGGAACAGGCAAACCACCGGCACACATATAAGCATCACCTATGGTTTTTATTTTTTCGAGATCAAATTTTTCAATGATATCATCGAATGCGCTGAAACATTCATTCAACTCATGCACCAGATCTTCGGCGGAACAATTTTCCGATATAGAAGTAAAGTCTTTAAAATCACTGAACAATACGGTTACCTCATTGTACCGTCGTGCTTTTGCTTCACCGGTAAGTTTAAGCTCTTCAGCTATTTCATCAGGCAGGATATTTAAAAGGAGGCTATCAGATTTTATTTTTTCGTCTTCGATGATCTTTTTCTGCAGCTCAATTTCTTCCTTTTGATGCTGAATTTCCCGCGTTCGGTCCAATACCTTCTGCTCCAGTTGTTCGTTGGCTTCGCGCAGTTCCTGAACCAGGGTTTTGTTGCTGAGCCGGAGTTCCAGCGCTTCAATGGCATTATCGATGGTAAACTTGAGGTCGTTTTTATCCCAGGGTTTGGTAATGTATTTATACACCTTTCCTGAATTAATGGCCTCAATAATGGCTTCCACATCACTGAAACCGGTGAGAACCATACGAATAACATCCTGTTCGGCCGGAATGGTTTTAAGCAATTCAACGCCGGTCATCCCCGGCATGCGTTGGTCGGTGATGATAATAGAGATATGTTCATCTCTGCATTTTTCCAGAGCCTCATCCGGAGTAGCTACAGTGAGTACTTCATAGAAGCGCCTGAATGCGGATTTAAATACAACCAGATTGTCCGGTTCGTCGTCCACATACAGGATCTTGTGTTTAAGCGGGTCTCCTATCATATCAAGCCAGGGTTTAGATTTTCAGGAGTAATGCTTTTGCTGGTAAAGTCAACTTTCTTCAATTAGAAGAGCCAGGGACTAAATTGACAAAAGTCATGTAATACAAAGTAAAATGATTTTTCGGGATAAGAACAAAAATTGTGATACCCAAAAAGGGGGAGAGGTTTGCTAATGAATATTAGGCTACCATTTGAAGAGCGTAAAAGCAATGAAACCTATTTTTTACACTAAAATCATGAAGAATGAATCAAGGGATAAGGTTTAGGCTAAAATAAAATGCATAAAAAATCCCGCTCAGGGCAGGATTTTTTTTGTTGCAGAGCCAGGACTCGAACCTGGGTCCGCCAACTGGCGGATATGAGCCCAACGAATTTTAGCATAAAGGTAGGGCGTGAATAAATTGCCTACCCTTTGCGCTTTTTAACTCCTTCTCTCTTTTCATTGCTTCCACTTTAGAAGCAAATGTCTCTGTATGTATTACCCTCCAAGGCCTATATTTTATGGTGTAACCTTTTGTTGCTAATTGATTATGCGAGAGCATTCTATTGGTCAGATCAGATGTAAATCCAATATAAATCTTGTTGAATGCGTCGGAGTACAATACGTATACAGTAAACATGGGCATAAAAAATCCCGCTCAAGGCAGGATTTTGTTTTGTTGCGGAGCCAGGACTCGAACCTGGGACCTTTGGGTTATGAGCCCAACGAGCTACCACTGCTCCACTCCGCGATTTAGGGATGCAAAGATAATCATTATGTGCTCGGAGCCAAACCTTTTTTATTATTAATCCCTTAAACACTAGTAGTGAATACATAAGCAAAAGTTAATCTGTATTGATAAATCGTATATTAGTGGAACATGTTATACAATAAGAGCGGCTGAATCGAGCTTTTCCAAATAAGTTTGCCTACCTCAACCTTTTAACCTACTTTTGCATACCCATTTGTGGACTGGTTCGCGTTTATGCGGGCGTCGGGAGGTTGTTCATCCCAGTCAGTCAATGATTCGGGACTAATTTATTACCCGAACAGCTATTAATTTCAATTTTTAACATTTCATTCTTATCAAAAACTATTCGCCCATTGTGGTCGAATCCTTATTTTAAATTTATGCAATTTCAATCCTTAAATCTCATATCCCCCATTCTCCAGGCACTCGAAGAAGAAGGTTATGTAACTCCAACTCCCATTCAGGCACAGGCTATTCCTGTTGTACTCGATGGACGCGACCTCATGGGTTGCGCACAAACCGGTACCGGTAAAACGGCCGCCTTTGCTATTCCTATTCTGCAATTACTCAGCTCGGGTCATGCCAACGAAAAGAAACGCAAGATCCGCAGCCTGATTGTTACCCCAACACGTGAACTGGCTATTCAGATCGGCGAAAGCTTTTCGGCTTATGGCCGCCATACAGGTTTAAAGAATACCGTTATTTTTGGCGGTGTAGGTCAAACTCCTCAGGTAAACGCACTCCAACGCGGTGTCGATATCCTGATTGCCACCCCGGGACGTTTGCTCGACCTCATGAACCAGGGCTATATTCACCTGCGCGATATCGAGATCTTTGTACTCGATGAGGCCGATCGTATGCTCGATATGGGTTTCATTCACGATGTGAAGAAACTTCTGGCTGTTTTGCCAAAGAAACGTCAGTCGTTGTTTTTCTCGGCTACTATGCCTCCTGAAATCGTGAAATTGGCAGGAAGCATCCTCCATAATCCGGCCAGTGTATCGGTTACTCCGGTTTCATCAACCGTAGAAATCATAAACCAGGAAATTTATTTTGTAGATAAAGGCAACAAGAATCCTTTGTTGTTGGATCTGCTGCAGGACAAAAAAATCAAAACCGCCCTTGTATTTACCCGTACCAAACACGGAGCCGATAAGGTGGTACGCATCCTGCAAAAGAGCAATATCACAGCAGAAGCCATTCACGGCAACAAGGCGCAAAATGCCCGTCAACGTGCCCTCAATAATTTCAAAGCGCAAACAACGCGCGTATTAGTTGCAACCGATATAGCAGCCCGCGGAATTGATGTGGATGAACTCGAATACGTAATCAATTTCGAAATGCCCAATGTACCTGAAACCTATGTACACCGGATCGGTCGTACAGGTCGTGCAGGTGCAAAAGGTACCGCCATTTCATTCTGCGATGCGGAAGAAAAGGCATACCTGAAAGATATCGAGAAACTCATTGCCAAACGCATTCCGGTGGTGAGCGAACATCCTTATCCGTTGATGGATCACAATCCGGTTAAAACCGATAAAGGACCCCGTCAGGGCGGACATCCTCGTCCGAGAGCGCAAGCCCATGGAGGCCGCGGCCAGGGACAAGGAAACCGCAACACCGGAACTTCCGGTGGATCGGGTCGATCCAATCATTCGGGTCGTTCGTTTCGTTCTCCCAACAGGTAACTGATTCAATCCTACTTTTTTTAAACCTCCAAAAGCCTGCATAATTGCGGGCTTTCAGAGGGTAATCGATTTAATTCAGAAAGTTATCAGGCAACATTTTGTACAGGAATGGGAAGCCTGTTTTCTAAATATTGTGCAAGCCGCAGGTCTTTGTGAGCGGCTTCAAACGTACCAATGAGCAATCGGATCTTAGCCCGGAGTTTTAATGCTTCGGTATAACGCGGATTCAGAGCCAGAGCGCGGTTGATATCGTTCATAGCTACCTGCATCTTTTTAAATCCTTTGAGAATTAAAGCTCTCCAGTAATACAATTCTTCCCGAAACGGACTGATCACAATAGCCCGGTTGATCAGGTTGTAAGCCGAATCCAGATCCTGGTTGAGGTAGCAAATCTCAGCCGCCAGACGATGGTAGGCGGCATGCTCGCCGGTTTCGGCCAACGCTGCACTGATATAGTGAGAGGCCGTTTCGTAATCCATCATCAGTTTATAATATTCGGCATAGCAGGCCAGTGCTCCGGCATGATTTTCTGCTTCTTCCAATACCTGATCAAACATGAACCGGGCCTTGGGTGCTTCGTTCAGGTACAGGTAGCAAAGCCCTTTCTGCAAACGTGCATCCACATGATCGGGATACACAAGCAAGTATACATTCAACAAATGCAAAGCGCGGGCATACTGTTGATCTTCAATAGCCATTACAGCTTCTTCCAGCAATTGATCGGAATTCATAGTGTTTACGTTCTTCATATCAGTAGTTGTTTTTTATGATACAAAGATTGTAAGAGCACTTCGCAGTCTATTTGCGTGGAGGGGAATAAATTAAAAATGAAGAATGCTAGTCCACCGTAGCTTTAGCGAAGGTGGGAAAAATGCGTTGCCCGCCGAAGCTTTAGCGTAGGAGGGAAGGATGAAAAATTAAGAATGCGCTGCCTCGCCTGTTAAAGCGCAGCGGTGGTGAGTCTTGCCATAGTTTTGTGGATATGGACTTTCCATTCCAACAAACCGCAACGCGGTTGAACATCGCGACATGGGGAAAGGAAAGAAGAATGCCTTGTCCGCCGAATCCTTGGCGTAGGTGGACATAATTACATAATTACACACTTCCATTCATCCACCGTAGCTTTAGCGTAGGCGGACATAATTCCTTTCCCTAAATTGCGTCATGCCCAAAAACAAAAATGCCTTCATCCGTTATCGCATCATCGATACGGCTTTACGCAACCGGCACAAGCGGTATCCGACAAAACTGGAATTGATTGAAGCCTGCAGTGGATTGGGTACGGTTTCGGCACGTACGATTGACAAAGATATTTATGACATGAAAAACGATGAGGAGCTGGGGTATTTCGCTCCCATTGAATACGACCGCAAATACAACGGGTATTTTTATGCCGATGAAGGTTTTTCTATCAGTAAAATTCCGTTGAAGCCCGAAGATTTGTATGCGCTTGAATTTGCCTGTTCACTCTTGAAACAATTTGAAGGCATAGAACCGGTGCAGCAGTTTATACAGTCGGTGAGCAAGATTGAAGACTTTATCAGCATGAAACGCATTGCCGGAGAAAACCTCGATGAAATTATTCAGACAGAAAAAAGTCTGAACATAAAAGGGAATGAGTTTTTAGGTAAATTGTTATCAGCCATAAAAGAGAGAACTGTATTGCAGGTGCATTACAAGCGCTTTGGGGAAAAGGCGGCCAAGCATTATACTTATCATCCCTATGTGCTCAAAGAATATCGCAACCGTTGGTATGTAACAGGTAAAGCACCCGATCAGCAACGCATCATTACTTTTGCACTCGAACGACTGGTGGAGGTTATTTCAACCAATGCACAATTTGTACCCGATCCGGCTTTCAATGTCAGGCAATATTTCAAACATTCGTTTGGAATTTCTGTCCTCACCGGATACAAACCGGAAGAAGTGGTATTGAAATTTGATCCAACGGAAGCGCCTTATATCAAATCGCAACCTTTGCACGAGACTCAGAAAATTTTATCGGATACCGAAACGGAATTTGTAATTCGCTTGCATGTGATCCCGAGTTATGAACTCAAATCGCAGATCAACAGTTATGGAAATAAAGTGGAGGTGATGGAACCTGCCTTTCTGCGTGAAGAACATATTCATATGTTGAATGAGAGCCTGGCGCGTTACAAAATCAACTCAGCTTCCGGCCAAACCAGGCCAGGTAAGCAAAGCAAAGCACGGTAATCCAATACGACTGATGAATACCGATGGAAGGCATGTCGGCCAGCCATCCCTGCAAAGGGGGAATGATAGCTCCGCCCAGAATCATCATAATTAAAAAGGCAGATCCCTGGCTGGTATATTTTCCCAATCCCTGAATGGATAAGCTGAAAATGCAAGGCCACAAAACCGAACAGGCCAAACCTCCGCTCAGGAATGCATAGATTGCTACAGTACCGGTGCTCAAAATTCCGACCAGCATTGCCGCCAACCCAAACAGCGAAAAATAGATCATGGCTTTTGCCTGATTATCGCGAGAAAGTGCAGTAACCCCAACCATCAGCAACAAGGCCACAGCATAACCATACAAGGGCTGAATTTCATTTCCATTGAGGTGATTCACCAGCAGCACAATGCCAAAGGCTAAAAAGGGAACGATCATTTGAAAAGCTATTTTTTTAAATCCATTTAATTCAAAAACAGCGAGTGAACCGGTCCATCGACCAATCATCAAACTGCCCCAATACATCGAAATGAAAGGTGCCAACTGCGCACTGCTATACCCTCCAAATTCGGGCAATTGAAGCAAGGCACCCATATTGCTCTGAATTGAAACTTCGACCCCTACATACACAAAAATGGCGATCATCCCCAGGCGCAAAGGCAACGATTTAAGCGCACCAAATCCAGGCTCGGTAGGCTCTGTACTTTTTACATCGGGCATCTTGCTCATGCCAAAAAATACAGCGAGGGTTACAAACAATAAAGTAACACCGATATACAATCCGCTGATTGAGCCAAAGGTGGCCTCTGTGGCTGAACCTCCTGCACCGCCAAACAACACATAACTCAAGACCACCGGTCCGATTGTAGTTCCCAGGGAGTTGATACCACCGGCCAGATTCAATCGGTGTGCCCCGGTTTCGCTACTTCCCAAAGCTATCACATAAGGTTGCGCACTGGTTTGTTGCAACGAGAATCCCAGAGCAATAATAAAATAGGAACCCAGAATGAGAGGATACGACTCAAGATGAACAGAAGGAATGATGCATGCAGCTCCCAGAGCCGACAATAACAATCCATAAACGATTCCTTTTTTCAAACCAATGCGGTTTAGTAATTCCTGTCCCTGAACACGGGTATATAAAAACAACAAGGCCGATCCGATAAAATACCCACCATAAAATGTGAGATCGATCAATTGCGATTGAAACTGACTTAATGCCAGATGCCCTTTGCAAAAGGGAATCAGGATTCCGTTGGAAGCGGCAATAAATCCCCAGAAAAAGAAGATGGTAATTACGGAATACAATTGCGATCGGTTGCTGCTCATATGCTTGTACAGGTTGAAGTTGACAGTGTTGGAGTGAACCCTTCAGTTATGCATAAGCTTCTTTCAGGGCACATCAAATTTGGCTTTTGCGGCATATAATCCCTAAGCTGTTTACCCACATACCGGAATCTGTGCCTATAAATTGAGGCAGTCCTTTTTTCCCTTTAACCCAAATTCCGACCCATTACGGAATCCTGAATGCGGGATGCATCCTTCGCTATGTATATTCGAGTCTCAAAGAAAACCACCTTATGAAAACAGGCATACTGATTATTTTCTTACTGGGTTATGGACTCCTGGGTCCATTGAGCTGTGCCAAAAGGCAAAGTACCTCCCGTGAATGCATACGCAAACAGGAATTGGCTTTATTTGCACCGGGTATTAAAATTATTCGTAAACCTGTTGTCTGAATTTTATGGCTACTATTCGTAAAGAAAATCTGTATTGGCTTTGCCAGATTGGAGGATGGTTCCTCTTTATCATGCTCGAACTGATCGGGTATTTAACGCTCGATGGATTTCGATTCGGGTTGTTATTGAATGCCTTTGTAAACTTTGTATTGGGCATAGTGTTAACACATGCATATCGTTTGTTGCTGATCAGGCGGGGGTGGCTCAACCTTCCATTATACAAACTTATTCCCCGTGGAATCATTGCTGTTGTGCTGATGTCGTTGTTAATGGCTGCCGTAAACATACCCATGGATCGGTACACTTTCCCCATTTTTCAACGCATCCCATTTACTGTTGGATTTGTTTTCGGTTACTTTTTCAACCTGAGTAAATACGTTTTGTTGTGGTCGCTGACTTATCATTTGTTTCAATATTGGGAGCGTTTGCTTGAAGCCGAAAAGGAACGTTACCGTCTGGAAGCTGCGGTAAAAGAGAACGCTTTTCACAACCTGAAGACCCAGCTTAATCCGCATTTTTTATTCAATTCACTCAACAGTATCCGGACGCTGATCGATATCAATCCCGACACCGCCAAACAATCCATTAACCGGCTCAGCGGACTCTTGCGCAGTTCGCTTTACCACGGAAGGCAGAATACGATTCCGTTGAAGGAAGAATTGCAAACGGTGAAAGATTATTTATCCATTGAGTCGATCCGGTTTGAGGAAAGATTAACAACGCGTTTTGAAGTTGAACCCGAAGCCAATGAGTGTATGGTTCCACCTATGATGTTGCAAACGCTGGTGGAGAATGCCGTTAAACATGGAATTTCGCTTTCGAAAACAGGAGGAGATATTCATTTGAAAGCACACAAAAACGCACAATTCCTGCACATCGATATTGAAAACACCGGACAGTTTAAACCCAAGCCCGGACATGAAGGATTGGGAGTTGAAAATACACGTGAGCGACTACGCCTGTTGTACGACGATAAAGCGGTGTTTACTATTTGCAATAAAAACGAATCTCGTGTACTTACCCATATTGAATTACCGTTATGAGCATAAAAGCAATTCTGGTTGACGACGAACGTCTGGCCCGCGAGGGATTGAAAGAACTTCTCAAAGAATTTTCTGATATAGAAGTTGTCGGAGAAGCTTCCAATGCTGATGAAGCAATTGAGCTGGTGGATCAATTGAAACCACAACTCATGTTCCTCGATATTGAAATGCCCGAAAAATCGGGATTCGATTTACTCGAAGAATTAATTGAAACGCCTTACGTAATTTTTACTACAGCGTATAACGAATTTGCCATCAAAGCATTTGAAGTAAATGCGATGGATTATTTACTAAAACCTGTTCAATCGTCGCGACTCAGAGAAGCCATTAGCCGGGTGAAGAAGGAAATCACGGAGATCAGTCAGGGGTTTTCAAAGTCGCGTCTGACCTTATCGGATCAGGTATTTATCCGCGATGGCGAAAAATGCTGGTTTGTAAAACTGTCGGATGTTCGATTAATTGAATCGGCCGGAAATTACGCCAAGATACATTTCGATAAATATCAGCCCTTGATTCATAAAACGCTTAATGCATTGGATGAACGTCTGAATCCGCAACATTTCTTTCGCGCAAACAGGCAGCAGATTATCAATACAGCCTTCATCGATCGCATCGAACCTTTTTTCAATTCCGGATTCCTGATTTATATGAAGGATGGAAGCAAGGTGGAGGTTAGTCGCCGGCAGGCGGTGAAATTCAAGGATCTCATGGCTCTTTAAAGGCATTACATGTAATGCCCGTACTTACCGAGTAGTGCTTACCTGGTTAGCTACTTCGTACTTCGTAATTTGTACCTTGTAATTATGTAAGTATGTAATTGTGTTCGTTTCAAAAAGAAATTTTCCTAACCCGGCAGCTGTTATTGGTTAATGAGTTTTTGCGATATTTAGTGATATTTCAATGGTTAGCTACTTCGTACTTTGTAATCAGTACTTCGTAATTTGTTATTGAGTTATTAGTTAATCGTTAACAAGGAGGAGCATTACAGATAAACCCGTCCCTCATTGCAAACAAAAAACGCATTGAGAATATTCCCAATGCGTTTTTTACGTATAGCTAAAAAGAGATTAGTCTTTCGAAGCAGTTTTGGATTTGTGTGAGCAGCACGATTTACCTTTTTTGGTATCACCACATGCTTTTTTCTCTGCAGTGGTGCACTCTTTTTTGTCGGCATCTTTGGTTACCGTAGTAGTGTTGGAAACGTTGGCATCTTTCGGAGCGTTAACCGGTGCCTGTAATTCGGTTGTTTCTTTAGCTTTTTGTTTAACAGGTTCCTGTGCATAGGCTGATGCACCCAGTGCAACAAATGCCGCTATAATAAGAAGTTTTTTCATGGTGTTCGTATAATGTCTTGGTTTAACGAAGATAATCTATTTTCCGTATATTATATTTCGGCCAGCACGGTTCGGCCACCCTTAACCTTCTGATTTAACGAAACATTAACTTTTGAGCCGAGGGGTAACAATACATCAACGCGTGATCCGAATTTAATGAAACCCATCTCGGCGGCCTGATTTACCTGATCTCCTTCTTTTAGATACCAAACTATGCGTTTGGCCAGAGCCCCTGCAATTTGTTTGAACAATACCTGCTTTTTCGAAGGAGTTTCAATTACTGTTGTGGTACGTTCGTTTTCGGTCGACGATTTAGGATGCCAGGCTACCAGGTATTTTCCCGGATGGTATTTGAAATATTTTACCAATCCGCTTACCGGATTGCGGTTTACGTGAACATTAAAGGGTGACATGAATACTGAAATCTGCAGGCATTTGCCTTTGAAGTATTCTTCGTCTACCACTTCTTCAATAACCACCACCTTGCCATCGGCCGGCGAGATTACCAGGTTTTCGCCAAGGGTAGGGGTGATGGGAGGGTTGCGAAAAAACTGCAATACAATCACCAGTAAAATAACAGAAATGCCCAATACCAAATCCTGCAACCATTGCATATCGGTAAACAAATAGCTCACCAGAGCGTTTAGGGCAAACAGTACAATAAGCGAAATGAGAATAGTGGCTCTACCTTCTTTATGTAACATAGTTTTAAAATTAAAAAACCCGGAAGTCAGAGAAGACAAGTCTTCACGTCGTTCCGGGTTTTGGTGAGGAAATATCAGAGTCCGAATTTACCGCGTAGTTTTTCAACATCGGCAACCCTTTGAATGGCCACTACATAAGCAGCAATACGCATTGGAATATTGTATTTAACAGAAGCCTGATAAACGCCTTCGAATGCAGTTTTCATTACACGGTCGGCACGGCGGTATACGCGTTCTTCAGTCCAGTAGTAACCCAAACGATTTTGTACCCACTCGAAATAAGAAACGGTAACTCCACCGGCGTTGGCCAGAATATCCGGTACTACCATTACTCCTTTTTTATTCAGGATATCATCGGCACTGGCCGAAGTAGGGCCGTTGGCACCTTCAACAATCAGTTTGGCTTTGATCCGATCGGCATTTTCATCGTTGATCTGATCTTCCATGGCTGCAGGTACCAGAACGGTTACATCCAGTTCAAGCAATTCAGCATTGGAGATCACCTTCCCGCCTTTAAATCCTTCCAGGGTGCCTTTATTGCCATCGCGATACGTCAATGCTGCTTCCACATCAATTCCATCCGGATTGTGGTACGCGCCACTGATATCGGAAATAGCTACTATTTTCATACCCTGCATAGCCAGCAATTTGGCAGAAATAGAACCTACGTTACCAAAACCCTGAACGGCACAAGTTGTTCCAACCGGACTGATGCCCAATTTAGCCAGAGCAGCACGGGTAGAAACCATAACGCCACGTCCGGTAGCTTCCACACGACCGAGTGAACCGCCCAGAACTACAGGCTTACCTGTAACTACGGCAGGTTGTGAGCGACCCAGTAATTTGGAATATTCATCCATGATCCAGGCCATTTCCTGTTGACCTGTACCCATATCGGGAGCAGGAATATCTTTATCCGGTCCGAATACATCTACCATCAGATCGGTATACGAGCGGGTAAGGCGTTCCAGTTCACCTTTGTTCATGGAACGCGGATCGCATTTGATACCTCCTTTACCACCACCGTAAGGAATGCCTACTACGGCGCATTTCCAGGTCATCCAGGCAGCCAGGGCTTTCACTTCATCCAGATTCACATCCATCGAATAACGTATACCTCCTTTGGATGGACCCAGGTTGGCATTGTGTATTACGCGAAATCCTTCAAATACTTTTACTTTACCATCGTCCATAGTAACCGGGATATTCACGATTACCGCTTTTTGCGGGGCAATTAATACATTGTAGTCGCCTTCTTCCAGGCCAATAATCTTAGCAGCAATATCGAACCGTTTTTTCATCGATTCGAAGGGGTTTTCCGAACTGTGTTTAATAACACTTTCTTTTCCTGACATGATGTGTTTTTGGTTTATAATAACGGGGGCAAATGTAACAAAAGCCTTGTGTTTGCCAAATTACAGTGCAGCCAGATTAAATTTCACAAGGCTCTTGAAAATATTGATACGGCTGTTCATTTCCGCTTCCGTCAAATCAAGGATTCGTTCGGTACCAAATTTCTCTACACAAAAGGAAGCCATGGCCGATCCGTAGATGATGGCGTTTTTCATGTTTTCGAAAGAAATATCATCAGTTTTGGCCAGGTAGCCTATGAATCCACCGGCAAAGGTATCGCCCGCTCCGGTTGGGTCAAATACATCTTCCAAAGGCAGGGCTGGAGCAAAAAACACCTCTTTTCCGTGGAACAGGAGGGCGCCGTTTTCACCTTTCTTAATGATGAGGTAGCGTGGCCCCATCTCCTGAATTTTGATGGCCGCTTTGGCCAGAGAATATTCGCCGGAGAGCTGACGTGCCTCTTCATCGTTGATGGTGAGCACATCGATTTTCTTCAATACTTTTTTCAAATCATCCATAGCAATTTCCATCCAGAAATTCATGGTATCCAGAACAACCAGTTTTGGTCTTTTTACGAGACGTTCGGTAACCAGCAGTTGTACCTGAGGGCTCAAATTGCCTAGCATCAGAAAATCGCAATGTTGATAAGACTCAGGAATAATCGGGTCAAAATCACCCAGTACATTGAGTTCTGTAACCAGGGTATCGCGGCTGTTCATATCGGTATGGTACTTACCCGACCAGAAGAATGATTTCTCGCCTTTTTTGATTTGCAAGCCTTCGGTATTTACACCTTTGCGGTTAAGGGTATCGATAAACGATTGGGGAAAATCTTCGCCTACCACAGCCACCAGGTTAGTATGGCTGGTAAAATAGCTGGAAGCAAGGCTGATGTAAGAAGCGGCACCACCAACAATTTTATCGGTTTTACCAAAAGGGGTTTCAATCGCGTCGAAGGCAACACTGCCAATTACTAATAAACTCATAATGAACTTTTTTAAAAATATTTCGCGCAAAGATTGTGGAATTAGGCTTGAAATCCTATTATTGCATCCCTTTTTAAGGAAACTCCACGGTAGCTCAGCTGGTTCTGAAACAAGAAATCTTTGATTTCGCCAGTTTCAGAGCCTCGTCCAAAAGACGAGGGTAGTAAAGTGAAAAGGAAAAAAAAAGGAGAAACTCCTCGGTAGCTCAGCTGGTTAGAGCACATGACTGTTAATCATGGGGTCGCTGGTTCGAGCCCAGCCCGGGGAGCCATGAAGGAGAGCAGCAGAGCTGCACCCTTCATGGCCCTGAAGTGTGAACGACGATAGGAGTTCTCTACTTCAGGCGCCAAAATCACTTAAAACCACTCAGTCCGAGTGGTTTTTTTTGCCTAAAAGTTCAAAATACTTATTCGCCGCATCGCCCTGCAGTGTAAAGAGAGCGAAGCGAGCTTTTCTACTGCAGGCTCGATTAAAGCACAAAGCCACTCAGTCTGGATGGCTTTTTTCATTGAAGCAGAGACTGAAACGTGCTTCGCTCTGATTCAGTCACGCTTCAAAGCAAGCGTCCAATTAATTAACTTAATCTGGATGCTATTGCAATACCGGATTTCAATTCCTCATAATTAATCTGCTATTCGAATTACATAGTCAATAGTTGTTATCTAGTTTGCATAAAATTCAAATCCTATGAAACATCCTGCCTATGCAGTCTATGTTCTTTATAGTTTAAAGGACAGACAATTTTATATTGGTTACACCGCCGATTTCGAGAGGAGAATGTCAGAACATAGCGAAGGCAAATCAAAAAGTACAGCTCCCAGAAGACCTTTCGTTCCAATATTTTGTGAATACTATTATGTAAAATCTGACGCTTTGCGAAGGGAATTGTATTTCAAAACTGATGCAGGTAAAAGAGTACTAAGGTTGATGTTATATGATAGTTTACGGGTAGTATCTCAAATGATTACGGAATGAGTATGTTCAACTATTTCATACTGTTCAAAGTCTGAAAAAAGCTGCATTTTCCCTCAAGGCTCTCCCGATAGCTATCGGGACTCACACTCACACTAAAAGCGCATTTAGTCCAAATGCGCTTTTTTTATTTCTAAAACTCAAAACTGTTGCATCTTTCGTCAATAAGGTGCTCATAATTCCATCCATCTGCACAAGTTAGCTAAAGTACTGCATGCAAACAGTTTCATTTTTTATAAATGTTATTTTTTATCGTTCCATGCATGAGCAAAGTCATGGAATGCAGCTATATCAAAGGAATCGCCGTGAATAATACAAGTTAGACTTTTAGTTATGTAATAAGTTTTCGTTCAATGTGCACCAACTTTGAACCGTGTTAAACAAGTATCATTTTTATCGTCTAAAGTTTGGATTATCGTTTGTGTTTTTGATGCTGATATTCCAGCATACAGCAAATGCTCAATTCATCTCCCGCGCTGTTATAAGTTCGGCAGGTGCAACAGCCAACGCTCCCGGTATGTCTATGGACTGGACCATCGGAGAAGTGATCGTTGAAACGGCAGCAGGAACCAATCATATGCTTACTCAGGGATTTCACCAACCGGATCTGTTGGTCATCCCGGTAGTGAAAGGTTTTTTTATTCCGGAAGGGTTTTCTCCAAACAATGATGCAATCAACGACCTGTTTATTATAACAGGGTTGAGTATATATCCCAACAACGCATTCGTTATTTACAATCGTTGGGGGAATAAAGTGTTTGAAGCAAGTCCATATAAAAATGATTGGGATGGAAAATCCACTTCTGGATTAAGTATGGGTGGAGATAAACTACCCGTAGGCACATATTTCTACTTGTTTTATCCGGGTGATTCCTCACCTGTTTTAAAAGGAACCATCTATTTAAACAAATAGAGGATTATACAAAGCACGCTTATTGCAAAAATTATGAAATTACCTTTTTTTAAAACGGCCTTTTTACTTTGTTCATTTTGTTTTCTGTCTGCAGCAACTTATGCTCAGGTTCCACAAGCCTTCAAGTATCAATCGATTGTGCGGAATGCTTCGGGCAATCCGATTGCCAATGCAGTTGTGAATCTAAAGGCAACCATACATGAAGGTGGGGCAACCGGTCCTGCAGTTTACCAGGAGACCCATTCGGCAACAACCAATCAATACGGCCTTATCGTGCTCGAGATGGGCAGAGGAGTAAAGATATCGGGGGATTTTCCAACCATCAACTGGGCAACCGGTTCAAAATGGATGGAAATTGAAGCCGATTTTGGAACTGGTTTCATTACTATGGGAATATCGGAATTGCTCAGTGTGCCCTTTGCATTGAATTTTGTACCCGGACCAGCCGGTCCTCAAGGACCACAGGGACTCACAGGTTTGAAAGGTGATTCAGGAACAACAGGAGCTCAAGGATTGACCGGAAATACTGGTGCAACAGGCGCTCAGGGTCTCACTGGATTAAAAGGTGATACCGGAATAACAGGAGCCACGGGAGCACAAGGTTTGATCGGCTTAACAGGAAATACAGGCGCTCAGGGCCTCACCGGATTAAAAGGTGATACTGGAATAACAGGAGCCACGGGAGCACAAGGTTTGATTGGCTTAACAGGAAACACAGGCGCAACAGGCTCTCAAGGTCTCACAGGCTTAAAAGGTGACACCGGAATAACAGGAGCCACGGGAGCACAAGGTTCAATAGGATTAACCGGAAATACCGGAGCAACAGGATCTCAAGGACTCACCGGATTAAAAGGTGATACTGGAATAACAGGAGCCACGGGAGTACAAGGTTTAATAGGATTAACCGGAAACACAGGCGCAACAGGCGCTCAGGGCATCACCGGATTGAAAGGTGATACCGGAATAACAGGAGCCACGGGAGCACAAGGTTCAATAGGATTAACCGGAAATACCGGTGCAACAGGATCTCAAGGACTCACCGGATTAAAAGGTGATACCGGAATTACCGGAGCAACAGGTGCTCAAGGTTTAATTGGCTTAACAGGAAATACAGGCGCAACAGGTTCACAAGGACTCACCGGATTAAAAGGTGATACAGGAATTACCGGAGCGACAGGTGCACAAGGATTGATCGGATTAACTGGAAACACGGGAGCAACGGGCTCGCAAGGCCTCACCGGATTAAAAGGTGATACAGGAATTACCGGAGCAACAGGTGCTCAAGGTTTAATTGGCTTAACCGGAAACACAGGTGCAACAGGCTCTCAAGGCCTCACTGGCTTAAAAGGTGATACAGGAATTACCGGGGCGACAGGTGCTCAAGGTATCATTGGATTAACAGGAAACACGGGAGCAACAGGCTCACAAGGACTCACCGGATTAAAAGGTGATACCGGAATTACCGGAGCCACAGGTGCACAAGGCATCATTGGATTAACCGGAAATACCGGAGCCACAGGATCTCAAGGTCTCACTGGCTTAAAAGGTGATACTGGAATCACAGGAGCTGCAGGTGCTCAAGGCATCATTGGCTTAACCGGAAACACAGGCGCAACAGGATCTCAAGGTCTCACTGGCTTAAAAGGTGATACTGGAATCACAGGAGCGACGGGTGCACAAGGTGTGATTGGATTAACAGGAAACACGGGAGCAACAGGCTCACAAGGACTCACCGGATTAAAAGGTGATACAGGAATTACCGGAGCTACAGGTGCACAAGGCATCATTGGCTTAACCGGAAATACAGGCGCAACAGGATCTCAAGGTCTCAATGGCTTAAAAGGTGATACTGGAATTATAGGAGCGACGGGTGCACAAGGCATCATTGGATTAACAGGAAACACGGGAGCAACAGG
>JBAYIE010000011.1:0-99801 GCA_041665785.1 Bacteroidia bacterium | reverse complement strand
ATTGAGAATCGTGTTGACGGGTTTCTGGAAAAGAGCGAATCCAGGATATCTCCACATTTGATATACTGACTGGTTCCGTTAAAACTGTAAGCCTTTGCCAGGTTGCCATTTACATCTGAAACTGCAACAGGAGAACCCACATTGGTTCCATGATATCCATTGCCTGAAAGATCATTGGTATTGCTGTCGAGCGGCCAGTATGCCACAAGACCCATTGGAGGAGGAAGCGGCGATACTGGTTTTTTATACATGTAAAGTGTATCGATAGCTGTCGATCCCAAAACTATATCATATAATCTTACTTCATCAATTCGTCCCTGATATCCATTTGTTGGATTACCGGAAGAGTACGTTCCTCCAATCGTTACTTCTTGTACACTGTTAATAGTTGTGGTCCCTCCGGATCCCAAACTTCGGGAATAGATACCGGGTTGTTTGTTGATAAATATTTTAAGTCTGTCGGCATTGGAGTCCAGTGAACCATCATAGGTAATGACTCCATGAAACCACTCGTTTATTGGGACTTTTGTTGGCGATTTAACTTCGTAATAATTTACACCAGCGAGTGTTGCATATGAAATAAGGACAACTACTGAACTGTCTTTCTCATGTGATACATACCATTGATATGGTCCTGAAGATCCTGCCCCCGATTTGGCTATAATCACGTTGTCACCCTGTGTTGATGAGTACTGAAGTGTATTTGCCCAGAATGAGATCGAGAATTTAGCATTCGGAGTTTTGGCAAATACTGAATCCAAAATATCACCATATTTGATGTATTGAGTAGTACCATTAAATGCATGTGATCCCATGTTTCCATTTACATCACTTTCGACAACAGGTCCATTTATTTTAGTACCATCAAAATTGAAACCTGAATAATCCTTGACATTACTATCCAATGGCCAATATGCCACAAGTCCTACTGGTGGAGACGGTGGAGGTGGTGGTACGCTAATCTTATAACTATTTAATGAATCTATATCCGCCATGTTCAATACACGGTTATAAATTCTAATTTCATCAATTGTTCCTTCATAACCATTCACTGGATTTCCGGATAAGTATGTTCCCCCTATTGTTATCTCTTGCGTTGTATTAATGGTTGTTGTTCCTCCAGCTCCAGCACTTCTTGAGAATACTCCAGCTTGCTTATTGACATAAATCTTGATTCGGTCCGCATTGTTCAACTGATTACCATCGTAAGTTAATACAGCATGAAACCATTGATTAGTGTTCACAGTTGATTGTGATTTTACTTCATAAAAGTTCGTTGATGCCGTAGTTGAATAAGCAATAAGAGCAACAATATTCCCGTTATTTTCATGTAACATATACCACTGATAAGGACCGCTGGATCCTGCTCCGGATTTTGCAATAATGACATTATCTCCTTGGGTCGCCGATAATTGATTTGTTTTTGCCCAGAA
Organism: Bacteroidia bacterium; assembly: GCA_041665785.1. Taxonomy (GTDB): domain Bacteria; phylum Bacteroidota; class Bacteroidia; order UKL13-3; family UKL13-3; genus JBAYIE01. The sequence goes on along the minus strand of JBAYIE010000011.1, from coordinate 98,368 downwards.
AGAAATAGAAAATGTCGCCTTTGGTGATTTTGCAAAAACTGAATCCAGAATATCCCCAACTTTAATGTATTGGCTTGTACCATTAAACGTTAAAGCCCTATTTGCAGTACCATTTACATCAGGACCAATAACAGGTGACCCTACAGAAGTGCCATTATTACCTAAGCCGGATAGATCATTGAAATTGCTATCCAATTGCCAATATCCAATCAGACCAGTTTGTATTTGTTGAGCTCGAGCCTGAATAAATATTAGGCATACAGCTGTTATTAAGGTGAATACTTTTTTCATAGCTAACATGAATTTTACCAAATATATAACATTTATGTATTACATATTATCCAATATTTATCAGTCTTTAATTGATAGTTTCTTAGATTTAATTTCCGCGTCGCCGCCGCATAGCCACTTCGGCAGAGCAAGGTATCGCTGAAGCGTTAGGAACCTGCACTTTAACTATAGCGACAGTGCACGAAGGAGCAAGCCCGCCTTGAATACACTTTAATATACCGTAAAACTTAAAAAGCCCGCCGTCGCTCCTCGTGAACGAGGAGCTATGGCGGGCGAAGGTGGAGATGGCGGGTTTAGCGATATCCGGATTTTGCAGCCCGGAACACCAGTAAATACGTTGGGTGATATTTTCAGTTTTTGCCATTATCGCTCCAAATTGATACGGTTATTGAATCGGTTATTTACTCTCGAGCAGTTGCTCGTATGTAGTTCCAAGTTTCTTTTTCAAACGAATTAGTATATCAATGCTTGGTTCCCGGGAGTTATTTTCAAGGTGCGACAAATACCCCTGGGAGATATCCATAATCTTCGCAAAATCCTCCTGACTAAGCCCCTTCTTCTTGCGTGCTATTCGTATGTTGTGCCCCAGGGTCATTGATATTGGAATTACTCATATATGATTGTACGCAGGATAAAAGCTTGTCTGAATAAGTATACAGGTCTTCAACCCTTTCGAGCTGATACTTAACTTCCGACCTACCGGCTTCAAACAAACCAACTTGTCTTTTGGTCCCATTAAAGTAAAGTCTTGCTAATGGTTTGCGGTTGTTATCATCAAGAATTATTGAGCAGTATGACTGGGCATCCCTCATGAATACCCTCGATGGGTCTAACTCTTTTGCCAAAATTGCTTTAACAATGATATGGGCAAACATCTCCTCTTCAGTTGTTTCAATTCTTGGAGGTGCAACCGGAGCTTCGGCCACCATGCTCTCTTCTTCTTTCTTCAGGGCGCTTTGGAGCCTGGCAGTTACAAGATCGTTTAATAATGCAGTACAGGCCTTTGTGGTGTAATCTTTGAATTGCTCCATCGCCTTTTCAGTTAACCTACCGGAGTATGCCTGTGAGGCATATAAGCGAACAAAACCATCGGATGGCGCACTAAGATCTCTTGAAATCAATACCCGCAATTCATTCAAATACTTTAACTCGTTTGCCGTCGCCGAGATTGATTCTGCGTTAAAATATGACTTATGAAATTTCTTTAACTCTTCAATATTGTTGTCCCTGATTTCTGAGATATTGAATTCCAAAAACGGTTTCTCATCCATTTTGTTCTTCTCCTCCAGGTCTGAATAAAACCGGTAAACGATTCCATTGGTGAGTAGGCTGAACTTTGCTTTGCTTACATGGAAATAACGCAGAAGTTGTCCATCGTGAAGGTCCAGGTTCTCCTGCCAGTGTTTACATTCAACCAAAAGTATTGGATCACCATCTTTAAAAATGGCGTAATCAATCTTTTCTCCTTTCTTCAATCCAATGTCTGAAATGAATTCCGGCACCACCTCGTGGGGATTGAACACATCATATCCAAGTGCTCTTATAAATGGCATAATAAAAGCGTTTTTGGTGGCCTCTTCTGTTTGGATCGAATCTTTGAGTTTCGAAACGCGTTCAGAGAGCTGCTTGATTTGGTCTTTAAAATCCATTGTGTTGTGAATTATTTCTATTTACTATTCATAAGTTCAAATCTGACGTATCCCTTCTTTGTACCTGGTCCAAAGTTCAGTGCCTTATTAAACTGTTGTGCAATCCGGATCATTTCAATAAAGGCCTTTCCAGAGCGGGTATTGGGACTATGCGCTGAGATATCATTCTTAAATTCAAGCGTTGATGAAGATCCTGCAAAACTATTCATCGCTATGTTGCCACGAGTAGAATTGTCAAATACACCTTTGAATACCCAGTACTTTCCTGAGTCTAAGGTTACATCGGTTATTGTAAAATTGATTTTGTCAAGTGGACTATTATTAAGTGAAGTAAACTCAGTTTTAATAGAGGTTTCGGTTTGGCTTGCAATGGTATAACCGTTCATAATAAGCACGGTTTTAATCTTGTCAAGTGTGGTGGTACTATCCTTTACAATAAATATCGACTTACTGTATTTGGGCGCAAAATACACTTGATACATTTGAGCATCAGATGCAAGGGGGATCAAAGTAATCAATAGTAGTATAATGTATCTCATATCTGGTTTCTTTTGAGTTTTCCTTTTATGATCCAGACATCTATCACATCATCAATATTCACCTCGAATGGATCGTACTTATCCTTATTCTCACTTACCAAGCTCCATCTGCTCGGCTTAGTATTCTTTCGAATATACTTAATATACCGGTTACCGTCTCGAAGTCTAACCAAAAACGCTTCTCCAAATGGCACCAACGCCTTTTCAATCTTCTTACAAGCGATTATTTCACCAGACTGATATAGAGGGTACATACTATCTCCAAAGCAGTTAATCCAAAAGTCGCAATCTTGAAAACCCGGAAAAGAAACCTGTGCGGCCGGAGTCTCTGTTTTATCATCAAAAGTGCTTACAGCTCCTGCAGCTGCATCAACATCGTAGTATGGGCGACCATTCTTTATGGTAAATGGTTTCACATTAAATGCATTGAACCCATATGCTGCAAGTTTGCTTTTAAATCCATCATCAATCGTCGCCTGCTTCAAGTGGTAGTACAGGTTTTGCCGGGACAAACCCATAGTGTTTGCTACCTGATTCGCGTTAAGGTTCTGCTTTTTAAGGAACTCGGCTAATATTTTTCCATCGTGTGACATAGTGCATTAGTATGTGGATAACTTAATGTGAAATCCATTTGACATTACGTGGTAAATCACTTTACATTTGTTCAATAATAATTAACGAAGGTATGAAAAAAGTCCAGTTAAAAAAGGTATTCCGCGTGATGTTGATTGAGCAGCCCCGCTTACGCAAGTCGATTGCTGCTGACTTAATGCTTCACGAACAGACTATCGCTCGGTGGGCAAAGCATAACAACGAATCGTTGACTGACAAACCTTTTTTGAATGCCTTCCGTAAGCACACCAAAGCCACAGTTGAACTGACCGAGGAGGTTGATATCAACGAATCAGAAATGGTAAAGTAAAATGAGTAAGGAGGATTCAATACAGATTCAAGCCCTGGTAAAGGAAGTGTCTGAGATCAAAAGTCTCCTGCTTACCATCAGTGGTGTAAAAAAGGTAAAGACTTCTGACAAACCAAGCGTGAACCATTACAGACGGAAATTAAGATCAAACAATGGAAATAGTTAGCTACTTCTTCGGACTTGAAAACGCCGAGCGTTTCATGTTCACTGCACTTATTCTGATATGGTTTGCGGTTCAGTACATATTGCTGCGCCGTGAATACAAGCATCGCCAGGATGAAATGGCGCAATCATTCAAAACCTATTTTAAAAGCAAAAAGCCTCATGGAAGAATCCGTAAGGCCTGATGCTATGACACACCCGCTAAAGTATATCACCATGACAAATCTAACCCAAAAAATCGAAACCTCAATTACACCAGATCAATTCATCTGGGGGATCAAATCAGAAGCGACCTGCCTTATGCTCATGCATAAAACGGTTGAACGCATCACCAACGAATTCAGAAGGGTGATTAACTCAGAGACTCCACAGTCAACTGATTATTCAATTGCCGTCGAGCTGATCTCTGAACTGGATGAATACGGATTCAAGGAAGAAGCAGCGTTCTTAATGACTGAGCTTACCAATCTTACATTGGAATGTAATATCCATTTGGCGGCATGGCTCCGGTTGCAGTACAAGCATTTAAATATGCGCATGCCTGAGGCCCTCTCCTTAATTCCAACCCAATCCCTTAAAGGCCGGAAAATATTTATTGAGCATATGTGTAATCGTAACGGCATTATAGAATTCTCCTTCTGCTACCGTGAATGCATGGAAGAAGAAGGCACAAGTTATTTTGATGCGCAGGTCCTTGTCCAGGATATTATTGAATACGCAACTGTGCACATGGATTTTAAAGGAGTTGATGATAATGATAGCCTCGAAGGTGATCGGGTTGAACGAGCTATTTATATAGGTGCACAAATCTTGGTCGAGGAGTTTACTCGAGAAGTAATCGAGCAGTATGTTTTCGCCGGAAAGGAGATCGTGATTCTATGAGCGAATTCCCAATACTAAACATGGCCGTTATTCCTATGACTGGTCAGAAGATAACTCTTCGTAGAGCAGGATCTAAAAAGCATGTGGTCCGGGTAGAGCTTATATCAGATACAAGTAAGCATACCGAAACCGAAGTGATGGGATATTTACCGGCGTTCGACTTGTTTGAAAAAACCGTTGCTGAACATTATCGCATTGCCCGCACTCAACCAGGTGCCGGAGTAAAAGATACCGCAGGGGTGCGGTAGTTGGTGATATGCCGATGGGGATCGGCTGACAAGAACGGGAACGACGTTCGGCCCCCGCCCGGTGGCAGCACTTAACAAAAGAGCGATCCGGGCACATGGAGAGGTGGTGGAACAGTAGGCCTGATTTTTCGTAGTTGTTTTATTAGGATTTTACGGTTACGCATCATGCAGGTTCAACTCCTGCCCTCTTCACATCGCGCGGTAGAGCAGTGGTAGCTCGCTGGGTTCATAACCCAGAGGTCGGTGGTTCGAATCCACCCCGCGCTACAAATTTTAACCCGCTAAATTATATAACATGGAAACCAACAAACAAAATCAGGTCCTCGACCAGGTCATTGAAATGGCCACATCAAAACTGCCAACTGATGAAGTTCAGCAGCTGACTACTATTCTTAATCAACTTCGGGATGTAACTGCAACACCGGATGAAATCATGATGCTCTATCGTCAAGCGTGCAAAGCTTTGGGTATTGATCCTGATGAGAACCTCCCATTCTCAAATCCAACAACAGATCGCCAGCATGCACATAATGCAATTGAAATGTTGTGGGTCCTGGCAGAGCATTGGTGTAAGGATTGGAAACCGGACTGGACGAATAGCGACCAATGGAAGTATTACCCATGGTTTGATATGTCATCGGGCTCCGGTGTCTCGTACGGCGGCTACGTTCACGATTACTCGAATTCGATTGTCGGTTCCCGGCTTTGCTTCCCAACAAGTGACATGGCTAAAGAGTTCGGCCAAAAGTTTACTCCGCTGTACGAAAAAATAATGATCAAGAAATAACATGGCACAAACAGTAACCATTACCAGAGCTAATGCTTTGAAGGCCTACAAATCGGCAGATAAAGTAGGAAAGAAACTTTTAACGGATCTGATTCCGGAATTAAACACTCCTGAAAAAATCACGGATCGCATCAAAACACTTCAGGATGCGATTGAAGCAGTTGGTGTTTCAGAAGATGCGCATGTCCTACTTGCTTATGCTGGCAAGGATGCAGATATGATTGCTGCACGGTCAGCTCTCGAACTCACAATTATTGCCCGGGCGTTGAATGAAGATTGGGAACCAGATTGGAGTGACTCAAGTGAGTATAAATACTATCCGTGGTTTAACATGTCGGGCTCCGGTGTCTCGTACTTCGACTGCGATCGCGTTATCTCGACTTCGGCTGTCGGTTCCCGGCTTTGCTACAAATCTCGCGAGCTGGCTGAGTATGCCGCAAAGCAGTTCCAATCTCACTACAACAATTTTATGACCCTTTAACAAATCCAATATGAACAGTAACATTAAAACTTTCGAAGATGCCTGTGTGTTTATGGGCACAACACCCGAGGCTGTACTTCCGGCCCTGGTTATCCCTCACCTTTCTTCAGACGAAATCGCTTACCGCAAACTCAAGGTGATTGTGGCAGCGATCAATAAAGAAGAAAATGGTGGTGTGGAGTGGACTCCCGATTGGAATAACACCAACGGTACTCAGTGGAAACATTACCCATGGATGGAAATTGCTGCATCACCCGAACAACCATCGGGCTCCGGTGTCTCGTACTTCGACTGCGATCGCGTTATCTCGACTTCGGCTGTCGGTTCCCGGCTTTGCTACCTGAGTGAAGAGGGTTGCCAGTACGGTGCGACGCAGTTCGAAGACGTGTACTGCGACTTTTTTCTGATAAAATAACGGCCTTAGGTTGTATAGGGTTGAACTGTTTGTTCGCTCGTGTGTCAGGCTCCAGTGTCTCGTACAACGACTACGATAACGATAACTCGAATTCGAATGTCAGTTCCCAGTTATGCTGATAGAATTTACCCTATAAACCGTGCCATCAGTGCAAAAAATAAACCTATAAAGAATGGGCTTTGGTATTGGCCATATGGCCGAGAAGAAGACCAGGACAGCAAAGAATGAAACGATTAAGCAATATATACCAACGAATCATAAGTATGAATAATCTGGTACTGGCTGATAAGAAAGCCCGCAAGGGTAAGTCGGATCAGTACGGAGTTAAGATTCATGACCGGCAGCGGGGATGCAATCTGATTCGTTTACAAAATATGCTGATCGACAAAACTTATAGCACATCTGGATATACAACATTTAAAGTTTATGAACCAAAAGAGAGGGAGGTATACCGCCTCCCTTTCTTTCCTGATCGTATTGTACACCATGCCATCATGAATATTTTGGAGTCTGTATTTGTCGCATCTTTCACCGCTGATACGTTCAGCTGCATTAAGGGTCGTGGAATACATGCGGCATCCTTTGCAGTAAGAAGGGCACTCAGGGATGAAGTCCAAACCCGTTATTGCCTGAAGATTGATATCAAAAAGTACTATCCCAATGTAGACCATCAGGTTTTAAAGGTCCTGATTCGCCGAAAGATTAAGGACAAGGATCTTCTGTGGCTACTGGATGAAATTATCGACTCGGCACCAGGCCTACCTATTGGAAACTACCTGAGTCAATATTTTGCCAACTTCTATTTGTCCGGGATGGACCATTGGATTAAGGAGCAGCTGGGGGTAAAACATTACTTCCGGTATTTGGACGACATGGTGTTCTTTTCTGCTGACAAAGATTCGCTGCATAAGATACTGGAGAAGGTTAAAGCATATACCGCCCACCAGTTGAAGCTTAGTTTGAAAGAAAACTATCAGGTGTTTCCGGTTCAAGCCCGGGGTGTAGACTTTGTGGGGTACGTACATTACCATATCCATACCAGCCTTCGTAAATCAATCAAACAAAGATTCGCCCGGATGTTAAAATCAAATCGCACCCGCGCCTCAATTGCATCATACAATGGCTGGATACAACATTGTGATGGTCGTAACTTATTCAATACACTTACCCATGGCCGTTAATTTCAAAGAGCTTAATATAAAACCGACGTTACCCAGTTTCATTGGGGATAAAATCCGTATTCAAAAGGTCCTGAATCGGGAAATTGAAGTTCTCGGATTCAAGGTGGAGTCTTCAAAGTTTGACGGTAAAGGTGATTGTTTGTGTCTCCAGATAAGACTTAATGGAGATCACCATATCATATTCACCGGTTCCAGAATGCTTCAGGATATGATATCACAAGTTCCACAGGACAAGTTCCCTTTTATCACAACCATAGTCACCGAGAACGATCGGTTCATTTTCACTTAAAAAACAATATGATTTTAGTTATAGACCTTTTCTGTGGGGCCGGTGGTGTAACAACCGGATTTGAACAAGCTGAGAGTTTTGGACAAAAAGTGTCCAAAGTTATAGCCTGTGTAAACCATGATGAAATGGCCATCGCAAGCCACGAAGCAAACCACCCGGACGCACTCCATTTTACTGAAGACATAAAGTGCATTGACATGCAACACCTGCAGGATATCCTTCGTGTTGCTAAGATTCAATATCCGGATGCCCTGGTAATGCTTTGGGCTTCTCTTGAATGTACGAATTTCAGTAAGGCTAAAGGTGGATTACCACGAAATGCTGATAGCCGTAGCCTTGCCGATTATATGCCATGGTATGTTGAAGCATTACAACCGGATTATGTAGGGATTGAAAATGTGGTTGAGTTTATGAGCTGGGGACCACTGGATGAAACCGGACGGCCGATCAGTCGAAAATGTGGAATTGATTACATGCGTTGGGTAAATACCATGAAATCATTGAATGGTGGATATGAGTACGAGTGGAAAGAGTTGAATGCTGCTGACTATGGTGCCTATACATCACGCAAACGATACTTTGGATTGTTTGCTGCATCCGGACTTCCTATTGTATTTCCTCATCCAACGCATGCAAGGAAGCCGGAAATAGGATTCTTTGCTGAGAACAAAGAAAAATGGAAGCCGGTCCGAGAAGTTCTGAATCTTGAAGATAAAGGGGTGTCGATCTTCCAACGTAAAAAACCGCTTTCAGAAAAAACATTGGAACGGATTTATGAAGGCTTGATAAAATTCGTGGCGGGTGGTAAGGAAGCGTTTATCTCAAAGTACTATTCAGGTAAGCCGGAATATAAAAACTCGTCCATCAATTCACCGGTTGGAACTGTTACAACCATTCCGCACGAATCGTTGGTTCAACCTAAATTTATGGTGAACTATCACCATTCATCAAAGGCAGATTCCATTGATAACCCAAATCCAGCATTAACGACAAAAGACAGGCACGCAGTAGTTACACCTGCATTTATTGCTGCTTACTATGGCAATGGCCACAATTGTACGGATATCAATAATCCATCGCCTACACTTCGAACAAAAGATGGAGCTGCTCTTGTTCAACCACAATTCATCATGCGGGATTTTACAAATGGTGGAGAAAAACAAAGTATCGATGTTCCGGCAGGAGCAGTAATGCCATCTCCAAAAATGAATCTGGTTAGCGTTGATCCGTATATTATGGACACGCGTTTCAACAATGTGGGTTCTGATATCAATAAGCCGGCAAACACGATTACAGCGAATAGGAAATGGCCATACCTGATAAACATGAATAGCTCAACTGCTCCTCCAGTTGATGCATCAAACCCATCCCCTACCATCACATCCGTTCGAACTCATTACCTGATTAACCCGGCGTGGTTCAATATGGGAGCAATCGATATCAACGACCCATCCCCTACCATCATCGCACGGCAGGACAAAACTCCTATCTACATGGTTTCATCCCAAACCGGAGAAGCTGTAATCATTATTTACGAAACCGATAGCGAGTTCACACGGAAGATCAAGGAGTTCATGGCCATGTACGGAATCATCGATATATACATGCGCATGCTGAAAATTGATGAACTGCTAAGAATACAGGGATTTCCTACCGGGTATATACTCAAAGGCACTCAGGCACAGCAGAAGAAGTATATCGGCAACTCAGTAGTACCTGTAGTAGTTAAAGCATGGGCAGAAGCTCTGTATGAATCACATTTATTAATGGGAGTAGCATAATGGCCCTACGCGATCAACCATATCTCCCACTGTACGTTCAGGATTTCCTGACCGACGAAAAACTGGCTCAGTGCTCAGCAGAGACAACGGGTGTGTATATCCGGATTCTCTGTCTGATGCACAAGTCAGAACAATATGGCCGGATTTTGCTCAAGCAAAAGCACAAGCAAAAGGACGAGCAAATTGAAAATTTCGCAGCTGTACTTGCTAAACAGATGCCTTACGAATTCCATACCGTGAAGAAATCACTTGCGGAGCTGGTAGATGAAAGAGTTCTACTGGTGGAGGGTGATATGCTAATCCAAAAGCGAATGGTGAAGGATAATGAAATTAGCGAGATACGAGCAAGGTCAGGAAAAAAAGGCGGTGACAAATCGGCCTCAGTTAAAAATCATTCAGAACAAAATTTTGCTCAAGCAAACGCTATAGCAAAAAGCGTAGCAAACTCTGAATATGAAAATGAAACTGCAAATGAAATTGAAAAGGGATTAGGGGGTGTGGGGGGAAAGGGTCCCGTTCCACTTCCGACAGAATTTGCGACACGTATCGGACTCGACATCCTATCCACACTCCCCCCTTCTCAGTACATCCAAAAGCATCACCGCAACTTTTACGATCAGGCAATCCTTGGTCGAAACCTAAACATCGAGGCCCTTCATGCGGACTTCGACACCCAGAGCTTCACGCAGTTCAACAACGAGAAGCACTTCACAAACTCATTCTTCCTTCTGGTAAAAAAACAGCAAAAACTTCATTACGATGGAACCAAAGAAACTCAGCGACCTGGTAGACTTCAATCAGTCGGAACAGGCGCACCAAAAAACTTCAACGACGGACACAAACTCGGAACGTGATCAGCAGCAACTTGCTTTGACACCTGAGCAGGTAGACCGTTATCGCACAGCGTGGAGAATATTCATGCGGGTATTGGTTGCACAGGTCGCAAAAGAATCGGGTAAGCAGCTTGTCATCGACGAGCAGAACCAGACACCGATCGATATGTACATCGCTTGGGCAAGCTGTAACACAGCACGGATGATAGAACTGGGGATGGATCCGCGCAAAGGAATCATGCTCCGGGGTAACGTTGGATCCGGAAAGTCCATTTTATTCAGAACACACAGGACACTCCTGCAGCATGACGAGTACCGGGTTTTATTCCGCAAGTTTACGTTTACAACTTGTGAAGCTGTTGCAAAGCAGTATCAAGCCAAAGGAGATCACTACATCGAAAAATACACCACAAGGGCTGTTACGTTCGATTACGGAAGGCCAGTACTTTCCCATGTATGTTTTGATGATCTAGGGAATGAAGAGCCGAAGAATCACTATGGCAACTATCGTGAGGTTATGAAGGATATCATCACTGAGCGGTACGATCATTTTGTGGATCACGGACTGATCACCTGTGCGACCACCAATCTTACTATGGACGAAATCGAAAAGCGGTACGATCCAAGAGTACGGTCCAGACTGGAGCAGATGTGCAACGTGATCGGAATTGGAAGCAACAAGGATTCTTACATTGATAGAAGGAGATAACCAATACGACAATGGAAACTGAAAAATTGAATGAAGAAAAGCCTGCATTGCAGCAAGGTGCTGTTAGCGGTTCGTGCTTCTCGAAAGGTGACTGGTATGTAGGAAGACTATTCCCGCTGCCGGATATTTATTGCAATGGCAAAAAGGTGGCTGTAATTTCAAAAGACCTACCAATTGAGGAAAGAGAAGCAAATGCCCGAATGATGGCAGCAGCACCAGATTTATTTGAAGCCGTTGACCAATTACTTAGCAGAATAGTAGTTTCTGATACTTGGGATAAAAAAGCTGTGTTGGTTGCAAGGGCAGCCATACGAAAAGCAACTGGACAGGTCGCATAGCGTACCGAACAAAGGAATTAACTACTAAAAGAACCAGAACAATGAGCGCAGAAAGATTCAAACGACCAACAGACGATCAAGTAGTAGGCTTGGCTATCCTGTTTAACGATGGGGAATTAGACCAAGAGGTATTAGTCAAAATGGTTTCCCTTGCTGATCTTATAATTGACAGGCTTTACGAAAACGGGGATGTACTTATCCCATCAACTAAAGAACAATGAGCGCCGACATTGACCTCTTCGGAAATAACCTGCCCGGTCCGGTAATTAAAAATAGCTCTGGAACACCAAAGACCAACCCGATGCTTCGACTGGGTCCTGGGCCTGAAGGTGCAAGGTGTAAAACATGCAAGCATCTATGCTATAACCAATCAGCCAACAGGTATTACAAATGCGAACTGAGAGGAATTACAAACGGTCCCGCAACCGATCACCGGGTAAACTGGCCAGCGTGTAGTAGGTATCAGCAGGAAAAGCGTGTGTGAATAATTAGTTGATAAGAATAGCGATTACCTTGACTATTAATAATGTCTATTGGACATATATTTGTTCTACACAAATAATTACTGTCCATGCCAACGCAGCCAAAACCACTACCAAAACCGTGGTATACGCCTCCACAACCTCATGAGCGTTGGTATCGCGATAAATCCAAATTCAATTATAACTCTCCGGCATGGCGTAAGCTGAGTAAGCAAGTAGCCTTGGAAGAACCATTGTGTTCTGAATGCAGAAAAGAAGGACGTGCGGTCCCAGGTGAAGTAACCGATCACGACAAAGCAATTGAAGACGGTGGTGATCCATGGGCACGGGAAAACCTGCACAGGTTATGTAATAGCTGTCACAACTCAAAGTCGGCACGAGAGAGAAATGCACGAGCACGCAATCAACCATAAATCACACGAACATGAATCAAAAGAAAGCAAAGCGTCTTCGAAGAGAAGCCGATGTACTAAAAGGAATTTACCAATCTACACAGTTCTTCTCCGAATCACCGTTCCTAACCAATACAATATAATCGAAGTGAACCGTATTCCTTAGGGGGGTAGGGGGTTTCTATTACCGCAATCATCTGTTTTGTAACGGCATGTTTAGTTTTATTCATATGCAGCCAATATTCAAAGGGGGGTATTTAAGTCAGCAGCATGGCAACTCGAGGTAAACCAAAAAAACCACGAAAAGTAAAAGAGGCTCAGGGCACTTTACGAAAGCATCGGGATAAACCAGAGCTTGAACTTCCTGCTGTTTCTGTTGTTCCACTTGCTCCCGATAAGCTAAACGAATACGGAAAACAAGAATGGAGTAATCAAATCTTTGGTTTGGTTGAGTCCGGGATTTTTGCCCAGTGCGACAAAACCATTTTTGAAATGTACTGCGGTCAAATTGGACTTTACCGACAGCTGGTGGATGAGTATACCAAAGAGGGAATGATGAAAGGAAAAATGATTAACCCAAAAGTTTACCTGGCAAACTCTGTACTGAAACAAGCTGTTGCAATTGGGGCAAAGTTCGGATTAACACCAGCCGATCGTCCATACATAACCCCGCCAAAGGACAAAGCAAAATCAGATCCAATCGAGGCGATGCTTCAACAGCTACATGGTAAAAGATGAGATCGATCAATACTGCAAGGACGTTTTATCCGGGAAGATCATTTCCTGCCAGCACATTAAAATGGCCATCAGGCGATATAAGTCGGATTTGCAAAACGCCAAAAAACAAGGATGGTATTTTGATGAAGCAGCCGCCACCGTATACATCGCTTTTATTGAGATGCTCCCTCACGTTAAAGGTCAACCAGCCAACGAAAGAAGGCTTTTAAAACTCGAACCAGTGCAGAAGTTTATCATATGGAATTTGTTTGGATGGAAAATTAAGCAATCCGGAGCTCGCAGGTTCCGGCATGCTTATATTGAAATGGCCAAGAAGAATGCGAAGTCTACGCTTGCCGCCGCCATCGCTCTTGCAATGATGATTTTAGACCAAGAGGCAGGAGCTGAAATTTATTCAGCGGCCACAACTTCAGAACAGGCGAACGAAGTATTCCAGAAAGCAGCCGTTAAGATGTGGCAAAAATCGCCATGGCTGCAAACAGATACAAACAACAATCCTCGAATCACCAAGTCACAATACCAACTGAACTATGATAAAATCGGCGCCTTCTTCAAAGCATTGCCAGGTGATGCGGACACAGCTGAAGGAAAGAACGCTCATTGTGCAATAGTTGATGAATACCACGTACACAAAACAGATGAGCTAATCAATAACTTGGTATCCGGATCTATCACCCGGACTCAACCACTGGTAATTCGAATTACCACAGCCGGGGTTTCACGAAAGGTACCCTGCTACCGGTACCGACAGGATTGTATTAATGTACTCAAGGGGATTACTCATGATGAGACGCTGTTCATTATGATCTTCACTCTGGATGATAAAGATTTCGAAGGCAATGGATGGAAAAACGAAAAGAACTGGCCCAAGGCGCACCCGTTATGGTACTCAAATCCAGAACTACGAGCTGGGGTGCGTTCAGAATATAAAGCAGCTATCCGCTCAGCATCTAAGGAAGTCGATTTTAAAACAAAGATGCTTTCTATCTGGACGGATACTGCCAAGTCATGGATCACGGATACTAAATGGATGAGATCCGCGGGCGTGGTAGATGAGGAAAAACTGTTAGGCCGCGAGTGTTTTGGTGGACTGGATTTGTCCAAATCGGGAGACTTTAGTTCTCTGGTACTGTTGTTTCCGATGGACGATGGAACATTCCAAATCATTCCATATTTCTGGCTTCCGGAAGAACGAGCAATGAACCGTTCCGGCCATCACTACAACAATTTTTTGGAATGGCGCAACTCCGGCCACATGTACTTAACCGATGGTGATACGATTGACCATCAGTATATCCGCAAAGAAATAAACGATCTGTCTACAAAGTTCGTGATCCACTCTATGGCTTATGACCGTTCGTTTGCAGTTACCCTGGTAACCGAACTCACCCAGGATGGCATTGTAATGAATCCCTTTCGCCAAAACCCAACAGAAATGAGTGCACCCATTTCAGAGATGGAAACACTCATTCTAAAGGGCAACTTACATCATGGTGGTCACCCGGTTATGCGCTGGATGATGAGTAATGTGCTGATTCAAAAAACACCACATGGAAACCTATTCTTCAATAAAGACAAAGCGCATGAAGCCATAGACGGTCCTGTGTCCGCAGCTATGTCTATTGGACATTATATGAGCGTAAAAGCAAATGAAAAACCTGTAATAGAATCAATATTTGTATGAAAGCAACAATTATCGGCGATCAGCCCCTTGAAAAATTTCCATCGTTTGAGTACGATCACAGTTACGGACTCAACTACGCAGCCAGTAAACGAAATACACAGTTTGCGTTCACTGGTCACCAAAAAGTATATGACACATATATACATCTTGGTATACTTGATATCATTGGAATTGATCCAACATTTGAAGGTCGCAAGTTTCCTGATCTTTTAGATGTTATACGGTTCGATCCGCACCAAGCGCATAATTACGATTGCAGTGAAGACTATGCAATGCGCTATGTGATAGCAGCTATTGCCGGTGAAGATATCGCTTATCCAAACAGGATGACCATTCTGCACCTGGCTATGTTTTACTGCCTAAAAAAGGGATATACTGAAATCGACCTTCTTGCGTGCGCTAATAATTACGACGAGCTGGGTAGTATTAGTCAGGATCATGAGCGAGGAAACGCTCCTTACATGCGTGCATTCACCGGCGCGATTGTAGCATGCGCTGCAAGATGTGGAGTAAAAATAAACTGGATAAAACAGGAGACCACAACATGAACCTATTGAAGAAGGATGAATATTTTATCAGGTGGTTTCAGCTATTAGCAACGCTCCCGAATCATCAAGCGGCATACGAACAAACTGAAGCTGAATATCAAATCCAAGCCGAACAGTTTCGGCTTTCAAAAAAATATCGCTACCGGGACTACGATTCGTTCCGGGTAGCAAAATGCAATCACTTAAAATTAAAAACAAATCGATGAACGCACAACAAGTAAAAGAAGTTTTAGACGAGATTATGCCTTACCCTCCAGACACGCTTCTGGGCCATCAGGAAATTAAACAGATTATAGATGTGGAGCGCATCACACTACTGCGAGCAATGAGCGAAACATCTCCAGAGAACGCAGTGAACCGGCTACCAGTTCTTCGTATTGAAGTAAGCGGCGATCCGTATTACATCATCAATGTGAAGCAAAATTTTGAACGGATCCGAAAAAGAATGGGCTGGTAAAATTGTTATCTTTTTGTTAACGCGCGTTAACACGATATGCAATTCCGTGGAGAGAATTTTGTCCTCAGATGGCAAGCTTCCTCACACGCGGGTTGAATAAATTTATTGAAAAGCGGTTTCAAAACGCGCTCACGGCATCTATTAATGGCTTTTCGCCATATGGTTTCTGGGGTGGTACCAACAACGCCGCGAATGTCGATGTAACCACATTCACCGCCCAAAAACTATCGGCCTTTTATGAAGCTGTGACCGCAATCTCTGAAGATGTTGCTCGTCCTGGTATCAGTGTAATTTTTACGGACGATAAAGGACAAAAACGCGTACAACGTAATCATGCTGTAGTCACTTTATTGGATGTTCAACCTAATCCGGTTAATACTCCATTCACGCTCAGAGAGGCAATTGTTCGCAGCGCACTCATTACCGGAAACGGTTACGGATATATAGTTCGCGATAACAGTGGAACACCAGTTCAAATTTGGTTTATACCAAGCGAGTTTGTGCTTCCAACCATTTACAACGGCCGAATATTTTATAACATCACCTACCCTTATCTGAATTTAAGCGGAACATTTACTGCTGATCAGGTATTTCATTATCGTGGTCAGGGAAACGGATGGATAGGACAATCGGTTGTTTCCTATGCTGCAGAAAGTATCGCAAACGGTCTGGCCACACAACAATACGGCAACAAGTTTTTTGCATCCGGTGGAGGCATGAACGGGATATTGGAATTAACAGCAAAGGATCCTGACGATTTAGCGAAGAAGAAGAAAATGTTTATGGAAACCGCGAAGCAGGATGGCATTGGCGCTGTTCAAGCGGGATCACAAACAAAGTTTACTGCTACCAGTATTTCAGCTAACGATGCTCAGTTCATTGAGAATAAAGAATTTACAGTTTCAGATATCTACCGGTGGTTCCGCTATGCTGATAAAAAAGATTTTGCCGGAAAACTTGAACAGTGGCAAATCCTTCACGTAACCAACTGCCTTTCTCCTTGGATAGTTCGCTTTGAGCAAGAGGCTCGGATGAAACTTTTAACTTATGCCCAACAGCCATATTGCACCATCGATATTGATGAAGCTATGTTGATGCGAGGTGATGCCGAATCGCAAGAGCGCCGTTTAAAAACCAAGTTCTACATCGGAGGAGCAACAACCAATGATTTACTGGCCGATATGGGTGAGAATACCATCGGCCCAGAAGGAGATCACCGCTACTTCCCAGTTAACATGATACGCGACGACTTTCAGGAAGACTTCTGGAAATCAAAATCAAAAGACAACATACCACTTGGCTCACCGGATGCATCCGGATCAGGCGCAACAAACGGAAATATTTCACAAAAAGGATTAAAAGGACAACCATGAGAGAACTCAGATATACTGTCGAACCTGTTGAGTGCAGGGCAGACGAAGAAGGAAAAGAGTACATAATTGGCCGCGCCATAGTGTACGGAAAACCTTACAAAATGTGGGAAGGACGATATGAATTTATCGCCCAGAACGCACTTGAGGGATGCGACATGAGCGATGTAATCGCATCGTTCAACCACGAAGATCACCTGCTCTTGGGCAGAAGTGTAAACGGCGAAGGAACCCTGCGCATTATCATGGATGATGGTGGATGCCGGTTTGAAATACCGGTAAACGAAACCACAGCTTCAAAAGATTGCCATACGAATGTGAAGTTAAAGAACGTGCGCGGATGCTCGTTTGAATTCACACCAGCTGAGGTGGATTGGCAGTACGATGTACCACAGGCAGATGGCACAAAAGCCGATATCAGAACGATTGTAAAAATCGGAAAACTCTATGCCGTGAATCCGGTGGTGTACCCTGCTTACCGCGATACAGACATTGAAACCATGAAGCGGAGCATAGTTGCTCCCGACAATCCTGCAAAAATAAACGAGCTGGAAATGCTTGAGTTAGAATATCAATTAATCAACAGATAAAACATGAAAACAGCAACACAACTGAAACAGGAGCGCCGGTCAAAAATGGACGAAGGCGCCGCGCTTTTAGCTAAAGCCAGAGGCGAAAACCGGAATTTAACACCGGAAGAAAAAACCCAATTCCAAACTATCAACGATGAGTTGAAAAGAATGGATTCTGAAATTATCGAGGCCGAAGAGCGCGAGTTGTTCGAAGCCCGCATAGCAGGTGCATCAGGTGTACCAGCAGCGCAAACCAGTGCAAAGGACGACAAAGACATGCGCTCATTTTCCTTTACCAAAGCCATTCGTGAAGCTCATGCTGGAAAACTTTCCGGACTTGAGTTGGAAATGTGCCAAGAGGGTGAGAAAGAAGCCCGCACCAGCGGACTTGCAGTAATTGAGTCGAAAAAAGGTCAGGCTTTACACCTGCCATCAAACCTGCTTGCGATTGATCGCAGTGGAAAACCCGTTAAAGAAGCCCGTACATTGGTTGCTGCAAGCAGCAATGCTGTTGCAACTGAAAAACTGGGATTCTTCGAAGCACTGCGCGATCGCCAGGTATTTAAAGAACTGGGTGCGACTTACCTGCTCGGATTGTCGTACAATTTGGGATTACCTGGATTCACAGTTGGTGCTACCGCTGTTTGGGCTGCCGAAAACGCAGTTTCGACCGAAAGCACACCAACCTTGGCCGGTCCTTCTCCAACACCACACAGACTGACTGCATTCACCAATATCTCATGGCTTTTGAAAGCACAAGCCAACGCTTCTATTGAACAAATGGTAGTAGGTGATTTGGAAAATGCAGCCTCACAAACATGGCAACAAGCCGCAATTAACGGTACCGGTTCAGGTCAGCCAGCAGGATTGCTTGGATTGGCAGGAACAACTTCTGTTACGCACGGAACAAATGGTGGAGTACCCACATGGGCAACCGTTACCTCAATGGAAGCATTGGTTGAAACAGCCAACGCAAACAAAGGAAGCCTCGGCTACCTGACTAACGGAAAAGTGCGCTCAACCCTGCGTCAAACTCCGATTACTCCTACCTATGGTAACGCCATGGTATGGCCACATATCGGTCCACAGGAAATCAACGGATATCCAACCGCGGTTACATCATCCATGCCTTCAAACATGACCAAAGCTTCTTCCGGAGCTGTGTTGTCAGGTATGATTTACGGTAACTGGAACGATCTGGTGTTGTGCCAGTACGGTGGTCTGACAATCACTTTTGATCCATTCACTCGCGCCACTTATGCTGAAGACATGATGGTGTTGAATATGTGGGTTGATTCGGTGGCTCGTCGTGCTGCATCATTCTGCGTAACCAAAGATTTGGTAACAGTACCAGTGGGTGCTTAACCAAGTAATTAAGTTGATAAACTCCCCGCTGCTTTAACCTGTAGCGGGGATTTAATAAAAACGGACATGGCAAAAATTAAATTCATTAAAGACCCAACTGGCGTGTATCGCCTCGGGCATTTTGTTGGCGAAGTAGCCGACTATCCTCAGGCGCAAGCAGAGGTAATGGTATCCAGCGGCCACGCTGAATATGTAAATGAAGAATCCAAAGCACCAGTAACTGAAACGGCCACAGAGTCGAAAGAGGTTGAGAAAGCAGAAGTAAAACCCCGGAAAAAAAGATAAGTGGCAACCTATAAACTCATATCACAACCCGAAGGACTGGCCATCAGTTTGTCCGACGCTAAACGGCAACTCAGCATTGCCGAGGCAGAAACATTCTGGGATCAGTACATTACAAACCTGATCGGAATAGCCACTGAAATCGTTCAGGACATGACCTGGCGTTCACTTCTGGTTCAGGGGTGGAAATATTTGGTGGATACCTCAGAAATGAAGTCAACGCTCCTGTTGGTGAAGTGCCCGGTGATCAGTATTGATTCTGTAAAGTATATTGACAGCAACGGTGATTTACAAAACGTAGACGCATCGACTTATCAAACTGATGTTATTTCAGAACCGGCACGGGTTGTATTTAGTACTCTCCCATCGGCAAAAAGCGAAACACTTAACTCGTTGCAGATCAATTTTACCAGTGGTTATTCACGCACACTTACTGATCCGGTATTGTGTACTGCAGTTAATTTAACTACCAATGTATTTACAAAGGCTGCACACGGGTTGCGCAATGGCGATATTGTTCAGTTCCCCGATTTAGGAACTGTTACTGGCATCTCTTTGGAAACCGATTACTACATCATAAATAAAACAACAGACACTTTTAAAGTCTCTGCGACATTAAACGGATCTGCTGTTGATCTTACCGGAGCCGATACAACTCCTCCAACGTATCAAAACCAACAAGTATTAAGCATCCCTGGTCCCATCAAGGAAGCAATACAACTGTTGATCGGTGATTATTACCTGCACAGGGAAGACAGTTCATACGCGCCAAGCACTTCAATAATCAACAGCGCACAAAAAATATTAGGGCCTTACATGTTAACCAACGTTTATCAAAACTTACCATGATATCAGCAATACCACCACGGGCAACGCCCATAACACCAAGCAATACAGCTTACCTGACTGCAAAGTTCTGGAATCCTGTATTCGAATCAGCAATAACAGCTGCCTCCTTTGATGGAGCTACCGATGTAATTACCATCACGGATCTCGCATGGGCAAATGGTGACCAGGTAATATGTGACAATGCCGGAACTACTGGCCTCACAAAAGGCATGGTGTACTTTGTGATTGGAGTAACCGGCGATGATCTCCAGTTGTCAAAATACTTTGGAGGCACGGCCGAGAATCTCGGTGCAACCGAAACCACACCACCAACTCTAACACGCATTGCAACTTTCACCACCCAGCGCACCACCGGAACAATTTATGTGGGTACCGCCGGGAATATCGTGGCGCTTCCAAGCGGCCATGCTGACACCGACGATCCAACAGAAACAGAGGGTGGTGCGGTGCTGTTCCCAAACGTTCAGGTAGGTGATTTTGTAATGGGAGTAAAAAAGGTTTTTGAAACTACAACAGCCAGTAATCTGGTTCTAAAATACGATCTCCCATAATGGCCATTGCTGGAAAATATGATCGGGTGATGAACCTATACTCACGCACTTTGGCTAAACAAGCCAATGGTGAAAACGTTGCAACCTATGCAGAGTACGTGACCGAGATACCTTGTTCGTATAAAGGCATTTCGGATAATGAGCAGGTTGAAATGAAGCAGCGCGTAGGAGTTGGCGTAGCAGAATTCCGCATTCGATATCCGCATTCATTCAGTGTCGATCAAACCATGCAGATACTGTTTGAAAGTAATACTTATCAGATCCTCGGAGCTGATGAAGACGAGTTTGGAAGAAAGGTTGAAATGATCATCCGGGCGAAAAGAAAGGATAATACATGAGCGCGGATAATACATTATATACTTTACTCAATTCAAACGTTGCTGTGGCCGCTGTTGTAAGCGACCGCATTTTTCCGCTATACGAAACACAAGAAGCATTGCCGCCATTTATTTCCTTTCAACAAATTGCAAATCGCCCCTCAACAAACAAATCAGGTCCATCTCCAACTGATACACTTTTCTACCAGGTGAACAGTGTCGCAAAGACATTCATTGCTGCACGCTCACTTGCTGAACTGGTTCGGACGGCTCTTGACTTTCAAGCTTCGGAAAGTATCAAAGCAATCACCTTTTCAGAAGAAACTACAATGTGGTCAGATGACGCCGGATTAGAAGGATACGCAGGAATTGCACAAACATATGAAATAAGATACAACCGATGAGCATACTTAACGGATCGAAATGCTGGCTATACTTTAACGGAAAGCCAATAATGGTTGCGGTAGCGCATAACATGACTTTGACTAATGCGCTCAGAGAAACCAGTAATAAATATACCGGATGGGCATCGCATGCCGGAGGACTTGTGTCCATGAAAGGCGATGCTGAAGGACTATTCGTTGAAAGTCCGCTGAACTTTGTGCCTAATTCGGACGATTGTTCGGCTGCATCCTGGACAGCATCTGGCCTAACCGTTTCCGGAACGCTTTACGAAAATCCAACCGGACGATTGACCGCCAACCGGGTTACTGCTGTTTCCAATGGAGACTACCTTCAAGCTGCACTCGGAACTATTCCAACCGGCACAAACAAAGTTTCGCTTTACCTGAAGAATGCTACCGGAGGAACCATATCAATTATTGCCGGTGATGATGGTGGCTCTTCCACTCCGGATCAAGTTACTATGACATCAACCTGGCAACGGTTTGATATCAGCTACAACTTTACTGATGGTGACAATGCGTTCATCAAGATATCCAGTGAAGCCGGTGACACGGCCACACAGTTTGATATTGCGATGGTGATGCTAAATCTGGGAAGTGTATTGCAGGACTTTCAGCCATCACAAAAAGACTTTGCAAGCATGTTTGCTGCAATCACCGCAGGAGCTACCGTTCAAATGATTTCTTCTTCAGATACTGATACAGCTACACGCTACGAGTTTGATGCAAAGCTATCAGACTTAAAGCGCAGTCATCCAATGAACCAAAACATTACTTATTCATTCTCATTCGCTTCAACCGGCGAAGTAACCCCAACTGAAATTTAAACAAACAATACAATGGCAACAACAGGAGTAGTAAACGGGTCGCTTGTAAAACTAAAACTTACCGGCTCAGCTGTGGCATATTTGACCACAAACGATTTAAACATTGCAAACGCACTGCGCGATACCACCAATAAGGATTCGGCGTGGGCTTCTTTCTTGGGGGGTCTCTTATCGGGAAACTTCTCTTGGGAGCTGCTTCATGTTGAGGACGGAACTGAAGGATTTGACACCGCGTTTGCTTCTATCACCGGCGGAACTGTGATCGCCTTTGATATCACATCCGGCGTAAGTGGAGATAAGCATTACAGCGGCAACATGCTTTTTGAAACGCTCAAGATCAGCTATCCGATGAACCAAAACGCTGTGGTTTCCGGAAGTGCTAAAGTAACCGGTGCCATCACTGAAGGCACTGTATAATATCCCATGTTCGGGGATTTGTGGCCCCGGACGTCAGCTTAATAAGCGGTCCGGTGGCTTTTTCTCCGGGCATACAACAACACATGAACATGGAATTAAAACACAAAGACCAGCTAATTGCAATGACGTTCACGGTGAACGCTCTGCGCAACATTGAAAAAGAATTGGGCCACGACATCCCGTCGATTGCCCGAAGTACCTCTCGCGTAATTGATGACGAGGAGGTAAAAGGCGTGTATTACACAATCGATGATATCGTCGTAGTACTCAAGCATGCCACATCATTAACTGAGAAGGAGTGCGAGGATTTGATCAGCAATAATCCTGGATTGATTTTTCAGGCAGGAGGAGCATGCGTAAGGGCGTATGTTGATATTTTGAAAATGGCAGAAACGGGAAACTCGACAGCCCCGACCAGCTAAAGGGCGAGCAGGTATGGGGCTTGCTGGAGCAAATATGTTTAGGCTGGCTGAATTTAGAAACCTATGAAACAGTACCGGTAGGAAAACTACATGCCAGGTTCGTGGGGTTGATAAAGTTGATGGAAGTGAAGGAGCGGCGCATGTGGGAGAAAGTACGCTACTTGGCAAGGTTTGAGTTCGCAAGTGTTTATGATAAAGCTGGCGTTGAAGCGTTGTTGGCGGTTTTAAATAAACCGTTTCCGTGGGAGTCGCAAGTTGAATCATCAGGCAAACGCAGTCCCCAGGAGCAGGAGGAATTTGTTAAGGAATTGAAGGATTTGTTTCCCGAGAATATAAAATGGAAACCACATGGCAGTTAATAACATAGAAAACCAAATTAAGCAGTCCATTAACGAAGCAGCGATTACGTTTGATCGTATTGCTGCAAGTGCGCTTGGTCAGAGGGTTGTTCAAGATGTTTTGGATGTTGCCACAAAGCCTTTGGTTAATGACTTGCAACGCAGGTTTGATATGATTGCTGCCTCCGGATTTGGAAAGAATGGCGAACCCTTTGAATCAGTTAAGCTCAGGTTTGTATCTGTTCCCTCCCAAACCAAACCAAACGTAAGGCGAACTGGTCCAACCGGTCCGGGATGGCAAGTTGCATGGTTAATGGAATTTGGATCAATTGAACGCCATAAGTCTTCAGGAGCCAGTACAGGTATACAACCGGCAACCGGATACATGCGAACCGCAGTTATTATGAACGCAGAAAAGGTAAGCGAGCTTGTGGTTACCGGTATACAAAAGGCCATTGAAATAAAAACCGAACAACTTGGACTCAAGAGCAATAAATGAAAGGCATATGGATACCGGCGGGCGTCGACACCGAGAACTTAAAAAAGGATCTTAAGACTGCTGCGGATGAAACACGCAAGGCGGGTGGATTAATAGCAGCCGACGGTAAACGAATGGCCGACGGAACGGAGACAGTTGTTAAGGCAACTAAATCGCTTGCTCAAGAGTTTCGTGCTGCAACAAAACAGGCTCAGATCACTGCACAAAATTACGGGATCCTGTCAAAAGAAGGACTCAAGGCAGCAACCGCTGCAGGTAAATTGCGTGACGAACTGGAGGATTACAGAACCATAGAAAGAGCATTGGGGGGCGACGCTCCGGTTTTTACTGCGATGGGTCAGGGCCTTCAAGTTGCTGCTTCCGGTTTTGCGGCGGCTCAAGGAGCAGCTGCATTGTTTGGAAAAGAAAATGAAGATGTTCAAAGGACGCTTTTAAAGGTACAGGCCGCAATGGCTTTAACGCAAGGACTTGCCGGACTTGCCGCCGCTAAAGATGCTGTGATTGCTTTAAATGCTGTGATGCTGGCTAATCCGGTAACTGCAATGATTGTTGGATTTACGGCTTTGGGTGTTGCCGGATACCAGGCGGGTAATATTATTTCTGAAACATTCGAAGAATCAGACACCACCCTGGACAAGGTGAACAAGACCGTATCAATCCTTACGATGAATGTTCAGGGAATGATGCTGGTTCAAATGCATTATTTAAAAGTAGTTAGCCTCTCTCAACAGGAATACAATAAAATACTTATCTCCGGTGCAGAATCGTGGCACAAGATACAGCAGGACAATATTGCCATTGAGGAATTAAGGCTGCGGGCAAGCAAGAGCGGCAAAGCACTGGAATTAGGATTGATTGATCTGAATCTCAAAAAGCAGTTGGAAACTGCTCAGTATTCATTTGATATTTCCAAGAAAACTTTTGGTGATAAGGTGCGTTTAGAGCAATCGATTTCAGCATTCAAAAAACTGGCCGAGAATGATCGACTGCGTGTTGAACAGGAGTATATAAAGAAAAGCAAAGAGAATAAACAAAAAGCAGCTGAAGAAGAAGTTCAGGATGAGCTGGATAAATACAAAAAAATTGAGCAAGCCGAGAACGATGCCCTGATCCGTGCTCAGATGAACGATGCAATTTACGGTCCGAAGAAGAAAAAGGTTGAACTGGATTTGACTTTTGGTAGTCGGAAATCTGCGCTCAGTGCGTTTTATGAATCCGCAGCCGATGAAGCAGCTCGAGGTCTGGAAATTCTCAACAAGAAGATTATAGCTACAATGGCGAATGCTAAGCAAACGCTTGTTGCTGCAATGTCAGAAATGGGATTAGCGGCAGTTTCCGCAATGGGTGCATCGTTTGTTACAGGAGATGTTGATTTATCAGGATTGTATTCAATTTTTGCCAGCGTGGCCGATGCGATTGCAAAACAAATGCTGGCGTTAGGTGCAGCTATAGCTTTGGCTGGTCCAGAATTTTGGGGAAAGGCCGCGCAGTATTTTGCAGCCGCAGCAGCTTTGGAACTTTTAGCGGGAGCCTCAAATGCATATGGACAATCTCAAAAAGGAAGCAACGCTCCGGGGCAAACCGTTTCTGTGCAACCAACTGGCATTCCTAAAATGGCCGATGGTGGTATTCTTACAAAACCAACATTGTTTTTGGGGGGCGAATACGCCGGAGCTTCATCCAATCCGGAAATCGTAACTCCCCTATCCAAACTAAAAGAATTTATGGGCAGCAGTGCCGGTATGCAAGCAATTGTGGTAACCGGTAGACTCGATGGCCGAATGATAAAACTGCAAGCTGCGCGTCAAAGCCGGTTTGATAAACGTGTATATGGAAGATGAGCAACATAAGATGGCGCACCGAGTTTTACGATGAATCGAGCGATCACATCCAGCATCGCATCGACATTATCGATACCTCTTACGATGGTACGACAGAAACTTTTGACGCCTCATACGCTCCGGTAAAAGTGGTATGGGATGGAGAGGGCGAAAACTTTATTACCTCCCCTATGCGTGCATCCAGTATCAGTGTGCCGATGGAGGTTTCTCCCACCACCACAACTCTTGCAACTTGGATCAGCGCTGTTGCTGGTTACACTACTCAACGTGTTTTCGTAAAGCATTATATCAATATAGCATCTGTGTGGACATTGCAAGGTATTTATGCCATGATTCAGGATGCTATTGAATACGACGATGCTCCATTTTATGCATACACCATTACGGCCACGGACGGTCTGTCTTTAACCCGTGATCAAGAGTTTAGCTATGCCACCGAACAAACCGGATATAAATCACTGCTTGAAGTGCTTTGCCAAGCATTGGCTTACACCGGCACTCAGGCGCAGTGGGGAATAAACGATGTGTATATTCAATCTTCCATCAACTGGTACGATATCAATCAAAGTGCCACAGGTGGAGTGTTACCTAATTTACGGGCATCACTACTCACATGGCTCGAAGATTACGAAAACATTGTAGCCTCCAAGGCATGGGATGTTATTGAAAAAATTCTTTCCTCCTTTGGGGCCCAAATCAAAATGATCGATGGTACCTGGTGTATTATCCATGCAGAGAACCTGACCAATACCACCAACACGTTTTATAAATACTCCAAGGCTGCATCTTTCTTATCCAGTGCGTCGTATACGGTTAACCTTTCGTTTCCTCAAGCTGGAGTGCGCATGCCTATCGCTTCCATGAAGTGGTCGTACCTACCTCAGTTAAAAGCTCAGCGGATAAACCATACAGTAATCTCATACGAAAAATTCAGTAAGGGATTAGAATACCCATACGATAGCGCATCGCTGGAGCATACCATTACCGGTCCGGGATTGTGGGGTCCTCAACAGGATAACCGTATGACTCACCAAATGTGTTTGAAATTTAAACTCCAGATGGGATTTGTGTATGAGAAAAACAACTCGCTGGGTATTGTGGTAAATCCAAATGGCACTGCGCGGGTGCGCATACAAAGTGGCGACTGGTATTATGGTGATTTATACACAAAACAGAATTTTCCGGGTATTGGCGATACGTGGGTCGCTAATCGTGGGTGGTTTAAAAACAACACTATATATTTAACATGGCCAGTTAATGTTTCTCAGGCTATTACTCAGATAGAACTAACCACACCACCGGTACCTGAATTTGAAGTAGCGTCCTATATTATTACCGTGCTCGGTGTCAGCTATGCAGCTGGTCCAGTTCCTTTCGAATGTGAAGGTATTGCCCAAATGGTAGTCGGTTATGATGCCAATGGAAGGCCTATTGGAGAATCAACCAAAACCTACCAGTGTGATAATACCAATTACGGAAGCCTATCTAAGGTAGATGAATTTGATACAACGCTGGGTGATGGTGCATTTACTCCAGTAATTGGTGGCCTGCAGGTATATAATGGATCTGCATGGGTTGCATCCACCATGTGGGCGGTAGGAAGCACGGCAACTACAGGATTCAGACTTGCACATTTGTATGCCAGAGAAATTATGCGTTTCAGAAACCTTCCGATGCACGTACTTACAGGTACTGCCTTTATGAATTACTCTTATACCCCTGCAAAGACGTTCACCTGGAGAGACAGGGTAATGATGTTCAATGCCGGAGAACATGATTTAATGCGTGCCGAGTGGACTGGTGAATGGGTGCAGATCAGCAGAAGTACAACAGTATTTCCGGTGGATCAGGCTCAGCCAACATATGGCCGCAACGATCAAACCGCAAACCGACTGGCCGGTGCAATATTTGATATCGGTAATCTGCAAGAGAGCGTTTCTGAAATGGCTAACAAGCAATCGATCATTGCTGAAGCTGTACGACAAATTGTGGCGGTCCGTGGTCAGAATTCTGATGAGTTTCTTGTTCAGAATGTGGATGGGTTTCCAACCGGAGCAGCCGAAGGAGATAAAGCCTATCTGAAAGGAAAGGTTATTGATGGAAAAGTAAAATTGATTTTCGACAATGTTACGGATTAACTTCACCGATATAACCAACCTGCCGTATTTCGTGAAGTGCACCCGCGCAACAGATAATGCGTGGGGATTCGATAACGGAAAGCTCGTTCAGTTTTTGGCCGATACCCCAAGACTATGCCGGCCGATGGGATTATTGGTTGAGAAATCAGCAGAGAATCTTTGCCTATACTCGCGTGACCTTACCAATGCAGCATGGACAAAAACCAACTGCACTGCCACGCTTAATCAATCAGGAATAGACGGTGTAAGCAGTTCAGCATCGCATATTTTAACCACCGCTGCAAATGCAATTGTTTCCCAAACATTCACGGCCGCAAGCGCTGAAAGAACACTCAGTATATTTATTAAACTACTATCCTTTACCACCACCGCAAACATTTACCTCTCAGTTAACGGAACTGATTATGTTCAGGTTCAACCTATGCTTAATGTGTGGGTTCGAATTAAGGTTACCCAAACCTGCAGCAACCCCACTATAAAAATAAAGTGCCTGGAAGATGATGTTGAATTCGCAATTGATGTTGCCCAGCTGGAGGCGGGTTCAATAGCTACTTCTCCCATTATTACTACCTCAGCAGCGGTAACGCGAAATGCAGATGAGGCGTATCTTGAAATCGATCAAACTGATGTACGCAACTGGTTCAATCCAGACGAAGGAACTGTCCAGGTTAAATTCACCGGCGGGTTTGCCAATAACGAAACATTCGCCGCGTTCTTTCAAAAGAGTGATGAAACCGGCGATTATATTCAAATGGGCATAAAGCGCGACTCAACCTCAACGCTGGCAAACATTGGTATAACTGAAAATAAGTATTTCAGCACTTCTGATTTTGACGAAACAGATGCCGGTAGAACTACCCAGTTTGAACTTGTACTCAGCTATAAGGATCTGCGACAAGAAGCTGCTTTTAATGGCCAGATTCCTATTGAGGCTTTTTCTGCTCAACCATTTGATTTTGCAAACGTAAACAGATGCTGGCTTGGTAATAAGGGCGGCGCTGATCACCTGAATGGTTATGTACAGTTGATTGTAGTTGGTGATACTTTCGCACCAATTACAGAACTGGTACCTGGTATATCAACTCAGCTACCATATCCAACTACACCGGTAGTTTCATTTGAATATACCGCTCCAAACACAGCCACCCTTACCTGGGCAGCGGTAAAAACAGCAATCGGATATCTAATCAAATATCAGGACGATCAAGGTAACGAGCCGGTATTTGTAGACGCCGGAAACGTGCTGACCTATGATATCGAAGGTCTTGATCCTACATACGAATATATAATTACCGTTATGACAATAATTTCTAACACAATCGGAATTGGTGCATCCAGCACTACTTCTTTACCGGCCATTGCCGCATCGTCTTTCCAAGCTCGTGTAGTAGCAGATAGTGGTACGTTTGAGGCGTACAACTGCCTGACCACGCTCATTATGCAGTTGATGAATAATGGCGTTTATGATAACCTGTCCTGTTTGATCAGTTCAAATGGCTGCAAGGCCAGTTTGATTTACGCCGCATTACCAACGAACGGAAATTCAGACTTGGGGTACACACGGGCGACAACCGCACCTCGGTTTAATGAGTCCGGCTTTTTGGTATCAGTAGCCTCCAACGTGCCGCAATTAAATTATCCGATCGGTGGCGGGTGCCCATACTGGCTGCTTGAAAAACAATCCACCAATCTGCTTCAGCGTTCAAATGAATTTGATAACGCATATTGGACAAAAACCAATACTACAGTAGTTGCAGCTGCCGCCGTATCTCCGGACGGAACTACAAACGCATACCTACTTTATCCTACTACAACAGGTGCAAATAGAACTCTGGATAAGGCTATTACAATTTCTTCTGGAGTTGCTTGTACAACAACAGTATATGTAAAAGCATCGGGCTTTACCTGGTTCAGGCATTTTGGTGTAAATGCTGCTGACGGAAACGATGCAGTTTGGTTTAATGTATCAGCAGGAACTATCGGCACAACCGGTTCGAACATAACCTCTGCAACAATAGAAAGTGTTGGCAGTGGCTGGTATCGTTTACGGGTAACGCAAACAAGTTCTTCGACAACCGGAAATTTTTATTCTGGTCCAGTAGATGCCGACGGTTCAACAACCTCAACCACTAATGGAACAGATGGGGTTTATATTTATGAAGCGCAAATAGAGGAATCAAGTTATCCTACAAGCACCATACCAACAACATCTGCCGCCGCCACACGAAATGCCGGGAATACTACCTCATTCGGTACAGCAATAACCATGACTGACATGACCGTGTTTTATGATTTTTACGCGATTGAGGCAGGATCAATGGCTTTTGGTAGCTACAATGGCAGTGGAAATTCATATGTGTATCTGGCAGCAGGTGGGATATATTTTAAATCTCTGGGTGGTACTGAAACACAAATTGGAAGTGCAGTCTCTTTAAACGCTCGTCACAAAATTGCAGTAAAACGCAGTGGAACATCAGTAAAGCTGTTTGTTGATGGTGCATTGACCGACACTACCGCTGTTGATGCAAACAATTTTGAACTTGAAATTTTTGGTGCAGCAAAAGATGAGGGCGGCGGTATTTCCGGATACAACCTCCGTGGCCGGCTTTATGATGGATATGCCTACGATGAAGCGTTGAGCGATGATTTATGTGAAACACTAACTACACTTTAATATGAATATTTACAAACTAAGGTACAACTCAAAAACGGCAGCGATTGCCGATTTAAAAACAAAGGGGTTATTGGATGTTGATTCAAACATTCTATGTCATGCGGTTGTGTTTGTTGGGTTGATTGAACAGACCCCTCCTATTGTTGAGCCAAATGGTGATGGCGTTGATCTGGTTACACCAGCAACACATCTTCCCGGATTTCATGTGGATGTAATGTGTGAGCAGGATATAAATTTCGGAGCAACAGAAATTATCGTTAACAATCCAAAGCATGTGTTTGCATGATATCAGACATACTATGACCTATCAACAAGACAAGACTAAAGTATTCAACTGGGTAATGGTTACCGCAGCATCGTTTGTGATCGGCTTACTGTGGTCGATTGATACCAAACTGAATACGCTTATCACGGAGAACGCTGTAAAACTGAGCAGGTGAAGGAGTTGAAGCAGCGGGTAGACAACATTGAACAATCGGTATATGTAAAACCAAAAACAATCCGAATCAGATGAAACAGCTTATTGAAAACCATCGCAAGCCAACACCCAAAAAGTGGCGCAGAATCGGCGACTTTGCGCTGCTATTAGCTATCGCTATTGAGCCAATTATTAAATCAATGCCACTTGAAGATGGTCCGTTAAAAAACTGGATGGCATGGGTAATGGGTGCGCTGCTAATTGTGTTAAAGTTCTGGACCAATACACGCACAGATAGAAATATCTATTCCGGACCTACCCAATGAACCGGATCACACCACAGGAAATCACATCGCTCGGCCAGCGCATCGGATTGAGCTATGCCCAGATGATGGCTTTCATAATGACCGAAAGCCCGGGAAGAGGATTTGATCCGGATAACGGTAAGTTGCTGATTCAATTTGAACCGGTGTGGTTTAAAAGAAAAGAACCGTTTGCTCCATCCGGAAAATGGTCAATCAACAAGGTCGAAGTACAATCAAAGGAATGGCTTGCTTTCAATAATGCGTATGGGATCGATCCGGTATCGGCTATGGAATCGACATCGATCGGCTTACCACAGATCCTTGGGTTGCACTGGAAGCGGTTAAGCTACCGGTCAGTTGGTGAAATGTGGGATGAATTTAAGCGTGGGGAGTTTAACCAGGTATGGGGACTGACTGAATTTATCAAGACAGGTCCCAAACTTCACACCGCAATAAAATCAAACGACTGGCATGTGGTGGCCACGTTATATAATGGTCCGCTCTACAAACAAAAAGCTATCCAGTGGGGTCGCGAACCGTATAACATTACGCTGGAGAAAAACTTCATCCGGTATTCAATATGAAAGAACATTTGCCAGAGCCGGGTGATCTCGTAAGAGATATGGGTAATAAGAATTTTATGTTCTATTGCCTGGGCTGTAAGTACTACCATGTGTTCGATAATCGCTGGTCCTTTAACGGGGATTTCAAAAAGCCAACCTTTGAACCGAGTTTAATGGTGAATAGAGGTTATCCGGATCAGTGCCACAGCTTTGTACGCAACGGACAGATAGAATTTCAATCCGATTGCCATCACAAACTCAAAGGTCAAACCATATCGCTACCTCCACCATTTGATCCAGAACCATGAAAGAAAAATTATTATATCTGCTGGCCGGTATCCTTGTGGGCTTGTGCCTGAACCTGATTACTTGCAATGGACATTTTGGACAAAATTTGTCCAAACAGGTGGACAAAGCAGAGAAAGATAACAGGGTGCTCAAGCCGATCATTCCAAAGATTGAGCTGAAGAAAGTCGAAGTTGAGCGGGTAAAACAAAAAAAACTTACTGAGTATAAATCAAAACCAGTAGAACTTCGGGCCCAGGAGTTAAAGCCGATCGGCCATATTGAAAGAGTTGATTCAAACCGGTGGGAGGTTGATTCCCTTTTGATCGATTCCATGAACCGGCTGAGAATAGATAATGTGGCCACGCATGATCAGCTGACCTTATCTGATTCCATCATTAAAATTCAGGCAATGGTGATCGTGAATGATTCGACAATTATAACCGGGTTGAAATCGGAGAATTCGGGACTGAAGAAACAGAACTTGTTCCTAAAGATCGGTGGCGCAATTGCCGTAGTTGTTGCCCTATTGCTATAAGGTTACCATATCCTGAAGCTGTTCATTTTCGTAATCTTCTCTTTGATAATTTCGGTTATTTGGAAATCAAGCATTCCAAGCCGTAAACCGATATATTTCTTGAAGTCAATCGATTCAGGATTATATATGTTTCCTTCTTTATCTTTTACCGGATTTCCGCTTTTAGCACCATGTATTAATTCTACAAGACTCTTCATTTCATTGATATATTCATGATGTAGTTTGTTACCCCTATCAAGCAGAAGGGTTACCTTGAATAGTGCTTGAGATATTTTTGAATCGTCATATTTCTCGTTCTTTTGAAATTCAAGAATAGAATTATGAAATTCTGGAATAGCTAATCTAACTTGCTTGATCCAATCAGCATCTATACTTTTGTTTGCTGAATGTACAATGTTTCTGTTTGCTAAAACAAACCCTGCTAATGCCACAACTGGTGTAGCAAAATCTCTAAGTATATGGTATATACACATAATTGAATTAATTTAAAACTCCGGCGACTGATCCCTGATTACTTGGGATGACTTCTCGATCATCTTTTTCGCATACACCCTTGTCATTTTGGTAGAGTGGTGCCCATATAGGTCCCGCAGATATTCAATCGGGATGCCCGACATGATCTTGTCATCGGCTCCGGAATGCTTCAGTCCGTATAGTTTCAGATCCGTTGGTAGTCCACCGTTTTTATGAATCACTCTGTCCCACATTTCGGTTAACCGGTTGCGGTGTAATCGCTTCGGGCCGGACGCAAGTGTAAATTTATTGCTGAATATATACCAGTCATTCTGAACACCTGTAATGTTTTTCTGAATAGTAAGGTACTTATCGGCCAGTGATTGGTTAATTGGAACTATGCGGATCTTACGGTTCTTGGATTCAATGACTGTAATTATAAGGTCCTGCAAATCGATGTTATCCCACTGAAGCGATAGTAGCTCAGCTGGCCGGATTCCTGTTTGATAGATTGTTTCACATACCACCCCAAAAGCAAATGATTCTTCATAGGTTAATTCCTTCACCTTTTCCCGGACTCCTTTGCTCATTGTCTTATACCCCTTCCGCTCCGGTTGTCTTTCCTCTTTGATTCCATGAACCGGACTTACTTCGATCAATTCATCTTCGACCAATACAGCAAAGAAAGATTTTAGCAGTGCCAGGTACTTATTTACTGTGTTTACGGAATGATCTTCCTTCAGACGATATAATAGCCGTTTGATGTCTCCGCGTCGCACCTCGTTGATTAATTCATTATCCAGCTTGGTTTGCTGAAGCCCAATCTTTATGTACTTCAAACCTGACCGGTAATCGAGGTAAGTTTTTCGGCTCCACGATTTCTCCTTCTTCGTAAGACAATAATCCATCGCACCGGCAAAGCTCATAGTAAATTTGGATGAACCAATCCCGAAAGGATTATATCCGGATTTAAGCTCCAGGTTAATTGCTTCTCGGAGTGCAGTTGCTTCAGATGTTCTCTCCCGGATCGTATGAAACCGGTTGATTCCCTTTTTTTCAATGAACCGTTTGAACTTTCTGGTTGCAGGATCCATGAAGTAGTAGTATACGTACCATTGCTTGGTGATATCCTTTCCGGTTTTTGCACCAAAGTATATCTCGGCTTCCTTATACTCTTTCATGAATGATATTTTTTTGATACGGTAAAACGCAAACGCCTGAAAATCAGTACGTTTGCGTTCAATGTGGAGATGGCGGGTATCGAACCCGCGTCCGGAGGAGGAAAGGTCATGCTTTCTTCACGCTGAGCCTCTCATTGTTTTCGTCACTGGTCAGGCTGAAAGGCGGGCCAAACCGGCGCTTAGCTCTTTATTTACGTCTGAAGCACAGGAGCAGTACTTCATCCAACTTTTCCTGATGATGCCCCGGTTGCAGATGCGGTTAAGCTAACACCTGCGGGACAATGGCTATTGCGTAATCTATCCGGATTAGGCAGCCATAGCGAAGTTATTTTCGCCTGTTAGAGTTTTGAGTATTGAGATTAAAGTGCCAATATCCCAATGCACTGCGTGCTTACATGCCATTTGCACTTCCCGTCAATTCCATTCATCCCCAAATGAACTACAAAGGTACATCAATTCTATGGTTACTTATGCAACAGGAGTTGTTGTAATTTCCTTAAAAAGTTCAATAGAATACCAGATCCTATACCGCTACCGGTGCTTTAATGGCCGGATGTGGGTCGTAGTTTTCAACGGTAAAGTCGCCGTAGGTAAAGTCGAAGATCGAACGAATCTCCGGATTGATACGCAATACCGGATAGGTTCTGGGGTCGCGGCTCAACTGCAATTCAACCTGCTCAAAATGATTGGTGTAAATATGTGCATCACCAAAGGTATGAATAAAATCTCCGGGTTTAAGATTGCAAACCTGTGCAACCATATGTGTTAACAAAGCATAAGAAGCAATATTGAAAGGCACTCCCAGAAACATATCTGCACTGCGCTGATACAACTGACAACTCAGTTTTCCATCAGCCACATAAAACTGAAAAAAAGCATGGCAGGGCATCAGCGCCATTTTGGGAAGATCCGCTACATTCCATGCACTCACTATCATCCGGCGCGAATCGGGATTGCTTTTGATCATTTCAATCACTTCGCTCAACTGATCTATATGACGCCCATCGGGAGCTGGCCAGCTTCTCCATTGGTATCCGTATACCGGTCCGAGGTTTCCGTCTTTATCGGCCCATTCGTCCCAAATGCTCACACCATTTTCTTTCAGATAAGCGGTATTGGTTTCTCCTTTGATGAACCACAACAATTCGTGCAGGATGGATTTCATATGAACCTTTTTGGTAGTAATCAATGGAAATCCTTCTTCCAGATTGAAACGCAATTGGGCTCCAAAGATGCTACGCGTACCCGTACCGGTGCGATCGGATTTATTTATTCCGTTTTCGTAAATATATTTGAGTAGTTGTTCGTACTGGTTCATCGCCGTCTGATTTTAGTATTTCAAATTACAGATTTCGCTCTTAAACATGGGAAAATTATTTTCAACACCTTCTGTCCTTCTTTACGCAATAGTACTGTTAATGGGGCTTTTAGGAGGTGCAAAGTTCGCATCCGCTCAGAGAATCAAAGGATACGGATTTAATTACCATGCCGGACAGGTATGGGCACACAATAAATTCGTTCAGAATACTGCCCATGCTGAAGTAACGATGATCCAACTCGAATTTGATACCCATCTTGGAGATACCGATACCTGGATCAAAAGCAAACATTATCCGCATCAGGGATGGATGATCAACTATACCAACTTTGGCGTACCCGTGCTGGGACATGCCATTAACTTCGCTTATTATATTCAACCTACCATCGGGTTAGGGCGTTATGCTGAATTGGGATTACGCGCTACCGCAGGTATTTCGATTGCCTCCAATCCCTATGATGCATCAACCAATCCGGCTAATTTTTCATACAGCCTGCCCGTTACGCCGCACCTGGTTATTGGCGTTCATACAGGTATTCATCTTTCGTCACACCTAACCCTTACGAATTCCATTCAACTCAACCACATTTCCAATGCCAGTTTGAGCAAACCCAACAGCGGTGCTAACTGGCCAACCCTGAGCGCCGGATTGCGTTACCGCACAAACCCTCAACTCCCCAAACCTTTGCATGATTTAAAACGGCCAAAAGACCAAAAAAAATTACGGGCCGATTTCACCCTGTTTTATGCCCGTTCTATGTATTCGTTGACCAATCGTACCCTGTATTCAATTTCGGGTATTCAGGTTCAAGGGAGTTATTTTGGTCGCCTGCACGGTTGGACCCTGGGATTTGAAATGGCCAAAGATCAGGTGTATAACCAACTCATCAGCAACAATGCAATCCCAATCGAAAAACCGGTTCTGATATCCTTGATGGCAGGACATGAATTCATCATGGGTGACTTTATTTTCACCCAACATTTTGGCAAATATGTATACCAGCAAGGGAATTATTACCCTTCCATGTATTACCACCGTTGGGGATTCATGTATTATCCCATACGTTATTTTGGAATAGGATTGAATCTTAAAGTGCATATCGAACAAGCCAATTGCATTGATCTTCGGTTAAACTACGCGTTGAATCATTAATCAGGCCAACAATCCTTAGATTTTATTTCGGACAGCCTGCCATTGATGATAAGTATTTATCTTTTTATATCCACTTGTTTCTTCTTTCCTTTTCCGATACCTAAAGAAAAGCTTGAGTGCAAATACTCCATTAAATTATTAAAAGATATATGGACCAACAATCTGCGAATGCATTCATTCATAAGCAACCAGGAATTCACATAAAAGCATTCCGGCAGGAGGCTGAGTGATAGCCCTAAAGGTAAGCTCGCGCATCCTTTATGGGGAAAGCCCGCAGCAAAGCGAGGACTTGGAACGAATAGCACGACCATGAAGGTAAGCGCACCCAATGCTAATTTTAACGAAACTTTCCATCGCGTATCCTTCATGGGCAGCCCCAAAAAAGCCTGGTCCCATTCATACAGTTTATTTTTTGCCTTCATTGCATATGATCGGTATTACAATCATTTATAACTTATTGGATTTTGGTTTCAAGTAGCTAAAATCAATTCTATTCTTATTTTTGCTGTCTTAATGATTCGAAAAATATGGCTGAAGTAATTCGCATGCCCAAGATGAGTGATACGATGACCGAAGGGGTAATTCATACGTGGCTGAAAAAAGTTGGCGATGACATTAAACCCGGAGACATTCTGGCCGAAGTAGAAACCGACAAAGCTACTATGGAACTGGAAAACTATGTAAAAGGAACCCTCCTTCACATTGGTATTCCGGCTGGTGGTGCCGTTCCGGTAGATGCGGTGATTGCCATTGTGGGTCAAAAGGGGGAAGATTTTTCGGCCTTATTAAGCCAGGGCACTCCTACAACTGCAGAAGCGACCACCAAAACTGAAGCACCTGTAGTTCAGACTCCAACCCCCGTGCCGGCAGCACCTGTTGCGGGCGATAACCGCATTAAAGTATCTCCTCTGGCTAAAAAACTGGCAGCTGATAAAGGCATAGACATCAATAAAATACCCGGTTCCGGCGATCAGGGAAGGATTGTTAAGCGCGATATCGAAAACTTTAAGCCTCAGGAAAACACCTTGAAAAACCTGGTAATTCCATCCGTTACCGGCGAAGAAGGCTTCGAAGATTTTCCAGTTTCACAAATGCGCAAAACCATTGCACGTCGTTTGACTGAAAGCAAAATTGGAGCTCCGCATTTCTATCTTACGATGAGTATCATCATGGACAAGGCCACCGAGGCGCGTAAAACCATGAACGAATTCAGCCCGGTTAAAATATCCATGAACGATATAGTGGTAAAAGCAGTAGCACATGCCCTGCAACGCCACCCCATGATTAATGCCAGCTGGCTGGGCGACAAGATCCGTGTCAATCGCCATATTCATATTGGAGTAGCGGTTGCCATCGATGATGGACTGATAGTGCCTGTCATCAAATTTGCCGATAGCAAAAGCGTTTCGCATATCAGTGCCGAAGTAAAAACACTGGCCGATAAGGCGAAAAATAAAAAACTGCAACCCCAGGAATTCGAAGGCAATACTTTCACTATCTCCAATCTGGGCATGTACGGAATCGATGAATTTACCGCCATCATCAACCCACCGGATGCCTGTATTCTGGCGGTAGGAGCGGCAAAAGAATCTGTTATTGTGGAGAAGGGACAAATGCGGGCCGGACTTGTTATGAAAGTAACCTTGAGCTGCGATCACCGCGTGGTGGATGGTGCCATGGGTTCAGCATTCCTGCAAACACTGAAAGAATTATTGGAGAATCCGGTTAAAATCCTGGTATAATCCGAAAGAAAAACGCATAAAAAAAGGCCGGTTCATTCCGGCCTTTTTCATGTTCTCCACTTTGGTAATTACCAGGCGTAATGCGTTTTATTCATCAATAAAGCCTCTCCCACTATGGTTTCAACACCGGTGGCTTTATCAATCACTTTCGTTTCAAACAAAACCCGGTTCTTTTCCGGAAAAATTTCTTTCACGGTGATAACAGCCTGATAAGGAGTATCCACAAACATGGGTTTGAGGAAGGTAGTGCTTTGTTTCATGTAAATCTGACCATCGGGATACAACAGGGTGCCAAAAATTTTGGTAAATACACTGGCGCTGAAATGTCCGTGAATAATATTTCTGCCAAACATGCTGACTTTTCCCACTTCAGGGTTAACGTGTAAGGGATTTGTATCGCCCGAAATTTTGGCATACAAATCAACCTGTTCCTGTGTGTAAGTGATGTCGTGGGTGAAAATATCCCCGATTTTTGGTGCTGTCATACTATTTAATTTTTCTGTCTGCAATATAGGTTTTGGGAAGAATTTGGCCCATTTTAAAATTCCGTCCACCTGATTCCTACCCCCGGTGACAAAAATCATACTCACCAACCGTCTGTAAACACTGATGGTTTGATAGGGTAACACAAATTTAATGTCCAGGATGTTGAAATATAAGGAATTCCGTTACCTTTGTGCCCGCATTTTCAACGGACTTAAAGACTTTAAATATATACATCATGGAAAACAATTCACCCCTTTTCACTTCGTTCGCTGAAGCTCAAAAACAAGCTGTAGAGAACCTTGCCAATGTTACAGAACAAATGGCTAAAACCTTTCATATGGACATGAATTCAGACTTCTTCAAGAAGTGGTATGATTCTCAAATGTCCTTCTTCAACCAAACCGGTTCTGAAGGCAATATGGGAAATAATATGAACTTTTTCAATACCT
This sequence comes from Bacteroidia bacterium, assembly GCA_041665785.1. Taxonomy (GTDB): domain Bacteria; phylum Bacteroidota; class Bacteroidia; order UKL13-3; family UKL13-3; genus JBAYIE01. Next base: position 58,803 of record JBAYIE010000011.1, on the reverse strand, counting down.
GGATGAATAATCAGGTAAATTACGCCAAAGAATGGACCGGTATGATGCAAAACAGCATGAATACCATGTTCACCGGAAACATGATGAACGAAGACATGAAAAACCAATACGACACCATGATGAATACTTACAATTCATGGATCTCTACCATGAACAATACGTATGGCGAAATGGTAAAACAATATGGTAACCCTAATACCAAAGATGCCTTTACCGGTATGTTCAACAATTCAGAAATGTTTCTGAAAAGCTTTGAATTGTGGATGCCTTTCATGAAATCGATCCAGGACAAATCGTTTACTCCGGATATGTTCAAGAAAATGTTTAATACCAGCATGTACAAAGACATGATGGATAAAATGTTCAACATGCAACCGGATTTCATGAAGAGCATGATTAACATGGATTCCTTGAAAGAAGCTGGTGCCAAAATGATGGGCATGAACAAAGAAATGTTCAATAACATGAAAGCTATGACAGCTAATCTGCCTAATGGTGGTGAGATGTTCAGCAATATGTTTACCAACTACAACAAGATGGTTGAATCCCTGAATCTTTCTGCTTCACCTCTGATGAAACTGATGACTCCGGGTGCAAACAAAGACGGTATGGAAATGATGAATGAACTTTCAGGTGAATTCGGGAATTTCCAGGTTAAAAATGCACAACTGCAATACATGATGTACACTACCGGAATGGAAGCCATGTACTCTGTTGCTGAAAACATTTACACCAAAATTCAAAATGGCGAAGACACCAGCAACTTCGTGAATATCTACAGCGATTTTTTGAATACTACCGATAAATTTTTTGTAAACCTGTTCAATACCGAGGAATACTCGAAAATGCAGGCAGAAGTAAATTCATTGGGAATGAAAATGAAACGCAAAATCGATTTGCAGATGGAAAAAGGACTTGTAAATATTCCGGTAGCTACCCGCACCGAAATGGACGAGTTGTACAAAACTATTTACGAATTGAAAAAACGCATCAACAGTCTGGAAAAACAAATCGACTCAGATCTGGTTGTTGAATCGGACGAAAAAGAAGCACCTAAAGCCCGCAAAACGGCTAAGAACGCATAATAAGTTAAGTTAGGATTGGTTAAGAGCCGCAGATTCGATGATTAACAAAGTTGGATTTGTGGCTTTTTCTTTTTATCTCGTATTCATTAAAACAAATTGTCAATGGCTATAAATACAAACACCTCTTTCATAGATACCATGAATAAAACCAGCGAGAAGCTGATCAAAGGATACGAAGTCCTGCAGAAAATTGAAGACATCGAAGTTGGAATGACTCCGAAAGAATTGGTTTGGCAAGATGACCTGGTGAAGCTTTACCATTACAAACGCGAAACTCCGGCTACCTGCAAGATTCCTGTATTGGTTTCTTTTGCTATCATGAATCGACACGATGTACTCGATCTGCAACCTGATCGCAGTTTGATGAAGAAACTCCTCAACGAAGGATTGGATATCTACATCATGGATTGGGGTTATCCGCAAAAACAACACCGTTATCTGACCATGGAAGACTACATCCTCGGCTTTATGAACGATGCAGTTGATTTTGTACGCAAATCCACAAAAAGTCCGAAGATCCACAAAATGGGTATCTGCCAGGGTGGAACTTTTGCAGCTATCTATGCTTCCATATTTCCCGAAAAACTACAATCGCTCACTACCTATGTATCTCCATTCGATTTTGGTGGCAATGAATGCATGTTGTACCGCTGGACCAAAGATCTGGATATAGATTCCATGATCGATGCCAACAATGGAATCATCAAAGCCGATATGATCGACAATGGATTTGCTATGCTCAAACCTTCAGCCAATATTTCCAAATACCTCGGCATCATGGATTCGCTCGACAACGAAGAAAAGATGATGAATTTCCTGCGTATGGAAAAATGGAAAGCAGATGTACCGGATCAGGCCGGTGAAATGTTTCGCAAATACATCAAAGATTTGTGGCAGGATAATAAATTGATTAAAGGCGAATTTGAATTGGGCGGACATCAGGTTAACCTGAAAAATATGACCGTACCTTTCCTGAATATTTATGCCACCGACGATACCATCATTCCAAATTCATCAACCATTCCGGTGAATGAAGTGATCGGATCGAAAGACAAAGAAATGTATCCATTCCCCGGAGGTCATATCGGTGTATTCGTTGGAACCCGCTCTCAAAAAGAACTGGGACCTAAAGTAGCCACCTGGATCAAAGACCGGTCGTGATCCTTTCACTATACTCTTACAACAACAAGACGTTTAACGACGTCTTGTTGTGTTTATAATGCATAGCTTGGTCAATTATCCTTTTCCTGTACATAAAATTTCCATTCACGATGGAATTGAAATCGCTTACATGGATGTAGGTGAACATAAACCGGTTTTGCTCTTTGTGCATGGACTGGCTAATTATGCTCCGGTTTGGCGTTTTCAACTGGAAGAATTATCCAAACATTACCGCTGCATTGCGATTGATCTTCCCGGAAACGGTTTTTCTTCTTCCGGAAAATATCCATACACAACTTTCTTCTATGCCGAATGTGTGCGTTTGTTTGCTGAAGCAATGCAGTTGCAAAACGTGGTTCTGGTTGGTCATTCCATGGGTGGACAAATAGGATTAATGCTTGCCTTGCGTTACCCGCATTTGTTTGAACAGTTGATTCTGATTGCTCCGGCAGGTATTGAGAATTTCACGCAGACCGAGCAAATGATGATGCAAAACCTGTTGTCGTTTGGTGATTTTATGTATGCCGATGAATCGCATTTGGAATCTACCATCCGCGATAGCTTTGAGCACCATGGAGGTGATAGCCGCATTTTGATTGATGAGCTCAAGGCATTGCTAAAAAACCGTTCCATGCAGGAATGGAAATCGATGTGTCTGGCATCGATCCGCGGTATGCTAAGCGACTCCATGAACAGGTTTCTTCCACAGATTGAAGCTAAAACGTTACTCATGTTCGGCGAAAAAGACCGCATGATTCCTAACAGAATGCTGCATCCTCACGACAGTCCCAAAAAAATTGCTCAGCTGGGAGCCGGACTTATTCCCGCTTGCGAAATGCATCTGATACCTAATGCAGGTCATTTTGTGCAGATTGAAAAACATGCTGAGGTGAATGAATTGATCCGGAATTGGGTCAATCAATCTGTGAAATAATATTGTCGATACGCCTTAATGTTTAGGTTTTATTTTTTGGGCGCTACCCCTGAAGTATACGCTATTGGATAATTCACTCATAGTTTACATTTCGTGCGCATTACTTCAGTGGTCGGGCTATGCGTTACAAGTCCTCGCTACGCTGCGGGCTTTCACCATAAAGGATGCGCAAGCTTTCCTTTATGGCTATCCCTAGCGCATCTCCTCATCAGGAAATCAGCGCTCCAAAATAAGTTGCTTACTCATTATTGAATAACTTAAATTTCATGTTGTGAGTCCGCACTCTCTCATGCTCAATTCAAAAATCAATCGTTCATTTAAAAGAGCCCTATTCGTTGCGCTTGAACCTGATTTAAGTTTGATTATTGCCGGGAACCGTTTTGTTGTTCAGCCAGCAAGACCGCATTATATGCATTGATTACTCCACCGCTGATACACAAATCCGTCATCTTCACTTTGGTTTTCTTTGATCCCGGTAAAACCACTTTTGATTTTACAGGATCCACACTTTGCATCAAAAGTGTTTTAACCTGAGCCGCGCTCAATGAAGGATAATACGAACGAATGATTGCTGCCACACCTGCTGTTACAGGTGCTGCCATACTTGTTCCATTATAAGAGCCGTAAGTATTTTCCGGCAACGTTGAATAAATAGCAACTCCCGGGGCAAATACATCAACATTCACTTTTCCATAATTGGAAAAAGGTGCTGCACGCAATTTTTTCTTTTTCTCCCACGACGATGCACCCACTTCAATCCAGTTGGATGCATATTGTCCGTTATCAGTAAAACGGTCGCGTGGATAATTGTTTTCGTTGTCGGTGTCTTTGTTATCGTTTCCGGCTGCATGCACAATCAATACGTCTTTCTGCTCTGCATAACGCACTGCCTGATCCACCGCATCCTTATACGGAGAATACGCTTTCCCAAAACTCATATTGATGATACTCGCACCATTATCTGCAGCATACCGTATAGCATTCGCTACATCTTTATCCCGCTCATCACCATCAGGTACAACGCGCAATACCATAATGCGTACGTTGGATGCAACACCATTCATTCCCTTCCCGTTATCGCGGATGCCGGCTATAATTCCTGCCACATGTGTACCATGCTCTCCTTTTGGACCACTTACACGATTGTTTCCATAACAACATTCATTCGGGTCATTATAATTATCTCCAATCATAGTACGGGGATTAAAATCCATATTATAACTGTACAAAGTACCCTTGGCATAATGTTCCCTTGCACCTTCCAGATCCTTTTGCAGGGAACTGAATTTGGCTCCCTTCTTCATCAATTTAACCAGAGTTTCTTTGGCAAATGTTTCGGTAGGTGATTTTGGTATATACGCCATCACCTGATCCGTGGTTGGCTCAGCTGATTGCGATTCCTTTTTCACCGACTCCATCATCTTGCCCCAGGCACCCATTATTTCATAGGATTTGGAGCTTTGTGTATACTTGGCTTTAAATTCCTTCGCAACTTCCTGATACAACTTGTATTCTTTTTTTGTGGCTGCATTGAAACTGTTGGTATCGGCTTTTTCAAAACGGGGTTTCAACATGGCGTACATGCGCGTTACTTCGTAAGTATCTTCCACCACATCGCTGTCTTTGCCGCCAATAAAACTCCAGCCATTGATATCATCCACATATCCGTTGCGGTCGTCATCTATTCCATTACCGGGAATTTCTTTGGTATTCACCCAGATAATATCCTTCAGATCCTCGTGATTTACATCCGTTCCACCATCAATTACAGCTACCACCACTTGCTTACCGGATTTGCCTTTCAGTAAGGTTTGATGCACTTTATCTGAACTTACACCCGGATACTTATTTGCCTTTTTATCGAGATGAAACCAGTTTTGCGGCGGAGCTTTTTGTGCGCTTAAACTTGTTGGAATAACAAAACTGCAGATAAGCACAAAGAAGAATGTATTTTTCATATTTCGTTTAAAGAATCAAATGTAAAAGGTTAACCAATGTGTACCATAATGGTTTTACGTGAACGGAAAATATTACGCCCGAATTACACCGGGTTTAAATTCACGGGTAATCGGAGCATGGTTCGCTGCTTCAATACCCATACTTATCCATTTGCGGGTATCAGCGGGTTCAATGATGGCATCAACCCACAAACGGGCTGCTGCATAAAAGGGTGAGGTTTGTTTGTAATACCGATCGGTAATTTGCTTCAGCAGTTCGGCCTCCTTCTCCGGGGTAATGGTCTCACCCTTCGATTTCAATGCTGCCTCCTGAATTTGCAACAACACTTTGGCAGCCTGTGCTCCCCCCATAACCGCAATTTGAGCATTGGGCCATGCCGCTATCAGTCGTGGATCGTATGCTTTACCACACATGGCATAATTGCCTGCTCCATACGAATTTCCGGTTATAATGGTAAATTTAGGAACAACCGAATTGGCCTGTGCATTCACCATTTTTGCCCCGTCTTTAATAATTCCACCTTGCTCACTCCGGCTCCCTACCATAAATCCGGTCACATCCTGCAGAAACAACAAAGGAATTTTCTTCTGGTTGCAATTCATGATAAAATGTGCAGCCTTATCGGCACTATCAGAGTAAATCACACCTCCGATTTGCATTTCCATTCCACTGTCTGATGCACCTTGTTTTGGTTTTTTGGCTTTTACAATCTGTCGGTTATTGGCTACTATGCCCACTGCCCAACCGTCTACTCGCGCATATCCGCATGTAATGGTTTTACCGTACAATTCTTTGTATGGATCAAATGAACCGGCGTCAACCAAACGTTCAATGATTTCCAATACATCAAATGGTTTTGTCATGTTGGAAGTAACGTCATATACATCTTCCATCGTTTTAGCCGGCGCTACTGATTCCTTCCGGTTAAATCCGGCTTTATCAAATTCACCGATCTTGTCCATGATGCGTTTGATACGATCGAGACAGTCGGCATCTGATTTAAATTTATAATCAGTTACCCCGCTGATTTCACAATGCGTAGTCGCTCCACCTAACGTTTCGTTATCAATATCTTCGCCAATTGCTGCCTTTACCAAATAACTTCCAGCCAGAAAAATAGATCCGGTCTTATCCACTATCATGGCTTCGTCGCTCATGATGGGCAGGTAAGCGCCACCGGCCACACAACTTCCCATCACAGCAGCAATCTGGGTAATTCCCATAGAGCTCATCACAGCATTGTTTCTGAAAATACGTCCGAAATGTTCTTTATCCGGAAAAATTTCATCTTGCATCGGCAGGTAAACACCTGCACTATCCACCAGATAAATGATGGGTAAACGGTTCTCCATAGCAATTTCCTGAGCCCTCAAATTCTTTTTGCCTGAAATCGGAAACCAGGCTCCGGCTTTCACTGTTGCGTCGTTCGCTACAACAATACACTGACGTCCGCTCACATAGCCCATCATTACCACTACTCCGGCACCCGGACAACCACCCTCATCGTCATACATTTCAAATCCGGCAAAGGCGCCAATTTCAATGCGTGGCATTTCTGCATCCAATAAATAATCAACACGTTCGCGCGCCAGCATTTTACCTTTTTCACGTTGTTTGGCAGCAGCTTTTGCTCCTCCACCCTGGTAGATTTTTTCGAGTTTTATTTTTAGTTCTGTAATCAGTTCTTTCATAGCAATATATCCTGTCTTTTCGGGTTGTTGATTTGGGTAACGCAAAGCTATCATACGCAAGTCAATTTCAAAGTGGTTTTGTAGCATGAGAGGAAAATTGTATTTTTGCAGCGGCAAGCGGTACTACCAGCTCCTCATAATCCCCCAGGTCTTGACAGAAGCAAGGGCGTTGAGTTGTAGCGGTGAGATACAGCTTGCCTTTTTTTTGTATGAAAATCACCATTTTACACAATCCGCGTTGCAGCAAAAGCCGTGCTGCCTTAGCCGAAGCGGAGGCTTGTCATGCCGAAATTGAAATCATTGAATACCTTAAAGATACGCCTACCGTTGACGAATTAAGATCGTTGATCAAACGGCTTGGAATCTCTGCATCTGAATTGGTTCGAAGGAAAGAATCGTTGTATCTGGAGAAATATGCGGGTAAGAAAATTACGGAAGAAAAATGGTTAACCATCCTGCATAAAAACCCGGTGCTGATTGAAAGACCTATTTTAATACACGGTAAAAAAGTTGTTTTAGGTCGCTCACAGGAACAATTAGACCGCTTTTTTAAGCTGCATTAACTCTTCGCCTTCCGTGGTGTTTACCACTTGGGGCAGCTGTGTTCCGGAATACTGAATGATCACATTTTGTTTCTCCGGGATAATCTTGCCGTGTTGTTGCCAATACCTAAAATCAAATGAAACCGGTAATATTATAAACCGGAATTGGTGATGATTAAGCTGATGCAGGGAAATCAACTCACGCTTTTGCTGCAGGTTGATTTCTTCTAAATAATTCACCTGTGGTTTAATTTTAGAAGTCAGGTAATAATCAAGTGCCACCAGTTCGTGTAAGAGTTGATCATCTGGAAATTTAGTACGCACAAAATCAAAAAGGATATCATATGCATCGCGTAAACTGTGTTTATGAAAATCGCTGCGTTGATGAAATTGTTGTGAAAGTTCCAACAGAAAATCAAAGATGGAAGATTTACCGGCTATATATTTTAAGGTATGAACAGCCCTTTTTTTATTCCAGTATAATTCCAGAGCTTCTTCCATAATGCTGAGCTGTTGAAGTTCTTCGCCACTCAGGTAATTGCTTTGAATAATCTGATAGGGTGGTTCCGGATCAAACACATAACCATGTTGTTCGTACTTTTGACGTACCGGCGTACCCTTTAAAAACTTCAAAAAGCCAAGTTGCAGTTCGGAAGGATGCAGGGCAAAAACCTGATCCACACTATGCCGGATATCAGACCAGTAATCCAAAGGCAATCCTATAATGAGGTCAAGATGCATTTCTACAATCGCATCCAGCTCCTTGATAACACCTGCCGTTTTTTCAAAATTCTGATTGCGGCTTACCATCTTGTTGGCATCCTGATTTACAGTTTGTATTCCTATTTCGAAGCGGAATAATCCTTTGGGCACATGTTGCTTTATAAAATCAACAATTTCTGAACGAACAATATCGGCTGTGATTTCGAACTGAAAAATATTGCCTGGCCGGTGATGATCCAGAATAAACTGAAACATATCTATCGTAAAATCCTTCTTCACATTAAACGTGCGATCCAAAAACTTGATGGTTCGACCATGTTGCATCAGGTACAGCAGGTTTTCCTTGATGCGATCAATGGGAAGATAACGCACCTTATTATCGAGGCTGGCCAGGCAAAACTCGCATTTATAAGGACAACCACGCGATGTTTCTACATAACATACTTTGTTTATCAGCGTTTCCGGGTCATCGAATGCATAAGGATTGATTTCGGCATATTCTTTCAAATCAAATTCTCCGGGAGGCAGATTGACCTGCACTTTTCCCTGTAATTTATAGATCAAACCCGGAACTTTTTCTATTTGAGGGAAATCTGACATGAAATTGCGAAAGGGAATTTCACCTTCACCTGAAATGATAAAATCCACTTCATCCTGTTCCATCAGTTCCTGATAGTCGTAGCTGACTTCGGGACCACCCAGCAATATTTTGACCTTCGGATTGCGCTCCTTTATTCTCCGGCAAACTTCGAGGGTACGGGTAATATTCCAGATATAACAACTAAAGGCAACTACATCAAAAGCTTTGCAATAATCTGCTATGGCATCAGGGTCTTCTTTGATGGTAAACTCACACCATTGCAATCCTTTGTGATGCCGGTTCAGGGCATACAACAGCCGAACTGCTAGGTTCATATGGATGTATTTGGAATTTAAGGTTGTAAGCAGTACTTGCACGTGCAAATATAAGGGTGTAATTCAATTGGAAGAGACTGTAAATCAATTCAATTTAAATGGATGAAGGAGATAAATCGTTAATTCAGGATTGTAGCCTTGCAGGCTGCTAATATGGCTTCAGCATTTTCTTGTGTGTTTGATTCGCTGTAAACCCTCAGTACAGGCTCAGTTCCACTGGCACGGATCATCACCCATTCTCCGTTACCCAGATGAAACTTGTAACCATCTATGGTTTCAATCCGTTCAATGGTATACTTTCCAAATTGCGTATAGGCGCCATTCCTGCATTGCGTTAAAACATGTTGTTTGATCTCCTCAGTAATGTGCAGGTCGATGCGTCCCATGGCAAAACTACCCACTACATCGTACACTTCCTGAATCAAGGCATCCAGACTTTTGCCGGTTTTGGCCATGAACTCCCAAATGGTAAGGCCTATCCATATACCATCGCGTTCCGGTATAAATCCTTTAATCGCAATACCACCACTCTCCTCACCACCTACCAAAACATCTTCGGTGACCATTTTCTCGCAGATATATTTAAATCCGATTTTCGTGATTTCAATATCCAATCCATAAGCTTTGGCCAGATCGGTGATATTGCTGGTTGCACTGAAAGTGGTAATCACTTTGCCACCCAAACCCTTGTATTTATGCAGGTAATGAATCAACAACAGCATGATATGGTGCGAATCCACAAATTCACCTTTGCTGTTATACAATCCAATCCGGTCGGCATCTCCATCCGTTACCAGCCCGCAATCAATTTCTCCGCTCACACGAATCAGTTCGCTAAACTCGGCCAGGTTTTTATGAATGGGTTCAGGTGCCTGTCCATCAAATCCCGGATTGTGATCGCAATGCAGCAACGTAATTTCGGGAAACAGGCGTCGCATGGCGTTTTGTCCTGCACCGTACATAGCATCGTAAGCAAGTTCGAGCTTCGATTCCTTGATCATTTGTAAATCAAATTTGCGCTCCACTTCCTCCACATACAGGGTTTCCAGATCCACATATTCGATCATCCCCGATTGAATCAGAGCTTCCAAAGATTGCAGCACAGTTTCAACTCTCTGAGGAATAGCCTCTTCAACTTCCTCAATCACAGCCGGACTGGATGGACCTCCATAATGTGCTTTTAATTTAAATCCGTTGTAAGCGGCCGGATTGTGGCTGGCAGTGATAATTACTCCTAAGGCTGCATTAAAATGAACAGTCCCTAAGCTGATCATAGGTGTTGAAACAAACCCTTTGCTCATTTTTACTTTAATTCCATTGGCACACAGCACTCTGGCAGTTGTTTCAGCAAACAATTGACCACCAAACCGGCAATCATGCCCCACAAGTACCAGCTTGTTTTGGGGGTGCTGCTTTACTATATGTGCGGCTGTACCTTGCGCCACCCGCTTTACATTCTCAACTGTAAATTCGTCGGCTATAATTCCCCGCCATCCATCGGTTCCAAACTTAATCTGATACGTCATTGTATATGCTATAAAAGCCCGCAATTTAGGGAGGAATAAGTAGAATTTGTATATGCAAATCTTCAATTTATACTATTTTCGTGAACCTTTAGAATTTTCAAAATTGATTGATCACGTATAATAATATCACAACTCGTTAATACAATTCCATCCATTACCGCTTCAACCAGATATGCTGTTCAACAAATTCAAAGGATTATATATTAAGAAAAAGTTAGAATCAGTGGTGAATTTGCAAATCTCAGCAGATGCAAAAATTCATTGGGATAGACAATATCTGATTAGTACCCGGGAATGCACGTTTACACTGGGCGGTAAAAGCATTTTTGAAGGGAATTTCTTTTTTGATAAGCCTGGAGCACTCATTGAAGTTGGAGATAGAACGTTTATTGGCGGGGGAACTAAATTAATCGCTGCAAATAATATCCGGATTGGTTCAGATGTTTTAATTTCATGGAATTGCACCATAGCCGATCACAATTCTCATGCAATTAATTTTGAAGAAAGAAAAAATGATGTGGTGAATTGGGGGAGCGGTGAAAAAGATTGGTCCAAGGTTAGAATTGAAAAAGTGATCATTCAGGATAAGGCCTGGATTGGCTTTAATTCTATTATTCTTAAAGGTGTTACAATTGGCGAAGGTGCAATTGTTGCTGCAGGTAGCGTTGTAGTGAAAGACGTTGCTCCATTTACCATTGTTGGTGGCAACCCCGCACAACATATTAAATCATTACAATGACCTGGGAAGAAGCTATTCAGGATTTAAGAAAAAAGCCGGAAAATAAGCAGGCTATTTTGGATAATTATTTTGAAGAAAATCTTTATGAATCAGCCGACCGTTTTTTACATAGCGAGGAATTTAAAGCACTAAAAAAAATACTGCCGGCAAATGCCAAAACTGCTTTAGATATAGGCGCTGGAAGAGGCATTTCCAGCATTGCACTTGCATTACAGGGTATTGAAACCACAGCATTAGAACCCGACCCCAGTAATGATGTTGGTGCCGGTGCCATAAAAAAATTAGCAGAACATTTCCATTTAAAAATTTCTGTTATCGAAAGTTTTGGGGAATCACTACCCTTCTTGAACAATTCATTCGATATCGTTTACGTGCGGCAAGTGCTCCATCACGCACATGACCTTCAACAATTCTGTAAAGAAGTTGCCCGAGTCTTGAAACCAGGAGGAACGTTTATAGCTACAAGAGAACATGTCCTTTCAAATGAATCTGATTTGGCTGCTTTTTTAAAAAACCATCCATTGCATCATTTATATGGAGGCGAAAACGCATTTACACTTGCCTTTTATACAAACTGCATTCGAAAAGCAGGTCTGAAACCAATTAAAATTTTGCACCCTTATGCCAGTGAATTAAATTTTGCACCGTTGTCACTTGCAGAAATGAAACTAAATTTCACCCTGCGTTTGTCCAAATTTATTGGTCAATCGATGGCAACACTTTTAATAAATGTTCCGGCTATTTTCAAGTTACTAACCTTATTAAAAGCTAATAGCGATAATACACCCGGACGATTATATTCATTCATCAGTATAAAACCTGGCGAAGAATTATGAAATTACTTATTATAGGAAGTGAGGGATTTATCGGAAAACATTGCAATCAATATTTTCAATCCCAACAACACGAAGTATTTGGCGCCGATGTTGTTGCCATTGAAAGAGAGAATTACACCTGTATTGCTGGAAATCCAGATGGATTCAGGTTGTTGTTTCAACTACAAAACTACGATGTTTGCATCAATGCATCGGGATCTGCTCATGTAGGATTCTCATTCGAGAAACCAGAAGTAGATTTTGAATTGAATGTATTAAATGTCCATAAAATTCTGGTTGCGATCAGGGAATTTAATCCTGAATGCAAGTTTATTAACTTTTCAAGTGCAGCAGTCTATGGCAATCCTGAGAAGTTACCTATTCTGGAAGATGCAATTCGAAATCCTGTTTCTCCATATGGTTTTCATAAATTACAAAGTGAATCCCTAATGACAGAATATCATCGATTCTTTGGATTGCAAACCTGCAACTTAAGAGTATTTTCAGCTTATGGTCCGGGATTAAAAAAACAACTCTTCTGGGATCTAAGATCAAAATCAATTACAAATAATAAGGTAACCTTATTCGGCACAGGTGGCGAAACACGTGATTTTATATATATTAATGATCTGGTTGTAGCAATTGCATGCATCATTAATGGAGCTAAATTCCAAGGAGAATGTTACAATATTGCATCAGGCCACGAAGTATCCATTCTTAACGCGGTAAAAACGTTTTTTCATTTGTTGGATCCTGAAATTCAATACAACTTCAATGGAGAAAGAAAACAAGGAGACCCTGACAACTGGCTAGCCGATATTTCTAAATTAAAACATCTCGGATTTAGTCCGCAATTCTCGCTTGAAAGTGGTTTGCAGGAAACTGTTTCCTGGATGAAAAGCATACCATGAAAGGTAAGAAATTACACATATGCCTTAACATGATTGCTGATCCAAACTGGCATGCTGGCAATATCTATATTCAGAATATCATTCATGCCATCCAAAACCTTACTCCTAAAGAGCGGGCAGACATTCACCTCAGTATTACCACTCGTCGTAACAACTCTGATTTAAATACAATCTTACCTCATATTGATCAAGTATTTATAGATACCATTTTTCATCTGGGTTTTTATAAGATACTTCAAATTCTTCCTGCTTTTCTACGATTTCCACTTTTCAACTTCCGGAAAATTGACTTTTATTATCCGGCAGGAAATCTTCCGAAAAAATGGCTATTCAAATGGGGAGGTTGGATCCCTGATTTTCAGTATCGTTATTTACCGCAGCTATTCTCGGATGATGAATATAGAAATCGAGAGAATCGCAATTCTCATCTGGCTAAAGAATCTCCTGTTCTGGCATTTAGTAGTCAGTGTGCAATGGACGATTATATAAAGTTTTTCCCAAAATATAAAGGCAACGAATTCTTATTGCGGTTTGTAAGCAATGCAAATGAAAACTGGTTAAGAGAGAATCCCGTGCAATACCAGCTTAAATTTCAATTGCCGGATCAATTTTTTATAGTTTGCAATCAATTCTGGAAACACAAGGATCACGGAACTATAATTGATGCTATCCATATTTTAAAACAAAAAGGAATAATCATTCATGTGGTTTGTACCGGATCAACTGAAGATTTCAGAAATCCGGAATATTTTCCCGATTTGCTAAAAAAAGCTGAGGAATTGGAAGTAAAGGACCAATTTATAGTTCTTGGGTTCATTTCAAGAAACGAACAGATTCAATTGATACGCAGAAGTCTGGCTATAATTCAACCGAGTTTATTTGAAGGCTGGAGCACAGTAGTGGAAGATGGCAGATCATTAGGAAAATCAATCTTTCTAAGCGACTTTTCGGTACATGTAGAACAGAATCCGCCGTTTACCTGGTATTTTGAACAGAGAAACGCAATTCAATTAGCCACGCTGATTGAGGAACACAACAAAGAATTAACTCCCGGACCTGATTTGCAAAAAGAAAAACAGGCATTTAAACTCAATCATGAAATGATGGCTGATTTTGGCCGCCGTTTCATTGAAATGGCACGAAAAGCTAACGCAGTAACGTAATAGTACCGTGATATTTCTTGATACTCCTGGCAGTGTCTTCAACTTCAATAATATAGAAGTAAACTCCTTCTGAACAAATTTCTCCTTCAAAAGTTCCATCCCACCATTTCCCGCCTGGCATGGTAAATTCATAGATCTGCCCTCCCCATCTGTTCCATATGGTACCATGCAATCTGCGCAACAAACCATAATTTAAAACCGAAACCACAAACTCATCATTTATCCCATCTTTATTTGGAGTAAAAACATTGGGAATAAATATGGCTTGTTGCGAAAGTACATCGATTTGTAATGTAAATGAGTCGATACAACCGTTAACATTTTGCGCATATAAAACCGGATGCATCAAACCAATGCTCTCGTAAATATGTATAGGATTGGTCTCAATACTCGTATTCAATCCTGAACTATCGAATACCCAAAGGAAACTTGTAGCATTTACACTTTGATTTGTGAAATATACCTTTAACGGTATTGGCCCGGTTAATGGTTCTGCTATAAATCGGGCAACAACACTGTCAATGGTAATAAGTACTGTATCCCTGGCCAAACATCCGTTTATACTGTTCGTTACCTGAATAATGTATTGTCGTGCAACTGTTGGTGTTACCAACGGTTGAAGAATAGCCGGATCACTCAACCCGGTGGATGGAGACCATAGAAATTGATTGGCATCCGGACTTGCAATTGCAGCTATGGTGCCCGTTTTACCTTTGCAAATTATCTGATCAGATCCTGCATCAATGGTTGGATTCGGATTAACAGAAACCCTTACAGTATCATAAGCTGGGCATGATCCACTTCCACTTGTAACAATGTAATCTGTAGTGATTAGTGGATAAACATTTGGCGCAGCACTGTTTACATCATCAATGGCGTAGTTAGGCGACCATGTATATCCTAATCCTCCGGTCACACTTAGCTGAACCGAATCCCCAGCACAAATTTCTTTGTCCAGTCCGGCATCCAATGAAGTCGTGCTGGAAACAACAACATCCACAGAATCTGTTGCAGCACAACCATTGTTGTTAATGATGAGGTAATATCTTGTTGTAGCAATAGGCTTTGCGTATGGATTTAAAATATTTGGATTATCTAATCCGGTTGCTGGTGTCCACACAGAAGCTCCGGATCCTGCTCCTGAAAGTTGAATACTATCACCCGGACAAATCAATTGATTGGCGCCTGCATCGGATGATACCTTGTTCACATTTACGTTAATGGTATCGTAATCATAGCAACTACCTGACCTCCCTCGAACAATGTATGTTATTGAATCCGAAGGCATACAAAAAGGATTTTGCAGGCTGGAATCACTCAATCCTGTTGACGGAGTCCATAAATAAAAAGTAACGCCCGAAGCATTCAATTGAATACTGTCACCTATACAAATTGTTTTATCTGTTCCGGCATTTACATTGGGTGCGGAAAGTATGACTTCAACTGTATCGTATGCTTCACAAAATCCGCTCTTTCCCTTTACAACATATTGAATATTTCCCAGTGGCTTGCAATAAGGATTGCCAATTGTGGAATCATTCAAGAAAGATGAAGGAAACCATGTATACGAAGTCATTCCAGAGAGATTAAATTGAAAACTATCCCCCACACATATTACTTTATCAGGTCCGGCACTAAATGTAGCTCCGGTTATATTAATAGAAATGGCTTGCGATGTGTCTGTTTCATTGCAATCATTGTAATAGACAATTTTATAGCTGCCAGCAACTTTTGTTATAAGCGTATCATTTGTTTCACCCGGGATTGGAACATTATCTTTCAGCCATTGAAAAGTAGAATTTAATTTTGGTGTAACGGGATATAAAAAAACACTGTCTCCCAGGCAGAATGTGGTTGAAGGAGTTGCTGTAATTGGAAATGTATTGATTGGTGCCAACTTGGCAAAAAAGGACTCATCAGATCCGGTAGATGTAAGTACATGCGTTCCAAAAGTTGCAGTTCCATTATAATATCCGCACAAAAAGATATTACCTGCATTATCAGGTGTAGCCATATGTACAGCATCATCACCCGTTCCACCCATAGTTACCAAACCTAAAGTATTTCCATTGCTTCTATCAATAAAAGCAATGAAACCATCTAGTACACCTTTGGAAGTCAAACTAAATCCATTTCCAAAAGAAGCTGTTGAGCTATATGTTCCTGAATACACTAAATTTCCATCAACCCCAACTATTACATGCCAACCATAATCAATACCTGTACCTCCAACGGATTTGCCCCATTTTATCACCCCTAAACTATCCATTGCAATCATTCCAACATCATAGCTGCCTTGATTGATTAAACTAACCGGCGTTCCGGGAGGTGTGGAAGAGAAGCTTGAATTCCCCCCCTGATAATGCACAATTGCGTATACATTGCTGGAGTCGTCGACTACCATTCGACCAATCGTTTCTTCTATGCCGGCCCCCATCCCATTTACCCATTTCCAGTTTCCTGAGCTATCGAGCTTGGCTACAAATGCACCCCAGCTTCCCGCATTTACAATAGATTTTGAACCCAGATTAACTGTCGATGCTCCAAAACTACATATGGAAACATATATCTGATCATTAGGATCTACAGCCACAGAAGTAATTAAATCCAATGCAGGGCTGGTACCTACACTAACCCATTGCAATGTTCCCGAAGATGAATACTTGGCCAGAAACAAATCCTCAGAACCATCACTTGATTTAGTAATGGTTGAACCTGACAATGTATTGAATGTGGCTGTTCCTTTGTATAGTCCAGCACTCAATATATTACCCGTATGATCAAGGCATAAATCAGTTCCTTCATCGTTAGCAGTACCTCCTGATCGAATTGCCCACTGCAAAACTCCACTGGTATCATATTTAGCTAAAAATATATCGGTGCCACCTGCTGAAACCAATGTTGCATTCACTCCACTTGTTGTGGTCAATGTAGCAGTACCACTAAATGAACCTGTAATATATACATAATTACCTCGATCGTATTTAACGCTCAGGTATACAAAATTGCCACATTCATTGCCACTGCTGCCAATCCTGTTCTTCCAAACCAAGCTTCTGCTGCAATCAAACTTTGCCAGATAAATATCTCTGCTACCGGCTGAAATCAGAGATCTTGACGCGACGGCCCCACTACCCGGAAAAACAATCGTATTGTTAAATGCTCCAATTATGTATGCATTGGATCCATTATCCATTGCCATATATCGGGCAAAATCAGAACCGGTGCTGCCCATACTTTGAGCCCATCGAAACGACTGTGCTTGTATATCAGAACCCAAAATGAATAGAAATGCAAACAGGATTCTAAACCTGAACAACATATTGCTTGATTTGATTAAGCCAAACTAAATAAAAAAAAGGACATAAAATCAAATATCCAGCAGTAATGGAATGATTTTTTCTAATCTGGATGCATAATTGTATTCTTCCAACGTTCTTTTCTGTCCCGCTTTTGCAATTCGTTCCATATCTTTTGGATGAGATAGCAAATATGAAACCTTATCAACACACTCTTCCGGCGTTCTATAAACCACTACTTCTTCGTCAGGTACAAAAATATCAGCCATGTTATCTTTCCAATCCGTTACCAAACATGCGCCTACACCGGTTGCCTCCCATAAACGGCTGTTTCCGGATATGTTATATGATACGTCTATATGTGAGTTTAAAGTTATTTTTGAAGCAGCAAGTATTTGATACATTGCTAATCCGAATGCTTCTCCTTTATTTTTTAAAGCTAATTGAATGACATCAGATATTCCTCTGAAATCATTATCTCTTAACAATTGCAATAGTTGCTTTATAAAATAAATTTTATTTTCATTGAATGAAGACAACCATAAATCAATATCAAATTGATTAATCACTTCGCTTAGTAATTTAAACCGTTTTAAATGCCCATTTTTTCTTAATGTTAAAGAACCTACGAAAGAAATATCATATAATTTTTCAATTGGTGGTATCAATGTTAATATCCTATGATCGAAAGCAAATGGTAACAAATATGATTGCTTATCCTCTTGAATATAATAATCCGTAATAATTTGATTACAAGTAAGAATAATATCTGATGCTTCAAAACAGGATTTATCACATATAGCCACCCCATCCCAACTAATTACTTTCCTAATGGAAGGTTGCAATTGTTTAATTTTTCGAATTACAACAGGGGTTAAGTAAATCCTATCATGAGCAAACAATATATCCGGCTTAAACTTTAATATTTGCTCAAATAAAATGGTCTCCATCCAATCATTTGAAGTATATCCAACTTGCTGTTCATCTGCCCACTTTTGTTGCATCTGTGGAATATTTATTACAGCTATTTCAACATCGAACAATCCGGTTTTTTCAAGTTCATATTTCCAGACATCTCCAAAACCAAAACCTTGCCTCATCAAAGCATCAAACTGATGTTGATAGGATCCGGAAATCATACCTATATTTTTATTGTAAAAATCAGTGACAAACTGCGGATAATATGTTGTAGCGATAAATAACCTGGCTTTAGTCATGTCCTTTCAAGTTTTTCTCAAACCACAAATAATGCAAATATTTCCAGGTATTTCCTGCCGAACTCCAGTTCCAGTCGCCGAGTTGTGTATGTCTTTCAATGTCTTTTCTTAATTGAACCATATCAATCCATTCGTGATGTGGATAGTCTCGCAGTACTTCCTGTATCCAGGGATTCAACGGTCCGTTAAACCACTCGGGCATGGGTGCATTAAACCCTATTTTTACTTTGGATGAACGAATAGATTCCGGCATTCTTCCTTTCATGGCTTCCCGGGCAATGCGTTTGGTATATCCATCCTGAATCTTACTGCTGCCCGGTAACGAAAAGGCATATGTAACCAATCGCCAATCCATAAACGGCATGCGTACTTCAATGCCATGCGCCATGCTCATACGGTCGAAATTACGTAATATGGTAGGTAATACGTCTTCATGAAACATACGGTATAAGTTTCTGTTGGTTTCATCCAGACTATCCGAATGGGATGTTAAACCTTCATTCCATCCCTGATCCAACATTCCCGGCATTAAGTATTCAGATGAGGTGCTGCGCATAAAACGATCTTTCAATTGCTTTGCCGCTTTAAACGTATTTCTGGCTGGTTCAAAATCCGGGTGATAGTGAAACAATTGATTCAACTTATTGGAAGGCGTCTTATTAACGTGTTTCAGTTTAAGCGAATCGTTCAATAGCTGATTATTCTTTTCCCAATTGCCCAACAGGGATGGTGCATTGGCAAGATAAGCTCCGGCCGGATGCATATAAGCCCCCATCAGTTCATCAGCCCCATGTCCATCTAAAGAAACCACCACGTTATTCCTTCTCAGTTCACGGTATATCAGCCAGGGAGCAACCGGAATTCCTACGTACACATCATCAAAATCCTGCAATACCTGATCGAATACTGCAAAAGATTCTTCTTCCCGTACTTCAAAAAAATGTCCCTTCACACCTGTATAGGCTACCACCTCTTCAGCCTGCGGCCGTTCGTCGTTACTCTTTCCGGGAAATGTGGCCACAAAAGTTTGTTGCCAATCCGGACTCATGCGTGTATCCTGATGTGCTTTACCGATTTCGGCCAATGCCGATACCACGGCACTTGAATCGAATCCTCCGCTCAAACAGGAACCCACCGAAACATCGCTGCGCATGCGTAACTTTACGGCATCATAAAACAAAGCCCGAAATTGTTCTGCCTGCTCATTAAAATCAGTAGGAACTTCCTGAAGGTGTTCAAGTGTGTTCCACCAACGATAAATTCTGGCTTTCCCGTTTCGAATGATTCCGCAATGACCGGCCTTCAATTTGCGAATGCCTTCCAGCATTGTTTCTGCCGAACCTTCTACACCAAATCCGGTCTTCAGAAATTGAATGGCCGCATTTTTATGCATAGAAACCGAAAAATTCTCCAGCTTTCGAAACGATTTTAATTCGGAAGCAAAGGCAAATCGCTTCTCATCCAGGTAATACATGAATGGTTTTATTCCAAACCGGTCGCGCGATATAAAACACGTTTGTTCCTGTTCATCATAAATAACCAAAGCCCACATTCCATTGAATTTGAATTGCATCTCAGCTCCCCAGGCATGATAGGCGGCCATGATAACCTCGGTATCGCTGTCGGTTCGGAAAGTATATCCTCTTAAAATTAATTCGTTTCGGATTTCAATAAAATTATAAATCTCGCCATTGTAAACCATGTGATAACGGTTATCGGCAAAATGAAAGGGTTGATCCGCATCGTGACTCAAATCGATAATGGCCAGACGACGATGCCCGAATGCAAGGTTTCGTTTGGTATTATGCCAGATCCCACGACCATCAGGACCGCGGTGTTTCAACGTATCCGTAAACCGGATAATCGCATCATCGCTTACGGGTTGCCCATCAAAATTCCAGATTCCTGCTATGCCACACATTAGTTTGAATAACGCTGTTTCAGCTTATTTAAAGTGTGAAAATACAGTTTCTTCAACAATTCCTCGTGCTCCTTTCCGTGTGGTAACAGGCGCGAAATTAAAAAAATGGATAAAGCCGTAAGAGCATTAACAGCTGCATATGCTGCCAACAATGAAAACCAATTGTAAGTATATAACGGTAAGAGATACCAAACCAGCATGCCTACTCCAACACCGGTGAGTATGGGAATAAAAATGGTGCTCAGAATGGATGTTAATTGAACTACATTTTTTAAGGCTGTATACATCACCCTGCTAATTGTAAATGATTGCACAATTGCTCCTGCCAATGGACCAAAACCTGCTGCCAGCAACCCAAATCGGGGTATTGTTATAAATGCGACCACCACGGTTACCAAACCTGTAATGATTGAGATATAAGTAATCTTTACTGTTTTACCGATGCCCAACAGGAAAAAATAACCTGCTGTTGTGGCGGAACCAAAAGATCCCGCAATACACAAAATACGTAAAACATGTTCTCCCTGATCAGCCAGTGAAACATTCTTCATGATCAGTGAAATAATGGGATGTGCCAGCGGAATGACCGAGGTAAGTAAACATACCGAAAGTGTAGTTGTAATCCAGGTAGATTTAATCAGGATATTTGCCTTGCGTCCGGCATTATCTTCATGATCCAAAGCACTGAACATGGGAAACAGTACTTCAGCCAATTTGTGTACGATGGCATAAATCTTTTGTTGGATATTGTTCAATACCACATTATAAACACCTACAGCAGAAGTAGGCAGAAATACTCCCAGGAGATACTTCTCGGATTGTTGGGCAACCAATCCTCCCAACTGCGATATGACCTGCCAGCCTCCAAAATGAAAGGAATTTTTCCAGGCTTGTTTATCTATACGCGGTGTAAGGGAAACATCAAACAATATTTTTTTGGATTGATAAAACCAGAAGAGCAGTGCCGAAAACTGCCCGCCTACTGTAGCAAACACATAACCCAGCAAACCATATCCTTGCTGAAGAACCATCACCGCTAAAATGGCCGTTATTAAAACAAAAACCAGGTTTCCGACTGCCACAATGCTAAACTTCTGTACAGCTACCGGAATACTCATAAAAGTAGCCGAGCATTGATTGATGATCCATCCAAAGGCAATAATCTTCATGCATTGATCTATCAATTCTGTATGAATCGGGTTCATCTGATCTGAAAAAGCCCACATAAACAACGGGCCACCACCAAAAAAAATAAGTATCGCACCTGCCATACCTACGCTGAGATTCATGAAAAAAGTAGTTCGAACATAAGCAGACGCCGTAACTCTGTCGCCCGATTGCATCGCTCCTGCAACATACTTGGTAGTGGCCTCACCAAAACCCAGATTAGCCAGTGTTAACGGAGCAATTACTACCAATAATAAAGCAGATATACCATATGCATCAATTCCAATCTTAGCCACCACATACCGCACCAAAAACAAATTCACCAGTAAGCCAATCAAAAAACTGGCAATGTTGAGGATTGAATTCTTTATGGTTTTTACCGCTAGGGCCTGATCAGACATTCAATTAGGAACGGGCTATCGCCTCTTTTAGTGTTTCGCAAACATAATGTATTTGCGACTCATTCAGTTCAGCATACATGGGTAGTGAAAGTAAAGCATTCATTTGTCCTGAAGCCACCGGAAAATCAGAAGGCTGATGCCCCTGATAGGCATACGCTTTAAGCAATGGCAAGGCAATCGGATAATGAATGCCAGTTTCAATTCCTTTACTCTTCATGTAATCCTGAACAGCTTCACGGTTGTTCACTTTCGTAACAAACAAGTGAAACACATGTCGGCATTGATCGGGTATTACCGGTAAAGCTAAACCGGTATCTGCCAACAATTCATGGTATAAGGCTGCATGCGCAATGCGCGCATTGGTCCATGTTTCAAGATATGGAAGTTTGGCATTTAAAATAGCGGCCTGCAGACCATCCAAACGGCTATTGCGGCCTTCCATGCCATGATCGTGTTTTCCCAATCTGCCATGGTTGGCAATCATGCGTGCTTTAACAGCAATCTGATCATCATTGGTTGCCATACAACCCGCATCTCCGTATGCACCCAGGTTCTTGCCCGGATAAAAACTAAAGGAAGATGCATGTCCGATAGTGCCTACCGTTTTTCCTTTATAGCGCGCACCATGTGACTGAGCACAATCTTCAATTACGATAAGTTTATATTTATTGGCAATCTTCATGATACCATCCATATCAGCCGGACAACCATACAGATGTACCGGTATGATGGCCCTGGTTCGTGAAGTTATCTTCTCTTCAATCAGGTTGGTATTGATCGTATAAGTTAATGGATCAGCATCGACAAAAACTACCCGGGCTCCCGCTGTGGTAACACTCTCTGAAGTAGATATCCAACTATTTGCCGGAACAATAACCTCATCACCTGCACCAATACCAAAGGCCTGCAAAAGGATCTCAAGCGAGTCTGTTCCATTGGCACAACTCATCACATGCTTGATTCCTAAATAAGCAGCAAAGGCTTCCTCAAATGCCTGAGCATATTTCCCGCTGATAAATGCCGTTTCACCTATAACTGATGCAATAGCTGCATCCAGTTCGTTCCGGTGATTTTTGTATTGGAGTTTTAGATCGACGAAAGGGATTTGCATTTTCTAAAAATTAAGCGTTAAAATGATGGAATGATGGAAGAATTACATCTGGATTCACCTTTGATAAATAATCATAATTTCTCATTCCTGATAATACGCCAACAGTTTTAAAATTAAAGGCTTTTCCCGCTAAAATATCAGTTTCTGTATCACCAATTAATACACTTTCTTCAGGTAATATTTGATTAAAATATCTTTGAATCATTTCTTGTTTAATTTTCCATTTAGGTTCTTCTTCATTCCCAGAACTCAAAATAGCTTCAAAATAATCGTGAATACCTAAGTTTTTTAACTGTTTTAGAACGTGCTCATGAGAATGTCTTAAAGTAACCAATATTAATTTGCCTTTGCCGCTAAGTGTCCTTAATGTTTCATCTGCTCCCGGTATTAATACATCAAACTTTTGATATGAGTCAGTTTCAATAATTCTTTTACGCTTATTCGAAAAGTCCGGAACAACTGCACCTGATATCTGATGTATCAACTTCTCAGGCATTTTACTTCTCTTTAATTCCCAATATAAATATTTATCAAGTGATCTTTGATTATCATCCGTCAGGATATCCAAATATGTCCTGTAATACTTTTCTGAAACATCAATTAAAGTACCGTCAAAATCTAAAAAAAAGTACATTTAGGTCTATTTATGAAATTGTTCCAACAATAATAAGGCTCGAACAATAGTCTGGTAATTCCAGCCCTATTTCATAAAGTGCATCCACAATCTTTTTATCCCAGGTCTCCATTTGCTTATGAGACAAAGGCTTTAAAAGAATCCCCCCCAGATACACTACAGAATATCCTGCTTGTTCAAAATCTGAATTCAATTTGGCTCTATCATAAATTCTTTTATGTCCCTTTCCATAATCAGCTTCAGTTAATTGGAATAGATCATTGATAACTCCCATTTTTAAGCCGATGCGTTTATGCAATCCCAAAGCATTTGGAACTGTCATAACAACTCGCCCTCCAGGATTCAGCCATGACTTAATATTTTTCAGGAACTCCACGCTATCATCAACATGCTCCAACACGTTAGTTGACACGATAAAATCAAATTTTTCTTTGGGCTTATAATCCTCGAAAAATGTCAAGATGTATTCAATGTTTGGGGCACTATTCCAATTCAATGCTTTAGAAATTTTTACTTCCGAGCCATCAATTCCAACAATTCTTTTAAACCTCTTCTCATATGCCTTGGTCATTGCCCCTACACCGCACCCAACGTCCAACATTGATTCGCCTGCGATAAACTTACTTATTTCGGCTATTTTATATTTTTGAAGGTCAACTTCAAATCCAACTTCTTCGGTAAAATTACCTGCAATTTGGTCCAATTCTTCTTTCGTAAAAGCCATAATCAATTATATTTTGCTGTAAAACACTTTCTCCCAGCGATCCATATTTTCTGTCGCCCAGTTAATCTCATTTCGTAAACCATCTACTAATGAAATCTTAGGCTCCCACCCCATTTCAATTTTTGCCTTAGTAACATTTAAAAGCATTACTTTCAGTTCTGCAGTGTTTCTTTTTTTATCTGGTACTAATTTCGAGAATTCACCTTCTTCGGTATTTTCATAAACAACATGAAGATCTTTCCCTGAAGCCTCCACCACTTTCAAAGCCAAATCCTTAATTGATGTGCCAATTCCTGTACCTACATTATATGAGCGACCATTTGCCTTTTCGCTTTTCAGAACAGTGTTATGAAACTCTACCAGGTCTTTTACATAAATAAAATCCCTAACCTGCGATCCATCACCAAACACAACTGGCTCTTGACCATTTATGACACGTTTACACATAATGGTTAAAACTCGTCGGTACCACTCTCTTTCTCCGAATGTAATTCCATATCTTAAGTTAACAACCGGTAGTTGAAAATAATCAGAGTAAATATCGCAATATTTCTCGGCTGCCAACTTACTTACTCCATATGCCCAATTTGGCCTTGGATAGTGTTCTTCCGAAGTAACACCTTCCACCTGACCATAGATGCATGCGGAAGATGCATTGACAATTTTTGACACACCAACATCTTTAGCAGCTTTTAATACATTTAGAGTACCAATGGTATTCAACTCCAGATCGAAAAGAGGCTCATCTGTACTCCTGAATATTTCAAGTTGTGCAGCTTGATGAGAAACTATATCAACATTCTTAAAAACATTCCTGAGTGCTTCAACATTCATAATGTCTCCTTCAATTATCCTAATATCATCTATTACATTGGATAAATTTTCTCTGCGCCCTGTATAAAAATTATCAAACACAGTTACCTCATGCCCAAGATAAACAAGACTTTCAACTATATGTGATCCAATAAAGCCGGCACCTCCGGTCACTACGATTTTCATTTTCTTTAATTTAATGGTTTATTTATTATTATTTCTTGCCAGTATCTGGTCATTTCAATACCTGGTCTTGCTAGACATTCATTCTTATTGATTTGGACACCTAATATTAATTTCAAAAGCAATAGTGGAATATTTGCACCTGCACCAACTGTTAGCATTAGTCCCCCAGCCGCAAACCGTGGATTCAATTCAATAAATGTCAATTCATTATCTTTTAAAAAAAATTGAATATTACAGACCCCTTTTATCTTAAGTGCATTACAGATTATTTGAACTGGCTTAATGAATATGTTGTTTGAAATAGTTCTTCCTTTAACACTTTGACCTGACTTTGTCGCTAATCTCAAACGAGGGGCAATAACTATGGCATTACTGGAATTATCACACAAAACATCTACAGTAACTTCATCAGCATCAATAAAGGATTGAATAATCAAATCTTCTGAATCAGCTATAAGTTCATTCAATCTCGAAATAGAGGAAATCTTTTCTGTACCGGAACTTGAACTGCCAGTATTAGGCTTTGCAAATAGCGGTAATGAAGATGAATCAATTTGTTGTAATTCCTTTTTCGTATAAAGATAAGGAGTACGAATTCCCAAATTAGTTACAGCATTATGCATTGCACTTTTATCGTTGACCAATTCAATGATTTCAAAGGATGACAACAAAGTATGAATTCCATGCCCTTTTAGATATTGGCTGTTCTCAGAAATTAATCTGATTTCCTTGGAATATATTGGTATTAGAATTTTAGCCCCCGTTTTTGCTGAGAGTTTGATAAGTGAGCTTATATAATCTGCACTTGTTACAGCAGGAACAATTGCAGATTCATCTGCAAGAAACAAACCGGCTGCCATAGGATCCACATCAACGGCAATGATTTTTATTTCAAACTCATGTTGCTCCTTTAGTGCCTTTATAACACTGATTGCAGAAGCAGTACCTGCGCTCGTAACAATTACACTAATTCGCTCTTTTTGCATTTTTATAAATCAATTCAATAGCTTCAATGGTTTTCATTCCTTCATCACCTTCAACAACATTATGTCTTTCATTTAATAATTCTGCAACAACATCGTGAACTACCTTGTCGTGATTTGAACTGGTTCCCTGATACTTACCATATGCATTAGGCATATCGGTAAATTCAATATTATCTGGCAGTGGGTATGATTTTACATCCCAAAATTCAATCTTATTTAGATATTGTCCGCCTATTTTAATGGTGCCATTTTCACCAATAATCGTAATGCTTCCTTCATAATTTTTATTATAAACACATGTCGTCCATACAATTGTGCCCATTGTCCCAGATTTGAATGTTAGTAACGCTTGGCCACAATCTTCAATCTCAATTTCATGATTCAAGGTTGCCATATCAGCTTTTGCATCTACAACATCTCCAAACCACCAAATCAACAAGTCAATAAAATGGCTTACCTGAGTATGCAATGCGCCACCTTCAAGAGCCAACTTGCCACGCCAGTTTGAATCATTGTAATATCCCTGATGTCGATTCCAAAGCACATTACATTGTACCATGAAAATCTTTCCCAAAAATCCACTGGTTAATGCTTCTTTTGTTAACGCAATAGGTACATTGTATCTATTTTGTTTTACAACCATCAGTTTAACTTTATTTGCTTTAGAGGCATCAATCATTCTGTGACAATCGAAAACATTGAGGGCCATGGGCTTTTCGACCAAAACATTTTTTCCGGCATTCATTGCCAAAATTGCCATTTCTGCATGTAAACCATGAGGAGTACAAATATTTACAACATCTGCATTGGTTTCATGAAGTAATTTCTTGAAGTCGGAATATACTTGACCAACGTCATACATTGAACTAAACTTAATTAGTTTATCAGAATCAACATCGCATAAACCCACAATTTCTGCACGCTCTTCAGCGTCTGTTACAGCAATATGTCTGGATCCGATGCTTCCGCATCCAACTATGGCAAACTTTATTTTTTCCATTCTCTTTTAAAAAGCCCTGCAATGTAATTCGTTTACAAATATTTTCTATATTTGTTAAAATCAATAAACCTTAAAATGAAACGACAACTCTACTCCTTGTTAATCATTGGATTATACTCATTTAATGCATTTTCGCAGATCAACCTGAATTTAGGTCTTGTGGCTTATTACCCATTCAATGATAACGCAAATGACATGACGGTAAACGCATTTAACGGTTCACTATCAAACTCACCTGCATTAGTTAATGATAAAATAGGCCGGGCAACTGCTGCATATAAATTCAACGGAACCAATAGTTTGATAAAACTGGGTGATATACTGGATACTGTTTTTGCAAAAAGTCCGGTTGCAAATTTTTCAATTTCTGGATGGGCAAAAACTGATACACTTTCAAATATACAAGGAGATAACGTAATCATTTCAAAATCTGGCGGTGGCGTTTCAGGTCCTTATCAATGGTATATCTTACATGAAAACGATGGCAGAGTAAAAGGACTAGTTTCATATACCTCCGCTGCAGCTTCTGATTTTTATGAAGTCGAGTCTTCAACCCAAATCCCTGCAAATAATTGGTTTAATTTTACACTGACTTATGATGGCAGTTTGAGTTCTGATACATCTCGGCTTAAGTTCTATGTAAATGGTGTATATGGCGTTTTATCAAGAAGAATGGGTAATCCTGGCAGAACTACAATTAATTCAGATCAAGAAGTTGTAATAGGAGGAACTTACAATACTTCTAATAATCCTCTAAATGTTTATGCGGGAACAATCGATGAAATACGAATATATAACAGGACTTTAAATTATGCAGAGGTCATGGAACTTCAAAATTTTACAACCGTATATCGTACTGCCATTGATAAAAATTTAACTATCAATGAAAATATTGAGGTTTATCCTAACCCAAACAGTAGTGGAATGTTTACAATCAATACTAAGTATCTCATTCAATCGGTTTCGGTTCATGATATTTTAGGTCAAAATGTTAAACAAATGAATTCAGTCGGAAATCAACTTGACCTAACTGATCTGCAAAAAGGAAATTATATAATTTATGTAATTCAGGATAATAATTACACCATTAAGAAGATATCAATTCAGTAATTCTTTATACCTTTTTTAGCTGGAATTTGAATTATTTTATGTTTCTCCTTTACTGCGTTTGCTTAAAACTATTTTGAATGCTAGGCTAATAAAATGCCTTTCTCAATCACAATTTTTAAACTAAATAAACAGGTAGTTGAAAGTATATTCAACTACCTGTTTATTTTAAGACCTCCCCTTCCTCTGTCAAAATTTCCTTAAAGCCCTAAAATTTCCAGCATTTGCAACTCTTTTGCATACAAACGTGAGTACAATTGCTTATACTTGTATTCTTGTAAATTGAACGGAATGTTATTGAGAAGCACCTACTTACTATGTATTCTACTAGCGATTACCCTTTGTCAAAACAATCGGTTATCGGCGCAAAATTGCATCACCTGCTCCTCTACCCATACTACCTTATCTCAAGGCCTGGTATTCTGTCTTCCACTTAACGGTGGAATTTTGAACGATCAGGGTTATGCAGGCTTTCAGGCTACGTCCTTAAACGGTCCCGGATCCGTGAATGATCGGTTTGGAACGGCTTTCAATGCTATGGCCTTTAACGGTACCAATCAGTTTATCAAATATGGCGACATTCTGGATACCTTGTTTTGCAAAACCCCTACCTCACGTTTTACTGTTTCAGGATGGGCAAAATCCAATGTCTGGAGCTCGTCACGTGGTGTAATAGTAGCCAAAAGTGCCGGAGGTGCCAGCGCGAATGAATGGATGGTATATCAGGCCAGCGATGGTACGGTAAGGGGTATCGTTTATTCTTCAGCAACCGATTACCTGGAATGGAAAAGCACCGCACCCATTCCCGTTAATCAATGGTTCTTTTTTACACTTATTTTTAACGGCGCAACACCACTCATTTCCAACAGGGTGGTGATGTACGTAAACGGGTTTCCTACTGCATTCTCAGCCAGCAATGGAACCATTGATAAGTTCTGTGCCAATACTGCCCAGGAAATAACCATTGGTGCAACTCATCAGGCAGGTTTGACCAATACTCCTACCCTCCCGTATAATGGCGCTGTAGATGAAATCAGAATTTATAACCGGATCTTAACCAATGCTGAAATAAGTGAATTGTATAATGGCACGCCATTGCAAATTCCAACTTTGCCTGATCTTGGCGTTTGCATAGGAGATAGCGTGCAAATACATGCTTCCGGAGGAGCAACGTATACCTGGTTTCCATCTACTAATTTAAGTGCAACCAATATTCCTAACCCTTATTCTAAGCCTACTGCAACCCGTACCTATTTTTTAACCATTGCCAACGGCTCCTGTTCAAATAAGGATACCGTTGTGGTAAATGTAAATCAGAATTGTTGTGTGCTTTCACAAAGCATCAGCAGCAAAAACAATAACCTGTTGTACTTTGTTCCCATAAACAATGATGCCAGAGATGTTTCGCTTAATCCCGCCACACCTGTAGTGCAGGGAGCAACCACTCAACTCAGCACCGATCGCTTCAACAATAAAAACAGCGTTTATTCTTTTTCCAACAGCACCAGCGATAAACTCATTTCTTCCGCCGACCCGAAGCTGAGCTTTCCGGCCAATCAATCATTCACCATTTCAGTTTGGGCTAAAGCAAGAAATATTCAAAGTCACGGTTCACGTATCATCAGTGTATTTAAAAACGGCGGGTATGAATTGATCCTCGCTCCTACCAACCCGGTTGGAGATGCAGGAAAAATTGAATTCCGCGATTTCGACGGTGCCAGTGCTACCACCAAAGTTTCCTTGCTTTCCGACAGTGCCCTGCGCATGAATGAATGGTACCTGATCAGTTTAAGTGTTAACAAAGACGACAGTACATCCCGCTTATTCCTCAACGGAAGACTTGCCGGAAGTTTTAAAGGGTTAAACTCCATTCAGAATGCCTGCGGTGTGTCTATCGGAAACCATAACCTGAATCCGCTGGGATTTGATGGTCTGGTAGACGAAATACGTATCTACAATTACGCATTAAGCAACGATGAAATGCTGGATCTTTTCTACAAAGGTAAATCCCACATTATGAATCAGGATACCACCATTTGTAGTGGAGACAGCGTTCAAATACAAACATTTGGAAATGCTTCTGCCTATTCATGGTCACCTTCAACCGGCCTTGACAATCCATTCTCAGCTAACCCGGTTGCGCGCCCCATGGCCACAACCACCTATATTCTTTCTTCCACCAACGGAAGTTGCATTTTTAAGGATACCCTGACCATTTATGTGAATTATGCTGAAGCCAATGCAGGTATCGATACAATCCTTTGTAAAGGAGATAGTATACAACTCAACGGTAGCGGTGGCGCTTCTTTTACATGGCTGCCGCCAGCAGGTCTTAGCAATCCGTTTATTGCCAATCCTTATGCTAAACCCGGTGTAGATACAGATTATTTGCTCACCGTTTATACAGCAGGTTGTTCAAGCAGCGATACCGTGCATGTTGCCGTGAATGAAATTATTCCCAACGCCGGACCGGATTTAAATCTGTGTTACGGCGATAGCGTTCAGCTTTCTGCTAACGGAGGAACCGGATATGCATGGAATCCATCAACCGGTCTAAGTAATATTAATATCTTTAATCCATTTGCCAAACCACTAACGACGACCACATATACGGTCAATGTTTCAAGAGGATTTTGTTCGGTAAAAGATTCGTTGAAAATAACGGTGATCCAAATTTTACCGGATGCTGGTTTGCCCCAACAAATTTGTCCGGGCGATAGTGTTCAATTACTGGCAACCGGAGGCAACCAATACGCCTGGATAAACAACGGATTCGTTTCCGATACCAGCTTGGCCAACCCATACGTTACACCAACATCAACAGCTACATTTTATGTGTTTGCAAAGATTGGCAGTTGTGCTGTGATGGATTCGGTTGAAGTTATAGTTAAAAGCAACCTTGTTACCAGCGCAGGTAACGATGATGAAATCTGTTTTGGAGAATCCGTTCAACTCAACGCAACAGGAGGTACCCTTTTTTCTTGGTCGCCGGCCTCCGGTCTTAACGATGCCAATATTGCTGCGCCTGTTGCAACACCGTCAACAACAACTGATTATATTCTTTTCAGCCGCTCAGGAAACTGCACAGCCTACGATACCGTTACAATAACTGTTAATCCACTTCCCATAGTAGAATTAGGAAACGATACCACAGCTTGTTTAAATCAGCCTTTCCTCCTTACACCTACCATTGCCAATGCGAACGTATTTAACTGGACTCCGGTTTCGTTTTTAGATAATCCAACTGTTCCCTATCCCAGTGCAACTATAAATACGCCGACTCAATTTTTTATTCAGGTCGAAAATTCTATAACCGGTTGCTCAAGTTCCGACTCAATATGGGTGGGTATTAGTATACCTACTGCAAAAATTGCAATAACTCCTGATAAAGGTGATGCGCCATTAACCGTTCAAACTTCTAATTTCAGTACTCCCCTGCCCATGACCTATGAATGGACTTTTGCAGAAACGCCTGAATATTATTCTTTTGAAAAGCAACCCGAATACACATTCAATACACCGGGAAAATATTTGGTTTGGTTAACAGCTACTGACCAATTTGGTTGTACAGCAACCGATACTGCTGAAGTTCAGGTTTATGATGTAATGCATTTTTTCATACCCAACGCTTTTACACCTAACGGCGATCGCAACAACGAAAGTTTCGTACCACGCTATCCGGCTGAATTAGTGCAATACGTTCAAGGAACCATATACAACAAATGGGGTGAAACCGTTTATACCTTTAAAGTTCCTGGTGATCCCTGGTGGAATGGCAAAATCAAAGACGAATATGCTCCGGATGGAGTCTACTTGTATTCCATGGAAGTCCTGGATTTAAACAACCGTTTGACAAAATTCAAAGGCAGTGTTACTTTGTTGCGTTAAACAGGTACTTGCACTTATAGCCATACCGACTTACATTTACCGCATAAACATCAATTGAATGAAACTGCTGGAAGGAAAAACAGCTCTCGTAACAGGAGCAACCCGTGGAATAGGCAAAGGAATTGCCCTGCAACTGGCCAGGCATGGAGCCAATATCGCTTTTACTTATGTAAGTTCAGTAGAAAAAGCCAATGCATTTGAAACAGAACTCAACACCTTAGGTGTAAAAGGAAAAGGCTATCAGAGCAACGCGGCAGAATTTGCGGAAGCTGAAAAATTAATCGACGAAATTATTAAAGAATTCGGACAGCTCGATGTTCTTGTCAACAATGCAGGTATCACACGCGATAATCTTATGATGCGGATGACCGAACAAATGTGGGATGAAGTACTCGATACCAATTTGAAATCAGCTTTTGCCATGATCAAGGCCGCCATGCGCTCAATGATGAAAGCCAAAGCAGGATCCATTATCAATATTACTTCAGTAGTTGGTATCACTGGAAATGCAGGTCAGGCCAATTATGCTGCTTCAAAAGCCGGAATGATCGGCCTGACCAAATCGGTTGCCAAAGAATTGGGATCACGCAATATTCGCTGCAATGCAATTGCTCCGGGCTTTATTGAAACGGAAATGACTGAAGCGTTAACACCGGAAATCAGAGCCGAATGGGTAAAAGGCATTTCACTCAAACGTGGAGGTTCGCCTGAGGATGTAGCCAATTGCGTGTTGTTTCTGGCATCCGATCTGGCTGCATATATCAGTGGCCAAACCATCTGCGTGGATGGTGGAATGGTTATGCAATAGGCATTACAACTGTGCGTTATCTTTTTAATTTGTTGACCTCCACTTGAACCTGCACTCGGAATATACCGGATATTATCTTTTTATTGGCCTGCCCTTAGCGCTGTTGTTTACGTATGTATTATACCGAAACAATCCGTTGAAGCTGGAATCACCTTATAAAAACTGGTACCAGGCATTGCTTTTCAGTCTTAGATTTTCGGCTCTTGCCATTCTCCTGATCTTGTTTCTAGGTTATTGGCTCAACTGGATCCGGATTCGAACCGATAAACCTGTTCTTGCATTTGCATTGGATAACTCGCAATCGATTCTGGCCTCCAAAGATTCTACCTTTTATAAACAGGAATTGCCTCAACAATTCCAACAAATGAAAGAGCAGTTAAGCGATAAATTCGATCTGCGCTTTTTTCTTTTCGGAAATGCAAACCGATTATCTCAAACACCAGAATATACCGATAACCGAACCGATATAGCTTCGGCAATTCAGGAGATAACAACGTCGTTTGAAGGTACAAATCTGGGAGGAATTGTTTTATTCAGCGATGGAATATACAATGAGGGTGTAAGTCCGGTGGTGCTTTCTGATCAGATTATATGTCCGGTTTATACTGTTGCCATGGGTGATACCAACCGGTATAAAGATACACGCTTAAAGAACGCCACGTACAATAAGACCGTATTTGCTGGAAATCCTATTACCGTACGTTTTGATATTGCTGCCTTTAAATGCAGAGATGAACAATCTGAACTGGTGTTATTGCATAACAATACGCAGGTTAGAAGAGAACGAATACAATTTTCAGCCGATCCCTATTTCAAGACGTATACGTTTACTGCTGCATCTGGTAAAGAAGGATTGCAACATTATTCCCTGGTATTGCAACCGTTAAAAGGAGAATCATCAGTAACCAACAACCGGCTGGATTTTAGTATTCAGGTAGTTAAAAACAAGCAGAAAATAGGTATTGTCGGGTCTCAGCCACACCCCGATTTGGCGGCATTGCGATCAGGAATAAAGAACAACGAACAATATGAACTTGTTGATTTGGGGTTGAATGCTTCAGGTCTTGACCGTTCGATAAGTTTAATCATTGCACATCAGATCCCGGGCTTGAGAGGAGAAGGCCTTGATCTTATCAGAGAAGCACAAAAACACAAAATTCCGGTGCTTTTCATTCTCGGTGCTCAATCGGGATTATCTTACTTGCCGGCCCTTACCAATAATCAGTTTTATATTTTAAATAACCGGCCGGTTATGAATGAAGTAATGCCTGTGATCAATCCCGGGTTCACCTATT
Organism: Bacteroidia bacterium; assembly: GCA_041665785.1. Classification (GTDB taxonomy): domain Bacteria; phylum Bacteroidota; class Bacteroidia; order UKL13-3; family UKL13-3; genus JBAYIE01. The sequence continues at coordinate 24,082 of JBAYIE010000011.1, read as the reverse complement.
TTAATTTGGAAGAGGAGGATTTACATATCCTTCAGAAATTCCCTCCATTAATTGCACCACATGGCAGGTATAAAACTGGCGGAGAGGTGACCGTAATGTTTTATCAGCAGATTGGAATGGTAAGTTCTGATATCCCGCTCCTTTTGTTCTATTCACAAAATCAGATTAAATACGGCGTGTTGTGTGGCGAAGGTTTCTGGAAATGGAAATTGAATGATTTTACCTGGAGTAAGCAACAAACAACCCAAAGTCTGTTGAATAAAACGTTGCAATATCTGGTCGAAAAGAACGATCGTTCGCCTTTTAGAATCATTGCTGAAAAACAAGTGGACGAATCGGATAATGTGCAGTTTGATGCTGAATTATACAATGCCTCTAACGAACTGGTAAATACCCCCGACCCGGTCTTAAAGATCACACATCAGAACGGTAAAACGTATGCATATACATTCAATAAAACGGATCATGCCTATACATTAAATGCAGGTCAGTTCACACCGGGAACATACTCCTGGCAGGCTTCCGTTCAGTTTGGCGATAAATCATATCAGTCTGGTGGTCAGTTTATGGTTCAGCCTGCCCGAATCGAGTTTTTGGAAACAACCGCCAATCATCAGGTATTGCATGCATTATCGGAATCTACAGGAGGAGAAATGGTTTATCCTGCGCAATTAGAAAAATTGACAGAACTGATCCATCAAAATGCTAAAATAGTTCCGGTTAGTTATCAGCAGGAAGAACTCATAAACCTGATGCACCTGAAATTAATCTTTTGGATTCTGTCAGGCGTTTTAACGTTGGAATGGGTAATCCGAAAATGGAATGGCAGCATTTAGTCCCTCCGATTTTTTCAGCAAGATAAAATTGACTAACGCATTTCTTTACGCAAGCGCGCAACAGGTATATGCAGTTGCTCGCGGTATTTTGCAACAGTACGCCGTGCAATGGTATAGCCCTTTTCTTTCAGAATTTCCATCAGGCTCTCATCCGGTAATGGTTTGCTTTTGTCTTCCGCTTCAATGGCATCTTTCAGGATTTTTTTCACTTCTCGGCTGCTGACTTCTTCCCCGTCCTCGGTTTGAATTCCCTCACTGAAAAAATACTTTAACGGAAATGTTCCGAAATCGGTTTGCACATATTTACTGTTGGCTACACGGGAAATAGTTGATATATCCATTCCGATCTGATCTGCAATATCTTTCAGAATCATTGGCTTCATCTTCGTTTCATCCCCGGTTTCGAAATACGCATATTGATGGCGGAGAATGGCATTCATGGTGAGCAATAGGGTTTGCTGACGTTGTTTGATGGAATCAATAAACCATTTGGCACTGTCGATCTTCTGTTTGATAAACTGCACCGTTTGCTTCAGTTCCTTGCTCGGATTATCGCTCGCATCATAGCCTTTCATCGTTTCCATATAACTCTTGCTGATCCGTAAATCAGGAGCGTTGCGGGAATTTAATTGAACGTTTAGTTTACCGCTTATTTCAACGATGATAAAATCAGGAACAATATATTGTGGTCTGCTTTCGCTGATAGATTCCCCTGGCTTTGGATTGAGATGCGTTATTACCTTTACGGCATCTTTCAATTGTTCGTCGGTAACCTTGAGTTGACGGCTTAGCTTTTCGTAATGCTTTTTGATAAAGTCCTCAAAAAAATCTTGCAATAATTTTTCTGCCAGCACCACCTCCGGTTTGTTGTGGTCTTTGCGATGCAATTGCAGCAATAAACACTCCTGCAAACTGGTGGCTGCGATCCCGGCCGGATCCAATGCCTGAATTTTATGCAAGACCAGTTTCATTTCCTCCAGCGTGGTTTCTATGTTTTGCGAAAAAGCCAGATCGTTCTGTATGGCTTCCAGAGGTCGGCGCAGATATCCGTCATCATCAATGGTTCCAATGATTTGGGATCCGATCATTTGTTCGCGTTCATCCCCCGCAATGGCATTGTATTGCTCCATCAAGGCATCGTGAAAACTACCTGTATCGGCTAACGGACTTTCTTTACGCTCATTTTCGCCGGTCCCCTCGTCGCTCAGGTGAAAGCCTTCGGCATCGTAATCATCATTCACATATTCCTTCACATCAAAGGTGTCATCTGTCAGATAATCTTCAACCGAAATATCAGCCTCCTCTTTTACGTCGTCATTGATTTCGCTTTCTGCTGCTCCGCTATCCTTGCTGATATCTACATGAGCATCATCATCCAATGCAGTTACCAGGGCCGGATTTTCCATCAATTCCTCCTCAATCCGTTGCTTTAAATCCAACGTATTGATTTGCAACAGCTTAATAAATTGAATCTGTTGCGGCGAAAGCTTTTGATGTAATTTCTGATATAAACCCTGCTTGAGCATGATGCTGCATTCTATAAAATCGTGCCAAAGTTACAAAATTGAACTTGGGCATAGAAAACATTTTCTATTTTTGCGACGAACAGCGAAATCAAAGATAGGAAATGTATATCAAAGAAATAGCCTCCTTGGAAGGCAAAGAATCGACATTTAAAGGTTGGGTTGCAAATAAACGTGACAGTAAAGGTCTGGTTTTTATAATTTTACGCGATGGAACCGGTTTATGCCAATGTGTGGTAGATACGAACAAGGTGAGCGAACAGGTCTTTGATCAGGCCAAATCACTAACACAGGAAAGTTCGGTAATACTTACAGGGATGGTGGTTAAAGACGAGAAACAGATCGGCGGATTCGAATTGCAGGTAACAGACCTGAACCTGATTCAACTTTCAAACGACTACCCTATTACCAAAAAAGAACACGGTGTTGATTTTTTAATTGATAACCGCCATTTGTGGCTGAGAAGTCAGCGTCAGTGGGCCATCATGCGCATTCGCAATACCATCATATATTCCATACATAACTTCTTTCAACAGGAAGGGTTTATTCAAATGGATGCGCCGATCTTCACCGGCAATGCAGTGGAAGGAACATCCACTTTATTTGAAACGGATTTTTATGGTGAACCCGCCTATCTGTCTCAATCAGGCCAGTTGTATGGTGAAGCCATGGCTATGGCACACAACAAAATATATACGTTCGGGCCAACCTTTCGCGCTGAAAAATCAAAAACCCGTCGACATCTTTCCGAATTCTGGATGATTGAACCGGAAATGGCCTTTCACGATATTTTCGACAATATGGATGTGATTGAAGCATTCCTTCGGTTTGTAGTGAGTGATGTAATAACTAAAAACAAGGCTGAACTTGAAATGATTGGCCGTGATATTTCGCTTCTCGAAAACATCAGCAAGCCTTTCCCGCGAATGACCTACGATGAAGCAGTACGCATCATTAAAGGAGAACAGGACGTTAACGGTGTGAATGCAATCACCAGTCTGGAAGCGGAGTTAAAGTCAGTGCAGGAAGCTATTGCCACTGCATCGGCTGAAATTGAAGACCGCGAATCCAAGTTAAAAACTCCCGGTTTGAAAAAAGGAGAAATTGGATTTCATCAGGCAAAAATTGATCAGCTTAAACAAACGCTCGATGAACTGGAGGAACAACAACGCAATATTCCGCAATGGCTCAACAGTGCAAGAAACTTTGAATACGGCAACGATTTTGGAGGTAGTGATGAAACCGTTCTAACACGTCTTTTCGACAGGCCCATCATGGTTTATAACTGGCCCCATGAAGTCAAAGCCTTTTACCTGAAACGGGATCCGAATGATTCTCATTTCGCCCGGGGAGTAGATACCCTGGCACCAGAAGGATATGGCGAAATAGTAGGAGGAGGAGAACGTGAAACAGATCTGAACTTGTTGATTGAAAAGATTCATGAACACAAATTGCCTATTGAGGCCTTTGGATGGTACCTCGATTTAAGACGTTACGGTTCAGTTCCACATGCCGGATTTGGTTTAGGGTTGGAGCGTTTGGTGACCTGGATTTGCAAACTACCCCATGTGCGTGAGAGCATTCCTTTCCCACGTATGTATGGACGATTAAAACCATAACCGTTGAACCGGAATTGCAACAGCCGTCATTTTTGGATAAACAGCATACAGCATAAATCGCTGAATTCCGTTGCAGGTAAATATGTAACCATAATACTGTTCTGTCTTTTTATGGGGGGGGCACTCTCCAATTCACTGCAGGCTCAGGAGCAAAAATCCTGGTTCATTCGCACCATGGATTGGAGTTATCGCATTATTCAGGGAGATTCAGCCAAACCTTATAAAAAATACATTTTCGCTGTCCCCATTATTGCCTACAAACCTGAAACCAAATGGATCTTGGGAGTTTCCATTGCGCACATTTTCAGAACCCACTACAATAATGCGGGAACAAGGCCTTCTACCCTGCGGTTAAACATCAGCTACTCGCAAATGAAGCAATTTGCAATACGCCCTACCATTGAATATTTTTCTTCCGACAATGCGCTTAATATTCGTGCTCAATATCAGTATACCGACTTCGCAGAATACTATTGGGGAATTGGCCCAAATACTGGAGCTGAACAAAAAGAACTTTATCATTTTAAAGCGCAGCGTGCATATGCAAAAATTGCGCATACCTTTATCGGTAAATGGTATGCAGGATTGAGTTATGCCTACGAAAGAATGTACCAGATAGCTGCAGAACAGGGTGGCCTGTTAAAAACCTCAGGTGTAACTGGAGCAAACGGGTACACCGCATCCGGACTTGGATTTACAGTCTATCACGATAATCGCGACAATATCTATTATCCACTCAAAGGTGATTTTATTGAATTCAATGCATTGCATAACAACAAAGGATTTGGCAGCAGTACCCATTTCAATTCCTTTTTGCTGGATGCCCGAAAATTTATTTCTTTTGGTAAACAACAGGTGCTGGCCTTGCAATTGTTTATGAATACCAATACTACTCAGGCTCCGTTTCGTCAAATGGCTACTCTGGGCAGTGATGTGTTTATGCGCGGTTATTACACCGGTCGTTTCCGCGATTTGAATGCTGTTGCTATTCAGGCCGAGTGGAGACAATTCATTTGGGGACCTTTCGGATACGTAGTATTTGCCGGAACCGGAACCGTAAACCGTGAAGTATCTGGTCTTGCAAATGGGCTCAAACCCAATATCGGAATCGGACTCCGGGTAAAAGCCATTCCCCGTGAACGGGTGAATGTAAGACTGGATTTTGGTTTTGGAAACAATGGAATAAAAGCTATGTATTTAACATTGCACGAAGCATTTTAGTGCCGTTAGCCCGTACATGTTTCTCCTGTGAATTAGCAGTAAGATCAGAACTCACATTTGGTTAGGCGATCAAAAAACGCATCGCCAATCTTCCGCATAGCTGCCAAAAATCACTGTTTGTCGCTACCCCAAATACCCGTAATTTCGCCTCATGGAATCCTATATCGAGTTTAATGTTCCCTGCAATGAGGCAATCCGCGAATCATTGATTGCCGAATTAGCTGAATTGCAGTTCGAAGGATTCATTGAACATGAAGAAGGATTTTCTGCCTATATACTTGAAAGCGAATTGGACAACGACGTGTTTGAATCAATGGTTTCAAAATACGGCCTAGATCCCAAATTCATTCCGCGTCAGGTGATTGCCCAGCAAAACTGGAATGCGCAATGGGAAGCCGGTTATGAACCCATTGTAATAGATCAACGCATTGCCATACTTGCTCCATTTCATGAGTCGAATGGTGGTTACGAATTAGAACTGGTGATTCAACCTAAAAATACTTTTGGTACCGGCCATCATGAAACAACGCAACTCATGCTTAAAATGATGATGGAGTTGGATTTTAAAGACTGCACGGTATTGGATTATGGTTGCGGAACAGGAGTTCTGGGAATTATGGCTGCCAAACTACATGCCAAAAAAGTTCTCGCTATCGACATTGACAAGTGGTGTCTGGATAATGTTCCTGAAAACATAGGACTCAATAATACCCCCCAGGTTCAATTCGAATTGGGCGATCTGAGTATATTGAAACACGATAAATTTGATCGTATTCTGGCCAATATCAACAAAAATATTTTAATGGAAAGCTTTGGGCAGCTTTCAAACTGCATGCATCCGAAAGCTGAAATTCTGATTAGTGGATTCTATGAATCAGACCTAGCCGATCTGAAAGTCAAAGCCGATCAGGTAGGACTTGCCTTTGAATCGAGCATCACATTGAATACATGGTGTGCCGCCAATTTCTCAAAACCAAAAAATGCAATTGCAAACAAATAAGCAATTTCCTATGACGAATTACGGAGTACGAAGTGGTCACATGAAGCAAAACATAATTATATCATCTACCGTAGCTTTAGCGAAGGTGGACACAATTACATAATTTTATAATCCCCCATATTCCTTTGAACCAAAATCCTCAATAACCCAATAACTCAATAACTATTAACCAATAACTAATTATCAAATAACTTCCCGTATGTATTCTTCATTCAAACAACACCTCCAAAAAGAACTGGCCGATATCGAATCCGCTGGTTTGTTCAAACGCGAACGCATTATAACATCTGAGCAAGGTGCCGAAATTACTTTAAACACAGGTCAAAAGGTATTGAACTTTTGCGCCAACAATTACCTTGGATTATCATCCCATCCACGGGTGAAAGCAGCCGCACAACGTGCCATTGAACAACATGGTTTTGGAATGAGTTCAGTCCGTTTTATCTGTGGTACACAAGATATTCATAAAGAGCTGGAGAAGAGTATTGCAGATTTTTATCAAACCGAAGATACCATTTTATATGCTGCAGCTTTTGATGCCAATGGCGGCGTGTTTGAACCGCTGTTTCAGGAGGCAGACGCCATTATTTCAGATGAACTGAACCATGCTTCTATTATTGATGGGGTGCGTCTTTGCAAAGCACAACGGTATCGCTACCGCAACAACGATATGGCCGATCTGGAAGAACAGCTCAAACAAGCGGATGCAAAAGGTTGTCGCTTCAAAATTATTGTAACAGATGGCGTTTTCAGCATGGATGGATACGTGGCTCAGTTGGATAAAATTTGCGATTTGGCTGATCAATACGATGCATTGGTGATGACAGACGAATGCCATAGTGCAGGTTTTATCGGTAAAACAGGAAGAGGCGTTCCAGAACTTTGCCAGGTCATGGGTCGCGTGGATATCATAACCGGAACACTTGGAAAAGCCCTGGGTGGTGCTATGGGTGGATATACAACCGGTCGGAAAGAAATCATTGATTTATTGCGTCAGCGATCGCGTCCTTATTTATTTTCCAATTCACTGGCACCTTCCATTGTGGGTGCAAGTCTGGAAGTATTTAAATTATTGAATGAAAGTACGGCCTTACGCGACAAACTGGAATTGAATGTGAAACAATTTAAAACCGGCATGCAGGCCGCAGGTTTTGACTTACGTGGTGGCGACTCTGCCATTGTTCCGGTAATGTTGTACGATGCAAAACTATCGCAGGAATTTGCCAATAAATTACTGGCTGAAGGCATTTATGTAATTGGCTTCTTCTATCCGGTAGTTCCGAAAGACCTGGCCCGCATCCGTGTTCAACTCTCAGCGGCACACGAACCTGAGCATATTGAAAAAGCCATTAAAGCATTTACCAAAGTTGGAAAAGAACTGGGTGTTATTTAATAAATTAAAAATGAAAAATGGAAGGTCCAATCTGCATTCTTCTCGCCTGAGCTAAAGCTACTGCGGACTTTTCATTCATCATTTTTCATTTTTCACTATAATAGTCCTTCACAAAATTACACCACACACAATCGTCTTCGTCACAACCCTGATCAAATTGCTTTTGTTTAATTCCATTGTAGGCAAGATGGATCTGCTCCTTTACAGCTTCCTCATCCGGAGCTGAAATTATTACTTTTTGCTTCATAAATTTTCCTGAATCCGGATCCGGTTCTACAAAATCAAATTCAACCGTGTTTATTTTCCATTCCCTGGTTTTGTCGTAATCCAGCAACAATTTATAAAATACGGCTTGCCGCCAATAATCCCCACCCAAACGATCTTCAGCACGTATTTGTTTATCTTCACTTAATGCTTCGGCCGTTTTTTCAGGATTTGGTGCCTTAAATTTTTTGGAAGCATTTGCAAATTTACCCGTCTTATAATCCACTACATTCACCAAATTTCCATCAAATTCAAGCTTGTCAAGCTTTCCATTGAGCGGTACACCTTCCATCACCACATTGCGATATGAACGCTCGATGCTGGTAATTTTATTCCACTGCCCGATATAGGCATGATAGAATTTCCTCAATATATCATCGCCATACTCCATACGCCTTTTGTATTCCGCATCGGTAAAAGCATCCTGACTCCTGCGCATATACCAAACAAAATCTGCTACCAGTTCAGCATCAACAGGAAATTGCTTTTCGGGATGCAGGTTCATTTTTTTGAACAATTGTTCTAAAGCAAAATGTACGGCACTTCCAAAGGTCATACTCGAACTCATGGGAGCCGGAACACGAATCAGGTTATTGAAATAAAAGGCTGTCGGACATTTTAAATACGCGTTCAGATGTGTAACACTTAGCGAATAATTGGATAACAATTCATCCACCAGATCATTGTTGAATAAGTTCACCTTTTCAATAGGTTTCCTTCTGCTACGCAAGATCAATTCAAAGTGCAACAGTTTATCGTCGGCAACATGCTGATCAACTGTTTGAATAACCGTATACTCCTCCATCTCTGCTACAAACCTGCTCTTCTCTAATTCCTTTCCTGCTTCATCTTGTCTTGAATAACTCAACACCAGTTGCTTCTTTGCACGTGTTGATGCTACATAAAACAACCGGCGGTTTTCTTCTGTTTCTCCGGCCGGATTTATTTCAAATAAATGGTCAGGCAACTTAAACTGATTATTGCCTTTGCGGGCTTTTTCCCAACGGTTGCTATTGCATCCGATCAGAAAAACATATTCAAATTCCAACCCTTTTGATGCATGCGCGGTAATAAAATTTACCCCATTTTCTGCATACAACAAGCGCTCAGCCGGCAGCCGAATTCCTTCTTCTTCCATCAAACCAAGGGTTGCCAGAATATCCTGCAAAGCATACTTCGGACGCTTGTGACATTCCGATTTAATAAAGTCGAAAAACGAATGCAAAACCTGCATATTCCATTGTTTCTCGCTTGAAGTCAGGGCTTGAACCAACATACCGCTTTCGTTCAGTATGTTTTCAATCAATTGTTGCAAGGTCAGATTGAAACTTTGTGCAATCCAGCTTTCCAGCATTTTTGACGCCTTTGTTAATGCCTGTGATGGATCCTGATTTATAAATAAATTGGGTTTCACTTTTACTGCGGCATCTTTGAGTTCTTCACGCCATGAGCCTGTTCTCTCTTTGAAATTCCTGCGGTATAAATCAACCGAAATACGCGCTATTTCTATTGGATCAATGCTAAAAAAATCAAAATGCAATAACTCATACAAATAGGATTCTCCACTATGCGGCTTTTTATGCTCTGCAGCCAGATAGCGTAAAATGTGTATGAGCTTCCGAATAAGTGGATGCACCAGTATATCTTCTGACCTTCGCGTATTAACTGAAATACCGCTGGTTTGAAAACAAGTCAGCAGATCGTCGGCCTGCTTGTGATTTCTATATAATACCGCAATTTCATTTCCCTGAACGCCTTGTTGGATCAGCTGTTGAATAGATTCTGCAACTGCTGCTGTTTCATGCAATGGGTTAAAACAATTCCAAACCTGTGGAGCCGTACCGGTTAATGCAACAGCAGAATTTTTCGCCACCAGTACTTTATGATCATCAATCCGGGTTTCATTGAAACGAATCAAGGTTTGTGCTGCATCCAGAATAGACTGAGAGCTCCGGTAATTGTCGGTTAACCGGATGAGTTTCGGTTGATATCGCGCAATGAAATGATGGATATTGTCCACATTGGCACCCTGAAACCTGAAAATAGACTGGTCATCATCGCCTACACAAAATACATTTGGTTTCTCCCAATAATCGATTAGTTGTTCCAACAAATGATTTTGTGATCCACTGGTATCCTGAAATTCGTCTACTAAAAAATAATGGTATTGCTCCTGATAATTCAGAAGCATAGCCTGATTTGTACGAAAAGCCTGAATTACCCAAAGAATCATGTCTGCAAAATCATAGCGGCTATTTTTCTTAAGCAAGGCCTGATAGCTTTCAAATGTTTCTGTTGCAGACTTGAGCTGGTTCATCCTTTTTACTTCCTCAAAATAGGCTGGATTGGGATCACCCTTTTTCCCGAATTTACTATCCCTCTTATACACAAATCCTTCCCGATCCTTAATCTCCTGAAGGTATGCATCGCATTTTGATCGTATCAATTCTCCCGACCAGTCTTCCTGCTTCATCGCCTGAAACAGATTCAGCAACCGATCAGCATCATAGTATACTTCCCCGCTGTATCTTTTCAGTAAATGTCCTTTCGGAAAGGCATCAATGATATCCCGGATCCATGTTTTCTGTTCGAGTTCGCTGATCGCATCCAATCCACGAACTCCAAAATGGTCGCTGTTCTCCTGGATTACTTTGTTGCAAAAAGCGTGAAATGTAAAAATATGAACCCGGTATGCATCAGCACCGATAAACCGTATCAATCGGTTGCGCATGGCAATGGTTCCGGCATCGGTATAAGTCAAACAAAGGATATTCTCAGGCCGGGTATCTGTTTTGAGTAAAATATTAGCTATGCGGGCTGCAATTATTTGGGTTTTACCGGTACCCGGACCGGCCAGGGTAAGCACCGGACCTTCGAGTGTGTTAACCGCTTCTTGCTGAGCAGGATTAAGTTGCCCGAAAATAACTTCAAATCCATCCTGATTGATCTTCATGTTTAACTGGAATCGCCTTCTGGTGGCTGAACAAAAATAACTTTTTAAAGCAACGGAAAGCGCTCAAAGAGGAACTTGTTTTCTAAATTGTATGATTATATTTGCCCATTACACTTACCAAAATTCAAATAGATGAAAAAGATTGACCTTCGGATTTGCAGTTTGATACTTACCACTTGTCTTATGGCATTCGGTTATCAGGCAGGAGCTCAAAATGCTAAAATTCAGTGGATTCACAACTCAGCAGCTGTTGCATTGGACACTATCGACATCTATGCTGATGGCGTTAAGATAGCAGACGATTTACTATATACTCATGCTACAGGATTGTTGCTGGGTATAGCCGGTACATGGACCATCAATATCAATTCAGCCTCTAGCTCCGATTCGGGAGATCAGGTAATCAGTCGCCATACATTAGATATTGGAGCTAATTCCAACAATATCATTATGATCACAGGAGTAGACGATCCACTCAATTATGCGGTTAACCCCTCAGGCCGCGATCTGAATATTCGTCTGATACATCGCAAAGGCATTGTTCATTCAACCACTTCAAGTACTACCACCAGTTTTGGTTTTTACAACGGTACTACCGATGGCAATGGTTACAACCTTGTAACACGCCCAACCAGCACTGTCATCAATATCTCAAAACTAAAATATGCGGATACAACGGGAAATCTTCAGACCAACAGTACCGAAATATTCTTGGACATCAAAGACACCTTAGGTACAACTGTATTAAACTCATATATACTTCCTCTAAATTTATACGGCAAGAAATCGCTTGCTATTTTTACCTCCGGATTTACAACGCCTGCGAGCAATCAGAATGGTGCAGGTTTCGGTGTTTTTATAACAGATACATCAGGTGGGCCTGCTGTTGCTCTCAAAGAGGCGTCACGTATTCAGTTCATCAATAACGCCCCGGATGTAATTTTAGATACTGTCGATATCTGGCTGAACAATACCAAACTGTTCAACAAATTGGGCTTCAGAAAAGGAACGACTACTGGGACCATTTTAAGTGGAACCTATGATATTACCCTGACCAAGAAAAACAGTCCGGATACCATCGGATCCAATGTAGTTTATCAATTAAAAAATTATGTGATCACCGGTGGTAAAAATTACCTCGCCATTATCAACGGTGTGGTGGATACCAATAATTACAAAACCAATCCCGAGGGTTTGGATCGTAGTTTGAAAATTACATTGCATAACAATTACGCAGAATCACATGCAAATGCTTCGCAAACCTCTTTGTTTTTTGCACATGGAATACCGGATGCTCCTGCTTTCGGAATCAGTCGCAATCCGGCAGCACCTATAGTAGTATTCAATGCAGCCAGTTATGGTGCATCTCCGGTATCTGCAAATTTTACTGCATCCTCCTCTCCACAGGTGATTTTGCAAACCATCAATGGCGAAGTGATCCAAGCCTACCGCATGGCTTTAGCGGGTCAGGGTGGTAAAGTTGGGGTGATTCTTACTTCCGGTTTTATGGATACTGTTGGAAATGTGACTGGTTCTAAGGTTTATCAGTATTTATTGGTAATGGCTGATGGATCTTCCTCTACATTAAACCGGTTAGAGAGCAAATTACAAGTTGTTCACGCAAGTGCTGACCCTGCAGTTAAATCGTTTACCTTATTTATGAACGGGAAATTGCTGAAAGATACCATGAACTTCAGAACGGCAATACCTGCACAAACCCTGATTTCATACAAACCATACCGCCTCCATTTCACTTCGCTTGGATCAGCAGATACCACCACTTCCTTTTATGCCATAAATATTCTACCTGATAGTGGTAAATTTTATTACGCCATAACTTCCGGTTTAACCAATACCTCCGGCTTTGCGGTCAATCCGGATGGAGTTGACCGTACATTCAAAGTTATTCTAAATCCGAACGGACGTGAAAAAGCAGTGTTGAATACTAAAAACATTGACTTACTGTATCTGCATAACATGACGGATGCTCCTTCAACCACCATTCGCGGCGATGGTCAAATATTATTCCTTTCTAAGTTCAATCCGTTTCAGGGATTCCACGGTCACAATGCCCATTCTGCATTCGATGAGATCCGTTTTAATGTACTCAATGCAAATACTGATACCATATTATTTACCGGCGAAGGTAACTTTGCTCTGCGTAAAGGAGATGCGGGTTTGGTAGCTTCCACAGGATTCATCTTCCCTGCCAACAACAACAACGGCGATACAGCAATGCTTTTTGTATTCTGGCCGGATGGTAAGTCAGATACCTTACCTTCTCCTTTTACCGGAATGAATTCCGCTGCATTTGACGAATCAAGCATTCAGCTTTTCCCGAACCCTGCCGGCCAACAAATGAATATTATACTTAACGCACGCAATCAGGGTGAATTGAACTATAGAGTAACTGATTTGGTGGGTAAAACTATCCTTTCAACATCTATACAGTCGGTAAAAGGTTCTAATACCATTAACATCAATACAGCAACCCTACCTACAGGTTTGTATCTGATTACACTGCAAATGGTTGATCAGGTTTACACTACCAAATTTGCCGTAACGCGGTAATCAATAATTGCTACTTTTAGAAAAAGCAACCGCATCCCGGTTGCTTTTTCTATTTTTACCCCGTGTTGCAAAGACTCTACCATAGTTTTCAACTGGATCTAAGAGCACTGGCATTGCTACGCATCCTCACATCGCTGGTTATTCTACTCGATCTGGGTATTCGTCTTACCGATCTGAAGGTATTCTATACCGGTGAAGGCACACTTCCAGCGGAAGCCTTAAAATCGTTTTACTACAATTGGTACTCCTTTTCTCTGCATACCCTCTATGAACATCCGGCCTTTCAGATTATGCTATTTATGCTTTCAGCACTGTTTGCAGTTTTTCTGCTAATTGGCTTCCGTACACGTTTGTTCACTTTATTATCCTGGTTCATGCTCATGTCATTGCAGGTTCGTAATCCGCTTATTCTGCAAGGTGGCGACGATTTGTTGCGTCTTATACTATTCTGGGGGTTTTTCTTACCCTGGGGAAAAAGTTTTTCTGTTGATTGCAAATTTTTACCAACGGGCAGTGCGCTCAATACCAAATATATTTCATGGGCAGGCGCTGCTTTTGTTTTACAGATCTGTTATGTATATGGTGCATCCGCAATTCAAAAAGGTCCGGAATGGAATTCTCAATTCACCGCGCTTTATTACACGTATCATCTTGATCAGATTGCATATCCTCTGGCTACTTATTTATCGGATTTCCCAATGCTCCTCAAATGGTTGACTGCATTAGCCTATTACTTTGAATTGCTGGTTCCCTTCCTTTTGTTGGCTCCTACAAAAAACGGAAAGATTCGTCTGATTGGCATCTTCGCTATCATAGGATTTCATCTATGGAATGGTTTTACACTGCAGGTGGGATTATATTTTATCATCGGAATAATATCCGTCACAGGTTTACTGCCTGCTCTGGCTATGAATAACCTGATACGAATTCTGAAACCATTGCAAAATGTTCTGAATACATTACTGAACCGGGCGGCTGCATTTTTAATTCGGTTTCGGCCAACACCTATACCTTTATTCCATTTCGTTTCAAGCAAGTTATATCAGGTAAAAGACATTATCCTGATTATACTGATTGCCTATGTTATGGCCTGGAATTGGGGAAACTTACCCGTTACCAAAAAACAATTAGCCGGATGGATCCGTGATCCTGGTTACTTGTTGGGGCTTCAACAGAACTGGAACATGTTTGCACCCGGAGTATCTAAATACGATGGATGGTATATCTATGAAGGGATAACGGAGAACAATGAAATAGTGGATTTGCAAAACCCGGGCAATCAACCTGATTACATGAAGCCAGCATCCGTCGTAAACACCTTTAAGAATGACCGCTGGCGTAAGTATGGCGAAAATTATGCGAAGGATCAAAACCGGAATATCCGACCTTATTTATGCAAGTATTTAATGAAGGAATGGAATGATCAATTTCCAGGTAAAAAAATCAGGCAGGTGAGGATCATCTATATGCTCGAACTCACGCTGCCTGATTATCAAAAACCCAAGCTTGAAAAGCTGGTACTATCTGTTTGTTACTGAACTTTCATCAGTTCGACATCGAATATCAAAATGGCATTCGGCGGAATTACACCTCCTGCACCGCGTTCACCATACCCCAAATGCGGTGGAATAATTAAACGCATTTTATCGCCAACTTTCATCAGCGCTATCCCTTCATCCCATCCGCGAATTACACGACCTTGTCCCAAAGGAAAACTGATGGGTTCACCTCTATCTACTGATGAATCAAAAACCTTTCCATCTGTTAGAAAACCGGTATAATGTACACTCACTGTTTTTCCGGATGCAGCCTGCATGGCCGTATCTGATTTGCTGTGCTCCACATAAATATATTGCAAGCCACTGGCAGTGGTTAATGTATCTGATTTTTTGAGTACCCAGGGTTTAGCAGGTTCTTTCACATCCAGCAATTCCACTTCGAAAATCAAGGTTGAATTGGGAGGAATAGCTCCGGCATTCTGCGCGCCATAACCCAATTCTGAAGGTATAGTCAGAATGGCTTTATCGCCTACACGCAGCAATGCAATGCCTTCATCCCAACCCTTTATTACCTGACCTATTCCCAGTTTAAAGGTGAATGGCTGACCGCGGTCTTTAGAGCTGTCAAACTTTTTTCCATCCGTCAATGTTCCGGTATAATGTACCGTTACCGTAGCGCCTGCGGCAGCTTTTACGCCTTTGCCTTGCTCAGTTATTTTATATTTCAACCCACTGGCGGTGGTGTATTCAACATTTGGTTTTATCTGCATTTCCATACTGCTTGCTTTTTTTCCCTTTTTCTCTTTATTCTGTGCTGTGGCTGTGGTTCCTGCCATTATCAGCGATAAGATTATCCAGATAAGTTTTTTCATTGTTGGGTTATTTTAAGGAGTTCTACTTCAAATATCAAACTGGAACATGGCAGAATAGGGCCGCTTCCACGCTCTCCATAAGCTAGTTGCCATGGAATAATAAATTTGTATTTCGATCCGGTTTTCATCAATGCTACACCCTCGTCCCAACCCGGAATCACCTGACCCAATCCCAATGTAAACTCAAGTGGTTCACGTTCCAGATTCTCGTCAAATGTTTCACCATTCAAAAAGTAACCCTTATAACGCATCGATACTTTGTCTCCTTTCAGCGGCGATTTTCCGGATCCTTCTTTATCTACAACATACATCAAACCTGAAGCAGTTTTATTTACATTAGATAAAGTCGCAACATAAGTTTGCAGGTCTATAGAGTCCTTATCGCTCAGTTGCTTCACTTGTTCCATACTCTTTGATTTCAATTGATCCTGATCAAAAACATCCACCACTTTTACGATGAACCGAACATTTTTCTCATCTTTCATCGACTCCGGTTTTTCCATACCGAAGCTCTTAAGAAATAAGCTGTCTGCATTGATCAGAAATTCTGCGCTGTCACCTTTAGTCAACATGGCAAGTACTTCGCGCAATACCGGTTCATCAGCCGGAATATATCTGGGAGTATTGTCTTTAAATGTTTCCATGATCACGGAGTCGGTACTTTCTGTACTTAAACGCAGGTTTAATAAAATCATTTCTCCGGGTTTAACTTCTCTAGTGCCTTCTTCGTGAGCCAGAATTCTGTACTGGTTCCCACTTTCTGTAGTTTCAAATCCATTGTTACAGGCAAGCATGCCAAAAGATAACGCGGATAAAATCAGGATGTTTTTTTTCATATAAGTGTTTAGTTGTTTACGATAATAGATGTTTGTATCCCTCCAGTGCTTCTTTGAATTTTTGTATAACAAGCTCCAGCGAATCTGTGCTTTCTCCTCCGGCTGCACTAAAATGTCCTCCACCATTAAAAAAAGTACGGGCAAATGCATTTGCCGGGAATTTTCCCTTTGACCGGAATGACATTTTCCGCAATACGGTTCTGTCTATAATCAACACCGACAATTGCATTCCCTGAATACTTAAACCATAATTCACCAACCCTTCCGTGTCTCCGGTAATGATGCGGTAACGTTTCAATTCTTCAGCCGAAATAGTTATCAGAACGGTATTGTACTCCGGAATAATCTGCAATTTCTCACTGAGGCAAAAACCTATAAAACGCATGCGGTCTATCGAGTAATTGTCGTATATAGCTTCGTAAATTTTACTGGGTTCTGCTCCCTTTTCCAGTAAAACAGCTGCTACTCTATGCGTTGTTGGATACGTGCTGTTATGTTTGAATGATGCTGTATCTGTCATGATCCCGGCATACAAACAGGTGGCGATATCTTTGTCTACTTTACTTACATCACCCATCATCTCTATGAAAGTGAAAATGAGTTCACAGGTAGAACTGGCACTGGTGGTATGCAAGCCATAATCAGCAAACGATTCCGGTTCAAGATGATGGTCTATCATTACTTTTTTTGCATTCGATTCCCGCACCATATCTCCTAACTGATTGATCCGCTTAAGCGCATTGAAATCGAGGCAAAAAATAAGATCGGCTTCCTGTACCAGTTTTTCGCAGTAAGCAACATGTCTTTCAAAGTCAATAACCATTTGCTCACCCGGCAACCATTTTAAAAAATCACCATAATCGGTCGGTGAAATAATCGTCGATTCAAGTCCGATTTTTTTAAAATAATTGTATAACCCCAGCGAAGAACCTAATGCATCCGCATCCGGCTTATGGTGGGTAGTAATTATAATTTTAGGCGCTGCTACCTGATTGAGGAGCGGTTTTATTTCAAGTATATTATTCAGAAAGGATGTGATTAACAGGCTGCAAATGTGAGAAAAAAGGATGAATATTGTTACGAATAGCGAACTTAAAAATTTCTTTACCCTCAATTACATTCATAAATTCGTATCGTAGTCCCGAATAACGAATAACTTTTCAATACTTTGGGTTGAAAATCCAGGTTTTTTTATGCTCCTGCTCATTTTTATTGTTTTTTACCTTGCAAAACATAAATTTGCCTAACAATCATTAGGTTATGAGTGATCCATTGGTAGTCAGTAGAAAACATCAAATACTGCAAACGGCCTCCCGTTTGTTTAGAGAAAAAGGATATACCGCCACCACCATGCGCGATATTGCTTCAGCTATGCATATTGAAGCGGCAAGCCTGTACCATCATATCCGATCGAAAGAAGAATTGCTCGATACCATATGTTTCGAAATGGCTGATAAATTTATAACAGCTTTGAAAGAAGTGAACGATATCTATTTTGATGCTGAACAACGTTTGCGCATGGCCATAACTTTTCATGTGCAAATCATGACTGGCAATATGGATCAGTCTGCAGTATTCTTAAATGAATGGAGAAGCTTGCCGGAAGATAAACTGGAGGCATTTAAAAAACTTCGTAATCAATACGAAAACGAATTCAGAATAATTGTTTCCGATGGTAAAAAGGAAGATATTTTTGATGATGTCGACGAAAAACTGGCTGCCTTAACCATTCTCTCTGCCGTAAACTGGATCTATCAATGGTACAACCCTGCCGGTAAAATGAGTCCGGGTGAAATAGCAGATCAACTATCCAATTTACTCCTCTCGGGAATTCGCAAAAAATTAATCATCGAACCCGGTTATAAAGTTTAAACCACAATACAAATAAATATATGTACGGAAACGCTTATATCGATCCCAGCGAAAAAGCCAAATCAATACTAGAAGGTGAAGACCCGGTAAAACTGGCTCTCTTCGAATCACGCATCACAAAGGGTGAAAAAATAGAACCCAAAGACTGGATGCCTGCAGAATACAGGAAGCAGTTGATTCGCATGATTGAACAACATGCCCACTCAGAAATTATAGGTGCCTTACCCGAAGGAACCTGGATCACCCGCGCTCCAGGATTTAAGCGGAAGCTGGCATTGATGGCTAAAGTGCAGGATGAAGTGGGTCATGCGCAATTGCTGTACAGTGCAGCAGAAACGCTGGGTAAAAGCCGCGAAGCCATGATCAACGATCTGATTACAGGTAAATCGAAATATTCCAATGTATTTAATTATCCAGCTTATACATGGGCCGATGCATGCATCATCGCATGGCTGATAGATGCAGGAGCAATCATCAATCAGGTGGCTAATGCCAAAGGCAGTTACGGGCCCTATTGCCGCGCTTTGGATCGGATTTGTACCGAAGAAAGTTTTCACCTGAAGTATGGTCACGACAATGTGGTTACCCTGGCTACAGGATCTTCCGTTCAACGCAAAATGGTGCAGGAAGCTTTGAACCGCTGGTGGCCACCCATCATGCATTTCTTTGGTCCAAGCGATAAAATTTCAAGTCATACTGAAATCCTCATGCGCTGGAAAGTGAAAATGGCATCTAACGATGACATGCGCCAACAGTTTCTCAATATGTATGTCCCCAAAATCTGGGATCTCGGCTTGACAGTTCCTGATTCCAACCTGAAAAAAAATGAGTCGACCGGAAAATGGGAATACACTGAACCGGATTGGGAAGAATTCAAACGGGTAATCAATGGAGATGGCCCATGCAATGCGGAACGACTCGCTGTGCGCAGAATGGCCGAAGAGCGTGGCCGTTGGGTTCGCGAAGCATTGAATACAAAAACCTCAGCGTATGTTGTGCCATTGGCCTGATCTTCATAAGTAAATTAGAAAGTAAGCATGATAAAATCATTGGATCCGCGCATCACACGCGAACAAATTGAATTGAACAATACCATTGACCCGCTCAAAGATCTGGATCAGTGGGAGACTTTTGAAGTTTTTCATCAGCGAAAGCGAGGCGAACAACATATTCACGTTGGCATTGTACATGCCCCAAACCCTGAAATGGCGCTACTTTTCGCAAAAGAACAATACGGCCGCAGGGGAGTAAGCGTAAATATCTGGGTTGTTTGTACGCGTCAGGTCTTTTCTTCCGACTACGACGATTCAGACATATTTGATACTGTACCCGAAAAAGTTTACCGCGAAGCCGGAGGTTACAAGGTGATGGAGAAAATCAACAAGTACAAACGCAACGCTTCAGGAAAATAATAAGCAACAACTACTTCAGCTAAAAAAATTGAATACATGAATACGGAAGCGATAAAAGAATTACTTTATAAAATGGCTGATGATTTATTGATCATTGGTCATCGCAATAGCGAATGGACCGGATTAGGTCCTATTCTGGAAGAAGATATAGCCTTCTCATCTATGGCGCAGGATAAACTAGGGCAGTCGCATGCCTTATATCAACTGCTCCATGAGTTAGGTGAAAACGAACCCGATACCATTGCTTTTAATCGCAAAGCAGATCAGTTTCTCAACAGCCAATTCACTGAATTACCGAATGATGATTACGATTTCAGTCTGGTACGTCATTTCCTTTATGATCATGCCGATCAGTTACGATTCGATTCTCTGGCAGCTTCAAGCTATGAACCGCTCGCACAAATTTCCAGAAAAATTAAAGGGGAATTGAAGTACCATATTTTTCATGCCGATACCTGGTTGGTAAAACTTAGCAACGCAAATGAAATCAGTCATGCACGCATGCAATCGGCATTGAACAAAGCCTGGAATTATGCCTTGGGGATGTTTGAAGCTTCTGCATATGAAGACCTGTCAATCCAACAAAAAACCTTTATGGGTGAACAGGCATTGCAAAACAAATGGCTCGAATCCATTACTCCCATTCTGGATAAAGCACACCTGAAACTACCCGATTCATCCACATGGAAAGCCATATATGGTGGAAGAAAAGGCAATCATACCGAACATCTGGAACCTTTGGTGGAAGAAATGGCAGAGGTTTTCCGGATTGATCCGGTTGCCGAATGGTAAACCCGGATTCTCCTATTTTCCGTTCATGGTAGTGCAGTTTTCAGCCCCAAACTGTATAATTGCGAGATTAAAACTCGATCATTTTTCGCATGAAAGGCATCATTTTAGCAGGTGGAAATGGAACACGGCTTCATCCGCTGACCCTTGCGGTCAGTAAACAATTGATGCCTGTATACGATAAGCCGATGATTTATTATCCTTTGTCGACTTTGATGTTGGCCGGCATCCGCGAAATTTTGATCATCTCAACCCCTGTTGATTTACCTGGATTCCAAAAACTACTGGGAGATGGTTCATCGCTGGGTTGCCGTTTTGAATATGCAGTTCAACCTAACCCCAATGGAATTGCACAGGCTTTTATAATCGGCGAATCCTTTATTGGTAAAGACAAAGTAGCCTTGATTTTGGGTGACAATATTTTCTTCAGCTCCGGTCTCGGAAATCTTTTACGTTCATGTACTGATCCAGACGGAGGAATTGTATTTGCATACCATGTCAGTGATCCTGAACGTTATGGTGTTGTAGAATTTGATCAACACATGCATGCTTTGAGTATAGAGGAAAAACCAAAATCGCCAAAATCGAATTATGCCATCCCCGGATTATATTTCTACGATAACGATGTAATTGCCCTGGCTAAAAATACAACACCTTCGGCAAGAGGAGAGTTGGAAATAACCGATATAAATATGGCCTATCTGAAGAAAGGAAAATTGAAAGTCAGTATGCTCAACCGTGGAACAGCCTGGCTGGATACCGGAACCTTTCAAACGCTGATGCAAGCCGGTCAGTTTGTTCAGGTGGTAGAGGAAAGGCAGGGATTGAAAGTAGGATGCATAGAAGAAGTTGCATTTCGTATGGGTTTCATTGACCGTGAACAATTGGTTCGCATTGCCAATCCATTGGTAAAAAGCGGTTATGGAACATATTTATTAAACCTATTAAACTAATATGAACGAACAACATACAGCACTTGCCAAATTCGGATATCAAATCCGTTATGCGCTGGAACATTATCAGGATCACGGATTAAAAGTTGGTCAATTTCACCAAATCGTAATCGCTGGTCTGGGAGGTTCAGGAATTGGAGGCAACATAGCCCGTTCAATATTTAGAAAACATTGTCCGATAACGATTGAGTGTGTAGCCGATTATACATTACCGGCTTATGTGAATGAGCATACGCTGGTTATTCTAAACTCCTATTCAGGGAATACGGAAGAAACACTCAGTGTGTATCATTCGGTACTGGATTTAAAATGTACTGTACTTGCCATTTCAAGTGGAGGAAAACTCTCCATGTTAGCTAAAGAATCAGGGATTCATTTAAGTGTAGTTGAATCCGGATTTCAGCCGCGGATGGCTCTTGGGTTTTCGCTTACTTATCTGATCCTTATTTTATCAGAATTGTTGAATTTAAATAACCGCACAGAACTTCTGGAATCCGCATCGGCTGTAGAAAATTCAAAAATGTACCAGGAAGAAGCGCATGCTATTTTCGAATCCATTAAAACCAAACTGAAACATAAACTGATTGTACTAACCGATGCTTTTTTTGAACCCATTGGTATTCGGTTTGCTCAGCAGATACAAGAAAATGCTAAGCATGAATGTTTCCAGCATACGTTACCTGAAATGAATCACAATGTGATCGAGAGTTATTATGGTCAGCTGGAATCTATTTTCTTCTTACTCGATTCTCATCAAAACAGCCGGGTAACTTCGCGTTTCGAATTCCTGAACAATCTGCTGGAAGTTGAATACAACAAAGTCATTCAGATTCCGGTTGAATTAGCAAACATCAAAACTGTATACGAAATCATTCATTTACTCGACTGGCTTTCACTGTATATCGCTGATTTCCGGAAAGTAGATTCATTAAATGTTCCAAATATCGCCTCGCTGAAAGAGTTCCTGGAAACAGTCGGCGAGTAATATCACCTGATTTAAAATCCCGATCCTGAATTATTGGATGGCATCCAATGCTGACGCTAATTTGCGGTCTAACGAGGTTACTTTATTACCGGCGCTGTGTGTGCGCAACACTACATGTACTTTGTTGTAAACATTCGTCCATTCCGGATGGTGATTCATCTCTTCAATCACCGGAATTGCTTTTAACATCCACTGCATAGCCTCCTGAAAAGAGGAAAACTCAAAGGTTTTTTTGAGCTGGTTATCTGATTCTGTCCAGCCGTTCATCTATGAATACTTATTGAGCTGGCGTGGTTTGCTCTGGTGTAGTTTGCTCCGGCTGAGGCTGGGGTTGAGTTTGATTTGGGGCAGCCTGTACAGGTGCAGCCGGCATTTCTGTGTTTTCAATATTTTCTTTCATCCGCGATTCCGGAACTCCGCTATCGCTGGTTTCAAGCGTTGGACGGAAGAAATTCGACATGAGCGATAATACGATCAGCGTTGCTGCCAGAACCCATGTTGCTTTCTCCACAACATCGGTTGAACGCTTAACCCCCATGATCTGGTTAGGTGCAATAAAATTCGCTGCTATTCCTCCTCCTTTTGGATTCTGGATCAATACAATAAGCACCAGCAGTACGCATGCAATCAGGATAACTATGGATATGAATAAAAACATATGGGTTAATCTTTGTTTTCGTGTTTAATTTTCTGAATAAGGTCGGCAAAGTAAGCCATTTTATGAGGATATATCAAGCATAATTTTTCATATGCCCGAATCGCTTTCTTATAATGCCCCTGTTTGTAATACAACTTTGCAAGTGTCTCGGTAACAAGATCCTCATCCTCTTCAACGCTTTGTTTGGCCATATTGGCTGGATTGTAAAATTCAGCTTTTGGCCTGCTGATTCGCGGACTTTCCCGAATAAACTTGTCAAGAATAGTGTCAAATACAGGAATGTTGGATTTCAAATCATCCGGTTGTTCTTCCGGCTTAACTTTAGCCGGCTGTGCAATTGCATCCTCCACCGGAGGAGTTTCAACATTGGGTAGCTCTTCTACCTTCGCTTCCATACCATCCAATGCCGGTTTAACTTTGGGTGAGCCTTGCATGAACTCCAGCCATTCTGCAAAGGTGTGTTGCTCATGGGTATGCGCTTCAATACCATTCTTGGATTCAGTTACCTCCGGTTCGAACCCTGGTTTGCTAATTTCCGCTTCGGGAACAAATTCAACTACCGAAATTTCCTGAATCAATTGTTCTTCATCCGGCGAAATCGGTTCAGGTTTGATTTCTTCTACCAATGCCTCAATCTCTGGTTTAAGTTCAGGTGCACTAACTTCAATTGCTGAAACTTCCGGAGGACTTATTATTTCCGGAATTGCCGGATTGATAATTGCAGGTTCGGTTAGTTGTTGCAACTTCTCCTTTCCCTGAATATAGCGGTACAATACCTCTCTGTTTGGAACAAGCAGGGCGGTTTTGTGCAGTTGCTTTTCGAATT
>JBAYIE010000010.1:0-99867 GCA_041665785.1 Bacteroidia bacterium | reverse complement strand
TGATTCTAATTTAATTAACATTTCGCGCGCTATACTTCATCGGATAATTTTTTGGGCGCGTCCCCTGAAGTTTGCGCAACCGAATGATTCTAATTTAATTAACATTTCGCGCGCTATACTTCAGGGGTCGGGCTTTCGCTACTTGCTTTCTATAAAGTATTGCTAACGCATACTTTATAGAAGAGCTCAAACAGGCCGCTCTATCCCTCGCGCGTTATCCTGAAATTCGGATTTCCCGGCATGAAGAAGACTTTTTGTTTATCCAAAGTTTTCGAACGGCATCATCTCTAACCTTGATTTTTCTGCTATGATTGGCTTTTCAATAATTTTATCTCGAAAAGGAGATTGAATAGAATTACTGAACCCAAATTGTGGGTTTACAGGTAAATTTGAATGCTTGTCATGTTTATTTTTATTAATCTTCAGGAATTCCTTTTATTCGCACCATTAATTGCAAAGTGTCATGTTAAACATTGTTTTGTTTGGCCCTCCGGGAGCCGGAAAAGGAACCCAATCCGCTAAATTGATAGAAAAATACGGGCTGGTACATTTATCCACCGGCGATATTTTCCGTGCCAATATCAAGGGAGGTACCGAATTGGGCAACCTGGCAAAAAGTTATATCGATAAAGGACAACTGGTGCCTGATGAAGTAACCATTGGCATGCTGGCTTCAGAAGTCAACAAAAATCCGGACGCTAAAGGATTCATCTTCGATGGATTTCCCCGGACCCAGGCACAGGCACAGGCTCTCGACAATCTGTTATCTGAAAAAGGAACAGCCATCACCAAAATGCTGGCGCTCGAAGTGGAGGAGGATGAATTGCGCAAACGCTTGCTGTTGCGTGGCAAAGACTCAGGTCGTGCCGACGATATTGATCCGGCCATTATCCAAAAGCGCATCGATGTGTACAATGCCGAAACCATGCCGGTAAAGGATTATTATACAGCACAAGGCAAATACAAAGGGATTTTTGGAATCGGGGAGATCGACGAAATATTCCATATGTTGTGTGAAGCAATTGGTTAATGATTATTGGCGTAGGGGCATTACATGTAAAGCCCGTAACATTTAATCATGTATTGCCCGAAACAATTAATTAGGTGGATTTGAATTTCATTTCAATACCCATAGAGATTGCCTTCCCGGCTGTGGTATGCTATAAAAAATCCATTTGATAAGTATTAAAGGCAAATCGCCATTGCTTAGGTCAGTTTAAGGAATGATCTTCATAACTTTAATCATCTTATTTCGTTAAGTAAAAAAATACATTCGTTCTGAACTTGAATGAGTGTATTAGTTTATGAATAAAGGAAATAGATTTTCACTCCTGGCATTGTTGCTGGTTGCATCTTTTGTTATCCTTTACCGTGGTACACATATTCAAAAGGAGGAGATTTCATGGGATGTGCTGGGGTATCACATGTATTTACCAGCCACTTTGCTTCATCACGATCCATTGCTCAAAGACATCAGTTGGTTTGAGAAGGCACGCACCGAACGCCAGTTGGCGGGCACAGCCTATATGATTTCAACCAATCAAAATGGACAACCGATGTATTTCTTTCTCATGGGGATGTCGCTTTTTTATCTCCCTTTCTTTTTACTTGCAAGACTTTACGACTTGCTTTTCGGTTTAGCCGCTGATCCCTATAGCTGGCATGATCAGGTGATTCTTTCAGCCGGATTTATCCTTATTACATTGGTCGGACTGATTTATTTGAGAAAAATTCTTCTGCAATTTTACTCAGACCGGATAACAGCCATTGTTTTATTGGTCATGTTGTTTGCCACCAATTGCATTCACCATTTAACCATTAAGAATCTTGAAACCGTAAATGTATTATTTACATTGGGTACCCTGGTAATGTGGAATACCATTAGATGGCATCAGAACCGCGGCTCCGTATACCTTTATGGAATGGCGCTTTGTATGATGCTGATGTTGCTTGTTAAACCCAGTGAATTCACCATTGTATTAATCCCGTTGTTTTGGAATGTCACCGGATTTGCCGCACTCAAAATCAAGCTAAAAGGATTGATTTCTGATAGGAAAACATGGGCATGGATTGCCATCACCGCAGTGATACTTTTTTTTCCTCAGTTGTATTATTGGCATCGTATGACAGGGAAATGGATCCACGATAGTTACATAAATCCGGGAATTGGACTGGATTTTTTATCACCTCACATTTTCAATGTCTTGTTCAGTTTCAGAAAAGGTTGGTTAATATATACGCCTATAATGGGTATAGCTTTGTTGGGTTTTATTCCATTATACAGGCAATACCGGAATTTGTTTTGGGCGTGTCTGTTGTATTTTCTATCCTCATTTTACATCATAGCCAGTTGGACTGAATGGTGGTATGGTGCAGCATTTTCTATTCGTCCGTTGATTGTAACTTACCCTGTTCTTGCGCTCAGTATGGGAGCATTTCTGCAATGGATAGGCCAGCAAAGACGTTGGTTAACCTATTCAACCGGTTTGGTTATGATCCTGTTTACTTCGCTAAATCTGTTTCAGTACTGGCAGTATAGACATTGGATGATTGATCCGTATAGAACCACCTGGCCTTATTATAAAGCCATTTTTCTTAGAACTTCATTTGCAGGTGAAGTAGAACAACTCAAATTAATTAAAAGAGATTTTACCGGAAAAATGGTATGGGAAAACAAAGCATTATATGTCTCCAAACAGATGCCGGAAGATTGGTATTGTTTGAACAACACCTCCGGTTTAAAAAGAAGCGAATCCGGAATGGAATTCAGCGGGGATGAATTTTCTGAAATTTTACGTCAACCCTTTAAAAATGTCACCAATCAGGATCATTGCTGGGTAGAATCAGATTTCGAATATTGTTTATTGGACACACCGGGTACACCGGTATACCTAGTATTATCGATGCAGAGACCGAAAGGACAATACGGATACACGTTTACACAATTAAAACCCGATGTAGTGGAATCTGAAGATAATTGGCAAAAATTTCATTTCGAATACCTGACACCGGAAATAAGGGATGGAAAGGATGAGTTGAAAATTTATTTCTGGAATACAGGCGGAGCTAAATTTAAAATCAGGAAGGCTAATTTCAACTATTGGGAAATGAAACAGGAAAATGAGTAGAGGCATTAAATGTAATGCCCAAACCAATTAATATGGAAATGGTACCGCAATAGTTAAATCCGGGGAATATTTTTTGGTTCAATTCCCATTGCGATTGCCTTCAGGCAATCGGGACAAATGATTGTGTTATATAAAATTTACCGGTAATTGAATTAAACCGGCATTGTATCAATCCAATGAATTTCAGCATTTTCACCGGTAAACCAAGAAGTATGCCAACTATGACCTAAATTTGCCGCCAACAGGAGGGTTGGGGTTGATTGAAAGATGTTGCATAAACATCGGGAACCGATCCGAAACAATCCAATTCCATACATTTTTAGCTCGCGTTTATGTCTGAATCCAACTTTGTCGATTACGTTAAAATATGCTGCCGCAGTGGTAAAGGCGGAGCCGGTGCCGTGCATTTGCACCGCGATAAGCATACAGCCAAAGGGGGCCCCGATGGAGGCGATGGAGGCAAAGGCGGAAGTATTATTTTGAGGGGGAATACCCAAACATGGACACTCCTGCATTTAAAATACCGCAAACATGTAATTGCCGAACCGGGTGGAAACGGACAAGCTGCCTTATGCAAAGGTGCTGATGGCAAGAATGAGATTTTGGATGTACCATTGGGTACTGTGGCTCGTGATGCAGAAACCGGGGAATTCTTATTTGAAATCACCAAGGAAGGTCAGGAAGAAGTGCTGACTGCAGGCGGACGAGGAGGTTTGGGAAATTACCATTTTAAAAATTCGACCCGGCAAACACCTCGTTTTGCTCAACCCGGTGAACCAGGACTGGAGGAGTGGCGCATTCTGGAATTGAAAATTCTGGCTGATGTAGGTTTGGTTGGATTTCCGAATGCAGGTAAATCTACCTTACTGAGTGTGATGACTGCCGCCAAACCTGAAATCGGAGATTATCCGTTTACTACCATTGTACCAAACCTTGGGATCGTAGAGTACCGCGACTATAAAAGTTTTGTGATGGCCGATATTCCCGGAATCATTGAAGGAGCACATCAGGGCAAAGGATTGGGAACACGATTTCTGCGACACATTGAACGCAATGCTACCTTGTTGTTTTTGATTCCTGCCGACAGCAAAGACATCAAAAAAGAATACAAGGTATTGGTAAACGAACTCAAACAATACAATCCCGAATTGCTGGATAAAAAACGCTTACTGGCCATCAGCAAAAGCGATTTGCTCGACGACGAACTGATGGCGGAAATCAAAAAAGAATTGCCCAAAGTACCGGTCATTTTTATCAGCTCGGCTACAGGCAAAAATATTCTGCAACTCAAAGACAAGTTGTGGGAAATGATTAGTGATTAAAACAAAAAAGCCTGCTCATTCCTGAACAGGCTTTTTATTTATAACGAATTCTGATTACAGAACCCGCGTTTAGTGTGATGCAAGGTAAGAAGCAATTCCCTGAGCATTGTCTTTCAATCCATCGGATCCTTTGTGCCAGTCGGCCGGACAAACTTCACCGTTATTTTCGAAAAACTGCAACGCGTCGATCATGCGAAGTGCTTCATCAATGCTGCGTCCCAGCGGAAGATCGTTCACTATCTGGTGGCGCACAATGCCTTCTTTATCAATCAGGAACAATCCACGGTAAGCAACGGCATCTTCGCCCAGGTTGCCCGACCATACTAATTCTCCATTGTCGTTGTATTCGTAATGACCGGCTAAAACACCATAGTTATGCGCTATGGTTTTGTTGATGTCGGCCACCAATGGATATTTTACGCCTTCAATGCCACCGTCGTTTTGTGGTGTATTGAGCCAGGCCCAATGCGAGAATTTAGAGTCAACAGAACAGCCTACTACTGCTACATTGCGTTCTTCGAATTCCTTGATGCGGCGCTCAAATGCGATGATTTCTGTAGGGCAAACAAAGGTGAAATCGAGGGGATAGAAATAAAATAAGACATGCTTTTTTCCCAGAAACTGATCCAGAGAGAATTGGTCTACAAATTCGCCACCGTTTACCACGGCAGATGCTTTAAATGAGGGAGCTTTTTTTCCTATTAACATGTGTTTAAAATGATTGTTTGATATGGTAAACACCGGATGACTGCTTTCTGTTTTTGATTTTTGTCATGCGGTTCGTTTATTGTTTTTATCCGTTCATGGAAGCCAGAAACTCTTCGTTGGTTTGGGTCGAACGCATGTTTTTCAACATAAGATCCATGGCTTCTTCCGCATTCATATCGGCAATGTGATTGCGCAATACCCACATCCGTTGAAGTGTGGATTTCTCGAGTAACAAGTCCTCGCGACGTGTACTGGAAGCCACAATATCGATGGCCGGATAGATACGTTTGTTTGATAAACGACGATCCAGTTGCAATTCCATATTACCGGTACCCTTGAATTCTTCGAAGATCACTTCATCCATTTTCGATCCGGTTTCAGTCAATGCGGTTGCGATGATGGTCAATGATCCACCATCTTCAATTTTACGGGCAGCACCAAAGAAACGCTTTGGTTTGTGCAGAGCGTTTGCATCTACACCACCCGACAGGATTTTACCCGACGCAGGTTGAACGGTATTGAATGCTCGTGCCATCCGGGTAATCGAATCGAGGAGGATTACTACATCGTGACCACATTCCACCATGCGTTTTGCTTTTTCCAACACAATATTGGCCAGCTTCACGTGTTTATCAGCCGGTTCGTCGAATGTTGAGGCTACCACTTCTGCACGCACACTGCGCTGCATGTCGGTAACTTCTTCAGGTCGTTCATCGATCAATAAAATAATCAGATACACTTCCGGATTGTTTTTGGCAATGGCGTTAGCAATATCTTTCAGCAAAATGGTTTTACCGGTTTTGGGTTGTGCCACGATCAATCCGCGTTGACCTTTTCCGATCGGTGCAAGTAAATCAATGATACGGGTAGAAAAGGTAGTTGAGTTCTTAGCCAGTTTTAATTTTTCATCCGGGAAGAGTGGTGTGAGGTGTTCGAAGGCAACACGATCGCGTACATCAGCCGGTATACGTCCGTTGATTGCATCCACTTTTGTGAGTGCAAAATATTTTTCACCTTCTTTCGGAGGGCGAATGGTTCCCAGGATGGTATCTCCGGTTTTGAGTCCGAGTAATTTTATTTGAGCCGGTGAAACATAAACATCATCGGGCGAAGCCATATAATTGTAATCCGATGAGCGCATAAAGCCATATCCGTCCTGCATGGTTTCGAGTACTCCTTCTGAACTTACAATGCCTTCCAGTTCCTGGAGCAGGGCATTTTGTTGTTGCATCCGTTCAAAACGTTCCTGCCGTTCCTGACGTTTGTCTTTGAAAGATTTTTCGTATGGAGCCGGGTCTTCCGATTCTCCCAGATTACCTCCATCGGATTGATTGCTGCTATTGTCAGATTGGTTGCTTCTGTCGGTTTGATTGCTGTTGGAATTATTTGCTGTATTTCCGTTTTCCTGTTCGTCGGAAACCATAGGCGGTTGATTCAGGATCTCCTGCTCAATTTTTTCGATGGCTTTTTCTGCCAGAACCGGTGCCGGAGTTACTGTTTCCGGCTTCTCGGTTTTTTTGGTCCGGGGCCTTCTTTTTGGTTTTTCATCTGCGTTATCGGAAGGCTGTTTGTGGCCGGCGATACGGTTTACCAGATCATCTTTTTCAAGTTGTTCGGGATGTTGAATGTGGAGCGAAGAAGCCAGTTCACGAAGCTCAGTAATGAGCATTTCATTCAATTTAGAAATGTCGTACATGCAATTAAAATAATTTAAAGATAGATTCAGTCATCGCTTTCGCAGAGTCGAACTCGCCAGGAAGAGATTGTGAATGGGTTTGTTGAATTGGATGAGTATCCAAATGCAAGTTTAAACAAAAACAGTCAAACAAAAAAAATAATTATGAATGAAGTGAATGAATCGGAATAATCCTTCTGAAACGCAATCAATTCTTATTTTGTCCTGATCATCAGCTCTGTAGCTGTTTGGCGAAGTATCTGGCTTCGTTCCTTTGGTAGTTGAATAGCATCCAGATGTGAAAAAGCTTCCTCCAGAAATTGATTTTTTCTTGTTTCGGCCAGTTGTCGTACTCCCAATTGTTCAAATAAAGAGAGCATTGTTTTAATTTTTGCATCTGTTGCAGGTTGATTTAACAAATGCTGAATTTCTTGTTTTTGTTGGGGATTGGCTTGATTCAGGGCATCAATGAGCAAAATGGTTTTTTTATTCGAGGCAATATCACCACCAATTTTTTTGCCTGTTTCTTCACCTTCTCCGAACGAATCCAGCATATCATCCTGAATCTGAAATGCGATACCGATTTTTTTACCGAATGCGTAAATCGCTTCAGCATCTTCTGAAGAAGCACCCGCAATCAAGGCCCCCAGTTTTAAGGAGCAACCCAGCAAGACTGCCGTTTTCAGGGAAATCATGTGAATATATTCATCGGCAGACACCTCATTCTGCATTTCATAATTCATGTCCCATTGCTGACCCTCGCAAACTTCGATAGCTGTTTGATTGAAAAGTTGCAGTAACGGACGAAGATCCTTCACGTTAGTTTCACATAACAATTCTGTGGCACGAATCATCATCAGATCACCGGAAAGGATGGCTACTGTTTCGTCCCATTTTGTATGAACCGTGGGTTTTCCTCTGCGGAGCGGAGCCTTATCCATGATATCATCGTGCACAAGGGTGAAATTATGAAATACTTCAACTGCCAGAGCAGCACTCAGGGCATCTTCCGCTTTACCGCCAAACATCTCTTGGGCCATCAACACCAGAACCGGACGCAGGCGTTTACCCCCCAGCGAGAGCATATAATTAGCCGGATCATACAATTCTTTGGGAGTACCATTAAATGGCCTGTCTGCGATGGCTTGTTCTATCAGGGAGAGATAATGCGAATACGGATTCATGCGATTAGAATAGGAGCGCAATTTAAGAAAAGATCATTCAAGTAATCGGGAATGAAATACAGAATGAAAAATGCTTGCCCGCAGTAGCGCAGCGGAGGCAGGAAGAATGCATTGCCCCGCCATAGCTTTAGCGACGGCGGGTTTCACCTTAGTATTAGGATAGGCTGATATAAAATCCTCCCGGATACCAAACCGAACCGCAACGCGGTTCAACCCTTGCCCGCCATAGCTTCAGCGAAGGAGGGCTCGCTCCTCAACAAGTATCTCCTGTTTATTTCACCTTAGTATTAGGATAGGCTGATATAAAATCCTCCCGGATACCAAACCGAACCGCAACGCGGTTCCACCTCATTAACCCGCAGACGTAAAGGTCTCCATCGAACCACAACGTGGTTCAACACCCATCTCGCTGCAACTTTAGTATGGCGTACATAAAAAAGTTACCTTTTGGGAAAGGCCGCAGCAAAATGTATTTTCGCGCCATGACAACAGATCAATATAAAGATTTAGCTATAAGGGTACAAGACCTGAGGAGGTTTCTTTGACGTGGATGGTAAGCTCGATGCAATAAGGCAGGAAGAAGAAATATCACATGGACCCAACTTTTGGGATGACCCCAAAAAGGCAGAAGTTCTGCTTAAAAATATCAAACTGAAGAAAGTCTGGACTGATGCCTTTGCAGCTGTACAACAGGCGTTCGACGACCTTACGGTAATCCGTGAATTCTCTGAAATGGGCGAAGCATCGGATGAAGAACTCGATAAGCAATACGCAAAATCTTTACAGGCAGTAGAAGAACTTGAGTTTAAAAACATGCTCAGCGCTGAAGAAGATCAGATGAATTGCGTGATCAATATCAATTCCGGTGCGGGTGGTACTGAAAGCCAGGATTGGGCCGAGATGTTGATGCGCATGTATATTATGTATTGCGATAAGCACGGACTAAAAGCTGCTGTAATTGAAGAAACAGCCGGAGACGGTGCCGGAATTAAATCGTGCGCCATTGAGGTGCAGGGTGATTTTGCATACGGATATTTAAAAGGAGAGAATGGAGTGCATCGCATGGTGCGCATTTCTCCTTTCGATTCCAATGCACGCCGGCATACTTCTTTTGCCTCGGTGTATTGTTATCCATTGGTGGATGATACCATTGAAATTGAAATCAAGGATGCCGATGTTGAAATTCAAACGTCGCGGTCAGGTGGTGCCGGTGGGCAAAATGTAAACAAAGTGGAGACCAAAGTGCAACTCACACACAAGCCTTCGGGAATCGTGATTGTTTGCCAGGTTGAACGCTCTCAAAGTGCCAACAAAGAAAGAGCATTCAAGTTGTTGAAATCACAGTTGTATGAGATGGAATTGCGCAAGCGTAATGAGGCAAAAAGTGTAATTGAGGCCGGAAAGAAAAAAATAGAATGGGGTTCGCAGATCCGCAATTATGTATTTCATCCGTATAAACTGGTGAAAGACTTGCGTACCGATACTGAAACTTCGGATATTCAGGGCGTGATGGACGGTAACCTGGATGATTTTATCAAAGCTTACCTGATGGAATTTTCCAAACATTAAAAAAGATGGAAACGGTTTTGTACAGCGATTTTGAAAAACTGGAAATCCGAACCGGTACCATCATTGACGCAAAGGAATTTCCTGAAGCACGCAAACCGGCATATCAGCTCTTTATTGATTTTGGCGAATGGGGGATCAAACAATCGTCGGCTCAAATTACAAAACGATACCGGATTGAGGATTTGATGAACAGGCAGGTTATTGCCGTGATCAATTTTCCGGTAAAGCCGATAGCCGGTTTTAAAAGTGAATGTCTGGTATTGGGAGTATTGGGCGATGCGGGTGATGTGATTTTGTTGCAACCTGAAAGTCAGGTGAAAAATGGATCCCGTATAGCTTAATCCATAAAATCAGGCAACATCGGTATTGGATTTGGTTTTCCATCTGCCTGAATTTCATAATAATAATGATCCAGTCCATTGGTTAACCAAAGGTACCGGCAATTAAAATGACTGTTATAAACCGCAATCTGCATGGCAGCCGGTTGATGAAGGCGTATAGTTGGAGCTTTACATTCTACCAGCAAAAAAGGTTTTCCCTGTTGATAAACCATCAGGTCAAATCGTTTGCGTAACCCATTCACTTCCAAACCACGTTCAACGGCAATCAGTGAAGATGGGCAATGCAGGTCGTGAATCAGGTAATTCAGCGTGTGCTGGCGAACCCATTCTTCCGGCGTTAAAAGCACAAATTTTTTCCGGATAATGTCGAAAACATAGTTAGAATTTTCTTGCCTTTTTATCTTAAAGTTGTAGGTAGGGAAATTCAGTCGCATGGTCCGGCAAATTAATCCTTTTCGGTAAATCACATTGGCAGATTATACAGAACATAACAAACTCCTCGCAGAGCTTAAAGCAAAGAAATTTGCTCCGGTCTATTATTTATACGGGGAAGAACACTATTTCATCGACCTCATTTCTGATTTTATTGAGAATAATATCCTGACTGATGCTGAAAAGGGATTTAATCAGATGGTGTTGTATGGCAAAGATTCGGATGTAAATACCATTGTATCCAATGCCCGCCGTTTTCCGCTCATGGCACCCTATCAGATCATTCTGGTAAAGGAAGCTCAATTGCTCAAAGGTCTGGATGAATTTGAAGCCTACTTCGAAAAACCGGTACCTACTACCATTCTGGTGATTTGCAATAAATCGTCGAAGCTCGATAAGCGCACACGGTTTTATAAAGCCTTAACCCGCCATGTGATTTTTGAATCAAAGGCCATTAAGCAAAATCAACTGGCGCCCTGGATTGAGCAATATCTGAAGGTGAAAGGGTATTCCATTACGCCACGTTCGAGTTTATTGATTGCAGAATCACTGGGCAGCGATCTGGCTAAAATTTCCAATGAACTGGAAAAGCTGATCAT
The DNA here is from genome assembly GCA_041665785.1 of Bacteroidia bacterium. Lineage (GTDB taxonomy): Bacteria > Bacteroidota > Bacteroidia > UKL13-3 > UKL13-3 > JBAYIE01. Next base: position 88,909 of record JBAYIE010000010.1, on the reverse strand, counting down.
CAACAAGCACGACGACAAACAAATTACCGATACCGATGTGGAATTAAAAATCGGGATCAGCCGCGAATACAATATTTTCGAATTCATCAATGCATTATCCGCCAAAAATGCATCGCGTGCGTTTCACATTGCGCATCACATGGGTAAAGCAAAAGATTTTTCCATCATTGGTACCTTGTCTAATCTTTCCAATTTTCTCAACAAGGCCTATATGGTCAAACAAAGCAAGATCACGGATCAGGGGAAACTGCAAAGAGAGTTCGGGTTAAATTATTATCAGGCGATTGATTGTTCAACCGCTGCGAAAAACTATTCTCTCGACGAATTGGAAAAAGGCATTCGCGTAATGCATGAGTACGATCTCAAAAGCAAAGGCGTGAATAATTTCTCAACCACACCCGATCAGTTGTTCAAAGAAGTATTGATTAAAATTATTTAAGCCTGCTCAACAGCAGGAATGTAATGCTTCTTCAGCGATCGTGAAATCAGGAACAAACTGATAATGGTAAACACAAAACCCAACATAAAGGAAGCACCCGGAAAATACACCGAACTATCCGGTGATGTAAAATGATGAAACACATTCGACATCATGGGTGGCCCGATGATGGAAGTTGCACTCATCATGCTGGTTAAGGCTCCTTGCAATTCTCCCTGTTCATTTGCCGGAACTTCGTTGGATATAAGTCCCTGCAAGGCCGGACCTGCAATGCCACCCAGGCAATAAGGAACCAATACGGCAAACATTTGCCAGGTTTGCGAACAAAATGCGAAAAGAAAAAATCCAATTGCATACAAAGTCATTCCGGCATATACCGAATTTTTCTGGCCAATCCTGGGAGTAATAACACGAATCAAACCTCCCTGAACCAGTGCCACCAGAACGCCAACGGCACCCAAAGAATAACCCACCATAGTTTCATCCCATTTCAATTGTTCCATGCTAAAAAATGTCCAGGTACTTTGAACTGCGTGTGCGGCTATATACACAAAAAACAAGGCAATGATTAACCCGGAGGCAAGCGGGTATTTTTTCAGTTGTTTCAATGAACCAAATGGATTAGCCCGCTTCCAGTCGAATTTGCGGCGGTGTTCCGGATCAAGTGATTCCGGCAAAATGAAATATCCGTACAGCCAGTTCAACAAGCTTAATCCGGCAGCAGCATAAAAAGGAACACGCGAACCAAACTGACCCAACACACCACCCATAACGGGACCAATGATAAAGCCCAAACCAAACATGGCACCAATCATCCCGAAATTCTGCGCTCTTTTTTCAGGCGGACTGATATCCGCGATATAAGCTGATGCAGTAGTAAAACTGGCACCGGTAATTCCGGCAATGATGCGGCCGATAAACAACCAGGTGATGGTTGGTGCAAGCGCCAGAATAATATAATCGATGCCGAAGCCAAACAACGAGATTAAGAGTACCTTACGTCTACCATACTGATCGCTCAGGTTGCCAATGATGGGAGCAAAAATAAACTGCATGATGGCGAATGAAAACATGATCCAGCCGCTGTACAGAGCCGCATCACTCAAATCGCTATGAATTAATTCGGTAATCAGTTTGGGCATTACCGGAATGATAATTCCCAATCCGATAACATCGAGCAAAAGGGTAATGAGAATAAAGACGAGGGCTGCTTTTTTATTTTTCACGTGTGGTAGGTGCAATAAATTCAAATCCGATATCGGTGCGGTAGTATTTTCCGTCGTAAGAAATCTGTTCAGCGTTTATCATTGCTGTTTGCACAGCTTCATCCAATGAGTCTGCCAATGCGGTGATGGCCAGAACGCGTCCTCCGTTTGTTTGCACTTCTTGCGTGGCATTCAACGAAGTGCCTGCATGAAACAGGAGGGCAGAGGTTACATTTTCTGTATTTGTAATTACTTTCCCTTTCTCGAATGTGCCGGGATAACCTTCAGAAACCAAAACTACGGTTGCTGCATGCTGTGGGGAAACGGTGAGTGAATAATCTTTTAAGGTACCGTTTGCACAAGCCAGCATCATAGCTGCATAATCGCTTTCTATGCGAGGTAATACAGCTTCTGTTTCGGGATCTCCCATGCGGCAATTGTATTCGATCACATAGGGTTCATCACCAACTTTCATCAACCCGATAAAGATGAAACCTTTGTAAGCAATCTGGTCCTTTTTCAACCCCATGATGGTGGGTTGAATGATGCGTTCTTCCACTTTTTGCATAAACGCACTGTCGGCAAATGGAACAGGCGAAACGGCACCCATACCGCCGGTATTCAACCCGGTTTCGCCAATGCCGATGCGTTTGTAATCTTTTGCTTCCGGTAAAACGATATAGGAATCACCATCTGTTAAAACGAAAACAGAGAGTTCAATGCCTTTCAAAAATTCTTCCACCACTACCTTATTGCTGGCATCACCAAATTTCTTTTCACGAATCATGGCATTTAATTCGGTTACCGCATCTGTGTGGTTTTCACAAATCAATACACCTTTTCCGGCGGCTAATCCATCTGCTTTCAAGACTACGGGTAAGGAATGTGCTTTTACATAATCCAACCCATCATAAATATTTTGAAAAGTAAAAGTTTTATAAGCTGCAGTTGGGATCTGATGCCGTGCCATAAAATCTTTGCTCCAGTCTTTACTGCCTTCCATGATAGCGCCTTCCTGTCCGGGTCCTACAAATAAAATGTTGCGCAAGTTTTGGTCGGCCTCAAAATAATTCCGGATTCCTTTAACCAGTGGATCTTCAGGACCTACAACCACCAGTTCAATCCGGTTGTCGATACAAAATTTACCTGCCAGCGCAAAATCCAGAGGATTGATAGGTACATTCAAACCCAACTGTGCAGTTCCGGCATTTCCCGGCATGATATACAAGGTATCGCATAAAGAACTCTGTTTCAGTTTAAAGGCCATCGCGTGCTCTCGTCCGCCCGATCCAATGAGGAGAATATTCATAGCGGCAAATATAAGGGAGTTGTGAAAGTATAAAAGTTGGAAGGGTGAAGAGTACGATTGGATTCCTGTACTTTGCCTTCAGCTATTGTCGTGATTGGATCAAATAAGCTTAACTTCGCGCCGTGACTGAAATAATTAAAATGGTGGCTAAGACCCAATTCGGGTTGGAAGAAGTTTTGGCTGAGGAATTGCGGATTCTGGGAGCTGAAAAGGTGGAGGCTCATAACCGTGCGGTAAGTTTTGAAGGCGATCTGCGTCTGATGTACAAAGCCAATTTGTACCTGAGAACAGCCTTGAAGGTGTTGATTCCTATCGCAAAATTCAAAGCTACCAACGAGCGCGATTTATACGAAGAAATCCGCCGCATGCAATGGGATCAATACCTGGATGTAGATGGAACCCTGGCTATTCACAGCAGTGTGAAGTCTGATTTTTTCAATCATTCGCAATACATATCACAAAAGACAAAGGATGCCATTGTAGATGGCTTCCGTGATAAATATGGTCGACGGCCCAGTGTTGACCTTACACATCCGGATCTGAGCATTGATATCCATATTTTTAAAGATGATGTTACCGTTTCGCTCGACAGTTCAGCTGAATCGTTGCACCGGCGTGGTTACCGGGGTGAGAATACCCTTGCACCCATCAATGAAGTAACCGCAGCCGGTATGATTCTGTTAACCGGTTGGGATGGTATAGGAAATTTTGTGGATCCGATGTGTGGCAGTGGAACCTTATTGATTGAAGCAGCGTTGTATGCCAAAAATGTTCCGGCAAACTGGTTGCGGAAACAATTTGGATTTGAACGTTGGAAGAATTTAGATGCAAAAATATGGCAGGAAGTAAAAGATGACGCACAGGCCAATATCCGGGAATGTGAAGCACGGTTTTTCGGAAGTGATAAAACTTTTAAAGCCATTGATATTGCACGCGGTAATGTAGAACGGGCGGGGCTGGACGAAGATATTCGCTTATCAAACAAACGATTTGAAGAAGTGGTACCACCGGCCGGAGGAGGAATATTAATCATGAATCCACCTTACGGAGAGCGTCTGCCAATCGAAGAAATCAATGCGTTTTACAAGATGATGGGCGACAAAATGAAAAAGGATTTCAAAGGATATACCGCCTGGATTATTTCATCGAATATAGAAGCGATGAAAAAAATTGGTTTGGCAGCGAGCAAACGATTGAATTTATATAACGGTGCGTTGGAATGCAAATACCATAAGTTTGAATTGTATGAAGGAAGCCGGAGTAAACCAAAACCCGCTGCTGAAATTTAAAAATACATCAGGCTGCAACCTCTGATTTCACTGTTATCCAATCTTCCTAATACTTCAAAAGTTCCGTCTTCATATGCGCGACCAATGTCGGCTGTTTGTATAAATGCACAAGAGTGCAAATTGGCCAGATCAATCATATTGATAACACCTGATTTTCCATGAGGAAGTATAGTAAATGGATCGGTAGAATCTGTAATAACACATTTCATCCATGGAGGAGAATTGAATCTCCCATCTTTTTGCGCATATGCCTGTGATAACAATTCGGTCATGCCATATTCGGAATGAATCTGTGAAGTTTGAAATCCCTTTTTCAGTAGATGATGCACTTCTTCCCGGATCATTTCTTTTTTGCGGCCTTTCATGCCACCGGTTTCCATCACTATTAATTCCGGAAATGAAAGCGGATATTGTTCAGTAAAATCCAGCAATGCAAACGTTACGCCGATTAAGATGGTTTTTTGATTCGCAGCTCTCAGTTGAAGCAGGGTGGAGTGCAGTTGTGAAAAATTGTTCAGATAAAATCCATTGAGTGGGTGTCCGGATTGTTGCATAAAATAATCGGCCATCCAAACCAGCGAAGATCCCTCACGTTCCAGATAGGATGGCAACAAGGCAAGTATGCAGGTGTCTTTTATCTCGCCGTATTGAAGGGAAAACCCGGAAAGCGTACTTTTTCGATAAAGTTGAAGTGATTTTACTGTATGCCGGGAAGGAATTTGTCCGGTAGTTGCACTGCTGGTAAATACGGCTTCCGGTTCAAATGAACCGGTAATGACTCCATGGGTTTTGAAAAACGAAGCGGGTAAAAAACAAAGATCAGCCATACGATCCGGAACGGCTGTACGTTTGATCATGCGGGTGTATTCAGTCAATACCGGATTATGAGCCTGCTGATAGCGGTAAACCTGAAGTGCCCATTCCTCAAAATTTGTTAACTTTGAAGTAAAGAGTTCCGATTCCAATTCGCCCATGTTTAAACCCATAAAATCCTTAGTCGTTTTTGCAAGCCTGACTTTAGTGCTTCTTTTCTCCTGCAAAGAAAAGGAAATATATCCCGAGGTTCCTTCATTGCAATGGCAAAGAAATTACTTTTTAATTGAGCAGGATGCATTTGGATTGAACGATACATTAATCGGAATTGTACTGACATACAAAGATGGTGATGGAGATATCGGTTTAAACGAAGGCGACACGTTTCCTCCATACGACAGGCAATCAGATACCCTGGGGGTAATCCGGAATCCCTATTTTTATAACCTGAATGTGGAATACCTTGAAATGAAAAACGGAATATTGGGTCCGTTTATCATTCCAAATACAACCGACACTTTTAAATTGCAGGCGCGTATCTCATCGCTTACTCCGGATGGAGTTCACAAAGCCATACGCGGCGATATAGACTATCAGTTTACGCCTCCTTTATTTCCCGGATTGCGTTCCGATTCTGTTTTGTTGCGTGTTCGATTAACCGACAGGGCGCTTCATCAAAGCAATGTTGTAGAGTCTCCCTGGATTATTCTGCCTTAATGCAGAACAGCGGATGATTTAAAAATCATCGTCCTCTTCATCCTCGTCTTCGTCAAATCCAAGATCATCATCGTAATCCATGTCCAGTTCGTCCATATCCAGATCGTCGTCTTCTTCATCCAGATCTTCGTCTTCTGAAACATGTTTTTGAGGAGATGGTTTAGGTGCAGGCTTCGACGGCTTCTTCCCAAGTGCTTTTTTGTCTGCAGTCTTCTTGATAGTGGTCATGAGTAAAGGTTCTTTCGGGTTGATTGTTTATTGGTTTAACAAAGGTATATGAATTCAAAAACGGAAACGCAAATTTTATTTTACGAATTGTTTCAGGGGGTGAAATAATCATTTCAAATAACAAAATGCAATAGGGCGTTACTTTTTAAGTAAAAAAAGTTTGAATGGCTGATTTAAAGGTACGACAATGTGCTGTTACCACATCGTCCAGATTGGGCGAATACCCACCACCCATGGAAACCGCAACCGGAGTTCCCGATTTTTTACAATACGAAAACACAAGTGCATCTCTGTGTACACAACCTTCCGGCGTGACAGCAATTTTACCAAAACGGTCGCTTGCCAGGATATCTACCCCCGCCTGATAGAAAATCATATCGGGTTTGTGCTGTTCAAAAATGGCTGAAAGATGCAATTCCAATAATCCCAGATACGAATTGTCATCTGTTCCATCTTCCAATTCAATATCGAGGTCCGATTGCTCTTTGTGAAATGGATAATTGCCTTTTCCATGCATGCTGAAAGTGAAAACTTCAGGCCGGTTATTGAAAATCCGGGCTGTACCATTTCCCTGATGTACATCCAGATCAATGATGAGGATACGTTTAGCTAAACGATGGTGTAAAAGATAATTTGCAGCCACCGCCATATCGTTCATCAGACAAAACCCTTCACCCCGATCTGCGAACGCATGATGGGTACCCCCGGCAACATTTAAAGAAACACCATGATCCTTCGCATACTTCGCACAATCAATGGTGCCCTGGATCAGGATTCGCTCACGTTCGAACAAACCGCGTGACCAGGGAAAACCGATTTTTCGAAACATTTTTTCATCCAGTGTACCATGCATTAATCCGTCTACATAAGCAGGGGTATGAGTTAAAGTAAGTACCTCTAATTCACAAGGTAGCGGCTCAAACAGCGCATTTGCATCAATTAAACCTTCCTGCACTAACTGATGTGGAATACGCTCATATTTTAGCATCGGAAACCTATGATCCTCCGGCAGGGGATGCCTGTAGACCGGAGAATATGCGATTTTTATCATTTTGGTCAGTAATTGGAAAATTCAGACAATTGTAGTTCTTTTACCATCAACATAAAACTTACGGTTTTGAGAATAGCAGTCGTTAAAGAAACAAGGGAAGGAGAAAAGCGTGTAGCCTTATCACCATCCGTCGCCCTACAATTTATTAAAAAAGGATATTCCTGTCAGGTTGAGTCGCAAGCCGGCTATGCTTCCAACTTCAGCAATGAAGCATACGAGGAAGCAGGTTGTACAATTATTACAGACAAGGCACAGCTGATTTCGTCGGCCGACATTGTTGTAAAAGTAAATGCCCTAAGCGACGATGAAATTGCCCAACTGAAAACAGGCGCAGTTTGTATCTCCTATATGTATCATTTGTTTAGCCCGGACCTGGTGAAAGCATTGGCCGCCAAAGGTGTCAGTGCATTTTCCATGGATGCCATGCCACGGATTTCGCGTGCACAAAACATGGATGCCCTCAGTTCGCAGAATAATCTGGCCGGTTATAAAGCGGTTATTCTGGGCGCAGATACCCTGGCCAAAATTTTCCCACTAATGATGACCGCCGCAGGAACCATCACCCCATCGCGCGTGTTGATTTTTGGCGCAGGTGTAGCAGGATTGCAAGCCATAGCGACTGCCAAACGTTTGGGTGCCATCGTGGAAGTAACCGATGTGAGGCCCGAAACCAAAGAACAGGTAGAGTCGCTGGGAGGAAAATACATTGAAGTAAAATCAGAAGAAACCGTGAAAGTAGAAGGTGGATATGCCAAAGAAGTAAGTGCTGCATACCTCGAGAAACAAAAAGAAGCGGTAAATAAATCGTTGGCACAGGCCGATCTGGTAATTACTACAGCCTTGGTTGCCGGTAAACGTGCTCCGGTGCTGATCAGCGAAGAACAGGTGAAAATGATGAAACTCGGAAGCGTTATCGTAGATATGGCTGTTGAGCAGGGTGGAAACTGCGCCCTGAGTGAGAAAGATAAAACGGTGGTAAAACATGGTGTGACGTTGGTAGGGATCAGTAATCTTCCGTCTACCCTGGCGCAAAATGCCAGCGAATTGTACGCCAAAAACGTTTTTAATTTTCTTACCCATCTATCAACTTCCGAAAAAATGAACTGGGAACTGGATGAAGATATAACCAAAGGTACCCTCATTACGCATCAGGGTAATATCGTTCATCCTTCTCTGCAAACCGCAAATCAATAAATTGTATGGAACAAGTATTAGCATATATCAACGACAATATGCAGATGATGTATCTGCTCATCCTGATGATTTTTGTCGGCATCGAACTGATCGGTCATGTACCGAGTGTACTGCACACTCCGCTTATGAGTGGCGCCAATGCCATTCATGGTGTGGTCATTATCGGTTCAATTATAGTAATGGGACAGGCCGAGCAAACGGCATCTCTCATACTTGGATTTCTGGCAGTAATTTTAGGAACGCTTAATGTGGTAGGCGGGTTTGTAGTAACCGACCGCATGCTCGAAATGTTTAAAAAGAAAAAATAAGTTTGGTTGAAAAACTGAATACCCAAAGCTCGTGATTTACCCGGGCGCTGGATTAAAAGATTAGCAAGTATATGACACAACACATTTTAGAAATTTGTTACTTAATCGCTTCTGTAACCTTTATCACCGGACTCAAATTTTTGGGAAATCCGGCTACCGCCCGTAAAGGAAATCTGATTGCAGCAGCCGGGATGATTCTGGCTATTTTTACCACCATTTTTTTGTATAAGGATGCCGAGGGAAATAACCTGCACAATATGCAGTGGATTTTTGGCGGACTGATCATTGGTTCGATTGTAGGCTGGTTGGCTGCCAAACGGGTACAAATGACAGCCATGCCCGAAATGGTGAGTTTGTTTAACGGTATGGGTGGTGCATGTGCCATGTTGATTTCCGTGATTGAATTTAGACATATCACACACGACCTGGTGGATCCTGCTTCGGTTGCAGCGTTTTTGCAGGAGTGTGCCGATGGCAGTAAAACCGGTATGATGCTGACCATCGTGGCAGGTCTCGTAATAGGATCGGTTTCGTTTTCGGGAAGTATCATCGCCTGGGGAAAACTGAGCGGAAATATCAAAGACTTTTCATTTCCCTTTCAGCAATTCATCAGTATTTTATTGCTTGGTGTAATCGCATATTTCGGATTCCAGATTGCCGGTGTACGTAGTGATGCATTTATATTTTCCTTTTATGTGTTGTGGGCAATTTCCCTCATTTATGGGGTGTTCTTCGTAATGCCTATCGGAGGTGCCGATATGCCGGTAGTTATTTCTCTGCTCAACTCCTTTACCGGTGTGGCAGCAGCATGTGGCGGATTCCTGTACGACAATAAAGTTATGTTGGTAGGTGGTATACTTGTGGGAAGTGCCGGTACACTTTTAACGATGGTGATGTGTAAAGCCATGAACCGTTCACTGTTAAATGTATTGATTGGAAACTTTGGAGGTGGAAATAAATCAGTAGCATCGGAAGGAAGCAAAATGCACGGTACCATCAAAGAAGTGAATGTAAGCGATGCTGCCATTCTGATGAAATATGCCAAGAAAGTAGTGATTGTACCCGGTTACGGATTAGCAGTAGCTCAGGCACAACATATTGTGCACGAATTGGAGGAATTGCTCGAACGCGAAGGTGTGGAAGTTAAATATGCTATACATCCGGTTGCCGGACGTATGCCGGGCCATATGAATGTATTGTTGGCTGAGAGTAATGTAAGTTATGAGAAATTGGTAGAAATGGAAGAGATCAATCCTGAATTTGCAACTACCGATGTAGTGTTGGTAGTAGGAGCAAACGATGTGGTTAATCCGGCTGCCAAAACCGATCCTTCATCGCCCATTTATGGAATGCCAATTCTGGAAGTAGAAGCTGCAACAAACGTGATTGTAAACAAACGCAGTATGAAAGCAGGTTACGCCGGAATTGAAAATGAGTTGTTTTATCGGCCAAAAACCAGTATGTTGTTTGGCGATGCGAAGAAAGCACTCACCCAATTAGTGAGTGAGATAAAAAGCATGGGATAAATGAAGCGACTTTTAATCGTACTGCTGCTTAATATTGGTATAATTTTAACGGGCAGGGCCGATCAGAACCTCTCGATCGACAGTATGATTAATCTGGTTGAAGATGGCAAATTGCCGGATACCACCATTGCTTTTCTTCAATACGAAATCGGGTATAACCTGCGAGTTACGGATCAGGCCAGGGCTCACCGTTACGTAGACAGGGCAATTCTCAAAGCTCTCGAACTTAAGAACGAACATATTCTCAACCATGCATATCGCATCAAGGGAATTATTTACGCGACGCAACGGGAATATACCCAAAGCTTTGAATATTTATACAAAGCTATTGCCTATGGTCAAAAGCACAGCGATTACGATTTGCTGGCAGCATGTTACATGTCGTTGGGCGATATTTTGCGCATCAGCAGAAGTTTTGTTCTGGCTGAGAAATACATTTACAAAGCATTGGTTTATCACTGTTTATCGGGTAATCTGGTTTTTGCCGGTTATTCGAAGCGTATGCTGGCCAATATTATGTATAGTCAGGAGCAATATATTAAAGCCCTGAGCTATTACAAAGAAGCCCTGAGACATTACAAGGCATACCGGATGAACCAATATATCTACGGTAATTTCAATGATATTGGTTTATGCTATGGTAAATTGGGTAAATATAAAGAGGCCAGAGCAAATTTTGATTCCAGCCTGTATTATGCTTCCAGGTTTGATCCGATATTCTGTGGAATAGTTTATGGAAATATCGGTGAACTTTTTATGCTCCAGGGGCAGCAGGACAGTGCCTTGAAATACCTCAATTATGACCTGAAGTATAACCGCAAAAATCAATTTGAGAAAAGCAGTCTGATGAATACCTATTCGCAGGTAGCATCCATGTTTGAGGCAAAAGGCAAGCTGGGAATTGCATTGCAATACCTGGATAGTGCAATTGAAGTGACCCATACTCCCATTATGATCAAGATGCAGTACAAGCTTAATGTTTACAGGCAAAAAGCAGCTTTACTGAATAAGATGGGGCGACACAAGGAGGCATTTTCCGTTCTCAATAAACTGTTGACTCTGTCGAATGAAATGCAGGAGCAGAACGATAATGTAAATACCCTGGAATCGCAAATCGGAATGGAACTGAACAGCAAGGAAAAAGAAGTTTCCCTGCTCGAAGCTAAATTGGATTCAGAACAATTGTTTACACGCTATTTTATTTTTTCCATCGTTGTACTGGTCTTGGGGATCATTATTATCCTGATTTATTATACACAATCCAAGGGACGCCTGAAAAATCTGCGGATTCAATATGCTCTGATAGAAAAGCAACAGTTGGAACTTGATAAAAAGAACAACGAAATTGAAGTGAACAACGAGCGGTTGAAAGCAGCCAATGAAAAATTATCGGAGCTCAACGAAGAAAAGAACGAATTTATCCGGCTCGTAGTGCACGATTTGAAAAACCCGTTGAGCCGGGTACAGGGCCTTACTGAGCTGATTGAAATGGAACCCGATACAAAAGTGAGCGAGCAGCAGGAGAAAATGGAATATATCCGTTTGAGCGTTGAGGAGATGAATTCGCTTATCGAACGATTCCTGGATGTTAACCGTATTGAGGCAGGACAGCAACGAATTGCAGTGAGCGAAACCGATATTGTGAAATTGGTTCAGGAAGAAACTGCTCATCTCAATTTACAGGCAAAAGAGAAAATGATCGATATCCAGTTGAAGCTGGAAAATCAGGTTAGCGGAATAGAAACAGATCCGGGTATCGTTCGACTGATTTATACCAACCTGTTGTCGAATGCCATTAAATTTTCTCCTTTTAACAAACCCATCTACATAACCATTAGCGATTCTGAAGAGCACATAATGGTGCGGGTAAAAGACCTTGGCCCGGGACTAAGCGAATTCGACAAGCAAAATATGTTTAAAAAATTCACCCGTCTCAGTGCACGACCTACCGGCAATGAATCATCTACCGGACTGGGATTGTACCTCGTCAAAATCATGTCGGAAAAGGTGGGAATACAAGTATCCTTCGAAAGTATTTTGGGTATGGGTACGGAAATGCGAATGACGATACCGAGGAGAAATAGATAATTGAATGGTAGCAAGCAGATAAGCGCATGCGGATATTTAAAGCCATCCTGATTTTTTATCAAAAAATATTTTTTCCGACCCTGATTTTCTCAGGATTGCTTGGATTGTTGATATTCGGTTTAACAGAGGAGTTATCCCTTAAAGCAATAGGGAGTGCATATATATTATCAGGATTCTTGTTTCATTATTTTATGTATGAAATAAGATCTGCGAACGAATATTATTTTTATTACAATATGGGATTAAGCAGATTATCTCTCTGGATTGGTACATTTATTTTGAATCTGGCAATAGGGTTTATCTTCATAGTATTTTGAACAAGTTACATGTTGATAGTATTATAAAAAGTTTTGGTACAAATCAGGTACTAACGGATGTTTATCTTTCATGTGAAAAAGGTGAAATAGTTGGATTACTTGGTAGAAATGGAACCGGAAAGTCAACACTCTTAAAAATAATTTTTGGTTCTGTAAGTGCAGATAGAAAATTCGTTAGAGTCGGTGATAAAATTGTTCAAGGGTTATATAGCAATTACAAACTGATCAATTATTTGCCACAGGATAATTTTTTACCTAGCCATTTAAAGGTTAAGACAATCATCGATCTGTTTTGTAATGAGAGCAAAGCAGAATTCATAAGTGAACATTATTTAATTAAGCCATTGCTGAATAAGAAATGCAGGCAACTTTCCGGGGGTGAAATACGATTGGTAGAGATACTGTTAATGGTGTATTCTGATTCTTTATATACCTTTATTGATGAGCCATTTAATGGTGTTGCACCGATTTACAAGGAAGAAATAAAAAGAGTGATTAAAGAGCAATCGGAATACAAAGGGTTCATTATTACAGACCACGATTATAGAAATATAATGGATATTGCTACCAGGGTAGTTGTGCTTTATGATGGTGGAACGAAGACAATAAAGGAAACGAATGATCTTAAATATTGGGGATATATCCCGTAGATTTCCAATTTGGAACTTCCGTGTATAAACGTAAATTGTATTGATACCAGATGAGGTAATCCATTATTTTTTTACAATACTTTTGAAAATAGCAGTATCTAATTAAACCTGTATGAACAAATCCCGTTTAGAAGCATTCAGCGATGGCGTATTTGCCATTATTATCACCATTATGGTTCTGGAATTAAAAGTTCCGCACGATAATAGTATGGATGCGCTGGTGAATCTGTTTCCTGTTTTTACCAGCTATATTTTGAGTTTTGTTTTCATTGCAATTTACTGGGCTAATCATCATCATTTTATACATGCTGTAAAGCGCGTCAACGCAAGAATTATCTGGGCGAATATGGGATTGTTATTTACACTCTCACTGGTTCCGTTTACTACCGGCTGGATGGGAGAAAACCATTATGCAGAGCTCCCTGTTGCCTAATATTGTATGAACCTTTTAATATGTGGTTTTGCCGCTTATGTTTTTCAGTTGGCCGTTACCTATAAATTACCACCTAACGATAAGGTTTTTATTATTATTCAGAAAAATCTGAAAAAGACTATTTTTTCGGTTGCCATCTATATTACCTCGCTTATAGGCGCATTCTTCTATCCTCTTTTATCTTTGATTCTCATCATTCTTGTTGCAATTGTATGGGTTATTCCGGATAGAAGTATTGAAAGATTGCTTGACGAAGAATAAATACCGCAAGTTTGCCATTGAGTAATAGCGTATGGTTACAACCCATTGATAAGAGCTTATGATCACTCCACAGTTCCAAGTGCATACCTCACCATTCCCAAACTACGTCGCAGATCGCGTTTCTCGTCATTGAAAAAGTAAAGTCCATCCCCGCTTTCCCAATACACAATTCCTGTAACCGGAAAGGTCATATAATAACTTAAGGTAAGTTCCTTAACCGGACGTTTTTCTTTCAGAGACCGTGCACCGGCTTGTGTTTGCAATCGTTGCCGGGTAACGATGCTCGATTGATTAAAGCCGCTTATTGCTCCTGTATTACTACCGTAAACATAATACGAGTCGACCCGTAAACTTATAACAAGGTGAAGATTGGGAGTGTCTTTTTGCGCATCCATGAATCCTTTACGCGAAAGCGTTTTCATACCCGCCCGAAGAATGATTTGTTCAAATCGTTTTGAAATGAAATCGGGTGATTCGTTGCGGATTTCAATTTTAACGGTTCTGCGGGGATAGATCTTTTCAGAAAAGAGAGGTTCCCGTACTTTCTTACGGTACCAATAACGCTTTTCGCATCCTGTAATGAGCAGGACGGCCAGCAAAAGCAATACCGTAAAATAGTTCCTTTTCATATTCAAATGGACCTGCAGACCAAAGTTAGTAAATTTTTATTCGTGACATTTAACCAAAAGAGCAGGTACCATAGTTGAACGTTGCATCGCTTATCTGATTTTTAGCTAAAATATGTAGAGTTTTTAGTCATACTGCGTACTTCTAAGGCATGACTAAAGAAGCTATTTACCAAAATATTAATTTATGAAATCCTGCTTGAATCGGAATGATATTCCATCTGAACATATTCCTTAACATATTGCATAAAAAATAATGCTAATTTGCTTTTCAGATGGCCTGGTCAATACGGTTAACTTCTCAACTTGTGCTTGGATTCCTGTTTTGTCTGGAAGCCCTTCCTGTATTGGCTCAAACCGCCACCATACAAGGTTGGGTAAAAGATAAAAAAGACAACAGCGAACTGATTGGAGTAAGTGTATTATTGAAAGGAACCTCTCTAGGCGCAACCACCGACACCGATGGCCGGTTCAGCATTCGCAATATTAAGCCCGGAGAATACAACGTTGAAGTTTCCTATATCGGGTATATCAAAGTGTTGTTGACCGGTATAAAAGTTAAGGCAGGTGATGTAAAAGAGTTGCAGATTGAGTTATTGCCATCGGTGTACACCATCGAGCAGGAAGTGGTGATAGTCGGAAAAAAGCCATTGATCGATATTGATAAAGCCCAATCGGTGAATACCATTTCGCAGGAGGCCATTGAATTGGCTCCTGCACGTCAACTGCAGCAAATTGTAGGTACCCAACCGGGCATTATACAATCGCCGGCAGGAGTGAGCATTCGCGGAAGCCGCACTTACGAAACAGGAGTTTTTATTGACGGGGTAAGGGTTACCGATCCACTGGCCGGAACCGGATTTGGTTTGGATATAGGCTCTAATGCCGTTAGTGATATTGAAATTACAACCGGAGGCATAGGAGCGGAAACAGGCGATGCTACATCGGGTGTGATTCGCACTAAAACGCGTAAAGGGGGAGAGACTTTTGAGGTATCTGCCAGTTACAAGCGCGATAATTTTGTTTTTAATAAGGACGCGCGAAGTTGTTGGAATAACCAAATTGCTGAGCTGAATGTAAACGGACCCTTATTCAAAAAGAAACTCGATAAGCGACTTCGTTTTTCGGTTGCTTTGCGTGGTGCATTCAGCGATGAATTTTATAAGAATCCGGCCAGGCAGGTAAAGTCATCCTTATATGCACAAAATGGCGGTGCCACTTTTGCTCCCTATCAGGATAACCGCTGGAGTGCGTTTGCCAACCTGCATTATACATTCAAGCAGGGAAAATCAATCACCCTTTCGCAATTGCGTTCCATCAGCATCAACCAGGATATAAATATGCTTCGCATTTTCGGAAATGATTTGCCGTATCAGCCCGGTTATCAATATGCGTTTTCACAGATGATGGACAATGCCAATACTTTCACACACGATGCGTATATGACCTCGCTCGATTGGAAACATTCTGTAAGCAAGCGGTTTTCGTATTCGGTATTGTTGTCGCGCTTTTTTGTGCGGCTGAGGGCTGATGCCAATGGTCGTTACTGGCGTCCGGGTGCAGTAGATGCAGATTACGATCCGGCTTCAATTACGTTATTTCCGACAACGTATTTTAATCCGGGAGCCGATGTAGCCTATGTCAATCTTTCATCGGGTTTCTACAATAACGGGGGAATAGCTACGCTATGGCACGATCATTTTTTTGAAGAGTATACAACACGATTGGAGGGAAATTTATTCTCGAAAAACTCGCTGAACAAACTCACTTTCGGAGCTGAACTGAATTTTCGCCATATGCAATGGATCGATATCATCCGACCCTGGATTGGTGCTCCGATACCGTTGGCCAATGGTTCCTCATCGCAGAGTTACAGGTTGGGTCAGCAAAGCGATGTATGGGAAGCAATGCCTCGGCGTGGTGGTTTTTATATAACCAATCAGATTAAATACAAAGGACTTGTGGCCAATATGGGTGGCCGTCTGGAATATTGGGCTCCCGGAAAATATGTGGACGATGCCATTGAAAATAAGACCGCACCCATTCTGCAGGAATTCAGAGACAGTTATCTCGCGCATTCTACCCGTATCGGCGATGTACGCTATAAGTTCAGGTTCTTACCAAAATTATCAGCTACGTTTCCAATTCGCGAAAACCAGATGCTCTATTTTAATTATGCACACACCACCATTTTACCGCACCCTTCCTTTGTTTATCCCGGATTTAATCCCTTGTATCAGGATCGGTCTACTGCAGCCAATGTGGGAAATCCCGACCTGAACCCGGAAGTAGATATCAGTTATGAAATCGGATTGAAAACACAATTAACCAGCAACGATGCATTTACTGTTACTGCTTTCTGGAAAGACAAATACGATTTTATAACCACCACCTCTTTGTTGATTCCTGACATAACCGGACGGGAAATCGCCCGAACCATTCGCATCAACGGAGATTATGCACGTTCGCGCGGCATCGAGCTGGGTTATATAAAACGCATTGGGAACGGATACAACGGACAGGTATCATTTACTTACATGGCAACTACGGGACAGAGTGCGAGTGCCAACGAAAAAATAAAAGACCTGCAAGCAAGCGGATCGGTGGAAGATACACGCGAATTTTATTTGCCCTGGGATGTACCGTATGATTTAAAGTCGAATCATTTGTTTCGGCTGGCAAATAAAGAAGGACTCTTTGGTATTCCTGCCTTAAACCACATGAGTCTCTATTTCGAAACCGTATTGCGTTCGGGAGTGAGGTACACGCCTTATGTATTCGATCGTAACGACCCCAATACCGGACGACCGGTATACGTAGTCAATTCAGATCCCGATGCACGCTGGAGTAAAATAGGAGAGTATTGGTTCTGGTGCGATCTTACCTTTTCGAAGTGGTGGAAATTAACAACCACTTCCAGCATAACGTTCAATGTACAGATCACCAATTTATTTGATAACCGGAACGCAGCCATTATCAATCCGGTAACGGGTAAGGCTTATGAAGATGGAGATGATGTCCCGGATTCCTGGGTTGATCCTCGCTACCGCGATCCGCGATTGGGAGTTACCGGTCCACCTCCTTCTAACCCTGCACGGTATTTACCCCAGCGACATATTTTGGTTGGAATTGCCGTAAAGTTTTAGTAACCGCTTTTTTGCAAACAAAAGGGTATTGAATTATACTATTTATATAACCCTATGTTCATTATGATTTTACATGGACTTGCGTATTTGCACCATATTTTTAATGAAGAAATAGAATTACTCGCTTTTTTCTGAATTCACTTTGTATATTGCATATCACCTAATTAGCACAGTTATGAAAAAAATGATTACCCTGCTTTTACTCTTCATGGCCACGGGCACATTTGCTCAGGTATTGTTGAATGATGACTTCAATTATTCAGGCAATGATTCGTTATCGGCAAATGGTTGGACAGCCATTAGTGGAATAACAACCAATGCTATCAGAGCCACAGCATCGGGGCTGACCTATACCGGTTATCCGGGTTCCAACAATGGAGCTGCGGCAGCAATGAATACATCCGGACAAGATGTGTACAAGGATGCCTCATCACCTGTAACCACCGGCAATGTTTTTGTTTCGTTCATGATGAAGGTAAACTTCGCGCAAAACAATGGCGATTATTTTTTCGCATTGCTTCCAAGTACAAGTACATCCACATTTAATGCTCGTTTATACATTAAAAGTATTGATAGCATCTCCTTTCTAATGGGAATAAGTAAAACAACCGAAGCTTTAGTCTATAATACAAAAGATACTTTTTATTATGGAGTCACATATCTGGTGGCGTTGAAACATGCTTTCCATGCCGGTGCAGATAACGATACAGTTTCGCTGTATGTGTTTAACGGAGGGGTTCCCGCTTTCGAACCTCCTTTTCCAACCGCACGTCCCGGAACTCCACCCAATGCAGGTTCAGACTTGGCAAATGTTTCGAGGGTAGCTTTGAGACAAGGTTCAGCATCCAATGCAGCGTCTCTTTCAATAGATGGCATTCGTTTTGGCACCAATTGGGCGGATGTTGTAAAAGGTGCTCCTCAATTACCGCCTGCGCCCCAGTTTCCTGCTGTAATGGGTACGGGTCAAACGACCGCTAAAATTACGTGGGCCAAACCCGCAGGATATATTGACAGCAGTATGTCGACTCTGGTATTCCTCAAAAAAGGTACACCTGTGGCTCCGGGAAGTCCGGTTAAAAACCCCGTAATTTATACCCCCAATACAGATTTCAGCATCGGAGGTACAGCATTTGAATTAGACACAGCAGCAAAATGTGTTATGAATTCCGATTCGGGAAGTGTAAATATTACCGGTCTCAGTTTCAACACCACCTACCATGCCATTATATACATTGTCAGAAATAAAGATTCAGCATATTCAATGGGAGCTACAGCTAATGGTTCCACATTCGGTGCTTCCCCTCCACCGGCGGGAGTTAAATTGATCAATATTAAATTTACTTCACCTTATGCCGGAGATATTTCATTTGTAAAAGATAGCAGTTACCACGATAGTACTTTTCAGATCCTTGTATTCATGAAACGGTTTGGTCCGGTCTTTACAGGTACTCCCAAAAAGCCGGCATCTGCCTATACTGCCAATACAGATTTCTCTTCGGGATCAGGTACGATGTATGAATTTGATAGCATGGCTTATTGTGTGCACAATAGCGATTCCGCTAAATTCTCAATTACCGGGTTGACTCCGTATACAAAATACCATTTCCTGTTTTATGTGATCCGCGGTGGAGATACGGCCTATTCTTCGGCCACACACTGGACGGATTCAACACCGGGTTATAAGCCGCAACCGGCAACCGGAATGAAGTTCAGCAATATTGGTATGACTTCGGCCATGCTTACCTGGAACAAACCGGCCGGTTATATCGATTCGCTTATGACCACGCTGATCTTCGTCAAAGCGGTCAATAATATGCCGGGTGGTTACCTGAGTCAGGATCCCGCAACATTTATGGCCAACAGCCATTTGCCAAATGCAACTTCGCCTTTTCCGCTGGATAGTGCAGCAATGTGTGTATTCAACGCCGATTCAACCAAAACCATGCTCACTGGTCTGAATCCGAATACCATGTATTATGCTGTTTTATATGCAGTGCGGAAAGCAGATTCAAATTATTACTCTCCACCTTTGTATACGAATTCCCAAACACTGGGAGTGCCCCCGGCTGTATTAAATCCTGCTGTGATGGCTACAGGGCAAACATCAGTAAAAGTGAATTGGAACAAACCCTTTGGTTACAACAATACAGAATGGCAAACTATAGTATTTGTTAAACAAACAGCATCAATTACGCAAGGATCTCCAACTAAACCTTCATCTTCATATACTGCTAATTCAGACTTTAGTGTTGGAGGTTCACCTTATGAACACGATGCATCAGCCAAGTGTGCTTATAATGGCGACAGCAGTTCGGTTGAGGTAACTGGATTATTACTTGGTACCAATTATCATGTATTGATCTATATTGTCCGGAATATAGATTCGGCTTATTCATCGTCAACTATTGCCACTGGTTCCACCTTTGGATTTACTCCGCCTCCACCTCCTTTGGTTATGTTTGGTTCAACTCCTGCCGGAGGAAATTCAATTACGTTGAATTGGGTTAAGGATTCAATGTATGTTGATAGCACTCATACCGTATTGATTTTTGCGAAAAAGGGCAATCCTATTAACCCGGGCAAACCCATTTACCCGGTGTATTTCTATCATGCAGATTCAAACTTTGCCGGAACCGGTCAAGTATACGAGTTGGATTCGTTGGCCAAATGTGTATACTATGGTGACGGTGTACAAACTACAGTGATCGGATTAGAAGCAGGAACATCGTATCATTTTGTTGCTTTTGTAGTTCGTGATGCGGATACAGCGTATTCTTCGCAAAAAGTTAGCAATGCCGGAACGGCATTCTTACCACCTGCAGCAGTATCAGATATTCAATTGAATGGTGTAAGCATGAGTATAACACGGGTTAACTGGACCAAACCTGCAGGATATTTTAATTCCGGAAATACAACCGTAGCCTTTATGAAAGCAGGCTCGCCGGTGAATGCAGGTAAACCAACCAAGCCGGCGTCAGCCTACAATGCATCATCGCTCTTTGGATTGGGTGCAAAATTCGAACACGATACCGATGCTTTCGCCGTATACAGAGGCGATACCAATTTTGTTTCCGTAAGCAATCTGAAACGCGGCATCACCTATCATGTGGTAATTTTTAATCTGCGTGATGGTGATACTACTTCCTCTTCCGGAGCTACGGGAAGTGGAACCGTATTGCCGCAGCCTTCGGTTTATCCGCTCAGTGTAGTGGCATCCACCAATCCTACTACCGGTTTACCGGACTCAAACGGGGTAAGGGTGCGCGTACGTGGGGTAACCTATGGATACAATCAGCGTGCAACCGGATTGCAGTTTGTAATTCGCGACCAAACCGGCGGAACAACCTTATTCCGCAATTCGGGCAATCTGGGTTATACCACTTATGCCGAAGGCGATAGCGTAGAAGCCGAAGGAATGGTAACGACTTTCCGTGGTTTAGCGGAAGTGAGTCTGGATACCATAATAGTATTAGGAAACGGAAAAGCATTAAAATCTCCAACTATCGTTTCTAAAGTTGCAGAAAGCGGGGAGAACGATTTGTTGCGCATAGATACAGTTGCGTTTATCACTCCACCATCCGGTCCTAACTGGCCAACCAGCAGTTCAAATTATCTCCTCAAAAATACCAACAACGATACCATCGTTTTGCGTGTATTGAATGTAAGTCCACTGGCAGGTACACCATTGCCGGCAACTCCAACATTCTCAGTGATCGGATTGGGTGTTCAATTCAGTACCAGTTCTTCAGCACCATTTGCGTTTAACGGATACCAGCTGTTCCCAAGAACCGCCGCTGACATTATTCCAATTACCATGGATACCGTTGCTCCTCCGCAAGATACCTTGCTGGCCTTTAACCTGATGAACCCAACCAACAATGCAACTGTCACATTGCAGGGAGATACCGCATCAACGGTGAATCTGAGTTGGACCACCGCTAAATCAACAGTTACCGGTATTACGGCATTGTATGCTGTGGTTCTGGATACCTTGGGCGGCGATTTCAGCAGTCCGGTTGCAGTAATGGCTTCCGGAAATTCAGGTAGCGATACCACATTGAAAATCTCTCTCGGACAAATAGCTTCCTGGTTAGGTTTAAGTACCGGGCAAACTTTTGCAGGTCAATGGATGGTTGGCGCCATTGGAGGCAGCTATAAACGTGGTTCCGACAGCACCTTCCGGATCAACTTTACACGCGGACAATTTAATGGTTTGGAAATGCCGGATGCAGTTGTTGCATTTGAGATGTACCCGAATCCTGCACGCGAATATGTACAAATCATTGCCGGTGAAGATATTCAGCGCGTTTGGGTTACCGATCAATTGGGAAGAAAAGTGTGCGAACAACAGGTGAAAAATCACAACATTAAATTGAGTACCGAAACCTGGCCTCAGGGTGTTTACTTTGTTTTGGTTGAAACCAATAATGGAACTGCCGTTCAGAAATTGCAGATTCGTTAATTTTGAGTGAATAATCATAAAAGGGTGTGCCAGTCGGTACACCCTTTTTTTATGCGGGCTTAGTCATTTTCAATCTCAGCTAATTTTGCTATTTTGCCCCCCATTTAACTTGGGAATGAAGAAGGTATATTTAATTGTTATTTGCATCATTGGATGCTGGGTTCAGGCAAGTGCTCAATCAGATCAACCTGCAACGGAAGAGAAAGGTCAGTTGTCGGGGAATTTTCAAACGAACAACCAGTTTTACCTGCGCGACGACCGGATTGGTGCAAATACCACGCAGTATATGTATCAAAAGTCTTCAACGGAAGCCTGGTTATTCCTGAATTATAAGATCAAGGGTTTTAATATGGCGTTCCGGTTTGATGCCTTCAACAATACGCCATTATTTAATCCTCAGCAAGCGTATACTAAAAGCGGAATGGGATTCTGGCAAGTAAGCAAAGACATCCAGAAACTGAATATTACCGTTGGATATTTTTACGAACAGTTTGGTTCCGGTATGTCGTTTCGGGCTTATGAGGACAGGAATATCGGTATTGACTTTGCCATTTTAGGGGCACGTGTAATTTATTATCCTTCAGAAAACACACAGGTAAAAGCATTCACAGGACAGCAAAAGTTCCGTTTCGATATCCGCGAATCGGTTATCAAAGGAATTAATGCAGAACATCGCTTTACTTTCAGCGACAAGTTTTCAAATGACCTGGGAGGATCCATTGTAAATCGCACCATCGACAATGTAAGCATGGCTACCATCGTTAGTTCTATAAATGCATATCCCTTGAACGAACGTTTTGATCCGAAATTTAACGCCTATTTATTTCAGGCATACAATACCATCAACTATGGAAAAGTATCGTTGATGCTGGAATATAACTATAAAACGCCCGAAGCTATTCTTGATGCCAACAATAAACTTAAGAATGCCAGTGGTCAGATTTATTATGGGAGTTTATCCTTTTCAGGAACAGGTTTAGGAGTAAATGCTCAGTTTAAACGCGTTGAACAGTTTCCGTTCCGGACTTCTCCGCTTGAAGCGCAGCCTCCTCCCAACAACGCAACAGTAATCTATTTACCCAGTATAACCCGTCAAAATACTTACAGGTTGCTTGCCCGTTACAATTCTGTAATTCAGGAATTAGGTGAAAACGCGGCACAATTGGAAATTACATGGAAACCCAGTAAAAAAGTCCAAATCAATATCAATACTTCGGTGGTTAATACGCTCGGTGGATTTAATCCAAAAAGCCTGAATTATACCTGGGATACCACTACACGCTTGTACCGCGAAATATATGTAGATTTCCTCCACAAGGTTAGTAAGTCGTTTAAGTACCTGATTGGCGTGCAAAATATCGGATACAATCAAACCATATACGAGGCCAAACCCAATGCACCCTATGTTGAAGCCATTACACCTTTCGGAGAATTTACTTATAAGCTAACCAATACCAAATCGTTTCGCTTTGAATGGCAATACCTTCGAACCAAACAGGATCTGGGAAGTTTTGTAAATGGCTTGCTCGAATTCAACATGGCGCCACATTGGTCATTTGCCGCAGGAGATTTGCTTAATTTTGAACATGGTCCACTGAATAAACCAGAAGTAGGCAGAACATTTGAGTACGTTCATTATTTCAACTTTTATGCCGGATATACCTATAATACAACCCGGGTTACTGCCGGTTTTCTCAAACAACCTCAAGGGGTAAACTGTACGGGTGGTATTTGCAGGGTTGAACCTGCATTTAGCGGAATGCGTATAGGCCTGGTGACGAATTTTTAAACAAATCAAATGATCCAAAACATGATCAATAAAAGTATTTTTCTGATTTTGATAATCCTGGTTTTTAGTTCCTGCGAAGAAGAACCGGTAGGAATTAATTATAAACCGGCTACCACAACTTATGATACAACGTATATTTTAGAAGTTACACCATCAGCCCAGGTCAAAGAAATACTTATCGAAGATATAACAGGAGTGAGTTGCCCGAATTGTCCGGAAGCAGCTCAGATTGCTGCAGGTATAGTGAGCGCTAATCCGGGACGTGTCAATGTAATGGCATTGTATAATACCATTTCCAGTACACTGGGTTATCCCATTGATCATCCACCGGTAAAAAGTCAATTCGATTTTCGAAACATACTGGCAACAGAAATCTGTCAGTTTGTAGCGGTACCTGGAAACCTTCCGAATGGATATATCAACCGTAAAAAATTCACCGGAAAACTGGATGCGGTTGTGCCGAAAGAAGAGTGGGTAAGTTTTTCGAATGCTGAAATTGCATTAACCACACCGGTAAATATAGAAGTACACGCGACATACGACAATACTACCAAGGATCTGGTGACTGATGTTACCGTAACTTATACAAGCAATGTAAGTGGAGATAATTATATCAGTATGTGTATTCTGGAAGATAGTGTGGTTGATGCTCAGGAATCCAAGGATCCCGGAAGTGGAGCGGTTACGTATCTGCAGGATTATACGCATCGTCATATCTTAAGAGATATGTATACCGCAAGTATTGGTGATTTGTTAAACACCAGCAATAGTATCACTCTCACCCGCGGGCGTGTAATAAAAAGACGTTACAGCAAAAAGGTAGAGAAATTGGTTCCCTATTCGCATTGGAAAATTCTGGCTTTTGTAACGGAAGATCCCACCTCAAAATATGTGCTTCATTCGAAAGAGGCTGAAGTAGAATGAAGGTGCGATTTGTATTTGGCTTAATGGCTTTAATACTGGTTTCCTGCAAAGGAAAATCGGCATATGAAAACAAACTGGATATGTTTCGTTCACGCCAGATAGCTTTTTTTGCGTTGGAGGAGACATCCCCTCTGGATAGTCTGGAAAGGATCAATTTTAAAGGGATCAGGTATTTTCCCATCAATGAATCACTTCGAATAAATGCCTCGTTGATGTGGTTGCCACAGACAGTTTTTACAGAGTTGAAACATACCGGCGGTGATTCACGACCCTATATGCAAGTTGCGGAAATACATTTCTCAATCAACGATAAACCTCAAAAATTGACGGCTTATCAGACCAGTGAAATGGCCAACAAGCATACTTTTTTTATTCCATTCTCGGATGCAACAAACGGTGTTGATACATATGGAGGAGGCCGTTATCTTGACGTAATTTATAATCCGGCATCAACCCAGCTCGAACTGGATTTTAATTTCGCATACGCTCCTTATTGTGCCTATACACATCACTATTCTTGCCCCATGATTCCGGCTGGAAATAGCCTGACGGTGAAAATAGAAGCAGGCGAGCGTCTCTAAGACTAAGGTTTTTCTGTCTTCTTCCATTGCAGAATGGGTTTGGATCTGGAAGTTAAGCGCGACATGATATAAACCGGAATTCCTACCATCACAATGCCCAATCCTGAATAGGAAAATTCGGGTCTGTAAATCAACAAACTCACGCAAATAACTGTTGCCAATACAATGTATAAAGCCGGAAGCACCGGATAACCCCAGGTTTTGTAAGGACGAGGAGTGTCCGGTTCGCGTTTACGTAGCATAAATACTCCACCTACTGTCAGTATATAAAACAACAAAACAGCAAACACAACATAATCGAGCAATTCACCATATGAACCGGTCAGAGTTAGTAAGCTGGTCCAGATGCCTTGTATAATCAAGGCGAATTGCGGTGACTGATGTTTGTTCAATTTAGTTGCACGCTTAAACAACAAACCATCGCAGGCCATTGCATAGTATACTCGGGCACCCGAAAGGGTTAAACCGTTAATGCAACCAAACGTAGAGATCATAATCAGGGCGGCCATAATATATAAGCCGGTATCTCCAAAAATGGTTTGTAACATCAATGTGCCTACACGGTCGTACGGTGCATGTTGAATGGCTTCAAAGGAAAGAGTATGCAGATAGATCAGATTGATCAGCAAATAAATACCAAGTACTATTCCTGTTCCCATCAGCAGTGATAAAGGTAAATTGCGCTCTGGTTTTTCTATTTCACCTCCGGTAAAAGTAATATTGTTCCAGGCATCTGCTGAAAAAATGGATCCGACCAACGCAACGCAAAAAAGCGGCACAAAATCCAATGCATTGAATATCCCTTCCATTTTCCAATCTATTGCAACAGATGGTGAAGTGGCTATATAATGCAAGCCTGCAAACAAAAGAAATACAATGGCGCCTACTTTGGTTAAGGTGAAAATATTTTGTACCAAAGCACCACGCTTTACACTTTTGAAATTGGAAAAGGTAAGGATCCAAACAATTATAATGGCGAGAATTTGCAAGGTCTGAATCTTGAAATTACCGTATTCAAAGAGGTATTGTTTTTCAGAAATAAAAGGAAAGAAGACACCCGAAAATTTAGCAAAAGCCACAGCAACGGCTGCAATGGTTCCTGTTTGTATTACCGTGAAAAGGGTCCATCCATATAAGAATCCAACCAGGGGATGGTATGCGCGGTTGAGGTAAACATATTGACCACCGGCTTTAGGCATCATGGCAGCCAACTCGCCATAGCTCAATGCAGCCAGCCAGGTAAGCAGTGCCGTTGCCAGCCAGGCTGCAATTAATAGTAAGGGTGAGCCGAGTTCGCGACTCATGGCAGCAGGTACAATAAAAATTCCGGAACCGATCATGCTGCCCATGATAATCATGGTGCTGTCGAGCAGGCTTAACTTTTTAACGGACATGAACCGAATATACAGGATTCCGGCAATTTATGACAAGTTCTCAGGATCGGGAGGCATCGTTGCAGGAGAGCTTGAAGCCTATTCCATGATAATTGATAATTTGTACAGCTGGGTCCAAAGCCAGATATTTTCTGATTTTTGAAATGAATACATCCAGGCTGCGTCCGGTGAAATAATCATCATTGCCCCAAACTTGATTCAGAATGTCCTCGCGACGTACAACCTTTTCTATGTGTTGGCATAAAAAGTGCAGAATATCGGCTTCCTTTTGCGTGAGTGCTTTGGTCATATTTTCACGAATCAGACAGAGATTAGAATAGTCGAACAGGTATGAATTCAAAACCAGCGATGGTTTACCCGGATGTGTACCGTCTGGTCCTCCATTTCTACGCAGGAAAACCTGCATGCGCATTATCAACTCTTCAATGCTGAACGGTTTGACAATATAATCATCTGCACCCAGTTGAAAGGCTTTGAGTTTGTCTTCTTTCATACCGCGGGCTGTAAGAAATAATACAGGTATCTGTTTGTTTAATTGACGGATATGTCCGGCTAAGGTAAAACCATCCATTTCAGGCAGCATGACGTCGAGGATGCATAAATCAAAATGTTGTTTTTGAAATATTTGCAAAGCCTCAATGCCATTTTCACTGGAAGTGATGGCGAAGTGATGTTGCTCAAGATTGTCCTGAATAACAAAACGTAAACTGGCATCGTCTTCAACCAATAGAATTTCCGGTTTGGGTTTTTCTGAATTCATATCAGGGGTAAGGTTAATATAAACTCAGAGCCGTTTCCGGTTGCCGGAACCAGCTGAATAGAGCCTTTGTGTAGCCGGGCAATAAGTTGTACGTAAAATAAACCAATGCCAAAACCTTTGGCATTATGTGCATTTCCCTGCGAAACCCGGTAAAACTTTTCAAATATTCGTTTTGCATGCTCTTTTGGAATTCCAATACCATTGTCCTGAATGGATAACTGGATTTGTGCACCGGTATTGTGGGTTTTGATTTTCAATGCTGCACTTTCTTTGCTGTATTTGATGGCATTGTCGATCAGGTTGGTGAGGGCATTGGTCAGATGCAGTTTGTCGCCATACACGATGGCAGATGTTGCATCGAGTTGCATTTGAAAGGATACAGGCTTTGCTGCAGCCTCACACTGTACAGGTAATGTTTGCCTGATCAGTGCATGAAGGTCTACTTCTTCTTTACCCAGATGCATGGTGTGATCCGCTTCTGCAATGGCCAGCACACGGTTTACCTGGTGCTGAAGTTTGGCAGCTTCACTGGAAATCAGGGTTGCATAATTAAGAAGACGTTGCTTTGAGTGTATTATTTCAGGATCCTGAAGCGTTTGGGCGGATACAGAAATCGTAGTAAGCGGAGTGCGGAATTCATGGGTCATATTGTTGATGAAATCGCGCTGAATTTCAGAAAGCTTTTTTTGCCTGAGAATTACAAATAGACTGTAACCAAAAATTAAAATCACTACCAATAATACCGCGGACGAAAACAACCAGAGTCCCATCTGGCCTATGAGATCAGCGCTTTTATGCGGAAAATACACGGTGAAATAATAATTATCGCTTGTGCCTTTTTTTTCTGCAGGCGATTCGGTGAGCTTATAGGAACCACTTCCTTCTACATATCTGCCCATCACCATTTTTTGATTGGCACAATCGTAAATACCAAACTCAAATTGTTGTTTGATATTGAATTTTTTGAATTCGGTAACCAAATAATATTCCAATACTTCTGGATTGATTTCATCATTTATCATTACAGTAAATGCATTGTGGTCGTTCTGCTCAATAGCATCCGGAGGAATGGCAGAGTTGTTGTTGTACTTTAAAATACCACGCATCACTTCATGGAGCGCAATATGTACGTTGCGGTTAAATTCAACTTCGTTTTTATCAAATGCGCGTTTAAACCAGGCTACCTGTACAACGATAATACCGGCAATCGACAGTACAGCCAGTACAATAAAAATGCGAATCTGTCTGGTCTTCATGGTTGGTTCATAACGAAGATAACGGCAAAGGACACGCCAGAAAAGCAATTCAGGAACTTTAACGAATCATTAACAACTCTTCACTAACCGATAACAACGAATCAAAATCGGAACCATGAATTTTGAAGGACTTAATAAACAACTATATGAAAAAATCAATGCTTACACTGATGCTCCTGTTTGGAGTCACTTTGTTTTTACATGCTCAAACTGCCATGAACACACCGGTTTCGACTACAAAAATGGTACACAATGCAGCGTTTCGCTGGAAGGATACGCTGCACAACTTTGGACCAATCCCGCAGAACAATCCCGTGATGCATCGCTTTGTATTTAAAAATTCGGGTAAAGCTCCACTTATCCTTTCCAATGTGTCGCCTTCTTGCGGTTGCACTGTGGCCGAATACACCAGGGAAGCGATCAAACCCGGCCAAAAAGGTTTTATACAGGTAACTTTTAATGCTGCTTCAACCGGATTCTTTAAGAAGAGCATTGCCGTGCATTCAAATGCAAGCGAGCAACCGTTTATGCTCGAGATCAGGGGTGAGGTATTTACACAACCATCCGTAACGGCTAATTGACAATGCGCTTCATATTCATGGGAATGATCCTGCATGTTTGCTGGGTATTCAACCTCGCGGCACAAAATCCTCTTTTTACGGTGCATCATTCAGTTTCGTTAAAAAGGGATAGTTTACCAAAGCAAGAAGTACTGGCAAGATTGGGGTCATTCCTTGAACATCTAAATGGATATAAAAAAGATACAGCAGATACGCACCTGCAACAATTAAGTACGGCTGCACTGGCTGAGGAGATGAACGACTCAGGTATAACCTGGCAGGTTATCAATCTGGTTCGTTTAAATGACAGCATTTATCTCATAAAGGTACTTGCGTTCAAACCCTCCGGAATCAGTGGGAGTTTTGAGTTGATTGCATTGAAACGTATGGCCGGTTTCTGCATACAATCCCCTTTGTGGTGGAAAACCAGAAATTGGAAGCAACAATACATGCAAGGGGTGCAATTTTATTTTGCAAGCGAATTCAACAGATCAAAGGCTAAACAATTTGCACAAATTTTCAGAAGGTTCAACCATATTATGGGGGCTGATTACCGGCAAATACTGTTTGTGTGCTGCGACGATCTGAACGAAGCTCTGCAAATGGTAGGCGTGCATTACAAAGCAAGTCTTGCCGGGTATAAATCAGGATCTATTTCTCAAAAAGGCAACGCCTGTTTATTTATTGCTGATGGGAACTATACCTCAGGTTTTAAAGCATACGATCCACACGATTTTTGGCATTACTGCCTTTACAAATGGAAGCCACGCTCTACCTGGAATAAACCGGTGGATGAAGGTTGTGCTTATTTATACGGAGGAAGTTGGGGGTTATCATGGAAGGAAATATTACAACAATTTCATCGGTTTGCTGATACAACTACTAATAACAACTGGCTGGAGTTGTACGAGAAGCCATTTGAATTTACCGGTACAAAAGACAAACCCTTGTATGTTGCATATGTACTCAATGCGCTGATCATTCAAAGCATGCAATCCGATCACGGTCTGACAGGTATTAGAGAATTGTTGGCAAGCGGATCCGGTCAAAATGGGAAAGAGCATTATTTCCGGATTCTCGAAACCAGAACGGGCATCAATCGCATGAACTTTAACAGTCGGATGAATGATCTGATTGATAAATCCAGATAATTTCAGTGTCCCGGCAAATGCATTTTGATTTGTTCTGATTAGTAGTAATTTAGCTTTATTAATTCTACCTATTATGACAATAATTATGCATTGCTGGTGGCAGATTTTAGTTGCAGCCGCCGCTTATTTTGCCCTTGGAGCTATTTGGTTCAATCCCCGTGTATTTGGTACTGTTTGGATGAAGGGTCATGGTATCGTAATGGATCCGGAGAAACGGAAAGAAGCCAATATGGGAATGATTTTCGGATCATCGTATGTATTGACTGTTTTGGTTTGTTCGGCTATTTGCTGGACCTGCGTGGTTTCGGGTTGTGGAATGGAGTGCGGTCCTGAAACATTATGGAATTGCATCCGGACCGGGATCATGATTGGAGGGGTAATGGCCTGTTCAATTGCTATTACCTATCTCTATCTGCAGAAACCTTTGAGTGCATTCGTTACAGATGGAGGATACCATATCGTAGGTTCGATACTGGCTTCTCTTGTCATGCATTGGCTGGGTTGTTGCTAACCCCATGAATCATGATGCATCCCATGCTTTAACCTGAGGGATTTCATCACACAATCAGGAAATTTTGTACTACTTTGTAAATGTTATTTTTACAAGGGCTACCCTTTTATTGTCTAATTATTTTATTGAATTCACCTGCATGAAAACCCAAATGGAGAACCTTACCCTCGATACTGTATTTCATACCCGGTTTGAACCCGAACTAATAGAAGAAATGAAGACGAAGTGTACACAGAGCAGAATATCGGTCGGACAAACGGTTATCGAACCCGGCGAAACCATTCGTGTGGTGCCGATTGTAATCCAGGGGGTACTTAAAGTTTCCCGCCCTGATCCGCAGGGAATGGAATTGCTCTTATATTATATCAACGCCGGGGGCAGTTGCGCGGTTACTTTCACTTGTTGCATGGAACAATTCCCGAGTGAAATAAGTGTAGTAGCAGAGGAGGATGCCGATGTGTTGTTGATTCCGATTCAGTTACTGGATGAATGGATGCGGAAATACTCAACCTGGAAAAGTTTTGTAATGCGAACCATGCGTGAACAATTCAACGAATTGTTTCGCAGCATCGATCAGATTGCTTTTCAGAATCTGGATGAGCGACTGATTGGTTACCTGAAAGCCAAATCAAAGGTTACCGGTTCTACCCTTATCAACTTATCACATCAGGAAATTGCCGACGAGTTAGCATCTTCAAGGGTAGTTATTTCGCGTCTGCTCAAAAAACTGGAAAACGAAAAGCGCCTGATATTATACCGTAATCAAATTAAACTGCTTCACGAATTGTAACCTATGTTACAAGTCTTAAGAAATTGAATGCTCAATTTCGGATATCAATTTAATCTACCATGAAAGTTAATATTCATTCCATCGACCGTACAATCCGCATACTCGTCGCCATTCTCTTTGCAGTACTATACTTTACAGGGATAATTACCGGAACCATAGGCTTGGTATTGTTAATTTTAGGAGTTGTTTTTATGTTAACAGCTGTGATAAACTTTTGTCCGATTTACTGGGCTTTGGGAATTTCGACGCGAAAAGAGCAGAAGTAAAAAGTCTGACCCGATTTGTAACCTTAGTTCATTGAAAAGTGACTTATGTCACTTTACCCTAACCCGGAGGGTATGATCTTTGCATACATTTTTATTCAAACCACATGAAAGTAGAACAATTATATACCGGGTGTCTTGCACAAGGTGCGTATTATATTGAGAGCAACGGTGAAGCTGCGATTATTGATCCGTTGCGCGAGATTCAACCATATCTGGATATGGCTGAAAAACGCAATGCACGCATTAAATATATTTTCGAAACCCATTTCCACGCCGATTTTGTTTCCGGACATATAGATCTGGCCAGGGCAACCGGTGCAACAGTAGTTTATGGTCCAACTGAAATGAAAACCGGCTTTGATGCGCTGATCGGACACGACGGACAGGTATTTCAAATTGGTGCGGTTACACTAACCTTATTGCATACCCCCGGTCATACCATGGAAAGCAGTTGCTTTTTATTAAAGGATGCAGCGGGAAAAGAACAAGCATTGTTTACCGGTGATACGTTGTTTATTGGCGATGTCGGCCGTCCTGATCTCGCACAGCATGTGATAGCCGACCTTACCCAGGAAAAATTAGCTGCACATCTGTATGATTCATTACGTAATAAAATCATGCCATTGCCGGATGATATTCTCATTTATCCGGCCCACGGTGCAGGGAGCGCTTGTGGTAAAAACCTGAGCAAAGAAACTGTTGATACATTGGGCAATCAGAAAAAGACAAATTTCAACTTAAGCGAATCCTTATCCAAAGAAGAATTTATCACGGAATTGTTGACCGGATTAACACCCCCTCCGGGTTATTTCCCGAAAAATGTACTGATGAATATAAATGGGTATGCATCCATTGATGATGTAATGGCACAAGGACTCAAAGCTTTGTCTGTAGATGAGTTTAGGGCGGTTCAAAAGGAGATCAATGTATTGGTGATAGACACACGCAAAGCAGAAGATTTTGGAAAAGGGTTTATTCCCGGCTCTATAAATATTGGAATCGACGGAAGTTTTGCAGTTTGGGTGGGAACACTGGTAAAGGATATTGATCAACCCATATTGTTTATTGCAGATCCCGGACGTGAAGGCGAAGTAGTAACAAGGTTGGCGCGAGTTGGTTACGATCATGCACTGGGATTTCTCAGCGGAGGATTAGAAGCATGGAAAGCTGCTGGTAATCCGGTTGATGAGATTAAGAGTATTGATCCGGATACATTGGCCACTTTGCAGGAAAACGAACCCGATATAAGTATAGTAGACGTTAGAAAGAAAAGTGAATTTGATGCAGAACATATTGTTACCGCCATCAATGCTCCACTCGACTATATTGATTCAAGCGCAGCCATGTTGAATAAGCAACATACCTATTATGTTCATTGTGCCGGAGGATATCGTTCTATGATTTTTGCATCCCTGATGCGTCAACGCGGATATCATAATATCGTCAATGTTTCCGGTGGATTCAGTGCTATAAAACATTCCGGAAAAATGGATGTTACTGCTTATGTATGCCCAAGCACATTATTATAAATTACGAAGTACAAATTGCGAATTACGAAGTACGAATTGCGAAGTACGAAGTAGCTAACCAGAGAACTTTTACTCAATAACCAATAACGATTAACCAATAACTAATAACTAATAACTAATAACCAATAACTAAAAACAATTCCCACATTATGCAATCAAAAACAATCATCGACGTTAGAACTCCCGGAGAATTTATGGGAGGGCATGTTGCCGGATCCATCAATATTCCGTTGCAGGAATTACCACAACGCATCGACGAAATTAAGGCGATCCATACACCGATCGTGTTGTGTTGTGCCAGCGGAAATCGCAGCGGGCAGGCGTCTGCTTATTTGAAATCCATGGGCATCGCATGTGAAAACGGCGGATCATGGATAGATGTGAATTACTCGCTCAGCAACCAATCATTATGATACAAACAATAAAAAATATGTTGGGGTTAGGTCCCAAAACAGACTTGCGCGAAGTGGCTGCTAAAGGAGCCATCATACTCGATGTACGAACAAAAAATGAATTCCAGGGCGGACATATCAAAGGGGCAGTGAATATTCCTTTGCAGGTATTGCAAGCTAATTTAAGCAAATTAAAAAAGGATAAACCAATCATTACCTGCTGTGCTTCGGGAATGCGAAGTGCTTCTGCACGTGGCGTTTTGAAGTCAAATGGATTTACGGAAGTTTATAACGGAGGAGGTTGGAATTCTCTTCAACATAAACTCGGTAAATAATGAAAGCAACATTCTTGAACAGACTTACTACAGGTTGGTCATTCATGCGCTTCTTTTATGTGATTATGGGAGTTACAATCATTATTCAGGCCGGAATGATTCATCAATGGCCTGGTATTATACTGGGAGGTTATTTTCTGGTAATGGGTGTTTTGGGGCTCGGTTGTGCTTCCGGAAATTGTGCATATGTACCTCCGGCCAAAACAGAAAATAATGGCGAGATTAATTTTGAAGAAGTAAAACACGAACATAGAAACAACAAGTAAGCCCATGACATTTACAGAAATTATTCAAAGCAAGCCTTTGGTATTGGTTGATTTTTTTGCCGAGTGGTGCGGACCATGTAAAATGATGAAACCCATTCTCGAAGAATTAAAAACCGAAATAGGGGAAGAAGCAACCATCATCAAAGTGGATGTAGATAAAAGCCCCGGAGTTTCTGAAGTATTCAGTATTCAGGGTGTTCCTACATTGATCCTGTTTAAGGCGGGGCAACCGGTATGGCGTCAGGCTGGGGTTGTTTCGGCCCGTCAACTCAAAGATTTAATCCATTCACACAGCAATTAATAGCTAAACATGAAATTGATCCAACTCAGTATTGTGATGTTGCTTACTGCACTCACTTCTTGTCAGTCGCAACCGGGAAAAATTGTTACCCTCGATGCGCTCAGTTTTTCTCAAAAGTTGAAAGAAAATCCGGGAAGTATGATCCTGGATGTTCGCACAGCCGGAGAATTCTCCGGAGGGTATATTCCAAAGGCTGTTAATGTAGATATTAATACCGGTGCATTTCAAATGTATGTCGATAAACTCGACAAGAAGAAAACCTATTTTGTGTATTGTCTGGGTGGTGGAAGAAGCCGATCAGCTGCTGAGTATATGCGCAAAAGCGGATTTACATCAGTATTCGATCTTCGTGGCGGGATCATGGCCTGGACTGGCCAGAATTTGCCCATCGAAACGCCATCCACTACAGTTGCAAAGAAGGCTTCCATAACCATGGAAGAGTATCAAAAAATGATCAACGCTCATAAGAAAGTACTGATTGATTTTTATGCACCCTGGTGTGCTCCTTGCCGGAAAATGGAACCTATGCTCAACGAACTCGCTATCCAATATAAAGGGAAGGTTGAGATTATTCGGATTAATGTTGACGAACAAAAGCAACTTGCAGTTCAGTTAGGGATTGACGAAATTCCAGTATTGAAATTTTATAAGGATGGAGTGATCAAACAGAATTTTGTAGGGTTAACCGCAAAGGCTGAACTCGAAAAGCAATTCAAATAGTTTTCAACTGCGCGGATGGAACTGCGTAATTACATCGCGCAGGTAGGTACGGTCGATATGGGTGTAAATTTCTGTAGTGGTAATACTTTCGTGGCCCAGCATTTGTTGTACTGCCCTCAGATCTGCACCGGCTTCTACAAGGCTGGTAGCAAAAGAATGGCGAAACGTATGCGGTGAAATAGTTTTGCGGATTCCAGCTTCTTCTGCCAGTTTTTTGATGATCAAAAAGATCATCACCCGCGAAAGCTTGGTACCACGCCGGTTTAAAAACAAGATGTCGTTATGTCCTGTTTGCTTATCCATATGATTTCTGACCTGTTCGGTATAGAAACGTATGGCTTTTAAAGCAATTTTCCCAATCGGCACCAGGCGCTCCTTATTTCCCTTTCCTATAACCCGAACAAACTCTTCTTCCGTTGAAATGTCGGAAACCTTTAAGTTCACCATTTCACTCACCCGCAATCCGCAACTGAACATGGTTTCCAGTATTGCTTTATTCCGTACTCCTTCGTTTTTACTCAGATCAATGCAGGCAATCATCCGGTCTATTTCTTCGGTGCTCAGAACATCAGGAAGCTTGCGTGCTGTTTTTGGTGCGTCCAGCAATTCAGCCGGATTGTGTTTCAAATAATCATCCTGAACGAGATACTGATAAAAGGCTTTGAGTCCGGATATAATGCGTGCCTGACTGGTAGGCATCATCCCCAACTCGCTCAGGTAACGCACAAATTCACGCAAATGCACCAGTTCAACCGATTCAGGGGGTAAATCCAGTTCTTTAATTTCCAAAAACTTGTTGCATAAAGTTACATCATGCACATAAGCTTCTATGGATTTGGGTGATAAAGATTTTTCCAGTTGCAGGTAAACTTTAAAACCTTTTAAATGCGGGGACCAGTTCAATGGCGGCTGAATTATGAAGTAAACTTACAAAATAAAATAAGGAGATGGTAAAAGTACTTTTAGACATGTATTGTGCATATGCTGTATACCGTTTTGAGCAGGAGAAGTAGTTTTTCGATTCAGAGAAAATCTGTAAGTTGCAACGTGAAAATTGCTATCATCAACGGTCCTAATCTGAATTTATTAGGTAAACGTGAACCCGAAATTTATGGTAATCTTTCGTTCGAAAAGTATTTCGATACGCTTGTTAAACGATACCCTGAAATTACATTCACTTATTTTCATAGCAATGTAGAAGGGGAGTTGATCAATTATTTACAGGAAGTTGGATTTACAGTGAGTGGGATCATTCTGAATGCAGGCGGATATACACATACTTCGGTAGCTTTGGCAGATGCGGTTGCAGCCATTGATTCACCGGTTATTGAAGTTCATATCAGTCATATTTTTGCGCGGGAAGAATTCCGGCATCATTCCCTGATCGCTAAAAATTGCAAAGGAATGATCAGTGGTTTAGGTCTGGATGGTTATCGACTGGCTGTAGAAGCATTATTAGAAAAGTAATGCACTGAATTTTCTTTCAGCCGTCAGGTAGTATTGTACGATTACACTTCCTTTATTTACTCCTTCAACCGGTAATTGCCCTCTTTTTATCGGTGAATTCTCTTCTCAATTTCCACCTTGTACCAATGTGAAAGTATTAAGGTCATGTCCTTTTTGCAATGCTGCGTTAATTGTCGGGTATCCTTATTGGGAAAGCTGGATTTTAAAAGAGCAGGATTATTTCGGGATTTTTAATTTATGATAAGCGAGAAGTACAACCGCTCTTTCAGGGTTACTCATGTTTTATCTCCGCCACGGGTATAGGGTAAAAAAACAAAACTGGCAATTTCAGCTGTAATCAGCATGACACACATGAATTGTCCGGGGTTTTTATAAGCTTTTATAAATTCAGCTTTACGTTCCGGTAATACCAGTTTACGTTCAATCAATTCTTCCAGAGTGGTGGCATATATGCTGTAAGTTGCTGCCATTTCATCTTTATCGATCAGCAATTCGCCCAACTTTACTTCATGTTCGGTGGCAATAAAGACCGGATATTCCGAAAATCCTTCAGCAATGATATCCCTTGCGGTTTCTTCCAGCGATTCTTCTGCAAGACGCAGATCTACCTTTAATGCATCAATCAGTTTTTTGAATTCTTCTTCAGTCAGCATGATAAGCGTTTATTATGAGTTGGTTTTACGTTCCAGCAATGCAATATTTTCTACGTGATGCGTATGGGGAAACATATCTACCGGTTGCACTTTTGTTACACGGTATTGTTCCTGCATCAAAGCTATATCGCGTGCTTGTGTTGCGGGGTTGCAACTGACGTATACAATGCGGGAAGGATTAGCTTCCAGTATCCGCTGAATCACATCGGCATGCATACCCGCCCTGGGAGGATCTGTAATAATGACATCCGGCATACCGTGTGTACGAAACATTTCAGGTGTTAGCACATCCTTCATATCGCCCGCATAGAAATGCGTATTACTGATTTGATTCATTTGGGCATTGATCCGTGCATCGCGTATCGATTCTTCTACAT
This sequence comes from Bacteroidia bacterium, assembly GCA_041665785.1. Classification (GTDB taxonomy): domain Bacteria; phylum Bacteroidota; class Bacteroidia; order UKL13-3; family UKL13-3; genus JBAYIE01. The sequence continues at coordinate 50,825 of JBAYIE010000010.1, read as the reverse complement.
ATTCTATTCCGATCACCTGCCGGGCTGCCCGGGCAACAAACAATGCAATGGTTCCAACTCCTGTATAGAGATCATATACATTTTCTTTGCCGGTCAGGTTGGCCATTTCGCGGGCAATGTGGTATAGCTTTAAAGTTTGTCGCGCATTGGTTTGAAAAAAGGTGGTAGGGCCGATCCTGAATTGCAGATCTTCCAGGTATTCGATCAGATGATCTGAACCGGAATATACATGTACTTCCAGATCGGTAATGGTGTCGTTGCGTTTGGTGTTGATTATATATTGCAAGGAATTTATTTCCGGAAATTCAGCTTTGAGGCATTCCATTAATCCGGTTCGTTTTTCCAATTCCTGATCATGTCCAAAAATTACCAGCAACATCCATTCGCCTTTCAGGTTATTCCGGAAAATAAGACCCCGCATCAAACCTTCCTGACTATATAAGTTGAAAAACGTCAGGCCGTTTGATTTACAGTATTCGCGAATCCGGTTGCGGATGCGGTTTTGCAAATCATCCATCAGCCAGCAGGTTTCTACATCAAACACTTTATCGAATCGGCCGGGGATGTGATATCCCAAACCCAAATGATCCATGGCATTCAGGTTATCTTTTTGATCAAGATTTTGCAACCATTTCTGATGGGTAAAACTGTATTCCAGTTTATTTCTGTAATGCGTGGTATCCGCTGATCCATGAATAGGTTCCAGCGCAGGAAATGGAAATTTTCCTATGCGTTCAAAGGCGTCCTGCACCTGTTGTTGCTTATACCGCAGTTGAGCATCATAACTCATTTGTTGCCATTTGCAACCACCGCAAACTCCGAAATGGGAACAAAAGGTATCTACCCGGGAGGGGGATGGCGTAATGAGTTTTTCTATAGCTGCAAAACTGAAGCTTTTTTTACTGCCATAGATTCTTAGGTCGGCCACATCACCCGGAACGGCATAGTCAACCATAATTACTTTATCGTCGTGGCGGGCTATGCATTTTCCTTCACTACCGGCATTGGTAATGGTTATTTGTTCGAGCGTATAGGGTTTAAATCTTCGTTTGCGCATGGTTCTCCCGAATTGGCCGGGATGGGCGCAAATATACATGCTCCGGTGAATTTCTCCGAGAATCGAATGGATAAATGGATTTGAATCAGGGAACTGAAAATCTAGATCACATTGACCTCAGGAACTATTGTAATTCCGAATTTGTCCTTCACCGATTGTTGTATATCCATGGCCAGTTGCCAGATTTCTTTGCCGGTAGCACCTCCGTAATTCACCAGCACCAATGCCTGATCTTTATGCGATCCTGCATTGCCTACCCGTTTACCTTTCCAGCCACATTGTTCAATGAGCCAACCTGCGGCAACTTTTGTACTGTTGTTGGCGGCCGGATAGCCTACCAATTCCGGATACTTTTCCTTTAATGCAGTATATTGTTCATTGGGAATTTCAGGATTTTTGAAGAAACTGCCTGCATTGCCCAATTCTTTGGGATTGGGGAGTTTTGAAGAGCGGATTTCAATGACCGCATCGCTTACGTCTTTAACCGTGGGGTTAGTAATTCCTTGCTTTTCCAATACCTGCCGGATGGCTCCGTACGAAGTGTTGAACGTGTGCTGTTTGTTTAACCGGAAAGTAACAGAAACCAAAATATATTTTCCTTTTGACTCTTGCTTGAATATGCTCTCCCGGTATCCAAATTTGCAATCCGCGTTGCTGAAAGTTGTTAGTTTTCCATCACGTATCCGTATGGCTTCAACTTCATGTACAGCGTTTTTGACTTCCACTCCATAAGCTCCAATATTCTGCATTGGTGCAGCACCAACACATCCCGGAATTAAAGAGAGATTTTCCAATCCACCCAGATTGTGTTCAATGGTCCAGAGTACAAACTCATGCCATACCTCACCGCTCATGGCTTTTACCCACACATGCTGATCGTTTTCTGCAGTTACTTGTATTCCTTTAATCAGGTTACGGATGACCATACCTTTTACATCTCCGGTAAACAACACATTGCTGCCACCCCCAAGAATCAATAAGTTGCGGTCGGCCAGATTAAATGTACGGCAAAGCACCTTGGCTTCATCGATGGATTTTATCTCAACATATTCGTCTGCATTTACGTCAATGCCGAAGGTGTTCAGGTGCCGGAGCGATATATGTTGCTGAATGTTCAACGCTGGCAAATAAACAAAAGGATTTTAAATTGCCATACCTATTTTTTACCCCTGTTTATTACAAGGTATAATAAGGTGATAAACAACACCTGAAATCAATTATTTTCGCCAGCGTGAAAAATTACCTGAACCATTATCTGCTTTTGTTGAAGCGCTTGTTGCTGGTTTATGGAGTTTTCTTCGTGTGCCGGCTGATCTTTTATGTGTTTAACAGCGACCAATTGAGCGATAGCAATGGAGGGGAAATCCTGCAATCTTTTCTGGCCGGTTTTATCTTCGATACTTCTGCCATCGTTTATATATTTGGCTTTTTTATTTTGTTGCATGTGCTTCCGTTGCCATTTCGCGATCAAAACTGGTATCAGCAAATTGGAAAGGGGTACTTTTTCATCATGCTTGGAGGATGCGTGTTATTCAACCTGATTGATGTAGGGTATTTTCCATTCAACGGGCGACGATCGGGCATCGAAGTTTTTGCGCCCATGAAAGATATTTCAGATCAAACCATGAGTTACCTGATCTCTTATTGGTATTTGTTGTTATTGTGGATATCTATACTTTACGGAGCATATCAATTTTATCCTGTATTTAAGCGTTCTGCAGTTCCCTTCTCATGGAAGAAACTAGGTATAGAACTCCTGTTGCTTCCGCTCGCAGCAGGCTTATCTGTGTTGGGCGCCCGTGGAGGACTAGGATTAAAGCCGATCGCTATTTTTGATGCTGCACGTTTTGCACATGTAAAATTAGTTGCATTAACTTTAAACACCCCTTTTCAATTATTAATAACGTCGCAACTCAGCGATCTGGAAGAGGTAGAATACATGTCGCCGGTTGAGGCAGAAAAGATCTTCAGTCCTGTGCATAAGCCTAAACCCTACACTACTCAACCCCGGAATATTGTTTTACTCATCATGGAAAGCATGGGGAAGGAGTATGTCGGGTATTACAATACGCATCAGGGGTATACACCGTTTTTAGATTCATTGATGCAACATAGTTTGGTGTATAGAAATGCGTATGCCAACGGTAAACGTTCCATCGAAGGGATTCCGGCCATTATTGCGGCAATGCCCTCCGTCTGGACTTCTTCTTATATCAATACCCGTTTTCAAACCAATAACCTGAAAGGAATAGGAAGTTACCTTTCTGAATTGGGTTACGAAACTTCCTTTTATCATGGATGTAAAAACGGAACCATGGGATTCAATAACTTTGTGGCTGTTACCGGCTCTGGACGCTATTCGGGAATGGATGAATATCCGGATCAACAACGCGACTACGACGGTCATTGGGGAATTTACGACGAACCATACCTGCAATTTGTAGCACGGGAGATTGATCAAATGGAACCCCCTTTTTTTACAACTATATTCACACAATCATCTCATCATCCTTATCCAATTCCGGCACATCAGTCCGAAATGTTTCCCAAAGGCAGTTTACCCATACATCGTTCGGTTCGATATGCTGATTTTTCAATACGCAAGTTTTTGCAGGCAGCTGCTACCAAACCCTGGTATTCGAATACTTTGTTCATCATCACTGCTGATCATTCAGCTGAAAATGAAACACCTTATTATCAATCGCAGCAAGGTAAATACGCGATCCCATTGTTTGTTTTTGATCCTTCCAATCCGGTGCATCGTGAAGAAGTGAATACGGTTCAACAAACCGACCTGTTGCCGATGATCCTGGATTCGATTTATCCGAAATCGTATTTTGCCTTCAGTAATTTTGGAAACGGTCAAAAAGGATTTGCCATCCAATACCTCAATGGATATTATCAATTGATTCAATGGCCCTGGGTTTATCAGTTTGACGGGCAGCAGGCGGTGGCACTTTATCATATTCCTTCCGATAGTCTGATGAACAAAAACCGGTTAGGGGAGAAAGAATCTCTCCTGCAGGAAGAGGAAATGAAAAAATTGGTACAAAGTTATATTCAACAATACAACCACCGTATCATTCACAACACAACCATTATTCCCTGATCAGAAACTTTGTAATTCCTGATAAATACGGCTGACCGGTAATCCCATAACGTTGTAAAAACAACCATTTATTTTCTCTACTACAGTATACCCAAACCAATCCTGTATGCCATAACCGCCTGCTTTATCGAAGGGGTGATAGGTTTCGATATAATGAATCAGGTGAGCTTCACTTGCCGCTTTACAGGTAACTTCGCTGCGTTCTGCAAACAAGCGGATTTGATGTTGATCGCGTAAACAAATTCCGGTATATACTTCATGTGTAGTGCCGCAAATTTCCTGCAACATTTGCAATGCCTCTGCTGCATCAACCGGTTTGTTTAAAACATGCCCATTTACCCAAACAATGGTATCTGCTGTTAAAAGTATTTCATTTTCCTGCAAGATTTCAGGATAAGCCATGGCTTTTTTCTCGGCCAGATACAAGGCAATTTCACCGGATTTCAACTCAACCGGAAATGTCTCATCGATGTCGTAAGAATGAATATCGTAATCTAACTCCAGTCCTTTGATCAGTTCATGTCTGCGCGGAGATTTGGAAGCCAGAATAATTTTCTTTTTCATGAGTGGATCTTGATGATTAAAATGCTAATTCCACATGGTATTTGGAAGCTAGTTGCCGGAGGTCAAGCAGAACCTGTTCATTCAAAGGTATTCCCTCTTTTATTCTTTCCAGCTTGATGAGGTATTCAGGTTCACCGGGAATCAAAACAGGTTGGGCAGGATCGACTGGTACAGCCTCCTTGAATCGTTGAATCCAGTTGTCGATATGCGTATAATATGTTTCTTTAGGTCTGAATGCATCCACTCGCATGGCTCCAATAAAATGTCCGATACCTTTTCCGGGCAGGTCATTTAGTGGATCCAAAAATGCCACAAACGGTGGAACCCAGGGACCGTAGTTTGCTCCACTGAGTACCGAGGTTAGCAGATCTACCAAAGCTCCCAATGCATATCCTTTATGACCTCCAAGAGGTAATAAGGAACCTCCCTTTTTTAGTTCGTCGGGGTCAAGCGAGGCATCACCATCTTTGGATTGCACCCAATTGGCCGGAATGGATTTTCCACTGCGCTGGGCAATTTCAAGTTTGCCATTGGCTGCTGCCGAGGTGGCCATATCAATCACAACGGGTTGGTATTTTTTTGCCGGGAAAGCATAACAAATGGGATTGGTTCCCAGCATCCGCTCTTTGCTAAAAGTAGGGGCTACCAATGGACTGGCATTGGTCATGGCAATACCAATCATATCTTCGGGCAAAGCCAGCATGGCATGATAGGCTGCAATACCAAAATGATTGGAATTTTGAATGGCGACCCAACCCGTCCCGGCAACTTTTGCTTTATCCATAGCTAGTTTCATGGCTTTTGGTGCAATGGTTAAACCAAGTCCTGAATCGGCATCTATACAAGCTGTCGATGGAGTTTCATGAATTACTTTCCAATCGGGTTTGAAATTGGCACGCTTTGCATCGAGCAAACGCAGGTATCCGGATAAACGTGCTACGCCATGTGAATCAATTCCTCTTAAATCGGCTGAAAGTAATACATCTGCTGCAAGTTGTGCATCTTCCGGAGGCATTCCGTTTATTGCAAAAATGCGTTGACAGAAATGGAGCAGCGTTTCGTAACCAATGCGGGTCATACGTATAAAATTACCGGCACAAGTTTACGGGTATAAAATGTTACAGCGTAATTTTTTTTAACGTTATAACTCTTTTGAATGAATCATCATCAAAAGACACGGATGAACAAAGTTACCTGTTACCTTAATCCAGTTTAAACAGCTTACCGGTATACATGCTACCATCTTGCTCAATGCGCACTATATATGCACCTTGAGCAAGGTTAGAGGCATTTATATTTCCTTCTGTTGTTGCACCAAACATCACTTCTCTGCCATACATATCAAGAACAGCATAGTTTACCTTTCCTTTAATTCCAAAATAAATACGGTCATGGGTAGGATTCGGATACAGGTTTAGGGTTGCAGCATGCATGAGGTCATTCAGTCCGGTATTAAACTTCACTATAACCGTATAGTTGCGTTCAGTACTGTCATATGCAGTTACATTGTATATCACAGGTTCAAAGAAGTCGTTGATGGTAACTCCGCTTTGTTGTACCACATTATTCACTTTAACTTTTGCAAATGCCGATGCTGTATAAACAGCCCGCAGGAGTGTAACATCTGTGGTATTGGGTACACGCAGGGTTATGGTATCGTTGAGGATTTCACCATGCACAACAGGACTCAGATCCGGAAAACTAAATGCTGTAATTTCTTTACTGTTGCCCGGTTTTTGAGCAATGATGGTGTATTGTTTTGCAGTGTTATCGCGTGCTATAACCCGGTAAATAACAGGCGAAGTGAAATTGTTTTTGGTTGTACCGCTAAATTGTCTGGTTGTGCCAATATCCACAACGGAAAACGGACTGGTTACAAAGTCAGCTGTTTGATTGGTCAACACGGCTGTTTCGGGAACCCTGAGTAAAACAGAATCGCCGATTAGAATACCGGACACTTTTGGATTCAGGGATGTTAACTGAAAACTGATCAGCGCTTTGTCTGTATTGTACAATTTGCGGTCACCAAATGCCAACCAATTCATCCATTTTTGGTGTGGAACTAAAATATTTGGAGCACCGGATGCTTCTATTTTTGTACCACTTAATTCGATGCTCCAGATTGCAGTATCCTGCAAGGAACCATCATAAGTGGAATAGATTAAATATTGATCAGTTCGATCATAAGTAGGATTGCCCAACATGTTGTTTGTTGTAATCAAACCGGAAGCACCGGTTAACAAATTTTTTGCCATAATTGCAAAGGTGCTGTCAATCCGGTTAAACCAATCATAAGTAATAATATAAGGTGAATTGCGTGCAAAACGCGGGTTGCCAATACTAACTGAGGTTGGCAATTGACTGATCAATTTAGTTACCCTGCCAGACCCTGAAGAATTGGTCTGATTGTTCCAAACATGTATTGTTCCAATATCCCAAAAATGCAACGAGTCGCCAAGTGTATACCGTGCATCAAAAAGTACCTGCTCGCCACTATAATCCCATTCGAGTGATCCGATAAATTGCAAACCGGGAGAATTTACCCCCTGTGTTTTCGTTTGATGATAGACTTTGAATTGGGTCCAGCTGTTGCTCTGGAACGAATAAATATACATGGAGGTGTCGGCAAGCGTGGTAACTGCCGCCAGTTTGGAGCCATCTTTAGAGACAGCAACTGCAGCAAAATTCGATAAACCGGGTGAAAGAATGGTTTCGTTTGGAGGGCCGACCAGATCCATTTTACGAATTTTTCCAAGTGTATCAACAAATACACAAAAGCTTCCATTGTCTGTTACGCTAGGAATACAGCGGGCTGGTGTATTGGAGAGTGGAGTTGGGTTGGTACCATCTGTCAGATATAAATTATGACGCGATGTATTAAAATAGTTTGGATCATAGGTCAGTAATTTATCTGTACCTGAAGCTATAGGCTGCAAGTCAAGTGCATAGTTCAATCCATTGCCGTTATCGAAGATACCCACCAGATCAAAAGCTGCTTTTGCAGCAGTAACTTCAGGAGAAGTAAGTCCTCCATATAAGTCAGCCGCCGCTTGTATAACCGCATCACGCAAATCATAAAAACCCGAATGGCGGGTAAGGTACGTACTTAATACGCGGAAATAAATCTTCTCTGCTTTGTTTGCAGTAATGGTGTTGGATAAAGTATAGTAAGCCTTGTTCAAGATACCACTATTCAAATGTACACCTCCGTTATCATCGGTTCCGGTATAATACTCCGACATATGATTGGGTTGCCAACCTAAATTTCCTTGTGTTGTACCATTATGTGGTTCCTGCATATTGCGAAGCGCACCACTTGGATAAGCGCTTGATTTTACTACATCTTCTCCAATGAGCCAATCGCCTTTATCGAGCATACAACCAAAAACATCTGCCAATGATTCGTTGATAGCGCCGGATTGACCCTGATAATCCAGATTAGCCATCGTTTGGATTATACCGTGGGTAAATTCATGTCCGGCTAAATCCAGAGAACCCACCAGCGGACGAAACTGAACATTACCATTTCCGTATAACAGGGCCTGACCATTCCAGAATAAATTATCCAGGGGCACTCCACCCGGTAAAGTTACATTGATAATGGAAACCATATTTCCTCCCTGATTATCAATAGAAGTCTGTCCATGCGTGTTTTTGAAATAGTCAAAAACGGTACTCGCATTATAGTGAGCCGATACCGCTTTTGGCGACCATGATGAATTATCGGTATTGGAAACCTGCGAAATGGTTAAGGCTTCAGTATTCAATGCATCCAGTGTCCACATTGCTCCTTCGGGTCTGGCAGGAATAAGTGAATTGGGATTGAAAATCGATTTGGATCCATCAATCAGATAGTAATTTGTGTCAATCTGATAAGTATTGATATTCCGGCTGATGCTGTTGATGTCGGACGCCACGGTAGTTTTGGGGCCGTCGGCAGCACAGGTCTTATTGGAACTATGCAGAATAAATCCGGTTTGTGCATCCACAAAAAGTTCCCACTGGTCGATGAAGTTTGGCCGAAGTATAATATGCCAGGCCAGTACATTACTGATATTTTTTAAAGGCAGATTGTAAAATACCAAGGAAGATGTGGCTCCGGCGTAACGGAGTAAACTTTTTTCTTCAGCTGTTAATTCACGAATATTGCTGTGTTGTTTTACTTCATCTGTGGAAATTTTCAATGCACTTTGCATGGAAACGGATGGAGTTAGTTTTTCAGGAAATTCATCACGAATGCAGGTTCCATTCACCATTTCAAAAGACTGGTTACGTGCATGCAGTATCAATTCTCCTCCAACTACTGGTATTCCTTTATAAACCTGATGCATTCGAATATGCGTGGTTTGCAAAGCATCGCTTTTTGTTTGGCTCACCACAAACTGATCACCAAGATCCGTTATGCCCAGTTCAGGTGAACAATAATTCAGGTAGGCAACGGCAGCATCATGGTTCTCAAATATGGAAGCGTTTTCACCAAATCCGAGAGAAGGTGTGAACGGTTTACGTATGAATGTTGCAGCTTCCGGTGTTGGGGTATACCGAATAGTTTGAGAAACAGGCATATTTACTGCCTGAGCAGGTTGAGTGACGCGGAATTTTTGCGCATCAAACGGATCACCGGATTGTGCATTCGCCGGAATGTACATACTTGTAAAAGCCAGTATGGTTATTGGAAGTAAATATTTCTGCATCATATGGTAATAGTATAAAGAATGGTTTATAGTGGTTCGAAAAGGCAAGTTACCCAAAAAACTCTCCATTTTCAAAGTTAAAATCCCGTTCCGCCTGAGCAGATTTAACTTTTAAGAGTTTATTAATAGTAACAACTTAACTTAATTCTTTTTTACAATAGGAACCGCAAAGCGTTTCATCATCAATAAAGCAGTATACCCTAAAGACCCACAACCGCAACGCGGTTCAACCTTCACTCAATATAGCAAAGCGGGGGATTACCTCAGTCATGGTAATGATGTGAAGTTGGAAGTGTTAACGAAGAAATTCATAAAAGCTAAAGACTTCCAACCAGAACCAGAAACCGCAACGCGGTTCAACCTTCATAATTCTAGAATGACCCAAAAACCCACAACCGCAACGCGGTTGAACATCAATGCAAGAATAATGAAATGTAAAGCTAAATACCCTTCTCACAACCCCTGCGCAAGCACATCAGCAATATGCATTACCTTAAGATTGATTCCCTTTTTCTGAATATACGATTCGAGGTGCATAAGGCAAGAGTAGTCTGTGCTGATTATATATTCGGCACCCGTAGTTAAAGCTTGTTCAACCTTTTGTTCTCCCAGTGCAATAGAAGTAGGCTCGTTTCTCACAGAAAAAGATCCCCCGAATCCGCAACAGGCTTCCGGGTTTGCCATTTCAATCAATTCCAGTCCCTGCACCTGTTTGAGTAACGTTCTGGGTTGACTTTTTATTCCGCATTCGCTCAGGGCACTGCAGGCATCATGATAAGTAGCTTTACCATACAATATCGAACCCAGTTCAGTAACCTTCAGCACATCCACCAAAAATTCGCTCAATTCAAACGTTCGTTTTTGCAGTTGACGGTATTTGTTGTGAAAAGAAGAATTTTGAAAGAGCAGATCGTATGAGTTTCGGATCATACCAACACAGGTTGCACCCGGACAAACCAGGTTATTATTGGAAACTTCACGTAATAATTTTTCACCTACTTCGCGTGCATCATCCCAGTTACCGGCATTAAAGGCCGCCATCCCGCAACAGGTTTGTTCCGCATGATAATTGACCTGACACCCGGCTTTCTCCAGAACCTTCACCATGTTGAAGCCCGTTTGAGGCCTGAACTGGTCGATATAGCAAGGAATAAAGAGGTCTATCTTCATATTTAAGGATGGAATGTTTTGAAGTTTTTAATACGTGCCATAAAATACAATCCGATTACAAAGAAAATCAAAAGTGAGATAACTGAATTACGCATGTTACCGGTCAATTCAATTATGAGCCCGTAACAGAATGTTCCCAATACAATGGCCACCTTTTCGGTTACATCATAAAAGCTGAAATACGAAGCATGATCGGTTGTGGCGTCGGGAATTAGTTTGGCATAGGTCGATCTGAGAATAGATTGAATACCTCCCATAACCATTCCAACCACAGCTCCGATCAGGTAAAATTCGTAAGCTGTTGTAATAAAATAGGCACCAACACAAATTCCAACCCAAATAATGCCCATGATCAGCAAGGCATAAATATTTCCAATACGTTCCGAGATTCTGGAAAAAAGCCAGGCACCCGCAATGCCGATCAATTGAATCAGCAGGATGGTAATAATGAGATCCTGGGTTGGTAGATTCAACACCTGCGCTCCAAACAAACTGGCCACATACATTACCGTTTGAACACCCATACTCAAAAAGAAGAATCCCCACAGAAATCGCTTCAGGTGATTGTGTGCATTGTTTAAGCGTATTTCAGTATATACTTTTTTAAGTTCGCGCCATCCTTTTCCGATTACATTTCCCTCAGCATTATCTGCCGTTTTCAGGGTGTCGGGTAAATAACGGAACGGAATCTGTGCAAATCCCATCCACCATAATCCGACGCTCACAAAAGACAATCGGCTCGATAGATTTACATAATGATCTTTGGCTTGCTGCATAGCAATAACCGGTTCGGTTCCATTTTGCATGAGTTCATCAGCATATGCCTGAACTGCAAAAAACCATTCGGGCTTTAACAAAGTAACAAGATTAAATACCAGCAGAATCACGCTTCCGATATAGCCCATGGAGAAGCCACGGGCGCTTACGCGGTCGTACCGGTCTTCGCTCACAATCTCCGGCAGATATGCATTGTAAAACACAATACTGCCTCCAAATCCCAGAACACTCAGTACAAATAAGGCCAATCCAAGTGGTATGCTTTGTTCATTAAAAAAAAACAATCCGATGCAGGATAAAGAACCCAGATAACAGAAGAATTTCAGGAATATTTTTTTGTTCCCGGTTGTATCGGCGATACCCGAAAGGATCGGACTAATTATGGTAACCAACAAAAATCCCAGCGACAACGCATACGAATAGGCCGATGAATTATTGAGTTGCCATCCCCAGATGGTTATATCAAATGGTCCGGCCGGGTTTGCTCCCTGTGAAATGGCTGCTGCCTTGGTAACGGCTTCAAAATAGGGTGGGAATATGGCTGTAGCAATGGTTAATGAAAACACCGAGTTGGCCCAATCATACATGGTCCATGCCCAGGTTATTTTCTTTTGGTTTAGCAGCACCTCCATACTTGCAAAATAGAGTTTTTCAGAACAAGAGCAAGCAGGGAACTATTCACGCTACTGTAGAAAAAGCCTCTCTTTATTTTCGCAGTTTGGATTCTTATAACCAAAGAAGGCATAAAAAAAGTCCTGCATTTGCATGCAGGACCAGTTAATGCGATTTTGAATCGGTTAAGCTTGAGCCGTTGGTGCTTCTGCCTTTGGTTCAATCGAAACGTATGAGCGGTCGTTGGCTTTCTTTTTGAAAACTACTTTACCTTCTACGAGTGCAAACAATGTATGGTCTTTTCCAATTCCAACATTATCGCCGGGATGATGTTTGGTTCCGCGCTGGCGCACGATGATATTGCCAGCAATCACATGCTGACCACCAAAAATCTTAACGCCCAGACGTTTACTATGGGATTCACGACCGTTTTTCGAACTACCGACGCCTTTCTTATGTGCCATGGTTTTTTATGTTTAATCGGTTAATAATTAAGCTTGAATGGCTTCGATCTGGATCTTGGTCAGATACTGACGGTGTCCGTTCATTTTTCGATAACCTTTTCTGCGTTTTTTCTTGAAAACAAGAACTTTATCCCCTTTCAGGTGATTGAGTACTTTGGCTTTCACAGAAGCTCCGCTTACTGTAGGTAGTCCAATGGTTACCTTTCCGTTGTTGTCAAGCAACAACACGTTGTTCAGATCAATGCTGGCGCCTTCCTCTTGCGGCAAACGATGCACGTATAGAGTTTGGTCTTTTTCTACTTTGAACTGTTGGCCAGCGATTTCCACTATTGCAAACATGTTTGTATTATTTATTAGTTATTTAAAGGACGGCAAAGATATGAAGCCCTGTGCTTAAAAACAAATCCACTCCAATTTTCTTTCAAAGTCCCTTATAAACACAAAACCCCTCCGGTTTGGAGGGGTTTTGCAGTATGAGTGAGGGTTGAACTTATTCAGTTACAGTCAGTTTTTTGCTGATGCTGCTTCCATTCACAGTCATGTTTACAAAATATACACCTGCTTTTAATCCGCTCAGGTCTAAAAATTCGGCATGTGCACCGCTTTCAAACGATTTGCTGAAACCGGCTTTTACTTGCTGACCTACCAGGTTAATGATCGATACATTTACAGTAGAAGTCTTGGTTAAATTAAAGGCAAGTACTGCTTTTTCGCTTGATTTTGCAGGATTAGGATAAACATTGCTCATCGCAAATTCGTCGTTGTTGATTTCAGAAATTCCTACGTTGTCGGAAGTAGTGGTTAGATGGAAATCCATATCGGCAAACAGATCAGATACGAAAGCATTACCTGCTACATACACTCCATTCCAGTTTGCATTCTGTCCGTAACCATTCCAGTTCGGCATAAACTGTGATAAATTGTAATAAGTTGGATTGCTCAGGCTGGTTTGATCATTGGAATTACGCAGGTAACGGAATCCAAGGCAATTTCCTCTTTTTTGGTTCGGGAAATTTGCAGGATCCTGCTGCATAAGCAAAGCTATAGTGTCGGCGCCGCCATTGGTAATGGTAGGTACAGCTGATTTAAATACCAGCGATACGCCAACCAGGTTATTGGTATCTAAACCACCGTTTACATTGATACTAACAGGAACCGGAGGAGCAAGAGTAACAACCTTAATGGTGAAACTGCTTTCGAAACCATTGGTATTGCTGATACCGGTTGAATCATCTTTGGTTAACAACAAGGTATCAACTGCAAAAAATGTACGGGCAGTTTTATTCGCGTGATCATAACGGATCAACGATACTTTATCTTTTGCACCACCGGTGAAGTTGGTTTTTGTAATGTTTGTGCTTCTGAAATAATAAACATACAATGTATCAACAACCGGAAGCATTCCGCCAACACCATCGCTCAAAGAATCCACGTGGCGTATGTAAGCAAATGGAAAACGGATTGAATCAAAATTGTAAGAAACAAATTTGGAAAGCTGAATCAATGGATTGGTAGTCTGACTGATTACGTCGTCTTTTGGATCCATTACATGTCCGTAGCTCATCCAAACCGGATGTGCAATATCTCCGCTTTGATACATCAACTTGGCATTTGTATCTGCGTACATAAATGTAAAATTACTGGTTAAGCTGCTTCCGATATTAGTACCTGCAGCCATATCCGTATTCATATACCAATCGGAAATGTTGATTTTATTTGCGTTGTTCGATTTTGTTTTTTCGATCGAATTGGCAATTTGGATCTTGGGTTCAACAGGCAAAGGCATTTTTTGTGCCAGAGCCATTCCGGTAATTCCGGCAACAGATGCAATGGTAAAGATTAACTTTTTCATATAGTATTGATTGTGTGTTTTTAGTGTTTTATTACAAAGGGGGCAAAAATAAAGAAAAATCTCATTTAGCCTAATCTTATTTCAAGGACAAAGATACCCTCAATAGGGAATAGGTTGCATCAATTATGTAGCTGAGGTTCAGTCCAGTTCCCGTCTTCGCGGATCAGTCCGATCAATTCAGCCACCGCAGTGTCTTTATTCACCCCTTTTTTGACTATTTCTTTACCCCGGTATAGGGTGATCTTGCCCGGCCCTGAGCCTACATACCCGTAGTCCGCATCAGCCATTTCGCCCGGTCCGTTTACAATGCATCCCATAATGGCTATTTTAATTCCTTTCAGGTGGTCGGTCTGGCTGCGAATCAGGGCGGTCGTTTCCTGCAAATCAAACAGGGTACGGCCACAACTCGGGCAACTGATATATTCAGTTTTGGTGATGCGTGTCCGGGCAGCCTGCAAGATCCCAAAGGCTATCTGGTTGCTTAATGTCTGATCAATATGTGGTGCACGAATGAATACACCATCCCCACATCCGTTGATCATAGGGGTTCCCAAATCGGTGGAAGTATACAACATCCAGGTCTCGGATTCTTTCTCATCCGAAATTCCTGCAATAACTACCGGAAGCGTAATATGTAGTGATTTAAGTCGGGCAAAAGCATTGTTCAGATCAGCTACCTTATGCATATGAGAAGATTCCAGAATTAATACCCAATTGGTTAAGCCGGTAAGTTTTTCCAACAAAGCGGAATCCATTTCTTGCGTACTCAGCCACAAAAAATTTAAGGTTGAAGATCCTGTATTTCGCTTCTCGAGTTCGTGCTTGCGAAACACCGGAAAAGCATGGGTTTTATCGGTAAGCCCCATCCAGATGCCAAAATCGTAAACGCCTTTGAGTCCTGCCGGGAGCATAAAGGCAGGTGCTTTGGTACCAAAGTATATATAATCACAGCCCAAATCACTCATATGCCATTTATCCGTTGGTTCATGGTACGTGTATCCAAACGGTTTAAGATGCGAAGGTTCTGTGCAACTGTGGTCCGACAGATCAGCAATCACACGTGGTACCTGATGTCCGCCAAAATTGCGTATTTCCCTGCTTGTTCTTTTTTCAAAATGAAAAGGGTCGAATTGATCCAGTAAAGCTTCATCCGTTAATGCAAAAGGAATGGGGTCATGTCCGGCCCGGTTTTCATACCGGTTAACCAATTTCCGCGCTACCGGAACTTCAAATTCCGGATCTTCGGTGAGGGATACACGAATGGTGTCGCCAATGCCATCCTCCAGCAAAGCTCCAATCCCCAAAGCCGATTTGATGCGACCGTCATTTCCTTCTCCGGCCTCGGTTACCCCAAGATGCAGCGGATATTGCATACCGTTGCGATCCATAGTATTTACAAGCAATCGGTAAGCTTCCACCATTACTTTCGGGTTGCTCGATTTCATGCTAAGTACAATATTGTAAAACTGCTGATCTTCGCAGATCCTCAAAAATTCCATGGCACTTTCTACCATGCCTTCCGGAGTATCTCCATACCGGCTCATAATACGATCGCTCAGTGATCCGTGATTGGTACCAATGCGAAGCGCGGTGCCGTATTCTTTACAAATCTTAACCAGTGGTGTAAATTTTTCACGGATCCTTTCCAGCTCAGCTTCGTATTCAGTGTCGCCGTATTCAATCTGTTCAAATTTCTTTTTGTCGGCATAATTGCCCGGGTTAATGCGCACTTTCTCCACAATACGTGCTGCGGTTTCGGCTGCATTGGGTGTAAAATGAATATCGGCCACCAGTGGAACTTTTATCCCGCGTCGGTGCAATTCTTTTTTAATGACTTCCAGATTTTGTGCTTCGCGTATGCTGGGTGCAGTAAGGCGCACCAATTCGCAACCGGCATCCACCATGCGTTGTATTTGTTCAACCGATAAACGGGTGTCCATTGTATCCGTTGTGGTCATGCTTTGAATCCGGATCGGATGCAAATGGCCCAAACGCAGGTCGCCGATCTCAACGGTACGCGTCTTTCTGCGCGAATAAGCGGTCAGACTTTCGCAATAACGTTTATCAAAAGTGGAGAGTGATTTGGTCATCTGGGATGCTTTTTAAATATCACCTTGTTGTGGACGAATTACAATTTCTTCAATATCTGCTCCTGCAGAAAGGGAACAACAAACCGTATAAATTGTTTCTGCAATATCACCGGCCTGAACGAAGCGGGATGCAGGAAGGTCAACATCTTTCCACGAATCGGTTCTTACAGCACCCGGTAAAATGGAAGTTACCTTAATTCCGGTAGCGATTAATTCTTGCCGCAACTGTTTGCTGAATCCCAGCATGGCAAATTTGGAAATCGTATACGATGCTCCTGCTTCGTAAGCATCCAGACTGGCAATGGAGCACATATTAACGATATGTTGTTTCACGCATCCCTCCAAAGCGCGGGTAATATGATAGGCACTATATACATTGGTAGCCATCATGGTTTCCAGGGTTCCTTCAGGTTCTTTCATAATGCTGCCGGGTAAAAAATAACCTGCATTGTTCAGCAGGATATCAACTTTACCAAATTTCGAAACCACATTACCGGCAAATTTGTCTACGGAGGCTTTTATGGTAGCATCGGCTTGTTCGAGCAATACTTGTTGTTGCGGATAATCCCTGGCATATACCGCACGCATGTCTTCCAGATCTTTCACATTGCGGGCATACCCGGCGATGTGAAATCCTTTGGAGATAAAAAGGTCGCAAACCGCTCTTCCGATTCCACGGGTGCATCCCGTTACAACAATGATTTTTTCAGGCATAATTTTTCAGCGGGTTCAAAATTAAGCCGAACAAGCTATATTTACATGGTAAAAAAAAATGCTGTTCATTTGCACTTAATACCACTGTTCAATATTTCATGAGATTAATAGAATTCCTGGGGGAATATTTTTTGTTTCTGAAAAGCCTTTTCGCCCGACCCGAAAAGTTCAGAATTTTTATCAAACAAACATTCACGGAGATGTATTCCATCGGAGTGGGGTCATTCAGCATTGTTTCGCTTATTTCCATTTTTACCGGAGCCGTTTCTACCATTCAGATCGGGTATCAGCTGGTTTCCGGCCTGGTACCTGAATACCTCATCGGACGCATTGTACGTGATTCCAATATTCTCGAGTTTTCGCCTACCGTTACCTGTTTGGTATTGGCTGGTAAGGTAGGTTCAAGTATTGCTTCCGAAATAGGTACTATGAAGGTAACCGAACAAATTGATGCCCTTGAAATCATGGGGATCAATTCAACAAATTACCTGGTATTGCCCAAAATTACAGCCGGACTCATCACCATTCCCCTGCTGGTTATTTATGCCATGTTCCTTTCAATTTTGGGAGGAGCCATTTCAGGAGTGGTATCGGAACTGATCACCATTGATGCGTTCGTAAAAGGATTGCGGGCTGATTTCATTCCATTCTCCGTAACATTTGCCTTAACCAAAGCCACCACCTTTGCATTTATCATCACCAGTTTCTCGGCATTTTACGGTTACAAAACACAAGGCGGTGCATTGGAAGTCGGGCAATCCAGTACAAAAGCAGTGGTGTTCAGTTGTATCGGGGTGATCTTGTTTGATTATATCCTATCTGAATTGATGCTTAGCCGATGATTACCTTAAGTAATATAGACAAAAGCTTTGGCGACAAACAGGTATTGTTTGATGTTTCGGCGCATTTTGAGCAAGGCAAATGCAATTTTGTAATCGGTGCCAGCGGAAGCGGAAAAAGTGTACTGATGAAGTGCATGGTAGGTCTGATCCAGGTGGATAAAGGGAAAATTGAATACGAAGGACGCGACTTTGCCCATATCGATTACGAGCAAAAACAACTGATCCGAAAAGAAATCGGGATGTTGTTTCAGGGTACCGCCTTGTTCGATTCACTCTCGGTAGAGGATAATATTGCTTTCCCCTTGCGCATGTTTACTACTATGAATGAAGTTGAAGTAATTGATCGGGTAAACTTTTGTTTAAAAAGAGTTGATCTGGTCAATGTAAATAAACTGTTTCCATCTTCGCTCAGTGGTGGCATGAAGAAAAGGGTTGGAATTGCCCGTGCCATTGCGCTCAATCCGAAATTCCTGTTTTGCGACGAACCGAATTCCGGTCTAGATCCGTTAACATCCCGCCTGATTGATCATCTGATTCAGGAAATTACCTACGAATACAATATCACCACCATCATCAATACACACGATATCAAGAGTTTGTTTGAAATGGGGGATAATATCATTTTCATCTACAAAGGCCGCAACTGGTGGGAAGGGGAGAAGTCGGCCATTCGCCATTCCGGCAATGAGGAACTGCTTTCGTTTATGAAAGCTTCTGAATTTTAATGATTCAGTAAGAAATATTGCAGTCAGGGTATTTTTTCCCAACAACTTATATATTTGTCCATACATGAATAGGAAAAAATGGCTTGCCTTAAGCGCAGCATTCGCATTTATTTTTGCATTTACAAGTTGTTCGCATTACGACGAAATAAACAATGATCCGAAAGAAAGCCGGGCCGGCGATGATGAAAGCCATGAGTCGGGTCAGGATTGTATGTCGTGCCATCACAAAGCATCCGACGAAGCTTCAGAATACTGGTGGACCGTTGCCGGTACTGTATATACCAATAACGATGGTTTAGCCAAAAGCGGTGAAGTACAATTGTGGTCGCAGCCGGATGGGAAGGGAACTTTAATTTATACCTTACCTATCGATCTCAAGGGGAATTTTTATACCAACAAGATTATTGATTTTAAAGGGGGGTATTTTCCTTACATCAAAGTAGATGGTAACAAAGAAGATATGCCCGAGAAAATTGCGGGCAACAATATCAATATGAGTTGCAATGCCTGTCACGGACACAATGCAAATGGTTTAAACACAGAAAAAATTGAAGTTAAATAGTATGACAGGAGTTCGTTATAGTTTACTGTATGTTACAGCAATCTTGCTGTTGATTTCATTCAACGGTTGTTATTACGATAAAGAAGATGAATTGTATCCAAACGGCCCGGGTGCCAATTGTGATACAAGCAATGTTACCTATTCAGCCACCATTCAACCACTGGTAGCCAATCGTTGCGCTATTCCGGGTTGTCATGTAGCCGGATCACAGGCACCGGATTTATCTACCTATACCGGACTGGTTAACAATATTACCCGTGTTCAGGCACGCGCACTGGATTTGAAAACTATGCCGCCAACCGGACCAATCAGCATATGCGAATCCAATACCATGCGTAAATGGATTAATCAGGGAACCCCAAATAACTAAAACGTATGTTATCCAAAATGAAAATACTTATAATCGTTTGTTCTGTATTTCTGATATCCGGTGAATTGAGAGCACAGGATGATCTGTTGAACATGATTGACGACCCCAATGCCCGCAAACCCACACCGGTTTATGCCACCTTTAAATCGACACGGGTTGTGAATATGCAAAGCAACGAAACGGTAAAAGCACGCCACCTCGATTTTCGCATTCAGCATCGTTTCGGTCCGGTTAAAAACGGCGCATACGATTTATTCGGATTGGATGGAGCCACCATTCGCCTTTCACTGGAATATGGAATTCTCGACCGTGTAATGGTTGGGATAGGTCGCAGTACATCCGGCAAAACATATGATGGATTTGTAAAAGCAAAACTATTGCAGCAGAAAAAAAACGGTACTCCGGTTGGGCTTACCGTTTTAGGAAGTACAGCCATCAATACATTGACATGGGAAGATCCAACACGAAACAATTTCTTCAGCTCACGACTGGCTTATTGCGGTCAAATTTTAATTACCCGTAAAGTGAATGATCACCTGTCGTTACTGGTAGCGCCAACCCTGGTGCATTACAACCTGGTTCCAAATTCCAATACCCCCAACGATATATATGCCATTGGTTTGGGCACTTCCATTAAAATAAGCCGCAGTACACGGTTTAATATCGAATACATTCCACGACTCAACGGACGAAGCGAGCCTAAATTGGCCAATGGCGATCCGATGTACAACGATGCCATTGCCTTTGGCTTTGATATCGAAACCGGAGGACATGTATTTCAACTGCATTTTACCAACGCTACCGGAATGATAGAGCAACAGTTTGTGGGCCGCAACATGAATCCATTGGGCTTTACCGAGCTCCGTTTTGGATTTAATATTTCACGTACCTTCTCTTTTGATAGTGGGGGTAAAAAGTGGTAAGGTTCTTGCATCAGCTAAAATCAGTTAATAGAAACCCCACATTTAATAAAACATATATGAAATCTATCCTGCTCTCTTTCGCCCTCGTACTGGCCACATTTTCGGGTGTTCGCGCCCAGTTATACTCTACCCAATCCGGTAAACTCAGTTTCTTTTCTACCACTCCGGTCGAAGATATTTCTGCTCATTCTGAGAAATGCCTTGCCGTTTTGAGCGTTGAAAAACGCGAAATGGCCTTCAGTGTTTCCAATCCTTCGTTTGAGTTTAAAAATAAACTCATGCAGGAGCATTTCAACGAAAAGTATATAGAAAGTGAAAAGTATCCTAACTCTACGTTTAAATGTAAAATCAACGAACAAATTGATTTAACCAAAGACGGCGAATATCCTGTTACGGTTACCGGTAAACTCAATGTTCATGGAGTGGAGAGGGAAAGGGTAATCAATGGCGTGATTACTGTAAAGGATAAAAAGATCACCATCAAAGCTGAATTTAAAGTAATGGTGGCCGATCATAAAATCACGATTCCGAAATTGGTCATTGCCAATATTGCCGAAGAAATTACCGTGAAAATTGATGCGGTATTGATGATGAAGCAATAAGCTTTAATCACATTCCCATACTAACCAGAACAGCTAGCAGGATGCCACCCAGTATAGCTACAATTTTATTCAGACTGAAACGGTGATCCTCGCTGTTTTCAAACAGAATAGTGGTGGCAATATGTAAAAAGGTACCTACCACAAAGGCCATCAGATAGGTAAATATTTTTTCATCCACTATGTTCTGCAGCAAATCGCTGCTCAGCGCACCTGCCGACGACATACAAGCATAAGCAACGATAAAAACGGGGATCCTCCTGACAGAAACATGGCTTGCTTTTAAAATGCTTACCAGAGCAAAGGCGGCAGGAAACTCATGCAATACAATTCCGAAGAGAAAAGAAAGTTTACCGGTATCACCTTCCAGAAATGCACTGCCCAGAGGCATTCCTTCCATAAAACTATGCAAACTTAAACTGATCAGAATTTCGTAAGGAATAAGGCTTTTCTTTTTAATTTCATGCAGGTGTAAATGCCCGTGCTCTACACCATGCGAGTATCGTTCAATAAATACCTGGAAGAAAAATCCGGCCAGTAACAATACGCCCGACATCACACTGATTTCTTCGTACAAATGCGGAATCAGATGAAACAAAACAACCGATAGTAGATAAGCTCCTGCAAAGGCCAGAATCACTTTGAGATTGCTCTTGCGGTTGAATTGCGTGTAATACCCTAAAATACCACCGGCCAGTGGAAATGCAATCAATAAAAGGTAATACCAGAATTTCATTTCAGATGCGTTTAATGGGATGAATGATTGAGCAGGTCATGAAAATATTTACGCAATATAAACAGGCAGATTCCTCCGGTAAAAATACCCAGTAACGACCCGCAAATTACATCGAACGGGTAATGCACGCCTACATAAATTTGTGAGAATCCGATGGAAGCAGCCCAAACCAATCCGAGTGGCCAAACCCAGCGGTGTGTAAGTCCGAATACGCCACCAAAAAACAAAGCCACGGCAAAATGATTGGAAGCATGTGCCGAAACAAAACTATAACCAGAGCCGCAATGAACCAGTAACCGGATTTGGTCCCGCAAATCAGGATCGTTGCAAGGCCGTAACCGTTGTACAGCATTTTTGATCAATGTTGAGCTGACCTGATCTGTCAACAAAATGGTACCTACGGCAACCAGCAACAACCACCATGCTTTCTTCTTATAATGCGTAAAGAGAAAATAGATAATCACCGCATATGCCAGATACCAATTACTCTGGGTACGTATAAACGGACAAATCAAATCCAGAAAGCCGTTTTGAGCTTGCTGATTAATGGCCAGAAACCATTCGCGGTCGATATCAAGTAAAGTATCAATCACTTTTTCTGTGCAAGAATAATAAAGCGGTCGCTATCGGCAGCTACAAATTTATGGAGATCGTAATTGCCAAAAGTATGCATCACATGAAATCCGTTTTGTGTTAACAGCGATTGAAAATCTTCGGGAGTTAAGGCCTGAACCTGTTCGGTAAATTCGTAAGAAGTATCGTCGTCATCCACCTGAATTTTTTTGCAGATGATATTGTTCTCCATCCATTTGCTGATGTGAAATTGCAGTCCTCCGGACGATTTACTTTCCCGTTCAACCAGATGCTGAATCACTTTGGGCGAGTTCATAAAATCAATGACCAGCATTCCTTCCGGTTTTAAAATGCGATGTATATGTTGAATAACCGTTACATTTTCCTCCATCGACCGGAAGTACCCGAAACTGGTAAACAGATTCAGGGCCACATCAAAAGAGCGGTTCAATTTCAATTCCCGTAGATCCTGCACATCAAACTGCAGCAAAGCGTTCTCAAAAGGTTTGGCATCCCGGATGCTTTGGGCCGAGAGATCCACACCCCAAACATCAAAACCCAACGAATTCAGGTAAATCGAATGTCTTCCGCGACCGCAAGCCAGATCGGCAATCTGATGTTTTCCAGCTTCCAGTTTCAGAAATTGAACGAGTTTGTTTAAAAAGTATTCAGCTTCCTGTTCGTCGCGGTTACAGTATAAGGCCTGATAATAAGGAGAATCAAACCATTCTTTAAACCATTCTTTTTTGACGAGCATGCTGCAAGTTTAAGACATCTGCGGCGATTGTGAAAGAATCTGCAATGCAAGCTGCTCTCCGATCTCAATAATTTAAAAGTGCATTTCCCGATAATATGCAGGTATTTTTTGTAGGAAGTAATTTCCATTTTCATCGGGTTTATTTGGTGCTAATGGCTGATTGCCTGACTCTACCGTTGTTTTATCATCTTTTATTGCTTCTAAACCTTTACCGCCTAAATTTGCAGTCCTTAAAAAAAAGCAGATACGTGACCTTAATTAAATCGATTTCAGGCATTCGGGGTACCATTGGCGGTAAACCCGGAGATGCACTTACTCCCATAGATATTGTAAAATATACCGCCGCTTTCGGCACCCTGGTTAAAGATAAAAAGAAAACCTGTACCCTCATTGTAGGCCGCGATGCACGTATCTCGGGAGATATGGTCAACCGTTTGGTTACCGGCACCTTATCGGGACTGGGGATCCATGTGATTGACCTGGGCCTTTCTACAACACCAACCGTAGAAGTAGCAGTGAAAGAAGAAAAAGCCGACGGAGGGATCATTCTTACAGCAAGTCATAATCCGAAGCAATGGAATGCCTTGAAATTGTTGAACAGCGAAGGAGAATTCATTTCCGACGAATTCGGGAAAAAAGTACTTCAGCTGGGCGAAAGCAGCGATTTTGCGTTTGCTGAAGTGGATCAGTTGGGAACTATCAAACAAGATCAGACCTGGATTCAAAAACATATCAATAAAATTTTAGCGCTGGAATTGGTGGATATAGAAGCCATCAAAGCCGCCAACTTCAAGATTGTGGTTGATGCTGTAAATTCGAGCGGAGGCATTGCAGTACCGCAATTGTTGCGCGCACTGGGCGTTAAAGAGGTGATAGAAATTTATTGCACGCCGGATGGCCGTTTTCCCCACAATCCTGAGCCCCTGCCCGAGAATTTGCACGAAATTTCCAATCAGGTTAAACGCAATAAAGCCGATTTGGGCATTGTAGTAGATCCGGATGTAGACCGTCTGGCATTGGTTTGCGAAGATGGAAGCATGTTTGGCGAAGAATATACCCTGGTAGCTGTTAGCGATTATGTATTGCAAAACCGCAAAGGCAATACTGTTTCCAATTTATCATCCACACGTGCTTTGCGTGATGTAACCGAAAAGCACGGTGGCAAATACAGTGCAAGTGCAGTGGGCGAAGTAAATGTGGTGAAGCTGATGAAGGAAACCAATGCCGTTATCGGTGGCGAAGGCAACGGTGGAATCATTTATCCTGAATTGCATTACGGCCGCGATGCAATGGTGGGCATAGCCTTATTTCTCACTCATCTGGCCAAGTCCGACAAATTATGCTCGATGCTGCGCGTGAGTTACCCCGATTATTTTATCGCCAAGAAAAAAATAGAACTGACTCCGGAAATCAATATTGATTTGTTGATGGATCGCATTCAGGACAAATACAAAAATCACCAAATCAATACCATCGATGGAGTGAAGATTGAGTTTGAAAAGGAATGGGTGCATTTGCGCCGTTCCAATACCGAACCCATCATCCGTATTTATGCCGAAAGCGCCGGGGAAGCCACTGCCAACCATTTGGCCGAAAAACTTATTTCGGACATGAAGCAGATCATCAACGGAAAATAAGGGTCTCATTTTCTATAAATTTAAAAGCAAACAACGTACATGAAGTGTGGAATAGTAGGATTGCCCAATGTTGGAAAATCAACCCTGTTTAACTGTTTAAGCAATGCCAAAGCACAGGCGGCAAATTTTCCGTTCTGTACCATTGAGCCCAATATCGGAACCATTACGGTACCCGACGATCGTTTGAATGAGCTGGCTAAATTAGTCAACCCGCAACGCATCCTGCCAACCACCATAGAGATCGTGGATATTGCCGGTTTGGTAAAAGGAGCAAGCAAAGGAGAAGGATTGGGAAATCAGTTTCTGGCCAATATCCGTGAAACCGATGCGATATTGCATGTATTGCGTTGTTTCGACGACGACAATATCATTCATGTCGACGGATCGGTAAACCCGGTTCGCGATAAGGAAATCATTGATACCGAATTGCAATTGAAAGACCTCGAATCGGTTGATCGCAAATTGCAACGCATTGCCCGCGCAGCTAAAACAGGCGATAAAGATGCCGCCAAATCAGAGGCTGCACTGTTGAAATACAAAGCGCATCTCGAGTCGGGCCAATCGGTGCGAAGTCTTGCCGTAACCGAGGATGAGAAAAAAAATGTAGAGGATATTTTTCTGCTGACCGATAAACCGGTTTTGTATGTATGCAATGTGGATGAAGGATCGGTAGTTAACGGTAATCAATATGTTGAGGAGGTGAAGAAGGCCATAGCAGGCGAGAATGCAGGGATATTGGTCATCAGTGCCGCGATCGAATCTGAAATTACACAATTGGAAAGCTACGAAGACCGTCAGGCATTTTTAGCGGATCTGGGATTGAAGGAATCAGGTGTTACCAAGCTCATTCGCGAAGCTTATGCCTTGTTGAATCTCATCACTTATTTTACAGCCGGAGTACAGGAAGTGCGTGCCTGGACCATCACCCGCGGAACAAAAGCGCCTCAGGCTGCTGCGGTGATTCATACCGATTTTGAAAAAGGATTTATCCGCGCCGAAGTAATTCGTTACAACGATTTTATTCAGTACGGTTCCGAATCGGCCTGCCGCGATGTAGGCAAATTAGGTGTAGAAGGAAAAGAATATGTGGTGAACGATGGAGATATCATGCACTTCAGGTTCAATGTGTAATTGGAGTGTATGAGCGGAGCATTTTGAGATAAGTTCTAAGTGCTAAGCGTTTATGAAAAACCAGTAAAATGAAGCACGCATTTTATGGTTTTTATTATCATCCAAGTAATATTTTATTGACCATTCTAACTCGCTATTCATCAACATAAAAAGTAATACACACCCCTGTTGATAGTGCGTGTACAAGTGCTCAGTTCCGTTCCTTTAATTTGGAATTCCCGGTTGGGGAAAAAACAATCATTTTAAGTGAAATTAAGGTATCTCGGCCATTCGTGCTTTCAATTACAGGTCAACGGTAAGTTACTGGTATTCGATCCGTTTATCCGGGGAAATACTCTTGCTGCTGATGCGGGTATTGATATCGATGCCATTGAAGCCGATTATATTCTGGTTTCACACGGACACGATGATCATACAGGTGACCTCATGTACATGGCTGAGCGGACTTCGGCCACAGTGATTGCCAGCTGGGAGATTTATTCGTGGCTGAATAAGCAGGGATATACCCAAGCGCATCCGATGAATGTAGGAGGGAGCCGTGAATTTGAATTCGGAAAACTGAAAATGACTTTTGCGGCACATTCCAGTTCGCTGGCCGATGGAACCTACGCCGGTGTTGCCGCCGGTTATATTTTACAGACCGAAAGCAAATGCCTCTACTATGCCGGCGATACTGCACTCACGCAAGACATGAAACTGATCGGAGAATATTACAAACCCGATTGGGCCATTTTGCCTTTGGGCGACAATTTTACGATGGGGTATGAAGATGCCAACCGTGCCGCAGATATGATCGGTTGCAACAAAATAATTGGCATGCATTACGATACCTTTGGGCTGATTCAGCTGGATCACAAGAAAGCAGTTTCACATTTTAAACAGAACCAAAAAGAATTACACTTATTACCTATCGGAACAGAAATAGCATTATAACACATGGGAAAAATTATCAGCATTGTAAATCAAAAAGGGGGTGTGGGTAAAACCACTACGGCCATCAACCTTGCAGCCAGTCTGGCGGTATTGGAATTTAAAACCCTGGTGGTGGATGCGGATCCACAGGCCAATACCACCTCGGGCCTGGGTTTCGATCCAAAAAATATCCGGCTGGGATTGTATGAGTTGATGATCAACGATGCACAAATTCAGGACACCATTCTGAAAACAGAAATTGAATTTCTCGATATCCTTCCATCCAATATCGATCTGGTGGGTGCCGAGATCGAACTGATCAACCTGCCCAACCGCGAACGCATCATGAAGCACGCGCTCAGTAAAATAAAGAACGATTACGATTTCATTATTGTGGATTGTTCTCCTTCTCTGGGTGTAATTACTACCAATGCGCTTACGGCTTCCGACTCCGTGATCATTCCGGTACAGTGCGAATATTTTGCCTTGGAAGGTTTGGGCAAATTGCTCAATACCGTAAAAATTGTACAATCGAGTCTGAATCCCGATTTGCAGATTGAAGGCTTGCTGCTTACCATGTACGATATGCGTTTGCGTTTATCGAATCAGGTGGTAGAAGAAGTGAAAATGCATTTTCAACAACTGGTATTCGATACCATCATTCAACGCAATACACGTCTGAGTGAGGCACCAAGTTTTGGTAAGCCGGTAATTACACACGATGCCGAATGCAAAGGCACCATCAATTACCTGAACCTGGCCAAAGAGTTGCTGCAAAAAAACGGAATGACGAAGATGGATATGTTTGAACCACAAATTTTAAATTGAAATGAGTAACCCGATTAAACGAAATGCCCTGGGTAAGGGACTGAGCGCCTTATTGCAGGATGCCAATACCGATATTACCACCAATGAAAGCAAACCTGTAAACGCCATCAGCGAAGTACTGATCAGCCAGATCCAGGCCAATCCTTTTCAACCCCGTTCCGATTTTAACGATGAAGCATTAAACGAGCTGGCCGAAAGCATCAAGGTGCATGGTGTTATTCAACCCATTACCATTCGTAAAATGGGTTACGACAGTTACCAGATCATTTCCGGTGAACGGCGTACGCGTGCTTCCATTCTGGCAGGATTATCCAGAATTCCGGCTTATGTGCGTGTGGCCAACGATCAGGAAATGCTGGAGATGGCACTCATCGAAAATATTCAGCGCGAGGAACTCAATCCGATAGAAATTTCACTGAGCTACAAACGCCTGATCGATGAATGCAACCTCAATCAGGAAGAACTGGCAGACCGTGTGGGTAAAAATCGTTCGACCGTAAACAATTACCTCCGTCTGCTCAAATTGCCCGACCCGGTTCAATTGGCTTTGAAAGAAGGCAGAATTTCCATGGGACATGCGCGTGCCATTATCAGTGTGGATGATCCGCAGAAACAAGAGTGGATGCTGGAACAAATGCTTGCCATGGAAATGAGTGTACGAGATGTAGAAAGCCTCGTTCGTGAACAGGTAAGTACCGATAAAGTGAAGAAGGACGGTAAACCTGCGACCAAACCGGCCTCTAAAAACCTGATCGAGTTTCAGCAATTGCTGAGCGATAAACTGGAGACACGCATTCAAATCAAAGCCGACGAAAAGGGTCGCGGAGCGATCAAAATTCCGTTTCGCTCCCAATCTGATTTGCAACGTATTCTCGAGTTGATCGGTTAACCGGATCGAAACCTGTCATTTTATTGAACTAAACCCTACCTTTGTGGTTCATGCGACAGGGGTTTAAATTGCTACTAGTGGGTGCTTTGCTCTGTTTCTTCGTTGAAGGAACCCGGGCGCAACAGGCAACAGGCAGTAATACACTCAAAACCGGTTCACGTAAACGTTCTCCGGCGCGGGCAGCGCTCCTTTCTGCGGTACTTCCGGGAGCCGGTCAGGTATACAACGGTAAAAACTGGTGGTGGAAAGTACCTGTTATCTATGGAGCAGGTGGACTTTTTGCATACAGCGTATTTTTCTATAACGACAATTACAACGATTTCAGGGAAGCATATAAGTACCGTACCCTTACGGGAGCAACGGTTAACGGCGATGAGCGTTTCGACAAGTTTCAAACACCAACCTTGAAAATAATCCGCGATAGTTACCGTCAGGCCCGCGATGAAGCTTTTCTGGGATTGATCATTGTATATACATTACAAATTATGGATGCTTCCGTTGAGGCACATTTACTTGAATTTGATATAAATGATGACTTATCTTTGAAAGTACAACCTGCGTATTTACCCAATAGTCAATTTGCATGTGCAGGCATTCAGGTTAATCTTTTAATCAAATAAAAAATCCGTTAAAACCACGACCAAATGAAACGCACACCATTCACTCAGAAAAACGCATCCCTCTAAATGAAAATAGCACTGTTAGGTTATGGTAAAATGGGTAAAGCCATTGAGAAGATTGCAACCTCGAAAGGATATGAAATCGTTTATAAAGTAAATCTTGAAAATGCATACGACTTTATGCCTATCAGTTTGCAAAATGTAGATGTAGCCATAGATTTCAGTATGCCATCGGCAGCTGTCGATAATATCCTTAAATGTTTTGAAGCAAAAGTGCCCATTGTGGTTGGAACCACCGGTTGGTACGATCAGTTTGATTTTATCAAAGAGAAATGTCTCGGAGAAGGTCAGGCAATGGTGCATTCTACCAATTACAGCATTGGTGTAAATATCTTTTATAAGCTCAATCGTATCCTGGCAAAAATGATGAGCGAACAACCCGAGTACGATGTGATGATTGAAGAAGTGCATCATACCGAGAAGAAGGATCATCCGAGTGGTACAGCCTTAACCCTGGCCAAACAAATTCTGCATGAAGTAAAACACAAAACAGAATGGAAGGGCCGTTTGCTGTACAATGAAAACATGCCTTCGCAAAGCGTGAAGCCCAATGAATTATTGATTGAATCGAAACGCGTAGGCGATGTTACCGGAGATCATGCGGTGGTTTACGAATCGGTCATCGATGAAATTGAAATCATTCATAAAGCCAAATCGCGTTACGGATTTGCCAAAGGTGCGGTGTTAGCTGCCGAATGGATTATCGGCAAAAAAGGAATCTATACCATGGACGATATCCTTAACCTCTGATTCCAATCCGCTTCAACTTTTTTCCGTTGAATACAGTTTTTAGCCACTTATCAAAGAAGGGTAATGAAAGGGATAAAGCTCCGTTAACCAATCAAACACAAACAGCATGTCGATAAAGCAATCAGGTAATTTTAATCTTTCAGAAAAAGCTTCCGCATTTTATGCTCTCTTAAACAAACGGGAACGATTCAGTTTCTGGTTGATGGGAGGGATCAATACTTTTTTCCTGTTGGTGATGACTATTTTTACTTCCCTGGGTATTTTGACCGGGATCGCCTTCTGGACCTTTATTCAGGTTGCCATCATTGGCTATTATTGGTTTATCAACCGGTACAAGCGCAAATCGCGTACCCGCGAATGGGTTGATGCCATTGCCTTTGCGGTAGTAGCAGCAACCCTGATCCGTACCTTCTTTATTGAGGCTTATACCATTCCTACTTCATCCATGGAGAAGTCGTTGTTGATCGGAGATTTTCTGTTTGTGAGCAAAGTGAATTATGGAGCCCGGGCACCAATGACACCAATATCCTTTCCGTTTGCCCACAATACCATGCCGGTTACCGGAGGAAAATCGTACCTCAATTTATTCACGATGCCTTACCTGCGACTGCCCGGTTTTCAAAAAATAAAAAATAACGATGTGGTGGTATTCAATTACCCCTACGAAAATGAAAGGCCCGTCGATAAGAAGGAAAATTATATCAAGCGTTGTCTCGGTATTGCCGGTGATACTTTACAGGTAATCAATCAGCAGGTTTACATCAATGGAGTTGCCGCTGAGAATCCGGAGAAGATGCAGCATTTTTACAGCGTACGCACCGATGGCAGAGACGTGTTCAACCAAAAGCTGATTCGTAAACTGGATTTACTCGAAGGAGGAGCTACACAAAATCCGGGCGAGTATACCATAAATCTGACCAATGAGTCAAAATCTTATCTCAGATCAGTGGACGGAGTTCAGCGTATCGATTCATTTACCAATCCGGATCCTTCAGCACTCGAAGGGTATTACGAATTCGGTAAAAAGTTTGGATGGACCGTTGATTTTTTTGGACCGCTATACATTCCAAAAGCAGGTGATGTTGTTACCCTAAACGATAAAACATACAAACAATACGACCGGGCCATCCGCCAGTATGAAAACAACCCTACGTTTGAAACCAGGGACGGAAAATATTACCTCGAAGGTAAAGAAATCACCACCTACACCTTCAAACAAAATTACTATTTCATGATGGGCGATAACCGTCACAATTCGGCCGACTCCAGGTTCTGGGGATTTGTACCCGAAGATCACGTAGTTGGAAAAGCCTTATTTATATGGATGAGCTGGGACAGCCATGGAGAAAATATCTTCCACAAAATTCGCTGGAATCGCTTGTTCAACGGAATCCACTAAAAGTTGCGCAGCCATCAGAGATGATGTTTGCTATCCGATAGCAGGTTATTGAGTTCCCAAGCCACTTGCTGTTTGAATGGAAATTTCCGTTCGCGACAATGTTCCAATGCACACAAACTACACGAGGCCGGTAAACAGGGATCCGGATGAATAAAAATCTCTACGCGTTGATTGAACGCCTTGTTAATGATATCCTCTACCTTTTTTAATTCCTGATGCGACGATTGTAAATCTTCATACCAGGGCAAAGTGATATGGCAATCAATATGCAGAAATGCACCGTATCGCAAGACACGCAGGTTGTGAATATCTATCCATTTATCAGAGCGGTATTTTGTGAGTATCGCCACCATTTCAGTTAAGGTTTCTTCATCGGCTTCATCCATCAAACCGGCAAGCGATTTTCGAATCAGTTTATATCCGGTAATCAGAATCAGCAACCCAAATACAATGGCTATCACATTATCAAGCCATACCATACCGGTAAGGGTAATAACCAGCAAGCCAATAACCAACCCGGCACTCGATACCGTATCGGTCATCAGGTGCCTCCCATCAGCAACCAGCGTTATCGAATTACTTTTTTTACCGGCTCGTATCAGTGTTCGTCCCAGCATAAAATTGATGATTCCGGAAATCACGCTTAAACCGATCCCGGTTTCCAATTGATGCAAAACCTGGGGATGTAGAAGATTATCTACCGACTTGATCAGAATCCCAATAGCTGCAATCAGCACCAAACCACCTTCAAATCCGGCCGAAATAAATTCTATTTTCCCATGTCCATAAGGATGCAAGCGGTCTTTGGGTTTAGAGGCAAGGTGAAGACTATACCAGGCAAAAGCTCCTGCAACTACATTGATGATGGATTCCAGTGCATCGGTTAGAATAGCCGTAGAATGCGTGATGAAGTAAGCAATAAACTTTACGACCATCACCACACTTCCGATGAACAATACCCATCGGATCATGCGAATATTGGATTGATCGTTTAAAGTCATTGCAAAAAAAAGGCTCTTCAGATGAAGAGCCTAAGGTATAAATATTTTCGATCAGAGCACAGGATTAAACTCCTGTATCGTGCAAAGCACTCTCTATAACGTAAGGATGTTTGGTAGGATACAGATTTGCTTTGGTTAACGCTTTTTGTACGATGAATAAAAATAAACCGGCAAACAGTGAAAGGAATCCGAGTTCCATTAATCCCCATCCTTGGGATGGTACTTCTACAATCCCCATTGGATTATGTTCGGTAATGGTAGTGGCCAGATTCATGGCTCCCGGCATCACCATCAGGTAAACATCGTTCCAGTGACCAATCAGTAAGCAGGCGCCCACAAAATAACCCACAGAGCGGTTGCGTTTATTTCCACGTTGCATGAATATGAAAAACGGAACCATGAAATTCATTACCAGATTAAAGTAGAACGACAATTTGTATGTTCCGAATAAACGGGGAGCGTAGTAGGCAACTTCTTCCGGAATATTCGCGTACCAGATCAACAGGAACTGTGCAACCCACATGTAGGTCCAGAAAATAGAAAACGCAAACATGAATTTTCCGAGATCATGCAAATGTTCGTCGGTCACAATATTCAGGTAACCTTTTGAGCGCAGGTAATGTGTAAACAAATACATCACAGTAAGGGCACTTACCCATCCGGTAGCAAAATTATAAATGGTAAAGATAGTAGAGTACCAGTGTGCATCGATGCTCATGGTCATATCCCAGGCAAACATGGAAAAGGTAAATCCAAAAATCACGATAAATGCCGCCGACAATTTGTACGATTTATCCATGAAGGTGGTATCTGTTAACCCGCCTGACAATGAATCTTCGTTGCGTGAATATTTACGCACCATATAACCGCACCAGGTCCAGAAAGAAGTAAAGGCAATCAAACGAACGTAGAAGAACGGTTTATTGAGGTACCAGGTTTTCTTCATCAGCAATGGATCGGTATCCATTACACCTTCATGCGCCCAGTGGTATATAGTGGTTAATCCAAACAGAGCTAACAGGATAAGTACGATAGCACCGATTGGCATAAATTCGGTCATGGCTTCCGGTATACGACGGATGGCTACATACCATCCGGCATTGGAGAGTTGGCTGATGGCAAGGAATGCGAGCGCACAGGCAGAAATAATGAAGAAGAAATAACTGTTAAACAATAAGCTCCCCAACAGGCGCTTTAGTGGCAAATGATGCAACTGATCTTCGGTTAATCCTTCAATATGCGGATGGTAGGTGAGGTATCCGATTACAGCGAGTAACAATCCCAGACCCATCAGGATAAAAGTGAATCTTTTCGCCTTACCGGTAAAATCGTATTTTTCTTCTCTGATTTGAACGTTAGTATGTTCCATTTCAATCAATGTTTATTCGGTTAATGAGTAGAAGGGTTAGTGGTAGAAGCAGCGACTGTCTTGGTAGTACCGCTGAGTTCATAAATATAATGGATTACCTGCCAGCGCTGAACCGGGGTAAGAACCGATGCGTATGAACCCATCAGGTTTTTTCCATGACTGATGGAGTGGAATGCTTTGCCTTCATTGATCGTTGGTAGCCGATCTCCATAGGCAGGAACCTGAGGGAATTTGCCATCTTCAACGATTGTTCCGCGACCTTTACCATCTTCGGCGTGGCAAGGAGTACAATTGATATTGTACAGGCGTTTACCTTCTGCCAGATTATAAGCGTTTTTAGGAACAGGATTGTGTATTGCTGCTGCTGCTTCGTATGCTTCGTTTGTTTTTTCCGTAGCATAGGTTGCAAAATCAAGCTGTCCTCGGGCAATGGTTCCTTTAACCGGTAAACGCATATTCATGCCATAAGCATTGATCGTATTGGGTTGTTCGGCAAGTTGCGACATGGGTTCGTAGGCAAACGAAACATACATGTTTGGTGCATATTCGCTTCCTGGATTATCGCCGCCGGCACCACATGAACTGATCAGGAATGCAATTCCGGTACAGGCAAAAAGTGTATATAAAGTCTTCTTCATAATCAGATCTCTTTTATCCTTTCTCTAACTTCCAATGCTCCACCCGAAACAAGAATTTGTTGCAGGGCGTTTACATTGGTTTTGTTTTCGTGAATATTTACGGCAATTACAAAACGGTCGTCGGTAACACGAATATCCATGGTATCGGTATTGCGTCCCCAGAACATGCGGTTTACAATAAAGAAACAACCCACCATTCCAAAGGCAGTGAATAAAATACCCAATTCAAAAGTGATTGGAATATAGGTTGGAATATGCATCGAAGGTTTTCCACCGATATTGATTTGCCAGTCGAAGAAACCGGCATACATCATGAGGCTGATGGCAGATGTCACACCTATCATGGCAAATACAAAGGCAGCAATCGAAAGGCGGGTTCTTCTGATTTTCATCACACGATCCAGACCGTGAATGGCAAAAGGTGAATATACATCGTGTACATCGTAACCATCGTGCATCAATTGCTTGGTTACAGCGTATGTAGCATCGGGATTATCGTAAATTCCCAATAACATTTTATTATCCATGAATAGCGTCTCCTTTCTTAATTTCGGTATGGTGATCATGTCCGGTTCCATGATCTGCATGGCTGTGCGTTGGCAGGATCGATTTGATTTCTGCGATATTGATCGTCGGTAAGTAACGGCAGAATAAGAAGTATAAAGTAAAGAATAAACCAAACGAACCAATCAGAATCGCAATTTCAGTAACGGTAGGTGTGTACATGATCCAGCTCGATGGCAGGAAGTCGCGGTGCAGGGATGTAACGATAATTACAAAACGCTCAAACCACATTCCGATATTCACAATAATCGACATCATGAAAATAAACCACGGTGTTGAACGGGCCCATTTCAACCAGAATACCTGTGGAGCAAGTAAGTTACACGACATCATGGTCCAGTAACTCCACCAGTAAGGTCCGAATGCGCGATTCAAAAATGCATATTGTTCGTATTGAACACCCGAATAAGCGGCAACAAAAAATTCAGTGATATATGCCAACCCTACCATGGTTCCGGTAAGCATTACTATTTTACACATAGCATCCAGGTGACCCATGGTAATGTATTCTTCCTGTTTCAATACTACACGGCCAACCACCAGCAAGGTCAATACCATTCCGAAACCGGAGAAAATCGCACCGGCCACAAAGTAAGGAGGGAAGATGGTGGTATGCCATCCCGGAACCAGTGAAGTAGCAAAGTCCATGGATACAATGGAGTGAACCGAGAGTACCAGTGGGGTAGAAATACCTGCCAGAATCAGCGCGATCATTTCATACCGGTGCCAGGTACGGGTTGAACCGTTCCAACCCATGGCAAAGAAATTGTACATAAAGTGACGAATCTTTGTAGTAGCACGGTCGCGGATGGATGCAATGTCCGGAATCAGTCCGATATACCAGAATACTAAGGATACCGAGAAGTATGTGGAGATCGCAAAAACGTCCCATACCAACGGTGAGTTAAAGTTTACCCACAAGGTTCCGAATGCGTTCGGAAGCGGTATAGGCCAATAAGCAACCCACGGACGACCCATATGCGAAAGAATAAAGGATGCTGCACAAATTACTGCAAAAATGGTCATCGCTTCTGCTGAACGGTTGATCGACATCCTCCATTTCTGACGGAACAACAACAATACTGCGGAAATCAATGTACCGGCGTGACCAATACCCACCCAGAATACAAAGTTTGTAATATCAAAAGCCCATCCCACGGTTTTGTTCAAACCCCACGCACCAATACCTACCAGCATGGTGTAAGTGGTTGCATAAATCCAGACAGCCAGAACAATGGCTGAAATGGAGAAGCCAATCCACCATCCTTTTGAGGCTTTCTGCTCCAGCGGACGTAAGATATCTTTCGTTACGTCGGCATAGGTCTTACCACCTTCTACTAATGTTTCTCTTATTGAGGACTCGTATGACATGTATCGCTTATTTAATGATTATGAATTAAGAGTGTTGTTCAGCTGCTTCGTGTTTTACAGCATCGTGTCCATGTTCTCCTTTTGGTGCAACATGATCTCCTGCTATTTTTTCGTCTACGTTGCGAATTTGTGTCAGGTATTTAACCGATGGTTGAACATTGTATTCTTCCAGCATTACATAACTGCGTTCATTGCGGAACAGTTTGGATATTTCACTGTGCTCATCGTTCATGTCGCCAAATACAATTGCATTCGATGGACAAGAGGCTGAACAGGCTGTTTGAATATCTCCGTCTTTCAGATCGCGGTTTTCCATTTTTGCCTGAAGTTTACCGGCCTGAATCCGTTGAATACAGAAGGAACATTTTTCCATAACCCCGCGTGAACGTACAGTAACATCCGGATTGATCACCATGCGGCCCAGATCGTTGTTCATGTAAAAATCAAATTCATCGTTCTCGCGGTATTTAAACCAGTTGAAACGACGTACTTTAAACGGACAGTTATTCGCGCAATAGCGTGTTCCTACACAACGGTTATACGCCATGTGATTCAGTCCTTCTGCACTGTGTACAGTAGCCAAAACCGGACAAACCGTTTCACAAGGTGCATGTCCGCATTGCTGACACATTACCGGCTGGAAGGTAACTTTTACATTTTCGAA
Source organism: Bacteroidia bacterium (assembly GCA_041665785.1). Classification (GTDB taxonomy): domain Bacteria; phylum Bacteroidota; class Bacteroidia; order UKL13-3; family UKL13-3; genus JBAYIE01. Next base: position 13,802 of record JBAYIE010000010.1, on the reverse strand, counting down.
ATCGGTAGTTGATTCTTTTCCGTAATCGATAGGTGCTTCACCTTCCGGCAACAGGAAGTTATTTGCCATGCCTTTTTCCATGCTGGCTTTGCGTCCGTCTTTATCTTTAAAGCTGTAATAACGGTCGATACGGATCCAATGCATTTCACGACCCCGGATTACTTCTTTACGACCCACTACAGGAACGTTGTTTTCAACATTGCAACTTACAATACATGAACCGCAACCGGTACATGCATTCAGGTCGATGGCCATTCCCCATTTGTGACCCTTCATGTCGTGTTCCGACCAGAGGCTGATAATATGTGCATCAAAATGATTGCCTGCTTTGGCATCTTTTGTATACTCACTCAGCGAAGCCTCACGAATCAGGTTACGACCTTCAATGGTATGATGCGTTTGAGTTTGTGCAAGTTCATATGAGCCTGCAGCCTTCTCTACATTAATTTCTGCTGTTGAATATGAAAAAGAGTTGCCATTAAAAGCAGCAAAACCAAAAGCATTTTTACCCACGTTATTTGCAACTTTTCCGCCACTGGTGCGACCATATCCGATGGCTAAAGAAATGGTATTGTTAGCCTGACCGGGTTGAATAAGCACCGGCACTGATTCCAGTTTATATCCTTTGCCTGAAATGTTTATTACATCCCCATCGGTTACACCCAATTTATCTGCTGTGGCTTTTCCGATAGCTGCATAATTATCCCAGCAAACGCGTGAGATAGGATCCGGTAATTCCTGCAACCACGGATTGTTGGCGTGTGTTCCATCGCCTATCCCAACTTTGCTGTATAAACTCAGTTCCATTTTATCTTTGGAACCGGTGTAGTTTTTATATACTTCGTTAACCAGTTCTCCCGGCAATGCGGCAGCTGTATAACTTTGTGCTGTTTTTGAAGGCAGCATAAAGAAACCATCATGTAAACTTTTGTTCCACACCGTTTCAAATGCACCCTGACCATTCAATACAGACTTCCAGTTTTCACGGATATAATCATAGAATGTACCGGGAGTTCCACTCCAGTTCAACAAACTTTCCTGTGCCTGACGGGTATTGAAAACGGTAGAAATAGTAGGTTGGGTAAGTGTAAAATAACCTGATTTAGGTTCTCCGTCATTCCACGATTCGAGGTAATGATTATCCGGAGCAATATACATACATACAGTTGCTGTCTCATCCAGACTTCGCGATGTGGAAACCGAAAGTTTTGCTTTCTTTATTCCTGCTTCCAATTTCTGTCCGTTGTAATAACTGTAAACAGGATTGGTATTGTAGAAAATTACTGCGTCTACCTCACCGCTGTTTAATTCATTTACTAAGGTTTCAAATCCGGCATCATCAGCCAGTTTCATGTTGTTGCTATTGTCGAGATCAACAGTAGTTCCGATATTTCCCAGCAAGCTATTGATAGCATTTACAACCAGTTGGTTGTTAATTTCGTTGGATCCTGAAATCACCAGGGCAGTTCCTTTGGCATTCCAAAGTTCTTTAGCTGTATTTTCGATTGAATTTAAAGGAAACTCAATATTGGGAAGAGATGAAAGCACAGGTGCACCGGCTAACTTGGCTATCTGATTGTATAAACTTACAAGAATCACTCCTTCAGCAGAAGGCTTGATTGGAAACCGCACATCGGCATTGGAACCGGTAATACTCAGATTGGTTTCAAACTGAATATGACGACTCATCTCCGGCTTTTCAGGACTTGGTTTCCGATTTTTTACCCATTGACGGGTAAATTCCAATGGTGAAATCCAGGTACCCAGAAAATCGGCACCAAAACTTACGATCACTTTTGCAATATCGAAACGGTATGAAGGTACAACTGCTTTTCCAAATGACCGTTTGTTGGCTTCAATGATAGCTGCGTTGGATGCAGCTTCATAGGTTACCTGTTTTGCGGCAGGGTATTTGGCCCGAAATGCTCCAATTGCTTTTTTAGTGGAAGGGCTGTTTACGCTTCCGGTTACTAAACGAATACTTTTGGCAGCACCAAGACCGGCAATCACTTTATTGTCTACTGTTCCCCAATCCGATTCAGCACTACCGGCCATGGCCGATTTTAAACGATCGTTATCGTACAATCCCAGCAGGGAAGCATGTTCTCCGGCACCAACTGCACCTGTAAATACAGGCGACTCCGGATTACCTTCGATTTTAATCGGACGACCCTCGCGTGTTTTTACCAATACACTCACTCCATTGTCGGTAGTAGTGGCATAAAAATTAGGGATCCCCGGATTGATGGTTTCCGGTTTAATAATATAAGGGATAACATTCTTAACAGGAGCTTTATTACAAGCTGCAAGAGCTACTGCTGAAACACTGAATCCAAAGTATTTCAGAAAATCCCTTCTGTTTGAGGTGAGTTCTCCATCTTGTTCAGTTAAGGCCTCTTCCAATGGAATGCCTTCACCAAACTCGTTTTTCTTTTGCGCTAAAAAGGCAGGGTCTTGGTTTAACTCTGCTAAGCCTCTCCAGTATTTATTTTTATTTTCCATTGAACCGTTCTTTCAGTTAATTAGTGAAAATCGTGATTAGTTTTTGAATCGGATTAATAGTGACATTTTCCGCATTCGAGTCCGCCAATATTAGCTACAGTGGCATACGATTTACCTTCCGATTTCAATTGCGCATGCAATTTTTCGTAGAAGTCGTTATTGGCCAGATCCACCTTGGCTTCGCGGTGACAATTGATACACCATCCCATTTGCAGGGATGCATGTTGTGATACCACTTTCATGGTCTCAATTGGTCCGTGACAAGCCTGACATTCAACCTTACCGATTTTTACGTGCTGACCATGGTTGAAATAAGCCAGGTCGGGCAGGTTATGTACGCGTACCCATTTAATAGGTTGTTTCGGTTTGGCTGGATCATACATTTTTTTGTCGCCATCCCATCCCACTGCATCATAAATTTTTTGAATCTCCGGTGAGATTTTTCCATCGTACTTTTTACTGGCCGTAACGTGCATATGGCAATTCATACAGGTGGATGGAGATGGAATAGTTGCTTGTTTACCTTTATCGGCTCCACTATGGCAATACAAACAGTTGATTTTGTATTTACCGGCATGCAGTTCATGCGAATAATTAATAGGTTGAACCGGTGCGTATCCTTTTTGTACACCCACATTGCGGTTGCCATAGTCAAAACCATAGATCCCCAGTACCAGTGTAAATACCAATCCAACTACCATTACGCCAACAACCGGATGTTTTTTGAACAATTTATATTTCCAGGTAGTACGCGGATCAACTGCAAATTCGGCCTCTGCCAGCAGTTTTTCTGGGAATCGCTGGTAGTAAATTTCGCGAACTGTTTTCTTGATACGGATCAGTACAAATACAATCAGAAATAAAATCAGCGCCATTAAAGCCAGGGCGTACAACGTTGTATTGTTATAAAACGGATCAGCACTGGTTGAACTAACTGCTGAGCCCGCAGGGGTTGAACTGCCTGCTGTGCTTGCAACGGGTGCAACAGGCGCAGGTCCGCCGGTCTTCATAAAAGCAATGATGGATTTAATCTGATCATCACTCAAATGTGTAAACGGAGTCATCGGAACCTGATTAAACTCGTTAAACAATTTAACGGCATCGGCATCTCCCGATTTTACCATCTCAGGCGAATTTTTAATCCATTTCAAAAGCCATGCATCCGAACGGCGTTTTTCCACATCCTTTAATGCAGGTCCAACAAGTCGGTCGCTGAATGAATGGCATGCGGTACAATTCGCATTGAATAATTTTTCTCCTTCTGCTACATCTGCAATTGCAAAATGTACGGTGAAACACAAAAGGGTTAATAAGGCGGTAAATTTTACTAATCTCATCTTAACAATTTGATTGTCTGGTTTTTATGAGAGTGGAGGAACGTCTGTTAGAATACATAATTTACCCACTCCGACGCGCAAATATATTGACATTTACAGGATTTGGTAGGGGCTGTTAATATTTTTTTTATTTAGACTTTGTCTAAGCAAATTCTGACCTGTTCTGCCTGATTCTTTGCTTTATAAAAATAATGTTGAGACTATAACAGCAATCCTAAAATAGATATTCTCTTATTTAAGATGCAATTATCGGAAAATCAATGCTATCCGAAATAAATGGTTGCTAATGGAGTTCTTAGTTTTTGATTTTCTTAAGCATAATCGTTAAGAATCCGGCAACAGTTCCGGTGCCATAACTCAAATGCATAAGAGGAAAAGCGATCATGTTAGTTATGAACATGGACAAATTTTTCCAGTTGCGGGATGAATAATAGAATGCAATTAACACATATATAAATGCAGGAAAACGGAATCGGAACGATGCATCAGCAAAGAAAGTAGTAAGTAGTAATCCAATTATATATAAGGTAAAACATGCCGGAACAAAATGCCGCCATTTCATGATATATCCCGGTTTGACGAGTGCATGGGCTTTATAAAAGCCATAACTGTAAAACTGAAGGGAAAATGATTTTAGATCCTCACGGGTATGGTAATCAGACCGGAGAGATTCCTGCATACGGATTTTATATCCGGCACGGATCGCACGATAATGAAAGTCGGAATCCTGAGTACGAATCAAGGCAGGATCATAACCACCCAAAGCAAAAAACAATTCTTTCCGGTAAACCGGAAAAGGAACGGTATCTGAATCCATATCCTTTATTGAGGTTCGGAATGCCGAATTACCCATTCCAAACGAAGAGGTCATACAAAAAGCAATGCTCTTACCTGTTGGTGTTTTGGCCACATGATTGATAGGACCTCCAACCATCACATAGTTTGCATGGTCATCCAGAAAAGTTACTGCTGTATGTATATAAGTTTTCGGATAATCAGCATGTGCACCCAGAATGGCGATGTATTGTCCGCGTGCCTCCGGAATACAACGGTTAAGCGCATTGCTCACATATTTATCCGGATTGCGGATCAATCGAACCTCCGGATGTTGCAAAGCAAAGGATGCCACCCATGCATCCGTTCCATCAACAGAACCTCCATCAGCCACAATAATTTCCCTTGAAACAGATTCATCCGACAGCAAGTTATTGAGCACTTGAGCAATGCTCTTGATTTCATTTAAAACCGGCAGGATGATACTGACTTTGATCATAGCCATATTGGATTGGTTTGCGCCGGTAAATTCAAATTGGTTTCAGGTAATTGGAAGGAATTTGTATAATCAGATTTGTACCCAACCCGTCAATTTCAAGAGCGAATTGTTTGGTTCCTTTGTGATCCATTAAAATTCCTTTCATTCCGGTAAACGGCCCGGCAATAATCTCCACTTTCTGATTCAGTTGTAGTGAAGTTGAAGGCACCACATCCAATTCATCGAATTGTGTAAGCAATAAGCGAATCTGGTCAATATGCTCTTCCCTAACTTTTGCAATTTCTTTTCCTAGGGTAACAAATTTTACAACGCCGGGTGTGTTTAAGATATCGATATGTGTACGTTCCAATTCAGTTTTTATGAATACATAAGAAGAAAACAACGGGATCTCAACCTTCTTTTTACGATCGCTCCATTGTTTCAGAGTAGTTTGCAACGGCAGGTAAGTAGTATACCCTTTCATCCTTAAAATTTGCTCAGCTTTTTTTTCATGACGTGGCTGCGTATATAATACGTACCATTGAGCGGTATACGTGTCTGGTTTTTTAGCTTTTTCGACGAAGTGACTCCTTTCCATGAAAACAATTTATATGCGGTTTCTGCCTTAAAAAAGGATGAACTGTTACAAGGTGCAAGTATACAATTTTGAAAGGGTATCGGTTAACCTCCGTGTTCACGGATAATTTTTGCAAGCCATTTAAGCATGAGAAAAATACTCAGTGCAGCAAGCAAAACAATAAAACAATTGACCATAAAAAAAGAACTCTTATGATCATAAGTATCCCACAAACTGGCCAATACTCCGGATAATTTGTTGCCAATCGAGGTACTTAAAAACCAACCTCCCATCATCAGAGCTGTTAAACGAGGTGGAGAAAGTTTAGATACCAGGGATAGTCCCATCGGACTCAGGCATAATTCACCTACCGTAATTACTCCATACGATCCTATTAACCAGGCCATCGATACTTTATCGATTCCGTTATGACCAACCATTACAGCAGCCATCATAATAGTAGTTGATAGCGCAGTGATCACCAGTCCCCAAAAAATCTTCCCGGGTGTACTGGGTTCAAATTTCTTTCGGCGTGCCCATGCAAAAAAACCGACGACAACAGGAGTTAACAGAATGACAAAAAACGGATTCACCGATTGAAAGAGTTCTGTTGAAAGTACTTTGAGGCTTTCTCCTTGTTTAGGTATTGTAGCGGGATCAATATTTTTATAATACGATGGATAATCAATCACTTTTTGAATTTTACCGGATGCGTCTTTAATCGGTCTGAATTGCTCATCACTTAATACAACTGAATCCTGCGTATATGGAATTTCCTGCACTACACCCAATACCTTGGCAGGACCAACAATAGAAGCAGGCAATTCGCGATCGGTATAACTCTCGGCCCAGGTAGTGAGTGCCGTTCCGTTTTGTTTAAAAATTGCCCAAAATATAATAACTACACCCATAATCGCGAGTAATGCTGCCAATGGTTTACGATCATCGGCATTGGCCTTTACAAGCAGTGAAATATAAAAGAAGGTGATGGGCAAAGCGCCGAAAATGAATGCATCGGTACTGTCGCTTCCGAAAATATTTCCGGGTATGATCCAACCGAGGTAACCGGCAATCAAAGCAGGTAATAAAACAATACCAAGGATTTTACCCAGGCTCATGTCTTCGGGATTGGTAGGTTTGATTACATCGGCGTGCTTGTAATGTTTAGTACCCGACCAAAAGATGATCAACCCAATAAACATACCTATTCCGGCAGCAAAGAAAGCATAGCCCCAACCAAAATGATTCCGCAGGTATGCAGCAAAGAAATTGCAAATGAAAGCTCCGATATTTATACCCATGTAAAAGATATTGTATCCCGAATCTTTGTTGGGTTTGTATTTGGGTTCGTTATACAGGTTTCCTACCAGCGTTGAAATATTCGGTTTAAAAAATCCGTTACCGATAATCATCAACGCCAGTGCAAGGTAAAATGTAGTTTGACCCGGAATGGCAAGCAACATATAGCCAACACCCATCAAAGCCCCACCTATAGTAATGGCCAGCCGGTATCCCAGAACACGGTCGGCTAATAATCCGCCGATAAAAGGAGTTATGAAAACAAGTGCTATATAAGTTCCGAATATATCTGAGGCATCTTTTCTTTCCAGTGCAAGTCCTCCGGTATTGATATCGGTCATGTACAAAAAGAATATACCCAGCATCAGGTAGTATCCAAAACGTTCCCACATTTCGGTAAAAAATAAAAAGGGCAAACCCTTTGGGTGTTTTTCTGGATTCAACATGATTCGAATATGCTTTAAAAAATGAAACCCCGCAACCTGAAATGGTGCGGGGTTTATACTTTATTTAACGGGTTGTTTTCAATTTAGGTAACAGATCATCGTACACCATGCATCATCGTCAATAGTTTGCGACTTAGCACAAACAGGATGAGAGAGGCAATACCGGCCATGGCAACGAAAATCATAAAGAAGTCGTACAAATCATGAATCTGAATTCCGATAAAATGTTTTACCACTCCGTTTTCGGGATACAATCCACTTAATACACCGGCAAATTTATTGGCTGCAGCTGTCGACAAAAACCAAACACCCATCAGCAGGGAAGCAAATTTTACCGGAGCAAGTTTGTTTACCATCGATAAACCGATTGGCGATAAACACAATTCTCCGAAAGTATGAATGGTATATAAACTAACCAGCCACAACATGCTCACACGGGCACTCACATCTTTAACACCGATGGCAATTACCAGATACCCCAGAGCGAGCAGGAACAAGCCAATGGATTGCTTATAAGGTGAAGCAGGTTCGCGGTTTTTATTACCTAAGCCGGTCCACATCATAGCAAACAACGGAGCAAAGATTACTATGGCAATAGCATTGATGGATTGAAAGAAACTGGTTGGAATGGTTTGCAGGTAAAGACCTTCGGAGCCCACCTGAGTAAAACCGTATAAACAAAATCCGATGCCCACCGTAAAGAGCAGTATAAACAATTCTTTTACACCTTTCTTTTCCTGCGTAAAATTGAGGCGTACTTTATTCAGTAACCATCCCAATACCAGGGTTACTATGGTAAGCAGGCCGTATAATACAGCAGGAGATAAACGTAAATTAATATCCCGGTCGGTTTGTTCTTCGGCAAAATAAGTCAGCGATGCGCCTGCCTGTTCGAATGCGCTCCAAAAGAAAATGACGAAGAAGGCGATAATATAAATAACCCAGATCCTGTCTTTTTCCTCTTTGGTGAGTGTATTGTCAGAGATAATAAATCCCGGAGCTGCAATCGTTAAGGCAAAAATAAAGGATCCGATCACTCCGAATTCTAACCAGTAGAATAATCCAAACAAACCAAAAGCAATTCCTATCCAGGAAGCGATTTGTGTTTTAGAAAATTCCTGCACCACTTCTTTCGTGGTATCTATTTCAACTGTTTCTCTTTTACGGTTTGGAGAAACACCGATTTGTTCACCTTCCGGTGTTACGATATAATGATTTTTCAACCAGATAAATATGATCGTACTGAGCAACATTCCTGAACCGGCAGCGAGAAACCCCCACTTAAAATCTTCCGGATTGCCGGTATCTCCAAGTGAACCGCAGACCAACGGAGAAAGAAACGCTCCCAGGTTGATACCCATATAAAATATCGTAAATGCGGAGTCTACACGCTTATCTCCTTTCGGATAAAGTTGACCCACCATAGTTGAGATATTCGGTTTAAAAAATCCGTTTCCGAAAATTAAAAAGGCCAAGCCACTATACATAATCATCGATGAAAGCCCTACTTCTTTATAGAACATACCACTGGTAAACATCAGGAATTGCCCCATGGCCATCAGAAAACCACCGATGATGATGGATTTGCGGTTGCCCCAATACCGGTCGGCCATGTATCCGCCCAAAAGGGGAGTCAGATAAACCAGACCGGTATAACTGCCGTAAATGTCGGAACTGAATGCTTTGTCAAACAACAACGCTTTGGTCATGTAAAGCGTAAAAATGGCGCGCATGCCATAATAACTGAAACGTTCCCACATCTCGGTTACAAACAATACGTATAAACCTTTTGGATGCCCTGTTGAACTCATCTTATGTTTTATTTATCTGTGCAATATAAAAGTTGAGGCGGCAATTGCAAATAACAAAAAAGCCAGCCCCGTAATGAGGCTGGCTTTCAGGTTGGGTAATATCCCTGAATTACGAATTAATAGCGGTAATGATCAGACTTATAAGGTCCGCTGGTTTTAACACCAATGTATTCGGCCTGATCTTTATCGAGTTGGGTTAGTTTAGCACCAATATGATCCAAATGCAGCGAAGCAACCTTTTCGTCGAGGTGTTTCGGCAATACATACACTTTGTTTTCGTAGTTTTTGGTATTCGTCCACAATTCGATTTGTGCCAGCGTTTGGTTCGAAAACGAATTGCTCATCACAAAGGACGGATGACCCATTGCGCATCCCAGGTTTACCAGACGACCTTCAGCCAAAACAATTATTTCATTACCTTCAATATTGTACACATCTACCTGAGGTTTGATAGTGTATTTGCTGGCTTCGTAGTTTTTGTTTAACCAGGCCATATCAATTTCGTTATCAAAGTGACCGATATTACAAACGATGGCTTTATCGCGCATGGCTTTGAAATGACGATCGGCAATGATGCGGATATTACCGGTTGCAGTTACAAAAATATTGGCACGGGTACATGCTTCTTCCATGGTAACCACTTCAAATCCATCCATAGCAGCCTGCAATGCACAAATCGGATCAATTTCGGTTACCAGTACACGGGCACCTGCTCCACGCAATGATTCAGCAGATCCTTTACCTACATCACCGTATCCGGCAACTACAGCTACTTTTCCAGCCATCATGATATCGGTAGCACGGCGGATGGCATCCACCAACGACTCTTTACATCCGTATTTGTTATCGAATTTCGATTTGGTAACCGAATCGTTTACGTTAATCGCAGGCAATGGCAAGGTGCCTTTGCGCATACGCTCGTATAAACGGTGAACACCGGTTGTCGTTTCTTCCGACAATCCTTTAATTTCTTTTACCATTTCCGGATAACGATCGAGTACCATATTAGTCAGATCACCACCATCGTCGAGTATCATGTTCAATGCTTTTCCGCCTTCAAAAGCAGTCAGGGTTTGCTCAATACACCAGTCAAATTCTTCTTCGTTCTGACCTTTCCAGGCATATACCGGAATTCCGGCAGCGGCAATGGCTGCAGCGGCATGGTCTTGCGTGGAGAAAATATTGCAAGAACTCCAGGTAACTTCAGCTCCCAATGCTTTCAGGGTTTCGATCAAAACGGCGGTTTGTATAGTCATGTGCAGACAACCTGCAATGCGTGCGCCTTTCAATGGTTGTTGAGTGCCATATTCCTTGCGGATCGACATCAGCCCGGGCATTTCTGCTTCAGCCAGTTTAATTTCTTTGCGACCCCACTCAGCCAGTGCGATGTCTTTTACCTTGTAAGGAAGTTGTGATGTTGTTTGTGTCATATATGTAATTTCAAAAAATTGCGTTAATAAAAAAGGACTGCAAAACTATTGTTTACGTTGCACTTATGGAAATTTTTTTTAGGTTAGAACAAAGAAACCTACTTTTGTGTTTTCATCTATACTTATAGTTATACATCCAAATTAAGAATCATTAACCATGCCATATCCAGAAATGTTAGTAGCGCCCATGCGCAAACAGTTAGAAGATGCAGGATTCAAGAGCCTGATGACCCCCGGAGAAGTAGAATCCACACTCAACGATAAAACCGGAACCACCCTCATGGTTTTCAATTCCGTATGCGGTTGTGCCGCTGGAACTGCTCGTCCCGGTGTATTGAAGGCCTTATCTGCGGCCACCAAAAAACCCGCACATTTGGTCACCGTTTTTGCCGGTCAGGAAACTGAAGCAACCGCTAAGGCACGTGAATTTACGGCACCTTTTCCTCCCTCATCACCTAGTATTGCATTGTATAAAAATGGTGAACTCGTTCATTTTGTGGAGCGCCACATGATTGAAGGACGCAGTGCTGATATGATTGCAAACCACCTGGTGGCTGCTTTCGACGAGTTTTGCTAAATGGTTACCCCCGGGTAACGCTGATTTAAAACAAATTTTTCTTACGGAAAAAGGCTACACCCAATACCGACAGGAGGGTGGCAATGCACATCACAATCCAAAAGGCATGCGGATGATCCTGAAATGGCAAAGGAACGTTCATGCCGTATAAACTTGCTACCAAAATGGGTAAGGAAAGAATGATGGTAACGGATGTCAGAAACCGGATAGTAATATTCAGGTTGTTGGATATAATGGACGAGTGAGCCGACATCAGGTTGCCAAGGATATCGGTATAAATATGTGCCATATCTATAGCCTGCTTGGTTTCGGTCATCACATCTTCAATCAGATCCTGTTCTTCCTCACGATCCAGAGCCGGAATTTTCATCCGTTGCAGGCGGTGCATCATCAATTCATTGGATTTGAGGGAAGTGTTGAAGTAAACCAGACTTTTCTCGAAATTTAGCAGCTGCATCAACTCTTCATTACGGGTTGAACGATTGAGCGTAATCTGCAATTCGTCGGCTTTCCCGTTGATGTTTTTCAGGTACCGCAGAAACAATACTGATGAGCGCAAGAACAATTGCAATACAAATCGTTCCCGTTTTTCGGTATACAAACCCCTGACCCGCGATTCAACAAATGCCTGTACTACTTCGATGGGTTTACTGCAAACAGTAACAATAAGGTCGCGTTTAAGGATAATGCCCATGGAAATAGTGGTGTACGGCAGATCTTGTTTATTCAATTCAAGCGGTACACGAAATACAATCAGCATGCAGTTTTTCTCCTGCTCTATCCGCGCATTTTCATCCACGTCCAGCGGATCATTGATCAGATCGGAAGGAATAAGCAATTTATTGGAGAGGTAATCGATTTCCCTGGTTGTAGGATTCACCACGTTAATCCAGCAATCTTTCTCTACCGTTTCAATTTCGGTCAACCTGTTCTGAATGGTTTTGAAATACTGGATCATAACGGATTTGCTACATGGGTGAATGAAATGGATTGACTGGCGAAATTAATCCGATTCGGTGTAAATTGACAATTTCCTTTCGATTTATACGATAAATTCCATGGTGTAAGCCGCTTCAAATTCTTCACTTGCCTTGAGTTGAAGTATTCCGGGCTTTTGGGAGATATCCAAATTTCCATCCATATGATCAGCACACCCGTACCATGGTTCGATACAAATAAATGCATTGCAGCCCTTTTTACACCAGATTCCTAAATAAGGAAACCCGCGGAAATCCATTTTTATGGAATGGGATGAGTGGCGGTGAACGAGCCGCAGCTGTGTGGAATGTAAGTCTTTAAATACCAGAGCATCGTGATCGAATAGTTGCGAATTTAAGGGCAGAATTTTTCCTACTTCATGTACAGTTTCCGTTTTTCCATTAAACAAACCATTCGTTAGCATATACCGCTTAGGTATTTCTTCATTTTCCCACTCTATGAAATAATCTTCGGATTTGTGGCCAATGAGTGCAAAACCTGGATGTGCTCCAATTGAAAAATACATGAGCTGTTTTCCTGTATTGGTAACAGACCAGATACAGCGCAAACAATTGCCTTCTAGTTGATACCCGATTCTCAATTTAAATGGGTATGGAAATTTACTGAGGGTTTCCGAATCGGATGTAAGAACATATCCGATTTGATCAGCATTTTGAGTTTCAATAACAAATTCCCGGTCGCGCGCAAAACCATGCTGGCTCATTGAATAAGGCTTACCCTGAATGATGATTGTATCCTCCTTCAATTTGCCGACCATGGGAAAGAGCAGGGGGGAAGAGCGCCCCCAAATTTCTGGATCGGCTTGCCACATAAATTCAAACCCTGTTTCGATATCCGTTACATGCCTGAGTTCAGCGCCGTGGCTATGAACCCCAATTGCAATCCGGTTGTTGCGGAGCGTAGTGATCATGGATGCAAAGTAAGGATTAGAATTAAATTTGACCGTAATCCAATACTTGATTATCTTCGCATTCCTAAATTTAAAATACGCATGGGAAAAGGTGATGTTCGGTCCAGATTGGGCAAAATGAAAAACGGTTCTTTCGGCAAAACACGCAACAAGCGTACGTTGAAGGCTTCCAACAACAAGGGTAAAAAGAAAGTAGCTTAACCCGGTTTGTTCAGGCATGAGTAATGTTTGAACAGTAAAATAATTATTTCACAGGTTTTCATTCTGGTTTTTTGGAATGAAGTTGACGTGAAAGATTAGCGGATTAAATTGCTGCGGTGGTGAAATTGGTAGACACGCCACCTTGAGGGGGTGGTGCCTTAAGTGGTATAAGAGTTCGAGTCTCTTCCGCAGCACATGCAAGACTAAAAAGGGGCGATAGCCCCTTTTTTAATGCTGCATCGGAGACGGCTCAAGCCCTTACGGCTTGAAAGCCGGCGCAGATGCAGCATTAAGCAATTGCGATAGCAATTGAAGGATTGCATGTTAGCCTCCCCCTTTGAGACCGCGGTGAAGCAAAGCGAAGCATGCTTCACCGCAATCTCTAATCTCATACAGCGCATGAATACGGAGACGGCTCAAGCCCTTACGGCTTGAAAGCCGGCGCAGATGCAGCATTAAGC
>JBAYIE010000009.1:0-100318 GCA_041665785.1 Bacteroidia bacterium | reverse complement strand
GAGGACTAATGCGCGCCATAGGTCTACAAACCTTCATACTTCATTAGGTCACCTCTGCTGTTTACTTTCTTAAAATAAAATAAGTATTAGTTACGATACAAACCTAAAGGCATACTTCAGGGGTTCGCCCAAAACAAAATCATTCGAGTGGTAACCCTCCCGATTTTCGAGAACCAATTCTATTTGATAAACTTTTAAACAAAAAAAAGCCCCCGGCATCAACCGGAGGCTTTCCCTATTTCAATATTTTATGAACTTAGTAAATGATAGTACCGCCTGTAGAAATTACAGCTGCCTGATTGGGGTCCTGCGGATTAAAATAGCCATTCATCAAAGTGGTTCCACTTGCTCCGGCAAAACGACCGGTACCGCCAATAATTTGCAGGTTGGCTGTAAAGTTCACCCGCGTGGCGCTTACCGGGGCCAACGATGTTCCGGTGGTTGAGGTAAACCAAACCGAATTGCCAAAATCATCGTAGGTAATAGAACTTACCGAATTTGGAACAGTGATCCCTGCTGCAGCCAATTGCGATGCATAAAACTGATTAACCGGTGCTGCTGTAGATCCAATCGGCATAGGCTGACTGTTAATCATGGCAAAAATCACCTGTTGATTAAAACACATTTTGGCCGTGCCCATATGACGCGCGCTGCCTGTTCCCCATCCGGGATTAAAGACACCATTCGCTGTGGGCGTAATATTAGAAATGGCTGTAAACGATTCGTAATAAGGTCGGGCAGCCTGCGTTTTTCCGTAGGTAGCCTCATTTGAACCCTGCTCCAGAGCGGCATTGCTCTGATTGGTGATTTCTTCCTTGCCACATGAGGTGAAAATCACCATCACGATCACCCAGGCAATTGTAAGTCTTGATTTCATAGCCTTTCAATCTTTTCTACAAATTACCTGCTTAAGAAGAAACTTTTTGCGAATTTTATCCTGAAAAACACGCTGTTTATACTGTATTTCCACAACACAGATAAAAAAGGTCATTTGTAAATGCCCGTTTTACAGTCCCTTTACACAACTTACTTATAAAATGACATTTATAGGTAATTGTTTGACCCTGGTCATTCAATATGACCAAATCCAAGATAATTTCCACCCGGTTTGTCAAATTGAATGGTTGTTCTTTTTTGCTGCATTTCCCCATTTTAAATACCTCAATCTGATTGACGTTTTCACCCTGAAATTCAGGCTTATAACTTGATAAATAAAGTGTGTAAATCTGCATTTGATACACGATTCAATTTTCGGTTTCCTGTTTCAATTATGAAGCATTTCGACTCATTTTTCCTTCTCATTTTTATTTACATTCGCCATAAGTAAAAATGATACCACAGGCGAAAATTGAAGAAATACTGGATGCTGCCCATATAGAAGATGTGGTGGCTGAATATGTTTCGCTACGCAAAAGAGGCTCCAGCCTGATTGGACTTTGCCCATTCCACAACGAAAAAACACCTTCCTTCAATGTATCCGTAACCAAAGGGATTTTCAAATGCTTTGGGTGCGGTAAAGCTGGCAATTCGGTAAATTTCATCATGGAGTACGAACATCTCGGTTATATCGAGGCGCTCAAACACCTGGCTGAAAAATACCGCATCGAGTGGCCCGAGAAAATCATCTCCGACGAAGATCAGAACGAAGAACGGCGCAAAAAACTGGAAAAAGAAAGTCTCCAGATCCTCAATAATTTTTCCGAATCCTATTTCGCCCAAATTCTGGAGCAAGATGAAGAAGGTATCGCTCTGGGTCTCTCCTATTTCGAAGAACGTGGCTTCCGTCCCGAAACCATTCATAAATTTAAACTGGGTTACTCCAAAGAAAGTTGGGATCATTTTACCCAAAAAGCGCTGAGTGAAGGCTACAGTGAATCACTCCTGATTACCTCGGGTCTTGCCAAAAAAAGCGAAGCGGGCAAAGTGTACGATGCCTACCGCAACCGGGTAATTTTTCCCATACACGGCCTCAACGGTAAACCCATAGCTTTTGCTGGTCGCATTCTCAAAAACAAAGACGAGAAAAGTCCTAAATATGTAAACTCGCCTGAAACTTCATTATATCATAAGAGCAATGAATTGTACGGCTTGTTTCAGGCACGAACTGCCATAGCCAAACAGGATTTTGTGTACCTGGTTGAAGGCTATACCGATGTAATCAGCATGCACCAGTCGGGTGTCGAAAATGTGGTTGCCTCGTCGGGAACATCACTTACCGAAAACCAGATTCGGCTGATCAAACGGTTCACCGAAAATGTGTGTGTGCTATACGATGGCGATGCGGCCGGCATCAAAGCATCCCTGCGTGGAATAGATATGCTGCTCGAAGGCGGATTAAACGTAAAAGTAGTCCTGTTCCCGGATGGCGAAGACCCCGACAGTTTTTGCCGCAAGCAGGGTTCGCAGGCCTTCTCCCAATTTCTGGAACAAAACAAACAGGATTTTATCCTTTTTAAAACATCCCTGTTGAGCAAAGAGGCGGGCAACGATCCTGTAA
The DNA here is from genome assembly GCA_041665785.1 of Bacteroidia bacterium. GTDB lineage: Bacteria > Bacteroidota > Bacteroidia > UKL13-3 > UKL13-3 > JBAYIE01. The sequence goes on along the minus strand of JBAYIE010000009.1, from coordinate 97,821 downwards.
AAAAAGCTGAATTGATTCGGAGCATCATTGAGAGCATCACCAAAATTCCGGATGCTTTTAAACGCTCCAATTTTATAAAGGAATGCAGTGTTTTGTTAAAAACAGATGAGCAATTGCTGGTCAATGAAACCAACAAAATGCTGCGCAACCGGTTGTCGGTTCAGGCTCGCACCGGCATAGAAGCGCCTCCCGAACAAACACCAAACTACGAATCGGAAATCAAAGAACTGGTAGACGTTCAAAGTCAGGAAAGCCAGGAAAAAGATCTGTTGCGTGTGTTGATTCGTTACGGAGATCGTGCGTGGGAAGGGTACGACAATACAGCCATTTTTATCTTTCATGAACTGGCCGGAGAAGAAATGGACATTGAACTGGCTCAGGTAAGTGAAATTTTAAATCTTCTGCATGCCCAGCTAAGTGCCAATGAGTTTGATCCCATGAAATTGCTGCAACATGCCGATCCGCGCATTACTTCGTTCATGACGGATTTGATGACCGAAAAACATGAAGTAAGTCCGAACTGGGAAAAACGCTACGATATTGTTATCGAAACGGCGCTCGAACATTATAAAAGCGACGTGCTTTCAGCCATCACCCGCTTAAAGCTGAAGCACCTCGAAAAAATGATCGAACAAAATCAAATCGATTTCAATCAGGCCCAAACCGATGAAGATTTTATGGGATTACAAAAAGTGCATATGCACCTCATCGAAAAACGCAAAGAGCTAACCTCCTCCTATGGAACTGCGATCATAAAATAATCCCCAATCCAATCTTTATTCCCCCGTACAGACGCGATTTATCGCGTCTCATTATATGCGATTCATCGCATACCCAATTCATATAAATAGCCATCAGCCATTTTCTCCCGCGAAGGCCTGAAGGCACATCGCCATGGCCAAACTAGCAATTGAATCTTAAAAATTATATTTCTGCAATCCCAATATCATCCACCGCAGCTTTAGCGAAGGTGGGCATAATTATATCAACCACCGAAGCCTTGGCGGAGGTGAACACAATTATATCATCCACCGTAGCCTTAGCGGAGGTGGACACAATTATATCATCCACCGTAGCCCTGGCGAAGGTGGACACATTTACATAATTACATATTTACATATTTATCCGCCAAAGCTCAGGTATACCGCAATTCCCATTAACCAATAACCTTTAACCAATAACCATTTACCATTAACGATTAACCTAATAACCATTAACCAATTATTAAGTAAGATTTAATATCAGTCGGCATAAAATGCACTAACTTCGATCTAACAAATGTTAGCCCGTAAGTCCACTTGGCGGCTGAATCTTTTTGTAATTTGTCTTTCACTGATTTCCATCAAGACATTTGCAAACCCTGTAGCAGGATTCAATACATCGATACAATCGGGTTGCAGTCCGTTATTGGTCAACTTTACCAATACTTCCACCGGAAATTCTCCCACTTTTTTTTGGGATTTTGGCAATGGCAATACCTCCACCCTCACAAATCCATCAGCTTCCTTTATTACACCCGGCACCTATCAGGTTACCCTCACAGCTACCGATGCATCAGGTTCGCACTCCACAACCAAGCCCATTACTGTGTTTGCCAATCCGGTTGCCAATTTTACCAGTGTTGCCTTTCCGGGAGGCTGCCGCAACGATACTATTTGCTTTCGGGATATCTCAGTCAATGGTTCAGGCGATATCAATTCGTGGTCATGGGACTTTGGCGATGGCAACAGTTCTAATCTTAGAAACCCATGTACACAATATACTTTCAGCGATACATTTAAGGTAACCCTGGTGGTAAAGGATGTAAACGGTTGTCAGAGTACACAGATTAAGCCGGACTTTGTTACCATTACAGAACCTTTTAAGGTTGATTTCTGGCAAAATAAAACGCTGGCTTGCCGACCTCCGTTAACGATTCAATTCAGCGATTCAACAACTCCTGCCTCAAACGGATACACCTATTCCTGGGATTTTGGCAATGGAGGTTCATCGTCATCTCCCGACCCCTCTGTAATTTATACCATCGGAGGAGCATTCTCGGTAAGTTTAAGAGTTACCAATTCGGTTGGGTGTGCTGTAAAATTGACCAAATCCAATTTGATTTCAGTTGTTGTACCCAAAGCCGATTTTGATCCCGATACACTTTCAGGTTGTGCTCCATTCAACATGCTTTTTAAAAATACCAGCTTCACGGCCAATCAGTCGTTGCTGGCATATGCATGGGCCACTTCCAACAACCTCACCTCATCGTTAAAAGATCCCACTTTTCTTTTTCAGAATCCCGGTACCTATTCGGTTTCGCTGAAAGTTATTTCAAGCCTGGCAGGTTGTGTGGATTCTATCGTTAAAAGCAATGCAATTACCGTTTTTGCAAAACCCACTGCAAATCCGGTTGCCGATAATTATGCCATGTGCAATATTCCGGCCACCGTGCAGTTTACTCCCAATGATGCCAACGGAAACACATACTGGTGGAATTTCGACGACAATACAACCAGCACTCAAAAATACCCACTGAAAACGTACACTCAGGCCGGAGTATTCAAACCCCGATTAACTATCACCAGCACAAACGGATGCAAAGACAGTTTTTTGTTTCAAACACCAATTCGCGTTAAGCCTTCCGGTTTTATATTGATGGATTATTTCCAGAATCCCTGCAAACCCAGGCGCGTACAATTAGCAGTTATTGATACCAGCCTCATCCCCATTACGCATTGGAAGTGGGTACTCAACGGGAATATTGTTGCGGTGGATACAACTCAATATTCAGATCTCATTAACGATACCGGTGTTTATCACCTGATCATTTATGGCTGGAACAATGAAGGTTGTGGCGATACGCTTGAATATGTATTTTGGGTTGGTCAAAAATTTAATCTGCCTGATTCTGTTAGCTATGACACCCTGGCTTGCCATTCGTCAACTTTTAGAAAAGGCGACTCTCTCTCTGCTTTAAAATGGATCTGGGATTTTGGAGATGGTACATACGGAAGCGCACATGGACAAATTACACATCGTTACAAAGAAATTGGATACTTTTGGCCTTCTCTGTCTATCAATCATTATGGTTGCATCAGTACAGTACCATTTGATAAGCCTGTTCATATTACAGGGCCATTCACCAATTTTGATGTCACTGCTTCCATTTGTGCAAACGATCCTGTTTACTTTATAAATCGGTCACAGGGCAATAAAAACCATTATTTCTGGACATTCGGTGATGGTCAAACTTCTACATCAGCTAACCCCATGCATACGTATGCGGAGAGCGGAACCTACAAGGTTACCTTATTCGCCATCGATTCGATTACCATGTGCACCGATACCATGAGTAAAATGGTAATCCGTCCTGCCTTGCCTAAACTGGGATTTATGCTCAAAGATACTATCGGCTGTCAAACGCTCAAAGTAAGCTGCAAAGACACCAGTTTAAGTTTCGGCAATAATTTTGTTTATTGGCAATGGTCCTATGGCAATTACCCTCCTTCAGCATCCGGGCCCGACACGGTTTTAACGATCAATCGTCAGGGTTATTCTTCAATAAAATTAAAAATTACCGATTCCAAAGGGTGCGTTTTTACCCTCATCAAGGATTCGGCTGTGCGTATTTACAAAGGAAATGCAGCACTCTCAGTTTTTCCGGCAGCCGGATGTGTTCCTTTAAATACCATGGTCACCGACAATTCGCAATTGGAAAATGGAATCCGATCACGCACCCTGATCTGGGGGTCGGGCGATACTACTTTCAGCACCTCAACCACCGATAATTATACGTATCTGAAAGCACCACAGGATCAACTGGAAGGATTTACCATAAAATATAGTGTTACAGATTCAGCCGGATGCACTTTTAGCAGCACAAAAGTTGTGAAACCCTATAAACCAAAAGCAGATTTCATTTACACCATATTCAAAACCTGCGGTAAGGACTCTGTAAGTTTATTTACCTTCCAGACTGGTCTTTTTGGAATACCGCCGCTAACAAATACGTGGAATATTGGTGGTACAATCAGCAACCTCAATAACCCGAATAAAGTATTTCAACTCGGTGATACCATCATCGATATTCGTTTAATAAAACGGGATGCCATGGGATGTTATGATACACTGATTAAATCGTTGCATTCCAATACGAATACTCCCGTCGCCGGATTTTATGCCAATCCGCTTAAAATAAACTGTCCGGGGCCTCCTGTATTTTTGCACGATACATCCATAGTCGGAGCTTCTTCCATTGTATCGTATTCCTGGAGCCTGGGCGACGGATCCAAATCCAGTTTAAAAAACCCGGCCAAAATATATCTGACTCCGGGTGTATACGATTTGCGTTTGTCGATAACCGACAGTCTCAATTGCACCAGCACAATCGACAAACCGGGTTATGTGGTAATCGGTGGCCCGATTGCCTCCTATTCATATACCCCCAAAAACGGGTGCACTCCGCTGGAAGTTACATTCCAAGCCATCTCTTCCAATGCCAGTAAAATTGAATGGGATCTGGGCGATGGTTATATCGATACCCTGAATACTTTAAAACATGTGTATGACCGGCCTAATCAGCGCGGAAAATCCTATAAACCCAACCTTACCATTACGGATTCAGCCGGTTGCAAACGCGGCTTGCTCGACCCCGATAGCATTGTGGTTTATCCTTTACCTGTTGCCGGTTTCAATGTGGTTGACCAGATGATATGCCTTGGAAATGTGGTGAATTTTACGAATACAACTATGCACGATATACCATTGCTTCGTTACCATTGGCGTTTCGGAGATGGTACTACTCTCAATGACGAATCACCGTTTATCCTGCAATTTTCACATACCTACGATTCGCTTGGATCTTATACCATTGCATTGACTGCTGAGGATACCTTTCACTGCGTAGATAGTATTATAAAAGAAGCATTTATTCAGGTTGTCTACGATACCGTTCCGCCTGCAAAACCTGACCTCTTAAGAGCAACTGTTTTAAACAATTTGCAGGTACTTATGGAGTTTATTCCATCCCAGGACCTTGACTGGAAAAGTTATACGCTGCAATTCGATTATATCGGAAACTGGCCAACAATGTTCAAAGAATTTTACCAGCGTCACGATACTTCCTATGTGCAAAACGACCTGAATACCTTGCAACAGGTTTATTCTTATTCGGTATTTGCAACCGATGTATGTAAAAATGTTTCAGAACCTTCTGAAGTTCACACTACCGTTGAATTAAAGGCAAAGGGAATTGATAATGCCGTTCAGCTCAACTGGACTCGTTATATGGGCTGGGACAGCATTCATCAATACGAAATATATCGATTACACGACAGCGATATGTCTTATCATTATATCGGAACTGTTCCCGGAAATACACGCGAATATGTTGATTCACACATCACGTGTTTTAAAACCTATTTCTACAAAATACGCGCAATAGAACAAGGTGTAGCGAATCAATTCTCGTGGAGCGACAGCAGTGGCGCACAACCCCGATTTATTCCTACTGTGCCCGGTACGCGAAATATCAGGGCTACTGTTTTAAATAACCGATATGTTCTGGTTCAATGGAGAAGAAAGTTGCATAAATATGCATACAGTTACTTGATTTATCGTGCAATCGATGATCAGCCACCCGTATTCTTTAAAGAAATCAGCAATGGCGATACCGCCTTGATGGATATAGATGTGGAAGTAGACCAACACAGTTATACCTACCTGACATATTTAAAAGATGAGTGCGGTGGTTTGGGTAATCCAAGTAACCCGGCCAAAACAATAGTGTTGCAAACCAGCTTACAGGAAAACGATATCCTTTTATATGATCCATTAATTAGTTGGAGTAAATATGCGCAATGGTATTCGGGCATTGACCATTATTCATTGCTGTTTAAAAACAATGAAACCGGTGCATACGAAGAAATAGCCAGGAAGCAATCCGGTGATTCATTGCGTCATTACCACAAAAACATTGCTGCAGTTCAACGCTATTATTGTTACAAAGCCATAGCCTTCCAACAAGACAGTCTGGATATCTACAGTGAATCCAATGAAGTATGTGTATCTACTGCTCCACGTTTATATGCCCCAAATGTGTTTACGATCAATGGCGACAATCTGAACGAGCAATTTGTATTGGGCGGAATCTTTTTGGATACTTATCAGTTAAAGGTGTATAACCGTTACGGAGAACTCGTTTTTGAATCAAGCGACATTCATCACAGCTGGGACGGGACACATAAAGGGCAACCCTGTGCTGCCGACGTTTATGTTTACCTGGCTGAAGGAACTGGCTGGCTCGGTCAAAAAATCACCCTTACCGGAAACGTAACCCTCCTGCGCTAGCATCCCCTCCCGTACAGACGCGATTCATCGCGTCTCATATAATGCGATTCATCGCGTCTCATATAATGCGATTCATCGCGTCTCGCATGATGCGATCCATCGCATCCCGGCATGACATGTCATGCCCCTACACAATAACCATTAACGATTAACGATTAACGATTAACCAATAACCATTAACCAATAACCATTAACGATTAACCACGAATAATTTCCCCATCACTCATCTTAATAATCCTGTCGCTATTTTGTGCAAAATCAATATCGTGTGATACGGCAATGATGGTTTGATGATAGGTTGTGGCCAGCTCTTTAAAGATATCAAATACATTTTGGGTATTGGCTTTATCCAGATTGCCTGTGGGTTCGTCGCCCATGATTACGATAGGGTCGTTGATGAGGGCCCGCGCAATGGCAACGCGCTGTTGTTGTCCACCTGAAAGTTTCGACGAACGTTTATGTGTATAGGTCTCCATACCAAGGATACGCAATTTCTCGATAGCGCGAGCTTCAATTTCGTCTTTTGAAAATTTTGCCAGTTTGAGGGCAGGCAGCATCACGTTTTGCAATACGGTGAATTCCGGTAAGAGGTAATGAAACTGAAACACAAAACCCAGATTTTCGTTCCGGAATGCAGCCAGTTCATTCAACGATAATCCGGTTAAAGTTTGGTTGTTGATTTTCAACTCGCCTCCATAATCGGTGTCCATGGTTGATAGAATATACAACAGGGTTGATTTACCGCAACCCGATTTACCGGTCAGCGTTACAAATTCACCTTTGTTCACGGTAAACGAAATATTGTTCAATACCCTGAACTCTTCAGGATCGTGAAAATACTTTACTATCCGGCTTGCTTCTAATATGGGTTCCGTCATCCTCTTAAAATTACAACCGGATCAACCTTGGAGGCCTTGCGTGAAGGGAAAAATCCGGCAAGTACAGTGGTAATGATTCCAAAAAACAATCCTACAAAGTAAAACGTCGGATTCATATTAACCGGAAAACTATCCACGCTTAAAAATTCTCCTCCATCAAATGGCAATTGACTGATCCCATAAGTTAAAAAGAAGCCGATCGTCATGCCCAACAGGGATCCCATCACACCGATAATGACGGCCTGTAACAGAAATATATTGACAATATCTGTACTGCTAAAACCGGTCGCTTTGAGGATGGCAATATCTTTCATTTTATCGACAACCGTCATGCTCATAATATTGTAAATCCCGAATCCGGCAACAATCAACAAGGTTGCAACTACGATGGTGGTCATAATATTGCGAATGATAAAACTGGCCATGATCGTGGCATTGGCTGTTTCCCAATCTTCCGCTTTGTATCCATATAATTTCTCGTATACCGGACCCAGCTGCTTTGCCCGGTTCAGGTCTTTGAGTTTAATATGGATATCCGTTATGTATCGGTTGTCTTTGTGCAGAATCTTTTGAACGGTGGAAATGCTGGTATAACTTTTCACATTGTCGATAGCACCGATCCCGATTTTAAAAATTCCCACGATGCGAAGAATCATTGTTACCCCGTACGGAGTTGTAATGGTCACTTTATCGCCCATTTGTACATTCAGTTTATTGGCCAGTCCTTTTCCCATGATGATGCCATCTGAAGCCGTGAGAAGATTGGTTAATTTACCTTCCTTCATTTTCGATTTGATATCGTACAACTGATCTTCATCCAGAATGTTTACTCCGGCCAGTGAACCGGGTATTTGTGTTGGACCATAATTGTAAAATACCTGAGAAGTCAGTTGGGGCGAAACTCCCATGATCAGTGGATCTGTTGCAATACGTCGGGCAATCGATAATCCGTTCTTAATATTGAGTTGTTCAGCTTTGGGTTTGGTATGATGCACCACATTCATATGCTGTGAACCTGTCAACCATTCGTCGAGAATACTGGTTTTACGCACTCCGATGTCGTGATAAATGCGAATATGCGGAGTTGATGCCAGTGAAGTGTCTTCCAGTAAATGATTCACCCCGGTCATAACACTGATCATCAGAATAAACATGGCAATGCCAAAAGTTACCCCGAGCGAAGCAATGAGGGTTTGCTTTTTCTTGGCAAACAAATGGGTACGGGCAATGAGGGCTATTACGCGGAGTGACATGGTAAGTTATTGAATAATCAAAACATCATCGGCCTTAATTCCTTCGAGCACTTCCACATCGTCAAAGCTTTCTACACCTTTTTTGAAATGTACCTTTTGCGCTTTACCGTTTTTTTCAACCCACACGGTATCTCCTGCACCCACAATTGCCTTTGGAATTGTTAACGCTTTTGGCTTAACCTGGATAATGATATTGGCTTCTACCGTTACTCCATAAAACGATTCAGGTTTCTCGCCATCAAATTCCGCATCTACGCGAAAGGCTTGTTCTTCACGATTCAGCCGGGGATAAATTTTACTCACTCTTGCTTTATAAATTTTTCCGGGATTGATATCCAGTTTCACCACGACTTCTTGTCCAAGGCGCACTTTTTCAATATCCAGTTCGTCTACCATCAGTTTGAGGTAAAAGACACTGGCGTCTCCCACCATGGCCAGAATTTCGCCTCTTCTTACGGCTTCTCCCTGTTCTCTCAGTACATCATAAACTTTGCCATCAATATTGCTGATCACGCGTGTATTGGCTTCATCTTTACGGGCTGCCTGGTAATTGTTAGTGGCATTTTGCCATTCAATAAACAACTGATTCTTCAATCTACGATACGATTCCTGTCTGATTTCATACTCGTTTTTCGAAAGCTGATATGCAAGGCTGACATTGTCGTATTGCGCTTTGGCTATCGAGCCGGCGTCCCATAAGGTTTTGTACCGCGCATAATTGGTCGAATCAAATTTCATTTTATCGTATGCACTCTTGAGTGCCTTTCGGGCTTCGAGCAAAGCGGGCGAAGATTCTCCTGCATTCTCCCCCGCCTTCGAATAAATCTTTCCCATGGTTTCAAGCCGGTTGCTTTGCAATTCGTTTTCAATCTGAAACAATTCATCGCCAATAGAAATGCTGTCACCCGGATCAATCATACGTTTGGCCAGAAAGCCATCGGCGTTGGCCGAAACTTTGTATTCATTTTTGGGGTATAAGTTTCCCGAAGCATAGACCGCTTCAGTAATGTCCTTTAATTGTGGAGAGATTGTTTCCGATTGCTCTCCGCAGGAAAGGAGAACAACAAGTAAAAATAGCAAGGTGTAGTGACGCTTCATATGGTATAAAGATCAAATATAAGTTCCGGAACTGCAATTCTGCATGATCCAAATTAGGTTCCGAAATTTAGTTACCTTGGAGAAACATTACAATAAAACGCCTATGAAAACCAAAGATTGCCAGAATTGCGGTAATGCGCTGCGTGGCCGTATCGACAAAAAATTTTGCGACGATGCCTGTCGCACAGAGTACAACAACCGTTTAAAATCGGATCCCCCTTATGTACGCAGCGTCAACAGCATTCTGAAGAAAAACCGATCTATCATTCAAAAACTGATGCCCCAGGATCTTCGCCGGGTAAAAGTGAATATGCAACGCCTGAATGAGTATGGCTTTAACTTCACCTTTTACACCCATTCCTATACCACCCGATCGGGTACAGCCTTTGTGTTTTGTTACGAATACGGATACCTGAAACTGGATCAAAATCGCTGCCTGTTGCTGAAAAGAAATGCATAAAACCTATGAAATTATGCAGAATCTTTATGTTTGTGCGATGTACAATACCCGCTTTTATGAAACTGAGTTGCAGGTGAGACCTGACGATATCGATATGTTTCAACATGTACATAGCGCTAAATACATCGATTATGTGCTGGCAGCCCGTTTTGATCAAATGGAACGTTGTTATGGTAACCCCATGAGCGACTACCTAAGCAAGGGTTTTGGTTGGGTGGTTAGCAAGTGTGAAATTCAGTTCAAGCGGCCTTTGCAACTGGGCGATCACATGGTGGTGAAAACAGCATTGAAGGAAGTGCTTGCCAATGGTGTGATCGTTCAGTTTGAAATCATCCGCAAAGAAACCGGGAAATTGTGCTGCGACGGCTATTTTCTGTATACCCTGATCGATTTAAAAACTTCACGGGCACTCGTGATTCCGGATTGGGTATTGGAGCGATACCGGTAATTACATCCGCATTTTATGATTTTCTTATTTTTAAAAAGTAAATAATTATTTACCTTTGAAATTGCAATCTCTTGAAATGTTCTGAACTTTATCGCCTGCTCCTGCATGATGGATGGTTTCCGGTTTCACAAAGTGGATCACATGTAAAACTCGTCCACAATGTAAAAAAGGGAATGATCATTTTTCCCAATCATGGATCTCAGGAAATTGGTAAAGGATTAGAGAAAAAAATAAAGAAAGTTGCAGGAATATAATTGCAAGGATGAAGAAGCAGGGAATACAAAATATAAAATGGGTAATCGAAAAAACAAAGACCGGATTTTCGGCCTTTGCAGAGGATTATCCAGCCTATACAACCGGTAAGAATTTCCCGGCGTTGATGCACAATGCATTAGAAGCTACGAATTTGTATTTCGCAAATGAAGGCGTAACGATAAAGCCGGAACAATTAAAATTCGAGGTTGACTTCAAGCAGTTTTTTAACTTTTACAGGGTCATCAATGCATCCGTTTTAGCAGAAAAAATAGGCATGAACCCCACCTTGCTTTCGCAATATGTGCAGGGGCATAAAAAACCATCGGCCGGGCAAACAGAAAAAATTTTAAAGGGAATTCAACGAATAGGTAAAGAATTATCGGAAATACAATTGATATACAGAAGTTGAATTAATTGCAGATCAATGGGTATAAATTTCCATAAGCTGTTTGCTGATCATGGTAGAATCAAACAATTGCTTTTGCACATTCCCTGCCTGAATCAGGCGTATTCTTTCCGAGGGATCCCCTGCAAGAAATTGCATCTGTTCGGCTAAAGTATTGCTATTCCCGGCAGGAAAATAAGCAGCAGCCTTACCTCCAACTTCTACGAGTGACGATGTTTGAGCCAGGATCACCGGCACCTCGCTTCTAAACGCTTCCAGAACCGGAATACCAAATCCTTCAAATTCGGAAGCATACACGAAAAGGGTTGCCAATTGAAAAACTACCGGAAGATCAGCCGGTTCCATGTGATGGATAAAATGCACCTTGCTGTGAATACCTTTCTCCTGCGCCTCTTGATGTAACTTTTGAGTGTAAGCTGTTTCACGTCCTACCAAAACCAATTCCATACCGGCGAGATTAGCCTGATGAAATGCCTTGATCAGGTTGAGTTGGTCTTTGCGGGGTTCGTGCGTGCCTACATTCAACAAAAAAGTTTCGGGCAATTGGTATTTCAATTGAACCCGTTTACGATCCGTATCGCTTGCACGGGTACGAAACCGGGGATGACAATCCTGATAAACTACCTTTATTTTTTTTGCCGCTATTCCAAAGAAATCAATCATATCCTGAGCAGTCTGCTCACTGATGGCTATAATCAAATCAGCTTCGTTGCAGGCATATTTAAACTTGCGTGTATAAATCAGCCGATCGATGGTATTGTAATACTGCGGGTAACGTAAAAAAATCAAATCGTGGATGGTAACAATCTTTTTGCCTTTAAACGAACGGATACCAAAGGGGAGCTCGTTGCTGAGTCCATGGTATACATCCAAACCATCCTGATTTAATTGATGAGGAAGTGAAAAACTTCTCCATAATGAAGGTACGAGTGAATTCAATAATCCCTGCGGAGTTTGAATGATAAACTTCGTTGAATTTTCGGTAAACAAGTCGTTGCGGGCATCGGGTGTATACAAATAATAACGGTGCTGCGGAAAATTATCCATCAGACTTTCCACCACAAACCGGCTGTAATTGCCCAGTCCGGTCGGGTTCCGGAAAATTCTTTTGGCATCAAAACCAATGCGCAGTTGTTTTTCTGATACAGGAATATTCATTTCGTAGTAAATTGGATCGCATTATCCGTTACAAGTATAACGCTCAAATTAAATAAGCACATATGAAATTAGATATCCTGGTTTTTGCAGCTCACCCTGATGATGCTGAACTGTCGTGCAGCGGCACTCTCCTATCTCAAATTGCACTGGGAAGAAAGGTGGGTTTGGTTGATCTCACGCAAGGGGAACTGGGAACACGCGGATCAGCAGCTATCCGAAAAAAAGAGGCTGATGCTGCAACCAAAATTTTAGGACTTCACGCCCGCGAAAACCTGAAGATGCGCGATGGATTCTTCCAAAAAGATGAAGTGAATTTAAAAAAAGTGATTCAGATGATTCGCAAATACCAACCCGAAATAGTGATTGGCAATGCAGTTCAGGACCGTCATATCGATCACGGACGTGCCGCTGACCTGATCCACGATGCCTGTTTTCTTTCCGGATTGGCACGCATTGAAACCAAACTGAATACTAAGAAACAGGCAGCCTGGAGACCCAAAACACTGTACCATTATATCCAGGATTATTATATCCAACCCGATATCATTGTAGACATAACACCGTTTATGGAAACCAAAATGAAAAGCATAACGGCTTTCAAATCCCAGTTTTACGACCCGAAATCAAAAGAGCCGCAAACCGCAATTTCTTCCAAAGAGTACCTCGATTACCTGATTTCGCGTGCCAGTCATTTTGGTCGTCTCATAGGTGTTCAATACGGCGAAGGGTATACGGTGAAAAGACCCATGGGCACCCGTGACCTGATGCAACTGTTCTGAAACTTTTTAGACAGACAAAATATTACCCTGAAGGAAGCTTTGCATTCCTTCAGAGCATAAAAAAAGTGTTGCCGGTTAAGACAACACTTTTTGTGAGGATTTTTTATATTTTAAAGTGTGCTATGTCCGGCAGCACATTTATCACCGCACTTCTCCATGCAATCAGCCTGAGTAGTGCATCCGTGACTACATCCTTCCATGCATTCGCTTTTAGCCTCATGTTTTGATGCACATTTTTCACCGCATTTTTCCATACAGGCTTCCTTGCTGGTACAACCGTGTTCGCAGGTTTCCATGCAGGCGCTTTTCTGATCAAAATGTTTCATGCAATTCGCTTTTTCGGCTTCGGTACAACCGAGTGAATCGCACATGGCCATACACTCTTCCTTGGTCATGTCTGCACAATCATCCATATTGCATTTGGTCATGTGTGTACCTTCGCCGGTTGCACAACATTCCATTTTACCGCCGCCACCGGCAGAATGCGCCGATTTACCTTCATATAACAGCGGAGCAAGCGTTAAACCAACCAAACAAGACAACTTGATGAGGATATTCATGGATGGACCTGAAGTGTCTTTAAACGGATCACCCACGGTATCTCCAACTACAGCGGCTGTATGCGGGGCCGATTTTTTGTAGTACATCTGACCATCAATCTCCACTCCTTTTTCAAATGATTTTTTGGCATTGTCCCATGCACCACCGGCATTGTTCTGGAAAATAGCCCACAACACACCACTTACGGTTACACCGGCCATATAAGCACCCAATGCCTCAGCTCCCATTACCAATCCAATGATAATCGGAGTTACGATGGTAATCACACCCGGCAACATCATTTCGCGCAATGCAGCACTGGTTGAAATTTCTACGCATTTGCCATATTCAGGTTTGCCCGTTCCTTCCATAATTCCCGGAATTTCGCGGAACTGACGGCGTACTTCGTTTACCATTTGCATGGCGGCTTTACCAACGGAGTTCATAGCTAATGCCGAGAATACCACCGGAATCATTCCACCTACAAACAGAGCAGCCAATACTTTGGCATCAAAAATATTGATTCCGTTAATTCCGGTAATCGTTACATAAGCAGCAAACAAGGCAAGGGCAGTCAAGGCAGCTGATGCAATCGCAAATCCTTTTCCGATGGCTGCCGTTGTATTTCCAACTGAATCCAGAATATCGGTACGTTCACGCACTTCAGCGGGTAATTCACTCATCTCGGCCACGCCACCCGCATTGTCGGCAATAGGTCCGAAAGCATCAATGGCCAATTGCATTGCTGTATTAGCCATCATCGCTGAAGCAGCAATACCCACGCCATAAAATCCGGCACAGGCATAAGCACCCCAAATAGCTCCGGCAAATAAAATAACCGGCAGTGCAGTAGATAACATACCGGTTCCTAATCCGGCTATAATATTGGTAGCAGCACCGGTAGCCGATTTCTGCACAATTCCCAAAACAGGCTTACCACCCAGTCCGGTATAATGTTCTGTAATAAACGATATAGCTCCACCAACAAACATTCCGATGATTACTGCATAAAATACATTCATCGGATTGGAAATGGCTACGCCGAATTCTCCGGCATTGAATACGCTCATGCTGATGCTCGAAGGCAACATCCATTGAATCAGAAAATAAGAAGCCACCAATGAAAGAATGATCGACAGCCAGTTACCGCGGTTTAAAGCAGATTGAATGGTTTTAGCTTCCGGTTTTGCCGATTCGCTAACGTTTACAAAATAGCTGGAAATGATGGATGCCAGCAAACCTGCTGCTGCTATACTTAATGGCAACAAAATCGGTCCAAGTCCATTGAATGGAATTCCGATCATGTTTCCGTTGGCTTCAATAAAATCGCGGATCAAATAGTTACCCAATACCATGGAAGCAAGCACGGTAGCCACATACGAACCGAACAAGTCAGCTCCCATACCGGCTACGTCGCCCACATTATCGCCCACATTATCGGCAATGGTTGCCGGATTACGTGGATCATCTTCCGGAATCCCGGCTTCTACTTTTCCAACAAGATCGGCACCTACATCAGCCGCTTTGGTATAAATACCGCCACCCACACGGGCAAACAAGGCAATACTTTCAGCACCTACCGAAAATCCGGCCAGTACTTCCAGCACCCGTGTCATGGTTTCATATCCCCCGTTTTCAAGGGTTCCATCCATAAAGAAACTGAAAAATACGATGAACAACATGCTCAGTCCCATCACAGCCAGTCCGGCCACACCCAGTCCCATTACAGTACCTCCGGTAAACGAAACCTTCAGTGCTTTGCTTAGTGATGTACGTGCAGCTTGCGTTGTGCGTACGTTGGCTTTGGTTGCAATACGCATACCGAAAAATCCGGCCAGTGCACTAAAAAATGCTCCCAGTACAAACGCTAATACGATTAGAATATGCGAGGTTTCTACAACCTGCGATAACCAACCCAGTGCAGTACCGGCAATGACTACATAGATAGCCAGAATACGGTATTCAGCTTTCAAAAATGCCATAGCCCCTTCGGCTATATAACCGGCAATTTCTTTCATGCGATCGGTGCCCGCATCCTGTTTGCTTACCCATGCGCTTTTTACAGCCATGATGACCAGGGCGAATACACCCAAAGCCGGAATTAAGTAAATAAAATTCTCCATAAATGTTTAGTTCGACTTTTTAATAAAGTGGGCAAAAATAAGATAAAAATCCACATAAGGAATTTTTAGATTTGAAGTTAGCCTTTGATTTAGCCTTATGAAACATTTTATACTTGCCCTCGCAGCTGGTCTGGTCGTTGATTACCTGTATGCGCAAGGTTTCACAGCTCCTTCGGGGAGTTTTTCCCGAATGGCTGGTAGTTGTTCGTTAACCGGAAAAATATTTGGTCGGCAATAAACAATCCGGCCGGTCTAACTCTCTCACCAAAGCCGGAATTCGGATTTTTCAGTGAACAACGTTTTAGACTTCCTGAATTAAAAAGTGCCGCACTGGCCTTTTCGTATCCCTTTAAATACCTGCATGCCGGATTATCCTATCAATATTATGGACTTACCGGATTCAATGAACAACGATTAAACCTGAGTGTGGCGCGTTTGCTGAACCGTTCGGTAAGATTGGGTGTTTGTCTGGCATATCAAAACCTGCAGGTTTCGGAATATGGAAATACAGGAACTTTTATACTTGGAACCGGAATCCGGATAGCACTTTCGGATCAAACAGCCTGCGGAATTTACCTGCATAATCTGTCGTTGGCGCATTATGCGCATCAACCTGAAACGCCTTTACCGGTCTATGCGCGATTTGGGTTGAGTCATCAGGTTGCGAAAACGGTAACCCTGCTCGGTGAATGGGAACAAGGTTATAGTACTGTTCAACAAACACGCATGGGATTGCGTTATGCGCCTCAACCTTATTTTATGCTGGCCATCGGGTATCATACTGCGCCAGATACCTACAGTTTCGGCACCGGCCTGAGGTATAAAAACCTGCTGATTCAATTTTCATGCAGCGTTCATCTTCAACTTGAACTCACGCCAGCCATCGATCTGATTTATGTGATTCAATGAAAGGGTACATCTTCATAACGCTTAATCTGTTCTGCGTATTCACCCATGTGCAGGCACAAACCACAAGGCGCGAAAAGGATGCTATAATTCAGGAAATTGTAGAAAAACTGATCGAAAGCGGCGAACCGGATGCTGATTACAGCGATCCGGGATTGCAACTTGAATCTATAGCTGATCATAAATTAGACCTGAATCATTCCGATGAAAAACAGTTCAGTCGCTTGTATTTTCTGAGCCGGACGGAATGTCAGAGCCTGGTGAGGCACCGCATAATTTATGGAAATTTTCTATCTATTTATGAATTGCAATGCGTTGAAGGACTTTCTTCAACCTCGCTGTATTACCTGATTTATTTTGTAGAGGTAAAAAATATACACTCTGATCAAAAGGGAATTTTACCTGCATTGAAAGAAGGGAAGCATCAACTTTCATTGCTGCACGAGAATGAATTTGAAACCCGAAATGGTTACAAACAATCACCAGCAACTTCAGAATCGGGTTCGTATACCGGATCGCCTTTTCGTTATGCTATTCGCTATCGGTTTACAACAGCTAATTACCTGAGCCTGGGCTATTCCGGAGAAAAAGATATGGGCGAATCCATGCATTCCGGTTTTGACTTCCAATCAGCACATGTGTTTTACAAACCTGCACAAGGAAGGGTTACGGCATGGGTGGTGGGCGACTATCTGGTAGGTTTTGGACAAGGTTTGACCTTTGGCAGCGGCACGGGACCGGGTAAATCGGCTTATATTACTCAGCTATCACGCACTTACCCTGAGATACGACCATATCGTTCATTGGGCGAACAGGATTTTCTTCGTGGCGCTGCATTTACTTTAAAGCAAGGAAAAGCATCCTTAACTTCATTCGTATCACGAAACAAGCTAAGCAGCAGCCTGGATGATGAAAACGCCAAGGTAAGTTCCATTCTGACTTCCGGAACGAATCGCACAAAAAATGAACTGGAACAAAGACATAATCTTACGGAGTTTATTGCAGGAATGCATTTCGCCTTTGAGCATAAACGTGTTCAATGGGGATTCACTGCAACTGTTCAGGAGTACGACCGAAACTTTGAACAAAAGACAGAACCCTATCAATTGTACCGGCAAACGAATCAAAACCTAAAAAAAACAGGGATCGATTTTCAGGCGCAAAACTGGAATCTGCTGAGTGCAGGTGAAATAACGTTTGCCTCCAATGGTGCATTATCGGGCTTGCTTTGGTTGCTGATGCCGCTGGATGAAAAACTGGATCTCGCTTTGTTGTATCGCAATTACGATCCGGGTCAGGACACCCGCTTTGTCAATGCTTTTTCTGAATCAGGCACAGCTCAGAATGAGCAGGGATTCTATACCGGAGTTCAATACAAAGTGTCGCGTCGGTTTACGGTGAATGCTTACATCGATATGTTTCGTTCCGTTTGGTTGCGTTACCGTGTTGATGCTCCTTCAGCGGGAAAAGAAATTTTGTGTGACGGCCAATATGCATTTCATAAAAACACTTTGCTCTTGCTGCGAATCAGAAATGAACAAAAAATGATCAACCAGCCATTGACACAGGTATCGTATATTCCTGTTGTACCTACCCAAAGAACTTCGGTACGCGTACAAATTCAATACCCTTTAACAAAAGACATTACCGGTAAATCACGGGTAGAGTGCGTTTGGTATCGTGAAAATTTTCAGGCGTTTATTCGGGGTTCCATGATTTTTCAGGAAATCAAATTTCATGCTCCCAATAAAAAGATCAGTCTTACCTGCAGAACAACTTTGTTTTCGGCGGATGATTATAATGCCAGAATCTATGCGATGGAGCAGGATGTTCCCGGACAATTCGCCTTGGCTCTTTTACAACACAGCGGTATACGAAACACCTTATTGCTGCAATTTAAATTCCATAAACAGGCTGTTTGTTGGATCAAATATTCCCATACTCAATATCACGAAATCGATAAGATCAGCAGCGGCTCTGAAGAAATAAACGGTTCTCGCCTGCGCGAGCTTAGATGTCAGTTGATGTTGAGTTTTTGAAATTATTTACTATCGTCTTGTGCTATCAAGAATTAAATCTCTAATTTAACCAAGATAGTTTCTGGTTTGAGCGGGCGGGCCGCCAAAACAGCGGGGGTAAGCGTTGGAATGTGCGGCTGGAGCTTTGTTTTGGCTTGTCTTTTTTGCTATCTTTTTTTGACTAAGAAAAAAAGATAGTCGGGGTTTAAGGGGCGGACAAGCCCCTTCAAGAATATTAAGATATGTAGATAAATGCCAATATACTGTTGAATGATTCTGGGAAATTTTGATTTATGAATAAATATTAATAGAAGATCATGTTATTTACTGATCAATTGCCAGATATCGTTTCCGAAGATCAGCGCCATCAGCGTCAAAAGAATCACCATGCCAACGGTTTGAATCCATTCCATTGCTTTAATACTCATGGCTCTTCCGGTAATCATTTCAATCAACAAAAGCACTACATGTCCGCCGTCGAGTGCCGGAATTGGCAGAATATTCATGAAGGCAAGTCCCAGTGAAATCAAAGCCGTAAATAACCAAAACCGGCTCCAGATCCATTGTCCGCCATAGAATTTGGCAATCCCGATCGGCCCCTGCACGGCTTTATTGGCCGGTATATCTCCTCTGAATATTTTACCCCAACCTTTTACCTGCAAGGCAATGGTTTGTACAGCCCGGTCTATTCCTTTAGGGAAAGACTCAAAGAATCCATATCCAACCGAATCAAATTCAAGATCACCCGCACTTACTCCAACTCCGATTTTACCCATGCCGTCAATCTGAATAGGTAACAACAGCGTATCTGTATTGCGCAGAATGCTGAACTGTGCGAGTTGATTGGCTTTGCCTTTTAACAATTTCTGAAAATCATCAAAGAAATTTACGGCTACACTATCTACCGCCAGAATTTTATCCTGAGCCTGCATACCGGCCTTCTCTGCGTTGTTGTTGGGTGCAATTTCACTGATGGTAAACGTATGACGGGGAAGTAAAAAATCAGCCTTGGTCTGATCTGCTAATTGTTCTGCAAAATTTTCGGGTAAGGAAATAGAAACCATTTCACCATTGCGATCTACCACAAATATGGTATTTGCTTCCATCAAGGCATCTATATCAAACACATCTTCGAAGTACACAATGGGTTTATTGTTTACCGAAACCAGTTTATCTCCCGGTTGAAAACCTATTTTTTGTGCCAGTTCAGAAGGTACGATACCATGCTTGAGCGAACTGTTGATAGTACGTTGTTCGCCATAGGTATAAGTCAGCATAGCAAAAATGAAAATACCGGCCACCACATTCATGAATACGCCGCCCACCATCACGATCAACCGTTGCCAGGCCGGTTTGCTGCGAAATTCCCAGGATTCAGCAGGCTTGGCCATTTGTTCCTTGTCCATGCTCTCGTCGATCATGCCGGCTATTTTCACATATCCCCCAAGTGGTAACCATCCGATCCCCCACTCTGTATCGCCCTTTTTAAACGAAAAGAGTTTATACCCCCAGGCATCAAAAAAGAGATAAAATTTCTCTACCCTGATTCCAAAAGCACGTGCTGCCCAGAAATGCCCCAGCTCGTGTAAAATTACTAAAATTGAAATGCCCGCTATAAGCTGGGCTGCCATAATTAATCCTTGCATTGATTGTGTATTAACGAGGGGTTAAGCCATCGTGGTATAAACTCCGGTTACATCTTCGTCTTCTTCTATCTGGTCGATGAGTGCATTCACTTCTTCTTCCTGTTCAGGAGTTAATTCTACCGGAGTGGTAGGTTCGCGGGTCAGTTCCGCATTCAGAATAGTTAATTTTTTATCCTCCAGCGCTTTTTGCATGCGTCCGAAGTCTTCGAAAGTTGTTGTAATGTATACTTCGTTTTCATCGAAATTAATTTCCTGTGCGCCGTTATCAATCATTTCTAATTCAAACTCATCGCGGTCAATTCCGGTTGCATCTACTTTAAATTCGCCAACATGTTCAAACAGAAATTCCATGGAACCTTTTACTCCTAATGCTCCACCCTTTTTGTTGAAATAACTGCGCAGGTTGGCTACAGTACGGTTCGGATTGTTGGTGGCGGTTTCTATCATGAATCCAATGCTGTGCGGACCTTTCCCTTCATATACCAATTCTTCAAAATCGCCTTCTTCTTTGTTCACAGCACGCTTGATGGCATTATCGAGATTGGTCTTTGGCATATTCACCATCTTGGCCTTGGCCAGAAGCATGCGCAAGCGCGGATTGCCATCGGGGTCGGGACCACCTGATTTAACAGCAATGGCAATTTCTTTACCGATCCGCGTGAAAGCTTTGCTCATCTTGGCGTAGCGTGCAAACATCTTGTGTTTACGTTTTTCGAATACTCGACCCATTGATTTCGCTTCTTATTATTTTTTATGTGTTAAACGACGAAGGATTAATGTCCGTCGCCGTCGAAAATATTTCCTAATCCACCCAATATACTTCCTTCTTCCCTTCTGCCCATTGTACCGTAAGAAAGAATACGACCGGCCAGTCTGCTGATGGGCAAGGTTTGCAACCAAACTTTACCGGGTCCCGACAAGGTAGCGTAAAACATACCTTCTCCGCCAAAAAGCGTATTCTTGATTCCGCCCACAAACTGAATATCGTAATGTACGTCCTTGGTAAAAGCTACGATACAACCGGTATCCACACGTAACAATTCACCCGGTTGCAGGTTTCTTTCCAGGATATGTCCCCCTGCATGTACAAAAGCCATTCCATCTCCTTCCAGGCGTTCCATGATGAAGCCTTCTCCGCCAAAAAGTCCGGTTCCCAGTTTACGCTGAAACTCTATACCGATACTCACTCCTTTAGCGGCACACAAAAAGGCATCTTTCTGACAAATTATTTTTCCTCCCAGCGAAGACAAATCAAGTGGTATGATTTTTCCGGGATAAGGAGAAGCAAAGGTTACTCGTTTTTTCCCGATGCCATTATTGGTGTAAGCCGTGGTAAACAGATTTTCTCCAACAAGTAAGCGCTTTCCGGCCGAGAACAATTTACCCAGCAAGCCACCTTGTTGTTGTGAACCATCACCAAATACCGTTTGCATTTCAACCTGACTGTCCATCATCATAAAACTGCCCGGCTCTGCCATTACAGTCTCCTGCGGGTCGAGTTCAATTTCTACACATTGCATCTCATTACCCATGATCCGGTAATCTATTTCGTGATTGGTGCGCATACTAGCTTTTGATTGAGGTGCGAAAATACCGCATTTATACATAGGTTCAAAACGGGAAGAAATATTCGAAATGGCCTCTGCTTGAACGAGCCAAAAATAAAAGAAGCACAGGCCTATGAACGTACCTGTGCTTCTTTACCGCCTGAAATCAATTTGAATTATTTGCGGATCAATACCTTATGGGTTTCGGAAAAATCGTTTCCACTTACCTTACAGAAATAGAGGCCTGAAGGAATTTCCCTGATATCGACAGATAAAAGACCCCCGAGGATCACAAAACGTTGCTCCATTATCCTACCGGTTACATCTGTCAGTTCAATCTGCACTTTTTCAGGCGCGGCTTGGAATTGCAAAAAGAGTTGATCGTTGGCTGGATTTGGATATACATCCACAAAACTGCTTTGAGTTGCGGTCGATGCAAGACCGGTTGATGGCTGTGTAAGGTGGGATTGATACGAAAAAGCACGCACATTACCTGCAGAGTCGGCAACACATTTTGCGACAAAATACTTTGCATTGTTGCCCAGATAAGTATAAATATTTTCAACATTATTCTGGTTGTACAACGGTACCCATTGATAGAGTGTAATCAATCCTTTACCCAGTACGGTAATTTTCTGTTCATTTTTATTTCTAACACGCAATACATTGTATGTTCCCTTCGGCGTGGTCAGGCTTCCGTATGCATCGCAATGCACGCGGTTAATAACATCGATTTTATACCAAACCGAATCAACCTGCGGAAAATTAAAGTCGGCGCCGGCTCCTTTAAATCCAAGTTGCACCGAATCGGCAAATTGTTTTCCATAGGTCATTGGAAAATCCATGATGCGAAATGCCAGATCGGGTCCTCCCAACGGATTTGCGCGAAGATTACGAACCACCTGACTATCTACCTGAAAATCGAATACCCCTTCCAGTTTGCTGAAAACTGAAATATTCGTTCCTGCAGGAGCCGAAGGATTTGCACTGGGATCCCTGAACACGGCCAGATCAGTCAATTCAGCTGTGAACCCGGAAGTAAAATTCCAGGTTTGTGACACTCCTGCTGAACCAACATTTAATGCACCGGAAGTAATGGTAGTATCGGCTTCGTAACGGATAGAATCACCGATTTGCCCAAAGTCGCTTCGGGTAAGCACTGTTTGCGCTTTTACGGTTGTAAATGAAGTCAAACCAAGTCCGATAAAAAGTATTAATTTATTCATAATATGCTGTATATTAAATCAAAAGTACATAACTTCCGCATAATAAGACTCATCCGGTTGAAATCAGTTGCATGTCCTTCGTAAAAATTAGACTGTAAACTGACGCAACCACCATATATGAAATGGAATCTTCTAATTAAATTGACCTATTGAAACCTGCCAAGGAAATACCTGAAGTTGATCTCATCCGGCGGTGCATCCAACAGGATACATTGGCTCAGAATGAGTTATACCGCAGGTTTGCAGGTAAAATGATGGGAGTATGTATGCGGTACGCGCGTAACCGTACAGATGCCCAGGATATTTTACAGGATTCTTTTCTGAAGGTTTTTGTCAACCTGCAATCGTTTAAAGGTGAAGGGTCGTTTGAAGGATGGATAAAACGTATTGTGATCAACACATCATTAAAACATTACAAGAAGAACCTCAAGTTCAAGAGTGAAACCGACATTGATAATGCCTACGACCTGGGCTTCGACAATCAGGTGGTCAGTCATATGTCTGCTCAGGAAATGATGGCCAGTGTGCAGCAAATGCCAGATGGATACCGTACCATATTCAACTTGTATGCTATTGAAGGATTTCAACACAATGAAATAGGCGAAATGCTTGGCATTTCTGAAGGAACCAGTAAATCTCAATTATCCCGCGCCCGCAATTATTTAATACAATTACTCAAAACTAATAACGTTTCCCGATATGAATCCTAAGAACCCAAATATGTTTGATGAACTGGTCAGGCAAAAGCTGGAGGGCTATTCCGAACCTCCGGATATGGAATTGCTCCAGACCATACATTCCCGCAAAAGCCGTTTGTTGAAATGGTACGGGCTGTATCGTATTTTAATCATCACAACAACTGCAGGACTGGCTATGCTGGGACTGTATTTCGGAATGTCGGTTCATACACCGGAAACCGCAACTCAACCACAACAGGAACTGAATCAGTCGATTTCTGCAACCTCGGAATTTGCAGCAACTCATTCTAATTCTTTCCAGCATGCTAATCAACCGACTGCTTCTTCTGCTTCTAATTACGCAGGAGTATCGTCAATTGCTACACAAGCATCAATAACTTTACAAACTGCAGGATTTAAACATCAATCGAAAAAGCCTGCACCTCGTACAAATGCTGCTTTCGACCAAAAAACTCAAGCAAACTCTACCTCGGTTTTAATTCCTGTAAAATCAACTTCCGATAAAGAAAAGGTTAATAAATCTGAAAGCAAGCCGGAACTCTCAAACGATTGTGATGTTGCTTTTGATTATTTCACTTCCTATTCCGGACAATTGGAATTTACCAATTTCTCTGTGGCCGAAAATATCCGCGGATATCGTTGGGAATTTGGTGATGGTCATTATTCGCTTTCTTCTTCCCCTGCTCATACCTATGCTAAACCGGGTGATTATACTGTGCAATTAACCCTGGAAGCCGAAGGATGTTCGAAATCAATAACCCGTCAGGTTCGTGTTCAAAATCCGGAGCAACAAAAAAATATACCGAGTTCCTTAATGGGTGTGGTCAGGGCTGGAAACGATCCGGTTGAAGGTGCACTGGTTGAACTTATTGCAGCTGATAACAATGCTGAAGGTGCGATACAATATGTGGCCCGCACAAATAAGAACGGTGAGTTTCAGGTAAACAACCTGCAAGCCGGACGCTTCATCCTTGTGGCACATCCGCAAGCCGATCAAACCGAATACCGCAAAACTTACTGGGGAAATGAATCGCTGATGGAGTTGGCTCCGGAAATTATTATAACCAATACACAAAACGAAACCCTGAGTGGTTATTCCATTGATCTAATTTATCAGGCTTCCATTAGCAGTCAACCTCCAGTAGCACCTATTGCCTCCAGCAACAGCCGTCAGGTTATTCTGTTCGATCAATACAACAATATTGTTGGATATGGTACCGTGAATGAAAATGGTGAAATTACTTACGATGGAAACCTGAATGGAAATTACAAGGTAATCGACCGCGAGAGCGGAGCTATTAAAGGTTCGGTGAATTTGGGATCTACACCGGCACAACCTGTGTCAAAAGGATTACTCGAAGCACCAACTACTCCACCGGTAAAATCCATTATTTTAAATCCGAATCCGGCAAGCAGTTTTGTCAATGTAAACCTGCAGGATGCTGAAGGTAATATTTCTTCGGTATTGGTAATGGATGCGAATGGTAAAGAAATGATGCGTACACACGGCGTATCTGAAGGCTTAAATAAAATACCGCTTGATATTTCGAACTTGCCTGCAGGTGTATATTATGTAGTGGTGATGATGAAAGATGGCACTTTATCGTCGACACGCCTGTTAAAAAGCGATGTATTGAGCAACCCGAGCGACCGTTAGTAATTAACCATTGATGCGCTCTTCCAACTCGAGCCATCGTACTTCCTTTTCATCCAGCAATTGCTTGATGGTTTCAAGCCTACCGGCTTTGGTTGCAATTTCTTCATAATGCATTTCAGGTTGAAGCAATGCCCGTTCGATTTCCTCTTTTTCCTGTGTCAGCCCTTTTATTTCATGGCCCAATTCCTTGAATTCGGTTTGCTCCTTAAACGTGGGTTTACTGTTCTTAGACTTGATTTCCACTTTGGTTTCAGTCACCTTGGCATCCTGCCGGTCTTGCTGCCTGACCTGAGAAGCCTGTTCTTTCAGCTGATCCTTCTCCATCAAAAAATCCTGGTAGTTCCCATTGTAATCGCGGATGATTCCATCGCCTTCAAATATCAGAAGGTGATCTACCAGCTTATCCATAAAATAGCGGTCATGTGTTACAATCAGTAAACATCCCCTGAACGTTTCCAGAAAATCTTCCAATACATTGAGGGTATCTATGTCGAGATCATTGGTAGGTTCATCCAGAATCAGCATGTTCGGATTCTTCATCAATATAGTCAGGAGATAAAGTCTGCGCTTCTCGCCTCCGCTTAATTTAGAAACAAAAGTATGCTGCATCTTATCATCAAAAAGAAAGCGCTTGCACAATTGGGAAGCAGTTAACTTTTCACCTTTTTCCAATTGAATATATTCGGCAATATCGGTAACCACTTCCAACACCCGCTTATCATCCTTCCATTGCAACCCCTCTTGCGAGTAATACCCGTACACAATGGTTTCTCCTTTTGAAATGTGTCCACCGTCGGGTTGTTCGAGTCCCATCACCATATTCAGAAAGGTAGATTTACCAATTCCATTCCGCCCAATGATTCCAATGCGTTCGCCGGGTTTCATGATATAGGAAAAATCATTCACAATATTTTGTACCCGATCACCATTGGTATAACTTTTCTTCACATGTTGCAACTCCAGAATCTTCGACCCCATACGTTGCATTTTAATACTCAGCTCTACTTTTTTATCGACTACTTTTTTAGATGCTTTTTCCTGCGTTTCGTAAAATGCTTCGATGCGTGATTTAGATTTCGTTCCGCGCGCCTTGGGTTGACGCCGCATCCATTCCAGTTCTTTGCGTAACAAGTTTCGGGCCTTCTCCACTTCACGGCCTTCACGAAACTCTCTGTCTGCTTTCTTCTCCAGATAGTACGCATAATTTCCACGGTGATAATGCAGAATACCGTTATCCATCTCAATGATTTCGTTGCATACGGCATCCAGAAAATACCGGTCGTGGGTTACCACCAGCAAAGCCATGTCGGCACTCTTCAGGTAACCTTCGAGCCATTCAATCATTTCCAGATCAAGATGATTGGTTGGTTCGTCCAGAATCACCAGATCGGGTTGCAGGATCAAAATCTTTGCCAGCGCCAGTCGCTTGCGTTGTCCGCCACTGAGCGAATTTACCAGTTGTTCAAAATGGTGAATATTGAGTTTGGAAAGGATCTGGCGAATACGCGTTTCATAGTCCCATGCCTGCAAACGGTCCATGTCTTCCATAGCCGCCTGTAATCTGGCCATGGCAGCGGTTCCGTGATCGTGTTCGGTTTCTTCCAGTATTTTCTCGTACACCGCAACTGCGTTGAGCAATTCGTTGTTGCTGTTAAAGAGCGCATCCCAAACCGAGAGTCCATCCGGAAAGGTTGGATCCTGCTCGAGGTAAGCCATGGTAATGTCTTTGCTGACTACCACAGAACCCGAATCGGTTGTTTCCTTGCCGGTAAGAATATTGAGTAAATTGGTTTTACCCGTTCCATTGCGGGCAATGAGGGCTATTTTTTGTCCCTGTTCTATACTTAATGTAAGATCTTCAAAAAGAGTCCGGTCACCGTAATGCTTGCTGATTTTTTCTGCCCGTAAATAATTCACGGCGCAAAGGTACCGGTTTTGGCGGAGACTATAAGGGATGCTTCGGAGTTAAATGCGTGTATGTTGACGAAACATCAAAGTCTGAATCTGCGATTTTGGTTTTATTGGTCGGGGTGGCGGGATTCGAACCCACGACCTCTTGCACCCCATGCAAGCACGCTACCAGGCTGCGCTACACCCCGAACTAATATTTCTTTATTATTTCAATGAACCCACGACCTTCCCACTTCCTCGCGGGACACGCTACCTTGCTGTATCACCCCGAATATATTTTATTCTATTTCAATGAACCCACAACCTTCCCGCTCCCTCGCGGGACACGCTACCAATCTGTTTTGCTCAAAGAACGGTTGAGCAAAATTAAATATTCCGATAAAAATTCACAGCTATATACCCTTGAAGTTTTTTATTCAGCTTCCAAAAACGGATAGCGGTAATCTGTTGGAGGTGTAAAAGTTTCTTTGATCGTGCGTGTGCTTACCCAACGCATCAGGTTTTGCATGGCACCTGCTTTGTCGTTGGTTCCGCTTGCTCTGGCTCCTCCAAAAGGTTGTTGGCCCACTACAGCACCGGTTGGTTTATCGTTGATATAAAAGTTGCCGGCAGCATTGCGCAGTTTCCAGGTGGCTTGCTCAATGGCATACCGATCCTGCGAAATAATTGCTCCTGTCAATGCATATTCCGAAGTTGAATTTACCAGGTCCAAAGCTTCATCGAATTTGCCGGCTTCGTATACATACAATGTCAATACCGGACCAAACAGTTCTTCACACATGGTGGTATATTTCGGATCGGTGGTTACAATGATGGTTGGTTCGATAAACCATCCTTCTGTTTTATTGTAGCCGCCACCCACAATGATATCACACGATGGATCCTTCTTTGCCGCATCCAGATATCCGGCCAGCTTATCGAATGATTTCTCGTCGATCACCGCATTTACAAAATTGGAGAAATCTTCGGTAGGTCCCATCCTTAGTGTCTTCACAGTGGCAATGAGTTTTTCTTTCAACGCCGGCCACAAATTATCGGGCACATAAGCACGCGATGCAGCTGAGCATTTCTGTCCCTGGTATTCGAATGCCCCACGCACAATGGCTGTATTGCAAACATCCACATCAGCTGATTGATGAATGAGTATAAAATCCTTTCCTCCAGTTTCACCTACAATGCGCGGATACGTTTTGTATTTATGAATATTGTTGCCGATGGTTTTCCAGATGCTTTGGAATACTCCGGTTGATCCGGTAAAATGGATCCCGGCAAAATCGGCATGGTTAAAAACAACTTCAGCGGCTACCGGACCCGAAGGATAAATCAGATTGATGACTCCGGCAGGAACTCCGGCTTCGGTAAAGATCTCCATCAGTACCTGCGCCGCATACACCTGCGTATTGGCCGGTTTCCAAACCACCACATTGCCCATCATGGCTGCCGATGTAGGCAGATTTCCCGCAATTGCAGTAAAATTGAATGGAGTAAGTGCGTATATAAATCCTTCCAGCGGACGGTATTCCAGGCGATTCCAGATTCCTTTTGCCGATTGAGGCTGGTCGTTATAAATCTGCGTCATATAAAATACATTGAACCGCAGAAAGTCGATGATTTCGCAAGCCGAATCAATTTCAGCCTGGTAAGCATTTTTACTCTGGCCCAGCATGGTTGCAGCATTTAACTTTGCCCTGTATGGACCGGCAATCAGTTCTGCTGCTTTAAGAAAAATTGCAGCACGTTGCTCCCACGACAAAGCTTCCCATTTTGCTTTTGCTGCTAAAGCCGCATCAATGGCCTGAGTAACATGCGTAGCATCGCTGATATGAAACTGACCCAACACATGTTGATGATCGTGCGGAGGACGAATTTCCATGGTTTTTCCACTGCGTATTTCCTGCCCTCCGATATACATCGGAATATCTATCACTTTGGCTCTTGCCTCAGCCAATGCTGCTTTCAATTCAGTACGTTCTTTGCTTCCGGGAGCGTAATTCAAAACCGGTTCGTTTACCGGTACAGGGACATTAAAAAATCCGTTCATGCTATTGGGGTTAAAGTATTTTTAAAGTTCAGGCTGCGAAAATAAAGCAAATTTTGATGTACAGGAGTGATAAATATTACCTCTTTATGGCTGCTAAAGCAACTGCATATTTCTTAATCATTTGTATTAAACACTTAGATTCCAAATCACATAATACAATATATTCAAATTATCCCTTGGGGCTATGCGCCCCAAACCGCACTCACTTTCTTTAGCTCGTGATGTTTATTTTTAATGGCCTCGCTGATTGCTTCGCAGTTTCTTGAAAAAAGAAAGTAAGCAAAGAAATTCAAGGCTGTATAGTTTCTCCTTGCATTCTACGCGCTCCAAAGGCCACACAACCCGAATCACGCCCCCCGCTTGGCCTGCGCAGTTTTACGGA
This sequence comes from Bacteroidia bacterium, assembly GCA_041665785.1. Taxonomy (GTDB): domain Bacteria; phylum Bacteroidota; class Bacteroidia; order UKL13-3; family UKL13-3; genus JBAYIE01. The sequence goes on along the minus strand of JBAYIE010000009.1, from coordinate 68,061 downwards.
TTGCTTACTAGTCCCAGCGCATCTTTGAAACGCTCGAATGCTACGTCAAAACTATAAGGCCGGTCCCCCTCCGTATGAACATTATGCTTAAATATGCAGCTCTTACTTCGCAAGTAATTGTTTCAAGATAAAAGTTATATGACCCTAATTAAGCAATTACCTGAATTTGCTGGTTGCAAAAACCATATTCAACTTCCTGGTTGCTGGCCACCAATATGGTTTGCCTGTTGCGTACACGTTCAATCATCTTCAGGTACCAGTTCACTCCCTGCTGATCGAGGTTGGTGCAGGGTTCATCAAGTAGAATCAGATTGCCTGCATGATTAAATGCTAATGCCAGTTTCAACCGTTGCTTCATACCGGAAGAAAAATAACGGATGATTTTGTTCTCACTTCCCGCCAAACCACAATCCGATACAATGGCATTCCAATCCGATTCGGTTCCCTGCCGCATGCTGAAATGAAATTTCAATAATTCCATCAGGGTAAGTTCTTCGGGTAATTCCAGATAGGGCGAAACAAAAGCCGACCGGGCAACCAATTCTTCGGGTGTGATTTCCAGATCGTTGATTTTTGCCTTAACCGATCCTGCAGTTGGTACTACATACTGATAGATAATTTGTAACAAGGTGGACTTTCCGCTACCGTTCGGACCGGTAATAGCACAAGCTGATCCGGAAGGAATATGGAAAGAAATATTGCGAAACAGCCATTGCCGGTTAAACCGTTTACCCACGTCTTGCAATTGCAGTTCCATGCGCTTTTAACTTTTACGCATTTGAAAACCTTTCATCACTCCACGTTCTGATCTGCGAAGGAAATCGAGAATTTCGTCGCGTTCGGATGAAGCATTCATACTGGCCTGAACAATCTTTAATCCTTTGCTGATATTGGTATTGTGCACAAAAAGCACACGGTAGATGTCTTGTATTTCGTTGATTTTTTCGGGTGCAAATCCGCTGCGACGAAGTCCAATGGAATTTACTCCCTCATACGACAATGGATATCGTCCGGCTTTAATAAACGGAGGCACATCTTTGCTTACCATTGATCCGCCTTCGATCATTACATGCCGGCCAATTTTAACAAACTGATGAATGGCTGAGAGTCCTCCGATCCGTGCATTGTCTTCTATTTCTACATGTCCGGCCGCCTGCACTCCATTGGCAATGATTACGTGATCTCCGATGATGACATCGTGTGCCAGATGCACATAGGCCATCAGCAAACAATTGCTGCCCACTTTGGTAATATGCTTGTCGACTGTACCGCGATTGATGGTAACGCATTCGCGAATGGTTGTATTGTCGCCAATTTCAACCGTGGTTTCTTCACCATCGAATTTTAAATCCTGTGGTACTGCAGAAATTACTGCTCCCGGAAAAATGCGGCAATTCTTTCCAATGCGTGCGCCGGGAAAAATGGTAACATTGGAACCAATCCAGGATCCCTCACCGATTACTACATTTTTATGAATAACGGTGAACGGCTCAACCACCACATTGGGTGCAACCTTGGCCTGAGGATCAATATATGCGAGCGATTGAATCATGAATAACTTGTTTGTTCGTTAGAATTATTTTTTAGCAACCTGAGCCATCAGTTCTGCTTCACATACCAACTTTTCTCCTACAAAGGCCAATCCGCGCATCACGCAAACACCACGGCGAACAGGGGTAATCATTTCGAGTTTAAGGATCAATGTATCACCCGGGCGAACCATTTCTTTAAACTTGGCATTATCGATCTTCATAAACAAGGTGGTATAATTTTCCGGATCTTCTACCTGCGACAGTACCATTACACCACCGGCCTGCGCCATGGCTTCAATGATCAGTACACCAGGCATTACCGGATTTCCGGGAAAATGTCCCTGAAAAAACGGTTCATTCACTGTTACATTCTTGATTGCCGTAACGTGGGTTTTGCCCATGTCGATGATTTTATCGACTAACAGAAAAGGATATTTATGTGGAAGAAAATTAGAAATCTGCTGTGTGTTGAAAACCGGTTCGCGGTTGGGATCGTATTTGGGGACGTTTACATTGCTTCGGGTTTTCTTGATCAGTGCTTTGATCTTTTTCCCAAAAGCAACGTTAGCCGCATGCCCCGGCCGTGCAGCCATGATCTGCGCTTTGATGGGTGTTCCAATCAGAGCAAGGTCGCCAATTAAATCGAGTAGTTTATGCCGTGCGGGTTCGTTGTGAAAACGTAAATCCACATTGTTCAGAATGCCTTCTTTGCGTACTTCTACTTTTGGCTTATCAAACATTTTGGCCAGTTGTTCCAGTTCTTCATCTTCAATCACGCGATCTACAATTACAATGGCGTTGTTGAGATCGCCTCCACGAATGAGGTTGTTGTTATACAACATCTCTAACTCGTGCAGAAAACAAAAGGTACGGCAGGAAGCAATATCGCTTTCAAATTCTTTGAGACTGGTTATTGAGGCATGCTGACTTCCCAATACCGGTGAATTATAATCTACCATTACTGTCAGGCGATAATCATCGAGCGGCATAGCGATCATTTCTACCGAACGATCCTGTTCGTTGTAATAAATATTCTGCGGGATGGTAAAATATTCACGGTCGGCATCCTGTGCCTGTATCCCGGCATCTTTCAATGCTTTGATAAAATACCGCGCACTGCCATCCATTATCGGAGTTTCTTCGGCATTGATATGCACCATGCAATTATCAATTTCGAGCCCGGCCAGTGACGCCATTACATGTTCAACGGTAGCTACTTTACCTCCGTTTTTTTCGAGTGTGGTACCCCGTGATGTATCGGTAACATTGTCGACATCAGCTTCAATCACAGGTTGACCGGATAAATCAATGCGCTGAAATTTTATACCGTGATTTTCAGGTGCCGGATTGAATGTGAGGGTTACTTCAACCCCGGTATGCAATCCCACACCACTTAAACTCACTGCTTTCTTTATCGTATTTTGTTTCATTTGAATGTTTGATTTTTCTCGAGTGCACTAATGCGTTTCTCTAAATCGGGGAGATGTTTGAACATGGCATAAGAACGGATAATTTTGCCATATTCTGTTGCAGGGAATCCCAGCCATTTTTCGTTGGGTTTGGTAATATTGCCTGTAACGCCGGTTTGCCCGCCGAATATACTGCCGTCGGCAATGGTCAGATGCCCTCCAAAGCCAACTTGTCCGGCAACCACACAATACTTACCGATTTTGGTACTGCCGGCAATTCCGGATTGTGAAGCAATGACGGTATGCTCACCTATTTCAACGTTATGCGCCACCTGTACCAGGTTATCCAGTTTCACACCTTTGCGAATGATGGTACTGCCCAAGGTTGCACGATCCACTGTGGTGTTGGATCCCATTTCTACATCGTCTTCAATGATCACATTACCGGTTTGGGGAATCTTGCGGTAGGATCGATCGGCCAGGGGGGCAAATCCAAATCCGTCGCCTCCAATTACCACACCTGCATGCAGGATGCAATTGTCTCCGATAATCGTATCGTGATAGATGCGCACACCGGGATAGAGGATGCAATTTTTACCCAGCTTCGATCCTTCTCCGATATAAACCTGCGGATATATGACTGTTCCTTCAGCGATGGTTACATTATCGGCTATACAGGTCAATTCGCCCACATACACATCAGGAGCCAGTTTTGAAGACCCTGCAACTACTGCAGTATCATGAACGCCGGTCTTACCAGCCATTTTATTCGAGAATTTTTCGAGTAAAAAAGTAAAACCCGCATAGGCATCATCCACCTTGATCAGGTTGGCCAGGGTTGGTTTTGATGGAACGAAAGTACGGTTTACAATGACCACTGTGGACTTTGTTTCATATAAGTACGGTTCGTATTTTGGGTTGGAAAGAAACGACAATGCGCCTGCTTCTCCATCCTCAATACGTGCCACCTTTGAAACCGTGGCATTTTGATCACCGATTATATCCCCGTTTAATATCTTAGCCAACTCGGCTACAGTTACTTGCATTCAGTTTTCCGAATTTTTAATAGCCGGGCAAGTTATCATTTTTTAGGATAACATAAAAAGTATTTCGTTACGGGCTTAGCCAGTGCAGAGATATTGTATTGGTCGGAAGCACTGGTAATATCAAGTATCCGGCCATCGCGGTAAGCCACCTGAATGGTAAAACCATCAGGACTATACGCTTTATTCATCACACTGTCGGTAAACACAAAATAACGGGCTTCTTCTTTACTGATTCCTTGTTTAACAGCAACTTCAGCAATTAACGCATCTACCCTTTCCTGCGAAAAGGGTTCATGGCTGATTTCTGTTTTGGGAAGCTGCCGGTTGCGTAATTGGCTGCACAGCGATGAAAGCACCTTGTCGGAATGAGATGTCCAGACTTTGATCGATGCAAAAACATCATCATCATCGAGTTGACTGAATTGCAATAAGTTCTTATCGTCCTGAAAAAATTCTTCGCGCTGTACAGGATGGTACAGAAAAGAATGGAATGCAGGTGTAGCAAATAAGGTTTCGTCTCTTGCAGCGAGATATACAGCACGCTCCAGTATGCGTATCAAAAGTGTTTCGGCTGCCACCACTGTTTTGTGAAGGTAAACCTGCCAATACATGAGCCGACGGGCAATAAGGAATTTTTCGATGGAATAAATACCCTTTTCCTCAATCACCAGTTCTCCCTGCTTTACATGCAGCATATTGATAATGCGGTCGTGTCCGATAACTCCTTCCTGTACACCGGTGTAAAAACTGTCGCGGCGGAGGTAATCGAGGCGATCCATATCCAATTGTCCGGAAACCAGTTGGTGTAAAAAAAGTTTGTGATACTTATTGGTGAAAATCTGAATGGCTAAATCCAACCGGCCTTTGAATTCCCTGTTGAGGTATTGCATAAAGGCCAGCGAAATTTCTTCATGATCCACATGGCGGATCAATACATGTTCTAGTGTGTGGGAGTATGGACCATGTCCCATATCGTGCAACAATACGGCAGCAAAGACTCCTTCGGCCTCCGCATCGGTAATCTCCACTCCTTTTGAACGCAATGTATCTACTGCCTGTACAGTCAGGCTCATGGCACCAATCACATGCTGAAAGCGGGTATGCAGCGCTCCCGGATAAACCATATTGGTTAACCCGAGTTGTTTGATGCGACGCAATCGCTGAAACAACGGATGTTCAATGAGTTCAAAAATCAGTCCTGCAGGAATGGTAACAAAGCCGTAAACCGGATCGTTGATTATTTTCTTTTTGTGAATGTGAGGCTGCACTTAAAAACTGATTTATACGTTTACCTTCGTAACCACAAACATAGTATATCCTTTATGAAAAATGCACGTATTCTCTGGGCTGATGATGAAATTGATTTGCTGAAACCGCATATCCTTTTTCTGAACAACAAAGGATACGATGTAGAAAAAGTAACGAGCGGTCTGGATGCCATTGATGCTGTAAAAAACAGCCATTTCGATGTAATCTTTCTCGACGAAAACATGCCTGGTTTGTCGGGAATCGAAACCCTGTCTATGATCAAAGCGCTACATCCGGATACACCGGTGGTTATGATTACCAAAAGCGAAGAAGAACATATCATGGAAGATGCGATTGGCAGTAAGATCGACGATTACCTGATCAAGCCGGTAAACTCCAATCAAATCCTTCTTTCGATTAAAAAATTGCTGGAAAACAAACGACTGGTTACCGAAAAGACCGCGCAAAATTATCAACAGGAATTCCGTAATATCAGCATGGAAATCAGCGACGATCTGGATTATGAGGCCTGGTCTAATTTGTACAAAAAACTGGTGTATTGGGAGCTGGAACTGGCGTCGAGCCCGGATACCGGCATGGATGAAATACTATCGATGCAAAAGAATGAAGCCAACCGCGGATGGGCCAAATTTGTCAAGAAAAATTATATTCAATACCTGCGCAAACCCGATGCACAAACGCCACCAATGAGTCATACCGTGGTTAAACGTATGTTGTTGCCTGCCTTAAAAAGTGATGCTCCTGTGTTTCTGATCATGCTCGATAATTTTCGCTACGATCAATGGAAAATGGTTCAACCCATTCTGGCCGAATACATGAATATTGAACAGGAAGAGACATACCTGACCATTTTACCCACTACGACGCATTATGCCCGAAACGCCTTCTTTGCAGGGATCATGCCTTCAGAGATCGATAAAATACATCCTGATTTATGGGTGGATGAAGAGGAAGACGAAGGAAAAAATAAATACGAAGAAGAATTGCTTGCACATCAATTGCAACGCCTGGGATACAAAGAAAAGTTCTCTTACACCAAAGTGACCAACCTCGATGCCGGGAGAAATCTGGTAGATCAGATTCCCAATTTATTCAACAATCCGTTGAATGTAATCGTATACAATTTTGTGGATATGCTGAGTCATGCCCGCACTGAGATGAATGTGATGAAAGAATTAGCCGAAGATGAAGCGGCATATCGCAGCATTACCGTTTCGTGGTTTGAACACTCTCCCCTTTTTGATGCCATCAAACGCATTATTCAAAAAAAGGCGCGTATTATTCTAACCACAGATCACGGCTCCATCCGTGTACAAAATCCGGTTAAAATTATCGGCGATCGCAGTACCAGCACCAACCTGCGTTACAAGCAAGGCCGCAACCTGAATTACGACGAGAGTGAATTATTTACGGTGAAGAATCCGGAAGAAGCTTTCTTACCTAAACAAAACATGAGCACCCGCTATGTATTTGCCACAAACAATGATTTTATGGCTTATCCCAACAATTTCAATTACCATGTAAAACTCTATTCCAATTCTTTTCAGCATGGAGGAATCAGTATGGAAGAAATGATGGTGCCGTTTATTACGCTTAATACCAAATAAGAGAGCTGATTCCGTGTAGTTGGTCTCACCAATTACCCTATTTACCTAATGAGGGTTACTTTAATATTGTTTAGTTCATGCAAGGCTTTATCTGATTTCAGTTAAACATTACTACTTCACCTTGGCATCTTCCAGAATGATGGCATACTGATATCCGGACCCAAAATCTTTGTTCACCGAAATGATACCCTCAAACGTATATACCTGTTCAAGTTGTACGATTTCCTGTGTAGTAATGGTTAAATCAAAATTCTCACCGGATGCCGTTCCATCCTGAATATGGATCCAGTTTCTGCCCATAATCTGCGCATTAAATTTGGTTACCTTGCCTTGAATGGAAATTTGTTTTCCGGCAAACTTTTCCGGACTGCTTAGCAAGGCGGCAATTGTGATGGCCTGTGGATCAGTATTGAGTTTAACATCCATTTTGACTTCAGGATGTAGCTCGCTTTCAGCATGCGGGTTATGTGCAGGCTCCTGAATTGCTGGTAAGGCCATTGGCTGGAGGGCTGGAGGGGTTTCAGAAACTCCCTGTACAAACAAGATCTGATTAAAAACCCTTCCCAGCTCTTTGCTTGGAAAATCTTGCATCAACATGGCATTGGTGTAGTAATACACCTCTCCTATTTTCACTTCCGTTTTCGGCAATGCGAGCCAAACTTCATCCCCTGCTTCATTTACGAGCAGGTACGTATATTGAGTGGTATGAATTTGTTCGAGCACAAGAACCTTATGTACATTCGGATCCGTAGTCATCAGCGATTCAGGTTGCGTTGAGTTGCAGCTCCAAAGAGTCATCGTAAACACAAAGAGACTTAGTATTTTTTGCATGGATAAACGCATTATTTCGGATTTAATTTTCATTGTGATTTTCATGAGTCGACAAAGCTGGGGAGTCTGCATTTCGCAATGCTTTTTCTTTCTTCCATGCAGCCATGATCAACGTGATAACGGCCACAATCATCAACCATGCCCATAACGGGAATACAGGAGTTTCTCCACCTCCATAACTGTGCATGCCTTTTGAAAGATAATAATTTACGCCAATGAAGGTCATCAATACACTTCCAAAACCAACGACAGCACCTACCGAGAAAAAATAATCTCCACGGTATGCATCCACCAAACGCAAATGCACCACCACCGAATAAACGATGGTAATAATCAGTGCCCAGGTTTCCTTGGCATCCCATCCCCAGTATCTCCCCCAAGATTCGTTAGCCCACACACCACCCAGAAATGTACCGAGTGTTGCCAGTATCAAACCAATAGTCACATTCATTTCGTTGATGTTTGCCAATTCGCGAATGCGCAGATTTAATAAAGTTTCGTTTTGCTTGTTTTTAAAGAGGTATAAAGTTAAAGTAAACAATCCCAAAATAAATGCCAATCCCAAAAAGCCATAGCTGATCGTCAACGTAGCAACATGAATGATGAGCCAATACGATTTCAAAACCGGTTGCAGGTTTGTTATTTGCGGATCATAACTGCTGTGACCTGCCGTCATTAAGGTGAAAAATGCGAGCAATGCGGTTGCAGCCAATGGGATTTTAGAAAAACGGATAAACGTAAATCCGGCCAGAATGCCTGCCCAACCTATTAGCAACAATGCTTCATAGCCATTGCTCCAGGGTGCATGCCCGGCCAGATACCAACGCAACACCAATCCAAAAGTGTGGTATAAAAATGCCAGGGCCAACCCGAAAAGAAATACATTCAGCAAGCCTGAAATCCATTTGTTTCTTTTTTCACGAAAATTCTCGGCATAGGCCAGAATCAATAAAAACACAGCCAGCAAACCATATACATTCCGTAGAAAAGAAAAGATCTGCGTCTTGTTATAAAACAATTCCAGGCTGACCTGATTCTCGCTTGGAATTACAGAAGCCAGGTTGCTGCTCCGCTGAATCTGGTAAATGTATTCGAGTATTTTATCTGCCTTGCTGTAATCATTGGTTGAAGTTGCCTGGTACACAGCACTCAGGTAAGCACCCATCAGGTTATTGTAATTGAATTGCGGTATTTGGTATTCCTCCGATAAGTGATACACATCGTTAACCACTATTTGCGCAGCCGGATTATCCCAACTGATCCATTGCTTGCTGTTGCTCACCGGTTCGGGAAAAATTCGTAACAAAGAACCTTGTGTAAGCATGATCAAAATTTCAAGGCGTTCACCGACCTTGATAACTTCTTTATCGAAACTATTTTGCTCTGAACCTTTTTTACGAAATGCTTCTTCGGCAAAACGATTCAATTTTGGGGTACCCGTACTATCCACCAGATCAAGATAAGAGGCATACTTGCCTGAAATGCCCAATTGATCGGCTACAGATTTTTCGCGCACATAAATGATCTTCTGACTTTTCCAGTATTGGGGATTCAGTAACATATCCATCATTACCTGCATGGCATCCATCCGTCCCTTTCCTTCCATTTCAAACACATCTTTGCGCGCAATTTTATGCATCACTTCATACGATAAAGTATGCAATGGCTCTGAACGGCCATCGTATGTTTGTACAATGAGTTTGCTTAGTTTGTCAATATGTACCGGACTTACCGGTTTCAATACAACATCAGCTGCACTGGCCCAACTTCCAAAACCCAGAAGTAACACCAGCACGATGGTTACCTTTTGCATGCGGATCCGGCGAATTTCACGAATGCTTCGGCTCAATTGCTGAAAGCGTGAATTCTTATTGAAAAGGGTGAATACAAAACCAAGAGCCAGTAAAAAATATCCGAAATAGGTTATCCAGGTGCCCCAAAAATCATGGTTGACAGAAAGTACGGTTCCTTTCTCATCTTTGTCGTAAGACGATTGAAAAAAGCGAAAACCATCATAATCCAGAATATGATTCATGTAGATCCGATAGTCTGTCGGTTGATTCGCACGTTTGTCAAGAATGGTAACTTCGCTTGCATAGGAAGAGGGTGAATTCGAACCCGGATAGCGTTCCATACTGAAATCATTCAAACGCAAGGCGAAGGGCAACCGAATTTCCCTTTCACCGTATCCCAATAACATTGATAGTTTATCGAGTCTGATATGTTGCCAGTTACCAATTCCATTTTGATCTATGAATACTGGTATTTCATGCGAACTGTTTTTATACTGTACTTCCATCAACAGAGCCGAAAATTGATTGGATTCTAAATCGGTAGCAACCCATTGTTTCTTCGCTTTCTTAAAACCCTGATGAAAGATAAACTTGAATGCATTGTCTAATGTGCTGTATTGCGTATTGGGGGATAATTCTACTGCTGTATTCGACGGAATTGAATTTTCGGTCAACTCGGGCAGTGTTACTGTTTTCAATTCAAGCGAGGATCGCAACAGATATTTACCACTTTGTTCTGTAATTTGAAATCCTTCATGAGGTGTTTCACTGTTAAATGAAACCGGAATCGAATGTTTACGGGAAATTTCATGATCAGTCACTACCAGATCGGCCTCCTTTCCCTGATCAAACACATTCATCTTGATGCAATCCACTCCGCTTTCGGCATTCTCTACTATTTCTTCCGCCACATGATTCAAAAATGCCTTGCGCTGAATTTGCAAAACATCTTCGCCTCCAACCCTGAATTCCTGTGTTAATGCACCGGTACCGGACAGTTCATTCATTTCCAGGGGAAGTTCGCGACGGATAATGTTAGTTCCGTCAACCAATATCATTTTCAGTACTTTTTGCTCGCTGATCACCAGGTTAGAAGATTCGTTTTCGCGAATATGCATCAAACCTTCATACCCGAAATAACGGGTAACTCCGGCACCCAGTAAAATAACAATGAATGCGCTGTGAAAAAGAAATCCGGTAAGTTTTCTGCGCGACAACAAATTATACCGTTTGATATTCCCGATAAAATTTACCACCAGTAATAACTGAATGCACTCAAACCATTTTGCCCGGTAAACATATCGGAATGCAGTTGCTGTATCGTAATATTCTTCAACAAAAGTTGCAGCAGCCATTGCTATTGCATATACCAGCAGCAACCACAAAGTGGCCCGGGTAGAAATCAACATCTCTAAAATACGCTTCATATTTTTACTCCAAAATTTAATCCTGAAAAAACTCCTGGTGGAACGGCTATTCAGGTATACTAATTGATTTCAAAGATATTTTGCAATTCCGTGTTAAAAGTCTGATTGTGGTAAGTGTTTCAACCCATATTGCTCATCATTTTACGATTTTCATGCAATGTTTGACTGGGCAATAAAAGTGTTAATGAATTTGGGGGTGCCCATGAAGGACGCGCGATGGATGGCTGCTTTAAAATTAACTTCTCGTGCGCTTACCTTCAGGGGAACGCCCAAAACACTTTATTTTAAAACTTTCCCCGGACAACAATGATTTTCACGTATCAATTATTTGCCATAAAAAAAGCCCTGTGAAACAAATCACAGGGCTTTTAAGAAACTGGAACCCTTAATTTCAGAAGAACTAATACACCAGTACCTTCTGAATATGGTTTATTCCTGAACCTTCAAGGCGCAGGAAATAAATACCAGGCTGTACCAAACCAGCAAGATTGAAGCTTAAGTGATGTGTACCGGCAGCTTTTGCTTCATTAAATAGGATCCATTGTTGCTTTCCATCAAGTGCGATTAAGCTCACTGAAACATTGCTGTTCTCAGTTTGTACAAAAGACAGATTTAATTTTTCCTGAACAGGATTTGGATAAATCCGGCAATTAGCTGATCCATTGATTGTCGGTATTCCTGTAGTTGAACCTTCTGCTATCACATAAGAATTCAGGAAGGTAGTGTCGCCGGAAGAAGACTGATCGTCGTTGGATGTGAGTGAACCAAAATAAAATGTAACCGGTCCTGTTCCCTGTGCCGGAGCTGTCCATTTAAACTGGTATTCTTTGAATCCCCCGGTAGTTGTACCAACCCGATGGTTCATATAAAAACGACCGGATGCCAAATGCGGGAAAATTTTGGTTTCTGCAGTATCCAGAACTGACCATGTACCGGCCATTGTATTCGAATCATTACGCAATACAGTAGATGAAAATCCAACTGATCCGCCAGTCACGATTTTGAATTTGATGGTATACGTATTTCCCGGTATATAACTGGTCTCATTCGCTCCAAAAGTAAATTGCCGGCTCACCTGATTGTTGGTCACAAGTGCAATTCCGGAATGGCAACCGGTGCAGTTCTTACTGGAACTTAGTCCCGGCCCTACCGGATCTCCCGCACGGTTTACCGACGAGAAATTGGTTAACAGGGAAAAGGCATTTTCTGACAGGAATATCGCTCCCAAAAAAACCGGAAGGATAAATAAGTATTTGTAATTCTTCTTCATAAAATTATGTATTCAATCTTTGTGTAAAAACAGGTTTGTTTTGGTTAAGGATCAACGTCGTTCTGTTTGCAATCCTATCAAAAGGCCAATAACAACTGAGCAGCTTACGACAATTGTTATTGGCCCTTACGACAGACTATGGTATCGGATTGGCTCTGAGATACCAAATGGAATTGCGCAACAGCGCGTCGGTATACTGGGTATTGTGAATACCACCACTGAATTCACGAATGGCTACCGAGAAAGCCTGCAAAGCTGCAAACTGTCCGTTGGTAAGGGTTGGCCATTTGTATCTGCCTGAAGGAATAGTAGCTGTATTTACAACAAACTGACCAGCACTATTACCAATATTCAGACTACCTGTAAAGTGTAAGGAAGTAAATTTATACCAAAGATTTTTTGGGGTAGTACCATCCGCCAAGAATGAGGAATCAATTCCTTGCAAATATTGACCCTTCGACATTAATAGTCCGGCAAGGGTATCCAGATTGGCTTTCTGGTTTTTGGTTGCATTCACAAATTTTGCAGATGATGCTGAAAGTGGTGAAGAACCATGACAATCGGTTACGTTACATCCGTTAAAATTACCGGCGGCAGTAAATGTATGGCTTCCTACCGGTTCATCGTTCACTACTTTTGGATTGGCCATATGGCAATTGATACATGAAGCCTCAACCGTATGCGCTGAATTGGTATAAGCTACAGGACCTCCGGGTATTTCTATTGCACCGAATCCTTTACCTGCCAACACATTGCCCGGCCATCCATAATGTCCAACTGTATGTGATGAAAGAGAAACTTTATTACCAGTTGAGGCTGTTTTAGTACTGTCGTAGAATATATCGGTCAGCTTGGTTGCCATATCCGGATAGTCTAAAGATGCACCATTACCCGAAGTGGTATTTTGAGTAATCGGACGAGCCTGATGACACAGGATACACAAATTGCTCTTTCCTTTATCCTGGGTCAGGTTTACAAATTTTTCTTTACCCGGCATGGCATAGAACAACAATTTAACTGAATCGGTAGAAATCAAAGCCATGGAATCTTTTGGACTTCCTTTATGACAAGTGAAGCATCCGATATGTTGTGGTAATGACGACATGGCCGAAGAATGCGAAGGCGGTATAGATAAAGAGAATGCATAAGGTCCGGTTCCTGTAAACGTCGGTTGAAGTTTGTTAGCTACCCGGTAACTGAATCCCTGATGTGCATGACAAGCTGAGCAACTTGAGCTGGTTCCTTCAGCCATTGCAGTTTCACCTTTCGCATGTACAGAATACTTCCAACTGTCGGCAGCGTTGTCGCGCTTTTCGGCAAGTGAACCTACGTAGCCGGTTCCACCTGTTGTGCTTTTATCGTGCACATGGCATTCCATGCAATTACCTGTTGTAGTTGCTGCATTGCCTGAATTGGCTGCATACAAAGCATAAGGAACACTCAAAAACTGGGTTGTACTAACGATGGTATAGTTGGTACCTCCGGCAGGGTCGGTTTCGGTTTTGATAAAAAACGGACCGGCTCCCCAATTGATGGTAGCCATATTACCTGCTACAACGGTACCGCTTCCAATTTCGAGCGAAGCCAGACCGTTGATATTGGTTTTTGGTAACTGCGTTTCTGAATACACCACTGTACCAGTAGCTGATCCCTGCAGGATGCTGATTTTCATTCCTACATTGGTATTCACAACCAGGTTAAACGTGCTGTTGCGAACCACTGCCTGATAACTCATCTTATGAGGTGATTGTGCTGAGATATTACCAAAGGTAAACAGCAGCAATACGGCGATACAAAATTTTTGTCTAAGGTTTTCCATTCTTATAAGTATTTAATGATTTTAAAAGTTTTTACGGTTTGGTTTTTCTCATATACTTTAAGTATATAATATGCTGTTGTGAGTTGTGAGGTTTGAATCTGGGTTTCGTCGGTATCAATTTTGCCCGAAGAGATCAGTTGTCCCTGGGCATTGTAAAACTGATAGGTATATGCTTTTTCCTGGCTGTTTTCAACCTTCAGCGTGAAGTGTTCTGCCACGGGGTTGGGATAAACCGAAAAGGTCAGGCCGATGTTTTCTGCTTCCTCCGTTGTTTGGTTGATAACAAAAACTTCGTAAGGCACTTGTAAACCCTGAATGAGGTTATGCGTTGTTCCCGTAGGACACGTGTAGAAAACCTGGCCGATACTGTAACTAACCGTACCGCCCGCCCCGCTGGCATTTCCGCCCGACGCAACAGATCCCTGCTGGGCGAAAAGTGTTGATGCTCCTAATCCAAGTAAGCAACAACTAAAAGTGAGAATCTTTTTATTCATATTGATGAATTAAACTGAGAGGTGTTACATAGAATTTCCCAGACTTAAAAAACCATTCAAGTGTAATAATTGTGTCATAATGCATGACTGACCCTAGGCAGTTTAGCGTGTGATTTTATTCCAGCTAATTAGCTGACAATATTCATAAATACAGGGTATTCATGCCGTGCGTCAATCTTTTCGAATGGGTTTGAACAGTGAATCAAAAATGTCGAATGCGCGATAATCCAGAATGACTATTAAAAAGCAATAAAAGTTACCCATGAATTTATTTGAAAAGTGTAACATGCTATTCATTCTTTTTAGAGCAAACAACTATTACATTAAAAAAAGTTGTTGCCCCTCCTTTTTCGAATAAGGACAATCCCTAAGGCAAATCCAGCATTAAGGCAAAACTGAAAAAGAAATTTACAGGCTAACACCCTGACTGTCTAAGGATGGTGAAAATTCTTCCAAAAAAGAACGGTTCGGATTTGTTGAATTGAATTATCGTTTTATTTTTGCAGCCCGTTGTAGGAATTCCAACCCTGCAAAATCAAGCGGGAAGATGATTCCGTAGCTCAGTTGGTAGAGCATTACACTTTTAATGTAGGGGTCCTGGGTTCGAGTCCCAGCGGGATCACATCTAAAAAAGACGACTTTGTCGTCTTTTTTGCATTATGCCAAATTGGGACGAGAAGTTTATCCCGCAACAATTGTTGTGCGAGGAACGAGCTACAACAATGTTAGCGGGAAGTCCCAGCGGATCACCACCTAAATCCTTCTTTGTTTAAAGCCAAATTGGGACGAGAAGCCCGCCTGAATGACGAAGTCGGGCAGGTTTATCCCGCATCAGTTGCTGTGTGAGGAACGAACTACAGCAACGCAATCGGGAAGTCCCGGCGGGATCACAAAATGAGTTCGAGAGTAAGTATTGAGTGCGAAAGGCTCAATACTCATTTTGTACCTCCACATTCACACCCGCACTCACTATCACACTTATATTCAACTTTCTTCAATAAATTTATTGAAAACCGATTTTTCAGGACGAGAAGTATTCGGAAGAATTTCAATCCACGAAAAATTTAATCACCTTCTCTTCTTCCTTTGTTTCCAGTTTCATGAAATACATTCCTGATAAAGCCTTTTCCAGTACAACGGAACGTGTCGATTCGCCTGCAGGTAGTGAAAATGATTGTATTGAAACTTCTTGCCCCAGTATATCATAAATTATTACCTTGATCTTAGTTGCATATTTTAGGTTGATAGAAAAGTAAATGTTATGGGTTGCCGGATTAGGATAAACCATTGCAGATTCTAATTCCTTATCATCTTCTATACCGGTTGTACCAACTGTAATATTAAGTGCATCTGTTCCGGAACATCCTTTGTTATTAGTTTTTTCCACTCTAATTGTACATGTTGTATTTTCTTCAGGCAATCGGACTTTAACTACATTGCTGTCGGTACGGGATAGCAACACACCTTTATCAATACTCCACTGGTAAGTAATTCCAACCTCATTGGTCACATAATAATCACAAGTATCGTTCAAGGGAGCAAACCTCTTTCCAAATATATTGACTGATTCAACAGCCAATACATGTAAACGAATGACTTGCTGACCAATCATTGTATCTGGAAAAAATACCGGTAAGCAAGTACTCACACCGGTCATCGGATCTTCATCTAAGCCTATCACGGTCAAGTAATTTGTTGCCGTTCCAATGCCATATGAATGGTGCGCAGTATCACGCCTGCCTATAACAACCGAAAAAGCCCCATCCCCCCAATCAATAATTGTCTTACGTGTTGGTGTATCTGAAGGGTCTGTTTGCCCGATCGAATCTGCCAGATTTATGATGGAAACTTTTGTACCCGAACAGATGGTATCGTTGTTGGCATGACTGATCAATCGAAATGCCGGCCGCGGACATCGGGTTTTGTAATACTTTGGCGTACCTTTTAGATAACTATTTTGTAATGCCTGTGCATTTAATATTTTACCTGAAAATGCCGATAAAAGAAACAGGATTACTTTCCATTTCATACAACCAAGTTAATGATTGAATGAAAAGCCAGATATTAAAATACCTTAAATGGATTTATCCGGAATTGTTCTAAATATTTTGTAATTGCCAGGTGCAAGAAATCAGTGGAGCGAACCGGTGTGAATATTCTGCCTACTTCAACTTCTTAAACCTCTCAAAATACGCCTTCTCCAACATTTCGCGGTGATCGGGATGTGCAATATCGATGAGCATACGTGCCCGTTGCTCCATATTCTTTCCGTATAAATTCACCACACCGTATTCGGTTACAACCCAGTGCACATGTCCGCGTGTAGTAACTACACCCGCACCGGGTTTGAGTTCGGGTACCAGACGCGAAATTCCTTTTGAGGTACACGATGGCATGGCAATGATTGGTTTACCTCCTGCAGATAAAGACGCACCGCGAATAAAATCCATTTGTCCGCCTATGCCACTGAACTGATAGGTACCGATGGAATCAGCGCAGACCTGTCCGGTAAGATCAATTTCAATAGCACTGTTGATGGACGTAGCTTTGGGATTTTGCCGGATGATACTGGCATCGTTCACGTAAGAAATATCCAATGCGTTTACAATCGGATTATCGTCGACAAAATCATAAAGCTTGCGGGTTCCGATTAAAAAGCCTGTAACCAACCGGCCGGTGTTGAGTCGTTTCAGTCTATTGTTGATCACACCCGATTCGATCAAAGGAATTACTCCATCCGAAAACATCTCGGTATGTATTCCCAGGTCTTTATGGTTGGTGAGGTTTTTTAAAACGAGATCGGGAATTTTCCCGATACCCATTTGTAAGGTAGCTCCGTCTTCAATCAATCCGGCAACATTCTTTCCGATTTGTGAGGCAACATCATCCGTACCATTGCTGTAATCCACTTCATGCAAGGGTTCATCTACCCATACCATTTTATGAATTCGACTCACATGTATAAACCCGGCACCGTGTACGCGTGGCATATTGGGGTTGATCTGGGCAATTACCAGTTTGGCTGTTTCGGTAGCAGCACGTGCTACGTCTACAGAAGTCCCGAGCGAACAAAATCCATTTTTATCGGGAGGCGACAGGTGCACAAAAGCTACATCAATGGGCAGGTAATTTTCGCGAAAGAGTTTAGGAATTTCACTCAAAAAAACGGGAATATAATCTCCATTGGGGCCATTGACTACTGCCCGTGTACTTTCGGAAGTAAACAGGGAATTGAAATAAAAGCTGCCCTGGTATTTGGGATCGGCAAAATTGGTTTTGCTAAACGTACTGATACTTACCAGCTCAACATTGCGCAATTCCTGATACCGGTTGTATAAGGCTTCGATCAACACATCGGGCGTTGCAGAACTGCCATGCAGAAATACGCGTTGACCGGATTGCACCAGACTTACGGCTTCTTCAGGACTTACATATTTTGGTTTAGAAAAGGTAGAATAACTGATGGGAGGCATATGGCAGAATTATTACGCAAAAATACAGCTTCCTTTTGCAAGCATAGGTTTTTCGAAAACAATCAGGATTTGGCTTTGCGGAACTGACCGGAATCAAGAATTGTTCTTACGAAGTACAAATTACGAATTGCGAAGTTGTCGACATTCAGGTAACATAATCATATCATCCACTATAGCTTTATCGAAGGTGGACATAATTACGAAGTACTTGCCTCGCTGAAGCGCAGCGAAAGCGGGCGAAGTAGCTAACCAGAGAACTAAATCTAAATAACGTAATAACCATTAACCAATACTCATACCCCTTTCCCGTTCACTTATACTGTTTTCAACCATTTTAACGGGGAGTACTTGCAATTTCCATTTGTAATTTTATTTTTACAATAAATTCAATGCTATGAAAAAACGAATACTAATTTTAAGTATCAGCGCTTTAAGTTTCTTTACTGCAAGCGACTTGCGTGCTCAGGGTGATGCCGCTACTTTATTACGTGGTGGTGTCAGCGATGCCAATTTATTGATGAATGCCTATATGGGACCGATGATGAAATCATTTGGTGCCGGATTAAACGGTGGTTGGTTCCAAACCGCCAAACCACATGGTATTGGTGGATTTGACCTTACCTTTTCAGGAAATCTTGCGTTTGCCCCAGATGCCGATAAAATATACGATGTAGCCACCCTTGGTCTGAATAAACTGCGACTGAAATCAGGAGAGTCATCGGAAGCACCTACTGTTTTTGGCAGTGGCGATGGACCAACAGTTGAATTAGTGGAAAAGAGTCCATTTACCGGTAACGATACCCCACTTACTTCTTTTGTATTACCTCCGGGCGCAGGTCTTACTTTCTTTCCTGTGCCAACCATGCAGTTTCAAGTTGGTGTGGGATTCGGGACCGAACTGGGTATTCGCTATTTACCAACCATCAAAGCGGGTGATATCAGTATTGGATTATTTGGTTTTGCAGTGAAACACGATTTCAAACAGTGGATTCCGGGAATTAAAGAAATGCCATTCGATCTTTCGGCTATGTTTGGTTATACATCACTCGATGCTGAATTTGCATTTGGCAAGAATGGACTACAACCGGATGCCGATACCAATGTTTATAAACCAGCAGGCTTACCAGCTTTCGATAATCAAAAAATTGTATTCACCGGTTCTGCCTGGACCATCAATGTATTGATTTCTAAAAAACTCGGACCGTTAACTCCTTATCTTGGATTAGGTTACCAGCATTCCAATGTTTCTTTGGCCCTGAAAGGAGATTACCCGATTACCGGACCAAATGATATAGCCACGGCTACAAGTCCTGGACCCGGACAAGGTAAACCAGCTAAAGTAATTACCATTACTGACCCGATCGATATCTCCGGCAAAAACAGCGGTGTGCGTGCAACTGTTGGTATTCGTCTTAAATTACTGTTGTTGACCCTTCACGGAGATTACACTTTTGCTGCATACAATATGGCTTCTGTTGGTGTAGGACTCAACCTGCAATCGATTGTTCCATTTAAATTATAAAAACCGGAATTCACTCCTTAAAATGCTCTCCGAAAGGAGAGCATTTTTTTTAACCAAGCGGTTTACCTATTACCTTTGCAAAAGCTATGATTAAGCACCTCGACGAAGACAAAGCGTTGCAAATACTGCAGACAACACCTAAAGTGATGGTTATGTTTGTGGCTAACTGGTGCGGCAGTTGTCGCTTGTTTAAGCCACGTTTCGAGAAAATATCCAACAAACCGGAATTAAGTTCTGTCGTGTTTTTATGTATGCATTCAGAAGATGCACCCAAAATCCGCAAACTGGCCGGGGTTAACGCCCTACCTTATTTTGCCTCATTTTTAAACGGTTCATTGCTCGAAGCAAGGGCTACTCTTCGCGAAGAAGGCGTATTCAGCATGGCCAAAAATCTGGCTGAAACCATTTAAGCTGATTCTGCATTGGGTGTCCTTAAAATCCCTTTGAAAGTCAATCCCTTCATACAAACTGTTGTTTTATCACCCGAATTTGATATGTTTGATCTTTTCAATACCGGATGGCATTACGCAAATCCCGAACTCGCCGCTTTGTATCAGGAGCCTTTTTGCTCGATGTTCTTGGCATCGCGCTAACCGCGTTTGGTGGTCCGCAAGTACATATTACCCAGTTTCATAAAAAATTTGTACTCAAACGGAAATACCTGACCGAACCTGAACTCAAGGAAATCACATCGCTGTGTCAGATGATGCCCGGTCCCACATCCACACAAATGATCACGGCCATTTCGTATAAAAATGGCGGACCGTTGGGTGCATTTCTGGGACTGGCCGTTTGGGTCTTACCGGCCTCTATTCTGATGACTATTCTTGCGGTATTGATTTACCGGTTTGATTTGTACAATCCGAAACTCGATTTCCTCAAATACATTCAACCCATGGCGGTTGGCTTTATCATTTATGCAGCCTACAAATTCAAAGGGCTGTTTGTTACCCGTTCGTATCATTGGATCCTCATGATTGTATCGGCTTTTGCCGGAATCTGGTTTACCACACCAGTTATTTTTCCGGTGCTGTTGCTGTTGGGAGGAATAGTATCTAATTTCTTTAACCATGCCGACATCACGGATGTTAAACGGATCCGGCATGTTCCCTGGGGGAATTTCTTTTTGTTCGTTGGTGTCTTTTTCCTCGCCGCTATTTTAGGTGCCATCACACACAACAAAGGCATTCTGTTGTTCGAAAATACATATCGTTACGGAAGCATAGTGTTTGGAGGCGGACATGTATTAATTCCCATGATGTACAATCAATTTGTGGAATTCAAACAATACCTCAGCCCGAATGAATTTCTGCTCGGTGTGGGAGTGTTGCAGGCCATTCCAGGACCCGTGTTCAGTATCTCTACCTTCACCGGTGCAATGATCCTCAAAGACTGGAATGGTTTTGGCCAGATCCTGGGTGCTATAATCGGGACAGTAGGAATATTTTTACCGGGAACTTTTTTAATCTTTTTTGTGTATCCGATCTGGGCTCAGGTAAAAAGGTTCTCTCCGGTTAAGAACGCCATTGAAGGAATTAACGCCACTTCAGCAGGTTTGGTGATCTCATCGGCTTACCTGCTTTTTCGACCGGTTGAGGTAAATGAAATGAATATGTCGGTACTTTTGGGAACATTATTTGTACTTTTGACGACTAAAATACCCAATCCTGTCGTTGTTATCATTTGTATGGCTTTAGGCATTCTTTATTGATGAAATTAATTACTCCACTACTCCTGCTCCTATTTGCTTTTCAAACAGCCCGTGCCCAACAAGATAATGACCTGGTGCAATTCTCGGGTATGGTAGTTACTGCCGACAGTTTGCGTGCCCTTCCGCTGGTTTCTATCCGGATTAAAAATACCGGCAAGGGAACCTATACCGATCCTGGAGGATTTTTCTCTTTTGTTGCGCGAAAAGGAGACACTATCCTGTTCAGCTACATTGGCGCAAAAACTGCTGAACGCGTTATTCCTAACAACCTTAAATCATATCGTTATTCCATTATTCAACCCTTGGCTGAAGATACCTTTTACCTTCCCGAAACAGTTATCAGAGGATGGCCAACGCTGGAAGAATTCAATTACTATTTTGTAAAGGCAAAAATACCTGATCAGGCTATGGCCAGTGCGCGTTATAATACACGGCGCAGTACATATGATTTGCCCATGGATGGTTCAGAAAACGGACGTTATTATTTTCAACAACAATCGCGCAATTATTATTACAACGGCCAACTTCCACCGCAACGCCTCTTCGATCCTTTTGCCTGGGATGAATTTTTTAAAGCCTGGAAACGCGGAGATTATAAATCGAAGTAATCTTCACGAACAAACGCTAACCTTTGGCAATTCTGTCTTTTGCCTTATTTTCGCTGCCTAATTTTTATTTTCATGGAACTTTTAAACGACGATTATTTTGCCGGCGGAGTTAAACTGCTGGATGTTGCTGAAACCTTTGGTACGCCTGTGTATGTGTATGATGCCGAAAAAATAGTTTCTCAATATAAACGTCTGAAGAAAGCTTTTGAACCGCTGAATGTAAAAATAAAATACGCTTGTAAAGCCCTCAACAACAAAGCTGTTTTGCAATTGATGCGCAATGAAGGTTGTGGATTGGATACAGTTTCTATCAACGAATTGAAACTGGGTCTGCGTGCCGGATTCAATGTGGAAGAAATAATTTTTACTCCCAATTGTGTGGCCTTTGCCGAAATTCAGGAAGCTGTAGAAAGCGGTGTACATATCAATATCGATAATATCGCTATTCTCGAACACTTCGGTGCAGCCTATGGCAACAGCGTTCCCTGTTGTATTCGCCTGAATCCGCATATTCTGGCAGGAGGCAATTCCAAAATTTCTACCGGACATATCGATTCCAAATTCGGGATCAGTATTTACCAGTTGCGTCATGTGTTACGTGTGGTAAAAACATACAATATCAAAGTGAACGGCTTGCACATGCATACAGGTTCTGATATTCTCGATGCCGGAGTCTTTCTTCAGGGTGCCGAAATATTATTCGATGCAGCCAAAGACTTCAAAGAACTGGAATTTATAGATTTCGGGAGTGGTTTTAAAGTGGCTTACAAAGAAGGCGATGTAACTACCGATATTGAAGAATTGGGCAAAGCCATCAGCGATCGGTTCCAGATCTTTTGCAACGAATACGGCCGCAACCTCGAACTGTGGTTTGAACCCGGCAAATACCTGGTTAGCGAATCGGGATATTTTCTGGTAAAAGCCAATGTGATCAAGCAAACCACCGCTACCGTATTTGTGGGAGTAAATTCAGGTATGAATCACCTCATCCGCCCGATGTTGTATGATGCGTACCACGATATCGTGAATATCTCCAATCCATTAGGTAAACAACGGATTTACACCGTTGTAGGCTATATCTGCGAAACCGACACTTTTGGCTGGGATCGTAAACTGACTGAGGTACATGAGGGTGATGTGCTGTGTTTCCGCAATGCCGGAGCCTATGGTTTTACCATGAGCAGCAACTACAACGCCCGCGTAAGGCCGGCAGAAGTGCTCTTGTACAAAGGTCAGGCACACCTGATTCGCAAACCCGAAGTATTGGAAGACCTGACACGTAATGAAGTTGCCCTCGAACTTTAAGCATTGTTGATTTTTTTGGCTGTCTCGTGCAAAACTTCCCAAAGGTTTTAGCACCACGTATGCCTCAAAAATTCCTACATTAGCAGCATGGAAAATTTTGTTGTTTCGGCACGTAAGTACAGGCCTTCAACCTTTGAAAGCGTTATCGGGCAGGAGCATATTACCCAAACGCTGCGCAATGCCATCCGGAACAATAAACTGGCGCATGCCTTTTTGTTTTGCGGTCCGCGTGGTGTGGGTAAAACCACCTGCGCCCGGATTCTGGCAAAAACCATCAATTGTGAAAACCTGACTCCTGAGGCTGAAGCTTGCAATACATGCAATTCCTGCAAGACCTTTAACGCCAATGCTTCGTTCAATATTTATGAACTCGATGCAGCTTCCAACAATTCGGTTGATGATATCCGCGGTTTGGTAGAACAGGTGCGTTATGCGCCCCAGGGATCAAAATATAAAATCTATATCATTGATGAGGTGCATATGCTTACCGCGGCTGCATTCAACGCGTTCCTGAAAACCCTGGAAGAACCACCGCCTTATGCCAAGTTTATTCTGGCAACCACAGAACGACACAAGATTCTTCCAACTATTTTATCGCGTTGTCAGGTATTCGATTTTCAACGGATCAGCATCGAACATGCCGTTACCCAATTGCGGAAAATTTGTGAAAGCGAAGGCATTCAGGCCGAAGAAGAAGCCTTGCACGTGATTGCTCAAAAAGCCGATGGTGCCATGCGCGATGCACTTTCCATTTTCGACCGCATGGTGAGTTACTCCGGAAAGATAATCACGTATAAAGATGTAATCCTGAACCTGAATATTCTGGATTATGATTATTATTTTCAGGCTATCGACCTCATGCAGGCACAAGATGTATCCGGATTATTTCTCTTGTTCGATACGATTTTGCAAAACGGATTTGATGCCCTCCATTTTTTATCGGGTTACAACGAACATATTCGCAATCTGTTGGTTTGCAAATATCCCAATACCCTGAAACTTTTAGAGGTTGCCCCCAGTATTGCAGCGCGTTTTCAACAACAGGCTGCCACTACTTCGGCATCTATGCTCATGAATGCGATGAACCTCATCAACAAATGTGAACTGGAGTACCGTGCCAGCAAAAACCAACGCCTGCATATAGAATTAACGTTGCTGAAACTTTGCCATATTCAATCGGTATTGAATTTACAATCAGAAGTTGCTGATCTTAAAAAAAAAACAACTGATCTGACTTCTGCCCCTTCTGTTGAAATCAAACCGGTTGAAAAAAGTGTAGCACCTCCCGTTGTTCCGCCTCCTGCCATATCGGTTCCAAAACCTGAAATTATTCCTGTATTGCCACAACGGCAGGCTCCTCCGCTTATGCCGGTTTCGAATGGCAACAGCTCAGTGCAAAGTAAACTGGAACGTCTCCGGCAAAATTCGATCGTCAAACCGGAAATCGTAGCAGAACCGGATGCGCAAGAATCTCTATCGGAAGAACAACCCGCATTGCCCTTAGACACCGCTAAATTTACCGAAGGATGGAAAGCCTATATTACTCAACTGGAACAATCCGGTAAAATGAACTTAACCTCCATCCTTAAACAGGCAACATTTGTAGTCATCAACGATACACTGATTGAATTAACCCTGGCCAGCAAGCATGAACAGGAATTGTTTGAAGAAGACCGTATTTCCATCATTCCGTTTCTTCGCGGCCGGTTACAACAACCCGGAATGGAGATTCAAATCAAATTGAACGAACAATCGCGCGGAAAGTCGATCTTTACAGCTGAAGACCGATTTAAACTAATGGCCGAACGCAATCCGGTATTAACCGACCTGCGCAACGCTCTGGGCTTGGAGTTGGAATATTAACCATTAACCTAACAGCATATGAAAAGTAAGTTTCGGGAACGGGTCGCCAAATTGATCAATTACTTTTTGAAAGGTTTACTTATTGTAATTCCATTTGCCATTACCTACTATATCATCAAGTATATTGTACTGGCTGTCGACAATTATGTAAATGTAGGAATACCTGCTGCTGGTTTTTTTATTGTCATCTTTTCCATTACCCTGCTTGGTGTGATAGGTTCAAGCATTTTCACCAAACCCTTATTCGCACTAATGGATCAGATCGTTTCACGCATTCCGTTTGTGAAACTCATCTATTCTTCCACCAAAGAACTCATGGAAGCTTTTGTGGGAGATAAACGCAAGTTTGATAAACCGGTTATTGTAGAAATGGGTCCCGGCATTTTCAAACCCGGGTTTATAACCCAAACCGATTTAACAGACATGAACCTCGACGGGCTTGTGGCCGTTTATATGCCTCACTCTTATAATTTTTCGGGAAATGTTTTTTTGGTTGCAGCTGATAAAATTCGTCCCTTCGACAGCGACCCTACCAATGTAATGAAGTTTATTGTTTCAGGTGGTGTTACTCATATCGATTAATGATGGTCCAGGTATTAAAACTGGTTCGTGCAGGTAATCTGATCATCATGTTACTTACGCAGGTTTTGGTTTATTTCTGCCTGTCGGTTCCTCCGTTTTCCCGTTTTATTCTTCCACCATCTTTTGTATTGGTTCTCCTTGCAACTATGATGGCTGCAGCCGGAGGATATGTAATCAACGATTATCACGACATAAAAACCGACCGGGTAAATAAACCCAATCGGGTTATTATTGGTCAGCAGATCAGTCGGCGTCAGGGAATGGCTTTGCATTTAAGTTTGTCAGGAATCGCAATACTCCTGGGATGGAGTGTGAATCTGAAAGTAAGTATTGCTGTGTTGTGTTGTTGCCTTGTATTGTGGGCTTACGCCATCACATTTAAAAAACAATTTCTGACCGGTAATCTTATTGTTGCCTCCTTAAGTGCATTTACTCTCCTCATTTTACAAATTTCAGGCATTCAACTTCATCATGAATTATTGTGGACGTATGCCGGCATCGCATTTCTTATCAGCCTGATCCGCGAAATAATTAAAGACATGGAAGATATAGAAGGCGATCGTCTGGATCAATGCAAAACCCTCCCCATTGTTTGGGGTATAAAGCGTAGTAAACAATTCGTCTTTCTGCTCAACTTGCTTTTATTAGCCCAGATATCAGGTTTCGTTTATATTGTTATGCATCCAACCTTCTCAGCTAAGCTCTGGAATCAAAATTATTTTTTATGGTATTCCTCACTCTTTATTTTATTGCCTGTGCTTACAACAATGTACCGATTATTGAAAGCAGAAACAAAAACAGACTTTGGCCACCTCAGCAACTGGTACAAATTTATCATGCTGACCGGGATCCTGAGTATGGTGCTGTTTCGTATTTGAGCGAACAATAAGTATTCTTGTACATTAAACTTCAACTGCAGCGACAACTCATGAATAGCTTGATCAACCGGGGATATTTATTTTTCTTCACCTTGTCGGTTCTTGGCTTGTATCTGGCCGAATACGCAAAAGCCGTTCCCAGCATTGCTATGATCGGGTTGACTTTGCTGGCCATTGCACATACATGGAACAATAAACCCTACTGGAAAACAAATAAAGATTTGTTGATTCTATCCATTGGAATGGTTTTATTATATGCCTTCCAATTTATCACCTCTGATAGTTATGGCTACCTGAACGAACGTATTCAGATTAAACTGCCGGTCATGCTTTTGCCTTTTGCATTTGTGCTTGGACCAGCCATACATCGTCACAACCTGATAAGAATCGGATTAGTATTTATAGCCGTTACATTCCTCACCCAAATTTTTATCCTGATTAATTTTGCGCTGCATACAGAAGAATATCTGGATTTGATCAGCAGATCGCAACATATTCCGGGTCCGATAAATCATATCCGTTTCAGCATTATGTGTGTGATGTCGGTCACCCTTAGTTATTACTGGTTGAAGGAACGCCCTCTTTCACAAAACCCATGGATGAAACTTTTTTTAAGCACCACTTTTTTGATCGGCATTTTGTTTTTACACGCCTATTCAGTACGCAGCGGACTGCTTGCCTTATACGGAGTGATGTTATTTATCCTGTTTCGGTTTTGGAAGCAAACGGGTACTATCCAAACGAAACTGCTTTACCTGGTTCTTGCTATTGGAATACCTGCGGCGGCTTATTTTTTCTCTCCATCTATTCAACACAAAACGGAAGCCACTATTCAGGACATACAATCGTATCGCAGCAACCTGAACAACGAAAACAATTCATTGGGCAAACGCATGATCTCCTATAAAGTTGCATTCGCGGTATTTAAAGAGAATCCTATACTCGGTTGTGGGATCGGAGATTTGGAACAGACCAATATCGATCGGTTCAGGAAGCATTTTCCCGATGTAGAAACCGTGATCATTCCGCATAATCAATTTATTTATTTTCTGATGGGCAGTGGTTTGGTCGGTTTGGTCCTGTTCACAGGCAGCTTTTTTTATCCTGCATTTTATAAGAAGAACAAAGGTTTTCTGGTTTGGACACAATACCTGATCTTATTTATCTCGTTTCAAACTGAACCCATGCTCGAAACACAGCTGGGGGTAGCTTATGCGATCCTTTTTATACTTTTCACCCGTGCTCTTCATCGGGCCGATGCGGTTGCAATTCAAGCAGCTTAGTGTATTTCAACTTCACTTCACGGGCTGTAAGCAAGGCAATCCGCAATCCTTCCTTTCCATCCATAAATCCTCTTAAAAAGAAATAATCGCGCAGGAAGCGAAATGCCGGGCTCAACAAAACATTCAGAAAGGTTGCGCGCTTACCATGTTTGTGATACGCTCTGGAAGCAAGAGTAGAAAAGTATTCCGATTTATTGCGGTGCTCGTCAACTGTGCGGTACGATTGATGCAAAATATCGCAGGATATATTCTTGATTACTGCATCCTTTACCATCCTGAACTCATCGTGCGGATTCATTCCCTCCCATTTCCCCATACGCGAATCCCAGAGCCGGAGCTTGCGGTCGGGATACCAGGCGCCGTGCCGGATCCATGTTCCACAGTAGTTATTCAACCGGTTGAATCGGTACCCATCAGCCATTGGATTTTCCTTGATCTTTAGTATGGCCTTCGTCAGCTCATCCGATAACCATTCATCGGCATCCAGCGACAAAATAAATGGGAATTTTGCCTGCGTAATGGCATAGTTTTTTTGTTCGATATGTCCATCAAATGTGCGCTGCACTATTTTTGCTCCCAAGGTCTCTGCGAGAGCGCATGTTTGATCGGTAGAAAATGAATCAACAACAACTACCTCATCGGCCACAGGTAATACTGACTGTATGCAACGTCCAATATTCGCAGCTTCGTTCAATGTTATAATAACAACTGAAATGGGGGTCATGGCTGTACTATTAAATAACGTAATCCAACCAACATCAAACCATGTCTGTCGCCGCCCAGCTGATTGGCTACATCCTGACTTAAATATATGATAATGCCTTCTTCTGTGCTCTTGCCATCTGCTTTATCCGCTTTAATAATTACTTGCTTACTGTTCTCCACATTGCTGATCAATACAAAACCTCCTTCAGGCAATCCTTTCACACGGGCATGCTTAACCTGATTAACTACACGTGCAATTCCCAATTCGGTAACTTCATCTACTGAAGGATCCAATACCAATGTATTTATGGAATCGGGAATTGTTTCCTTGTTTCGGTTCCATGGTTTATAAGGTACAATGGCTGCCGCTGCATTTACTACCAACCATTGCCCGGGTTCAATCCTTCCCTCTTTCAGGTTGTTCCATTTTTGCAGATCAATGACTTGTACAGCATACAATTGAGCTATTTTATTCAATGTTTCTCCTGGTGCAACCCTATGTTTCATAGCAGGTGAATTCACTACGGCATCTGCATTGGCATGAGCCTGATCTCTTGTATCGACTTGCTCCCTGATTGGCTCTACATTAGCAGTTGGAACTAAAACAATTTCACCCACCTTCAACGATTTCATTCCCGGATTCAATGCGTACAAGGTATCCAGATGCACCTTATACCGCTGCGAAATAGCAAAGGCCGTTTCTTTCTTTATCACCTGATGACGTATAAAAGTTTTTCCGTTTATTTTCCGAACCCCAATTGAGTCAAGGGGTGCTGCCTGAACGAACAAACCTGTCAACAGAAACAAAATCAATACTATGCCTTTCATTTTACGGTATCAATAGTATGAACAGACCAGGCTATGGGTTTTTGATTGAACAATATTTTTGTTTGTGCCCAGGTAGTTTTGAACAATTCGGAATTACGGTAAGCATTCAAATCATCCTCTGAATCCCAGTAACTATATGTAAGAAAAACATGATCATGGTGCAAATCCTTTAACAAACGCAATCCCTTACAACCGGGAAATGCGGCAATGGCGGCTTTCGAGCGCTCAAATACATGCAGAAAATCCGTAATGGATGCCGTTTCAAACGACATACGTACAATTCGTTCAATCATTGAATTCAATTAATATGGTTCCACCAACTTTTAATCCCAGTAAACTTTGCGCATTGCCATCGCGGATCGCGAGTTCAAGATATCCGAAACTGTTGAACAAGGCAAGTATATCGCCTTGTTTCCCGTTACTGTAACCATTGCTGATTTTGGAAATCCCGTTTCTGCGCCGGTATAATATTTCAAATTTCTTCCACTTTGCAACCATTGGATTAAACTCATTCTCCGTAATATCTGTAATCACATTCTGGTAACCATCGATAAACAGAATGCTTCCTTTCAACTGATTATGTTCTGAAATGGGTGTCAGATGCTTACGTATCGTTTTCATTTCCCCTGGACTCGTCCACGTGTCCCAATCCTTTTTTAATAACAGGTTTTCTACTACCGCAGGAAACAATACTGATTCAGGGAACGGATGATCTGCCAAAGACTCATCTTGACTTACAGCATATATAACGGGCTTTTCATCCTGAAACAGGATAGAGAAAATACCGTTGTCGGCCGACACAAAAAACTGATCCCGGTAATGAGCTATCAAAAGTTGCTGATACTTTGACAAATTTACATCAACGGCCACCAGATGGATCGTACCGGGAGGAAAGTGGAGAGCTGTCGTCCGCAATAAATAAGCCGCTGCAAGTATATCGTTGGGTATTACCTGATTAGAAATATCGACCCATTGAACATCCGGGGTTCTTTTCCATATTTCACCCTTAAGCACAGCTGCATACGGGCTATTTTCGCCGTACTCGGTTGTGAAGGTTACTCTTGAAAATTCACGCATATACTCGCATCCAATCTATTGTTTTTTGATACCTTTGAAATTGCTCTCAAAAATACCCTTTACAAACGACTTCATAAATAAAATTGCGCATTGGTAAACAAAGAAATTGTCATTGAACATTTTGAACCGGCCGACGTTCTGGGAATCAATAACAAAAACCTGAAACTGGTACAACAGCATTTCCCCAAACTCAAAATCATTTCAAGGGGAAACAACCTATTTGTTAGTGGTGATTTGAAGGAAATCGAATTGCTTGAAAACAAGCTCGATGCCATCATAGCTTTCATCAACAAGCAAGGTAATATCACACAGCATCAACTGGAGGTCTTGCTCAACAAGAAGGAGCAAACTGAAACACTTCCGGATCCTACACCCGGAGAACCCAATGCCCTGAGCGATATTATTGTTTACGGTAACGGAGGTAAAGTCATTCGTGCCCGCACGCCCAACCAACGCAAGATGGTGGAACTGGTGAAGAAAAACGATGTGGTATTTGCCATTGGCCCGGCCGGAACAGGAAAAACCTATACAGCCGTTGCCCTGGCCGTAAAGGCTTTGAAAGACAAGGAGATAAAACGGATCATTTTAGCCCGGCCGGCCGTTGAAGCAGGTGAAAATCTGGGTTTTCTGCCCGGCGACCTCAAAGAAAAGATCGATCCTTACCTGAGACCCTTGTACGATGCGCTCGACGATATGATTCCGCCCGAAAAGCTTAAACTTTATATTGAAAACCGCACTATTGAAATAGCCCCTATGGCTTTTATGCGCGGACGAACACTGGATCAGGCGTATGTAATACTGGATGAGGCCCAGAATGCTACCGATCTGCAGTTAAAAATGTTTTTAACACGCATGGGCCCCAACGCCAAATTCATAGTAACCGGCGATCTTACACAAATCGACTTGCCTAAAAGCCAACAATCAGGTTTATTGCGTGCTGTGAAAATTCTCAACAATATTGAAGGAATTCAATTCGCTTTCCTCACCTTTGAAGATGTGGTGCGCCACCGATTGGTGAAAGATATCATCAAAGCTTACGACAATACACAATCTTAACACCTATACAAAAATGGAAAACCCATTGGTATCAACGAATTATTTCTTTAAGCAGCAAAAAAGCTTCTACCGGGGAAAGGTGCGCGATGTTTACAATATCAACGACGAAAAACTGGTGATGATTGCCTGCGACCGGATCTCTGCATTCGATGTGGTACTTAAACGTACCATTCCATACAAGGGTCAGGTATTGAATCAGATTGCCTCGTATTTTCTGGATATGGTTTCGAGTGAAGTTCCAACCTGGAAAATAGCGTGCCCTGATCCCAACGTAACCATTGGCCATTATGCTAAACCCTATAAAGTGGAAATGGTGATCCGGGGATATCTTTCCGGACATGCATGGCGCGAATACCGCGATGGGGTGCGTCAGATCTGCGGAGTTCCGATGCCCGACGGTTTAAAGGAAAACGATCCTTTTCCTACCCCGATTATTACACCAACCATCAAAGCAAGCCATGGGCATGATGAAGATATTTCGCGCGAAGAAATCATACGCACTAAACTGGTTCCGGAAGAAGAATATGTGTTGATGGAAAATTACACCCGCACCTTATTCCGCATTGGTAGTGAAGCAGCCGACAGGCAAAACCTGATCCTCGTAGATACAAAATATGAGTTTGGAAACAGGGAAGGTAAAATTATGCTCATCGATGAAATTCATACCCCGGATTCGTCGCGCTATTTTTATAAAGATACCTATGCATCCATTCAGGCAAAAGACCAGAAACAACGCCAGTTGTCGAAAGAATTTGTACGTCAATGGCTGATCGAAAACGGATTTCAGGGACTGGAAGGGCAACTGCAACCGGATATGAGCGATGCATATATTGAATCCGTTACCAACAGGTATATCGAATTATTCGAACAAATCACGGGACAACCTTTTGTGAAAGGGGATTACAACGAAATTGAAAAACGGATCGAGAAGAATATCAACGCCTATCTCAGCGAGAGCAAAGCTTAAGTCTTTTGCTTTTTCTTTTTGGCCGAAGGAAACAGAATATTATTTAAAATGAGCCTGTAACCGGGTGAATTCGGGTGCAGGTTTAAATCAGTAGGAGGTTCTCCAACCTGATGCTGATAATCTTCGGGATCATGGCCTCCATAAAAAGTCCAGGTTCCTTTGCCTTGAGTTCCGTGAATATAACGCGCTTCACCCAGTTGCTTATTTTCGCCCATCACCAATACCTCGCTTTTGATAAATTGTTTGCGGAATGCAGTCGTCTGACCGTAAAATCCTTTGATGGTTTGTGTATGATTCTGACAGAGCATGGTAGGAACTACATCCCACTTAGCCGAAAAATCGAATAAGGTAAACAGATCATTGGATTCATTGATCGGACGGGTTTCAGGTGTTGCATCTATATATGAATATTCATACACATATGGATTCATGATCAGCTTATAATCCTTGAATGCAAATGTGGGTCCGAAATCAATTTTATTGTTGGAGTTCGGATCTGCAGGGTCTCCGTCAAACATCGATTCGCAAATATCAACACCATCAGCACTGAGCGCAATATCGTAGGAGTCGGTAGCCGAGCACATGGCAAATAAAAATCCTCCTCCCAAAACAAAATCCCTGATCTTTTTAACCACGGCGAGTTTCAGTTCACTCACTTTGGTAAATCCATGACGTGCAGCCATAAGCTCATTTTCCCGCACCTCCGCCTGATACCATGCTGCATTGGCGTAATTGGCATAAAATTTACCATACTGTCCGGTAAAATCCTCATGATGCAGATGCAGCCAATCGTATTGAGGCAATTTTCCGGATAAAACTTCATCGTCAAATACTACTTCATACGGAATTTCAGCATAGGTTAAAACCATAGTTACCGCATCATCCCAGGGCTGTTTGGTCTTGGGAGAATACACTGCAATTTTTGGTGCCTTAAATAACTTTACCAATTCCATATTTACATCGGGACGGGCAATTTCCTGCAAGATCTGCGAATACTGCCCTTCGCTGATTACTTCGTATGAAACATTCCGCACCTTGCACTCTTTCTCCAACAATTCGTTATACAGCATGCAAAAACTACCAGCCCTGTAATTGAGCAGCCAATCCGTCTCTCTATCTTGTTTCAATTCCCAGAAAGCAATACCGTATGCTTTCAGGTGATTGCGCTGTGCCTCATCCATCGGAATGAGAATTCGGGTGGCTGAAACAGATTCCATCCAAATCATCAATCCTAAAAACAATATGGTTTGATAACGCATCATCAGTTATTGATACTCAGTTTGCCGGTTGGATGAAAATTGTCTTGAGCCTTCAACACTTTTTCGATCACATCGCGTACACAACCTTCACCTCCCTTGTGGCCTGAAACATATAACGAAATATTTTTGATTTCTGGTACAGCATCAGCCGGACATGCAGGAATTCCGGCAAGTTGCATCACTTCAAAATCGGGCCAGTCATCACCCATATACAAAACCTGATCGGGTTGAATCTTCAAATCACTGCATACCTGATTAAATTGGTCAACCTTGTTTTTCACCCCCAAATAAATGGGATTCACTTTTAAAAATTCGAGTCGTTTTTGAACTCCAACCTGTGCCCCGCCGGAAATCACGGCAACATGGTATCCTGATTTCAATGCCAGTTCAATGGCGTAACCGTCTTTCACCAAAAAACCACGGGCTTGTTCTCCACTTTCCAAAGCCAGTACTTTCCCATCTGTCAATACACCATCAACATCGAATATAAAACAACGAATCAGGTGCAGGTGCGATAAATAATTTTCCATGGTGTATCTTTTCTACAAAGGTATTTTCTCTTGTTTATTGGGTTTCTTCATCCGGTCTGAAGTGTCTTATGCTCTCGCTGATTTGTTCGTAAATATGCAAAAAATGCGGATGGTCTTTGAGCAATAATTTATGCTGTTCGAGTGTGTTTAAATCATTACGCCGGGCAGGACCGGTTTGAGCCAGCAGGGGATCCATTACCATCAGTTTTCGTGCAGTTTCACGGATTAAAGGATGGTACAAATCCACCGGAATATTTTTCTCCCGAAGCAATTCTGCTGCAATTACAGCCATGTGGTTGCTGAAATTATTGATAAAAACTGCAGCCAGATGAGCATACTTTCTGTCTGCTGAATCCATGTTACGGCCGGGAGATCCAATTTTGTTTGCTAAAGCTTGCAAACGATCTGTTACTTCAGGGTCGCTTCCTTCAATCAGAAAGGGAATTTCACTGCATGGCGGTCTGGAGTCAGCAGTTATGGATTGTAACGGATAAAAAACTCCACATTTCCTCTGCTCCGGATGCAATACGGCTAGGGGTGTTATGCCGGAAGTGTGCACCCAGATGCCCGTATTGTTTATGTTTGTTGCGATATCAGATATGGCCTGGTCGCTCACTGCAATGAAATTGAATGTTGCTTCAGGCGAAAGTTTGGATATCTCCGTTGTGCTGCTGCAGTTTATTTTTGCTGCCAGCATTGCCGCTTTTTCGGAATGCCGGCTGCAAACAGCAAGTACAGATATTCCGTTTGCAGAAAATGCCTCCCCCAATAAGGTGGCCACATTGCCTGCTCCAATAAGGTTTATGGAAATTGATTCCGACATATTGAACCCGCTTTAAACAGAAACGGAGGGTAAAATAACCCTCCGTTTCAAGATCTTATAAGCGAACGATTAGTTTTCTATTGCATAATATCCGGACACAATCTTTTGTGCTGATCCGGCTTTGCTGAATTTAACATTATTGAACTTAATAATGGTACTGTCAAGATTAACCGTAACATCCACTGTACCTCCGCTAACTGCATTGTAATTGATTACCTGATCGTAAGTTAGCGTCAATTGAGTTTTATCATCCGTTGCAGGAGCTCCCGGTATAATGGTGAATGACTTTGTTGTAGCTGGTTTTGGAGTGAACAATGCACGTACATCAATGGTTCTGGAAGAATCAAAGTATACAGCATAAAAGGAGTAATCCGGTGCTTGAGGATTTCCGTATGCGGTTACTTCATATAAAGTATCATTTATAACAAGTGTATTGTAGGTAGCTACCACTGCGTTATTTCCGGTTGTTCCACCAGTTGTTCCACCTGTAGTAGTAGTTGTAGGTACCGGCTCATCATCCTTCTTGTCTTCGCAGGCAACGAAACCGATCAGCATCAGGGAAATAGCAATGAATACATTTATTTTTTTCATGGTAATGGTTTAAGTAGTTGCAATATACATGTAATACTCCAATTTGCAAAATGAAGCACCCTTTTCACTTCAGAACTAATTCAGAATCAGTTTATATGAGTATGCTGCGCCACCGTTAACCGAGAGTTTTACAAAGTAGATGCCACTGGTCAGGTTATACTGACTGCGATCCAGCTGAATCTCCTGTTTACCTGCGTCCTGATTGCCTTCAAACAAAGTGGCAGTATGCTTACCAAGAATGTCGAACAATTCCACCTTTACACCTGCACGCTCAGGCATAAAATACGAAAGAGTAGTAGACAAATTGAATGGATTCGGGAAGGCTGTAAATTTCAACTCCCTGTCGGTAATATCATTGATTCCGGTGCTCATTCCAATCATCAGGTTATCGATGTAAAAATGATTACCTCCTGCTGCATTGAATGAAATTTTGAACCGGATATTGCTTTCCTTACTGATATTGGAAGCTCCCTGTACGGTAACACCTTTCCATTGGTCTTTGGACGAAGGTGTAAAGGTTACAGAGCTGGGAATACCTGAAGTACCACCACTTGTAGGTAAGGTGCTCATTGGATTTAACAAGGCCGGATTGCCTGTATTTCCTGAAACTTTGAAACGCTGTGCCCATGTTCTTCCGCAATCAGTAGACACATATACAACCAATCCATCCTGCGAATCACCGGTGGTATTGTTACCGCCAATAGTAAGTGGAGTAAGGTTTGGTGCAAATGAATAATTAAACGTGATATACGGATTAGGTGCATCAACGAGGTTGTAAGAAGGTGAAACCAGGGAATAATTAAATCCATAACTGGTGGTTTGTGCATTCAGGCGCAACGATGCATTGCCATCGTAGGCAATTCCTGTTACTCGCTCCCATCTTCCAAAATCAAGTTCGTTTTCAAAATACCAGCCTTTAGCCAAAAAGTTGTTCTCGTAATCCCAATCGGCTGTATGGAATGAACCGGAAGCTGACTCAGTGGCAGCTTCTACATATATATAGCTTTCGCGCACCTTGGTGGATGTACCATTGGGTCCGGTTACGGTTAATGTTACGGTTTTATAGCCGGGTGTTGTGTAAATAACCGATGAAGGATTTTGAACAGTAGCTGTTGCAGGATTCGCACCCTCGCCAAATTCCCAGGCCCAGCTGGAAACAGTACTGTTATATGAATTATCGCGGAACGATACGGATTTATTTACGCAGGTTCTGAAGGTTTTGATGCCTGCATTGGGATGCATATTAAACTCTGCTATCGGAGGAGCTGTATTGATGGTGCCAAAGGTGGCATCATCCGTACCTGTTCTAACCAGGTTTTCAGCCGACCACAATTCAGGCCGGTAATTATTAAGGCAGAAATGCATACGGGCTACCTGACCAAGGGTAAACATATTGCTTGCACATGAACCGATAAAATAATCCATTATGTTTTCCTGTTGATCAGGCAAGTCAGGATTGTCGACCACGCAAGAATTGAAGTTCGGATTGTTGCAACGATTACGCAAAGGCTCTGTAACAGAAGGACGGAAGAAAGTTGGCGGAGTATCATCTACCCCATCGTTTTCCAGATCGCAGCTATCACCCTGAAATGGATGATACAGCCCCAACCAGTGTCCCGATTCGTGGCTTGATGTGGTTACATTAATGGTTTGTCCGGGGTTTGAAGTTCCAATATTTCCAAATTCATTATGAATAACCATGATTCCGTCGGTTTTAGCACTTCCGGCTCCACCTGCAAAAAATGGAAATTGTGCGTATCCTGCCACTCCGATTCCACCTCCGCGATTAATGGTATTAACTACCCATATATTGAAATATCTTTTGGAATCCCAAACGCTTTTCTTCTTCAGTTCATCATTGCCTTTGGTGGTATTGAGGCTGTAATAACGCACGATACCGTTGCACAAATCGCCTTGCGGGTCTTTGCGTGCCAAACGGAATTCTACACGGGCATCAGCGGCCAGATCTTTAAAAACCGGACGAACATTTCCTGTATCGCTGTTCAGCTTGCGGAAACTTTTGTTCAACTGGCTGATCTCGCTTTTAACCTGGGCATCCGAAATATTTTCAGAACCGTACTGATGCAGTACATGCACCACAACCGGTATAATATATATTGGTGCACTGGCCTTTCCGTACGAATTGGTTTTATAATCTTCGGGGTTATACGATTTCATGGCTTCACGAAACGCCGCTTCAAAAGCAGCATGTGCCTGCTGCAAAGTCGGATCAGCATGAAGCTGCTGTTTTAAATGTTCGTCTGTTCCACAAGGTTGCTGTGCCTGAAGCAGGGAAACTCCTGTGAAAAGAAAGGCTAACGCACTTAATAAAAGTTTTTTCATAAAGAATTTTTCAAAATAGGTTGAATTCGCCGGGCCAATTCAAGGGCGAAAAATAGTACTTTTTCCTGTTAAGACAACACCTCCTTGAAAGAAGGTTGCATGCACCCTTCACTTTTTAGTTTCCCACACCTCCAAATCGTACAACCTCTTCCCTTCAATCTTGAGACGTAAAGCGGTACAAACCTTGTGAAAGCCTTCCTTTCCGGCAGCTCCCGGATTAAAAAACATGCAATTTTCCTGTTGATCTTTCATCACTCTTAAAATATGCGAATGCCCGCAAATGACCAGGTCGGGTTTAACCCTGCGAAATGCTGACCGGAATGCCGGATTATACTTTCCGGGATACCCACCGATATGACTCATACATACTTTCACCGACTCCACTTCAAAGGTATTCACCAACGGAAACAGGCTTCGGATCTCCTGCGAATCAATATTTCCAAAAACGCCCCTTACCGGTTTAAATTGTTGCAAGGCATTTACGGTTTCTATATTCCCCCAATCGCCGGCATGCCACAATTCATCGCAGGATTCAAAAAAAGAGAACAATCCGGGTGGAATGGTCCCATGGGTATCGGAAAGAATTCCTACTTTAAGCATATACTTGCAGCAATGACGATTATACTCATTTTGATTACAACCCTGGTAAGTTTTATCGGGTTTTACAACAATACGGTTACTTCAAAACTAATCTTCGATCCACTGGCAATCAAGCAAAATAAGGAATGGTGGAGATTTGTTACCTGTGGCCTGTTGCACAGCGACTTCCTGCATTTGTTTATCAACATGTTTGTGTTGTACTCGTTCGGACAGGCAACAGAAATGTATTACAGTTATGCATTTGGATCAAAGTCTACCGTCTTGTATCTGATGCTGTATATTTCCGGAATTTTTGCTGCCAATGTGTCGACGTATTATAAATATCAAAACAGTCCTACCTACCGTTCATTGGGTGCATCCGGAGCAGTATCCGCTGTGTTGTTTACAACCCTTATATTTAATCCTTACGCTAAAATTTACCTCTACGGTATTTTGGGATTACCGGGAATATTGTTGGGCGTTGCCTATTTGATTTACTCGTATTATATGAGTAAAAAAGAAGGCGATCATATCAATCATGAAGCTCACTTTTATGGAGCACTTTACGGAATACTCTTTCCGATTGCCTTTAAGCCGGCTTTGTTTCTGGTTTTTATAAGGCAATTGCTGATGCTGAATTAGAAAAAGAATCCCATGCGGATATCAAATGCAGATGGTAGAAACGACTTCTGATAACTCCAGGGATCGCTTGGGTAATTTTGCCAGAGCACATCGTAAAGCAGCATGAGATAAAAGGCACCATTGTCTCCGATTTGTTGACTCACTCCGCCTCCTAAAAACAAAGCATTGGTCCAGATGCGCTTGTGATCGCCAAATCCGTTATATGCGGTAAAATTCATCGGTTGATATTCTCCATGCACAAAAAGAGGCCCAAACAGGGAATGCCTTCCAAAGAAATTCAACCCGTATATATTATCGCTGATTTTAATAGTACCGCTGCTTCCTCTCAGGTAATAGTTTTGCGACCAGTACATGTAGGTAACGCCACTTCCGACCATGAAATGATCGTTTACTTTAAACCCAACCAATGGTGCTAATAATACCTGCGATGAATTGCTGCCGAATGAAATCATGAAATTACCACCATAAACCATGCGATCTGACCACGATTTATTTTGATATTCACTGGCGGCTGCTTCTTTTTCTGCTTTTTCAGGATCCATGGGTTTGATCCTGCGCTGAGCCTGACTTGTCAGCGAAATGAAAACGGCGAGTATGACAAACATCACGTGTTTAGTCGCCGAAAACCTTGTTAAATATGGACTAAGCATGAACAAAAATATTCAAAAAATTAGCTTAAATGGGGGATTAAAATTTATTTCGCACAAAGATTAACGCAATATCATGAGTAAAGTACATAATTTTTCAGCCGGACCAGCCATTTTACCACAATCAGCCATTGATGCTTCGATCGAAGCCCTCAAAAATTTTGCCGGAACCGGTTTGTCACTGATCGAAGTATCGCATCGCAGCAAAGAATATGAAGCGGTTGTAAATGAAGCCACTGATCTGGTTAAATCTATCCTCGGATTAAACGACGAGTATGCCGTATTATTTTTACAAGGCGGAGCCAGTATGCAATTCGATATGATTCCCATGTATTTTTTGGGAGAAAATGAAAAAGCAGCTTATGTAAATACCGGAGTATGGGCCAGCCGCGCCATCAAAGAAGCTAAAATTTTCGGACAGGTAGAAGTTGTTGCAACAAGTGAAGACAAAAATTTCTCCTACATCCCTAAAAATTACACTTTGCCAGCCGATGCCAAATACTTTCATTGCACTTCCAACAATACCATTTACGGAACGGAAATGTTTGACTTTCCTGATACCGGAGGAGTACCGTTGATTTGCGATATGAGTTCGGATATCTTTAGCCGACCGATCGACGCCACACGTTTTGATATGATTTATGCCGGTGCTCAGAAAAATATGGGACCTGCCGGAACTACCCTTGTTATAATCCGCAAATCCTTCTTAGAAAAGAAAGTCGAACGTAAAATACCGGTGATGATGGATTACAATGTACATATTACAAATGGCTCCATGTACAATACGCCAAGTGTATTTGCCATTTTCGTATGTATGCATACGCTGCGTTGGATTAAAGAAATGGGATTGGAAAAAATGGAAGCACGCAACAAAGCAAAAGCTGAATTGTTGTACAGCGAAATCGACCGTAACCCACTTTTTAAAGGAACAGTAGAAAAGGAAGACCGCTCACGTATGAATGTAAACTTTGTACTTCACAATCCTGAATTTGAAGCTGAATTTCTGACATTTTGCAAAGCCAAAAACCTGAGCGGATTGAAAGGTCACCGATCGGTTGGAGGATTACGAGCCTCTTTGTATAACGCACTCCCGCTCGAAAGTGTGCAGGCTCTGGTAGATACCATGCAGGAGTTTGAAAAAATGAAAACTGAAACTTCAGCAACCGGAAAGTAAACCCAAATCCATACACTATAATCCCCTTGAAATGATACGAATATTAGCGAATGACGGAATTGACGCCACCGGAAAATCTATTTTAGAGAATGCCGGATTTCATGTAGAAAGCACCAAGATACCGCAGGACCAATTGCCTGCACAACTCAATAACTTCGATGCAATTCTGGTGCGCAGCGCAACCAAAGTGCGAAAAGACCTGATGGACGCTTGTCCAAACCTGAAACTGATTGGCCGTGGAGGTGTAGGAATGGATAATATCGACGTTGAATATGCCAAGAACAAAGGCATTAAAGTAATCAATACCCCTGCATCTTCTTCTATTTCTGTTGCCGAATTGGTTTTTGCACATATATTTTCCGGTTCACGTTTTATTCAAATTACCAACAGGGTAATGCCCGATAAAGGAAACAGTGAATTTGGCAATCTGAAAAAACTCGCGTCCAACGGCATAGAACTTAAAGGCAAAACCATGGGCGTTTATGGGTTTGGCCGGATCGGACAGGAAGTAGCAAAAATAGCAGTTGGACTCGGCATGAAGGTGTTGGCTTTCGACCCGTTTGTAGAAAGTGTAGACCTGAGTTTGGATTTACCAGCTCTCGGACAAAACAATGCCCGCATAAAAGTTACGATCAATACGGTAAGCGAAGAATCGGTTATTGCGCACAGTGACTTTATCACTTTTCATGTTCCGTTCAACGAAGGTGACAGTGCCATTATCGATGCAGGTAAAATGGAGAAGATGAAAAAAGGAGTTGGTTTGATCAACTGTTCACGCGGCGGTGTTATTCAGGAAAACGACTTGCTGGAAGCATTGAACAGTGGACAAGTTGCCTTTGCCGGCCTGGATGTGTTTGCCAAAG
Organism: Bacteroidia bacterium; assembly: GCA_041665785.1. Lineage (GTDB taxonomy): Bacteria > Bacteroidota > Bacteroidia > UKL13-3 > UKL13-3 > JBAYIE01. The sequence goes on along the minus strand of JBAYIE010000009.1, from coordinate 26,255 downwards.
AACCTCCGGTTTATCAGGAAATTTTACAACACCCGCATGTAAGTTTGAGTCCGCATATCGGAGGAAGTACCGTAGAAGCTCAAAACCGGATCGGGATAGAATTAGCGGAGAAGGTTCTGGAGTTTTTTAAAAAATGAATGGCAAACTAGAAATGATTGAAGCTAAGCAATCATAAACCGGCAACTACCACCCATGGCCATTATCAAACCGTTTAAAGCGCTGCGACCAGCAAAAGATAAAGCAGCTGTTGTTTCAGCTCCGTCCTATGACTCGAACAACCGTGACAAGTCACTTGAAGAATTGCAAAACAATCCATACAGTTACCTGCATGTAGTAAAACCATTTTTGCATTTTAAAGGAGAAAAGAAAAATCCCGAAAAACATTTCCCCATCGGACTCGAATACCTTGCCCGTTTCAAACATGAAGGCTGGCTGATCAAAGATCCGCTGGATTCGTATTATATCTACCGTGTAATTAAAGGTAGCAATGCCTATACCGGCATTATTGCCTGTGCCGCTATCGACGACTACCTCAACAATATTATACTCAAACACGAAAACACCTTAACCGACAAACAAAAGGAACTGGCAGATCATATCCGCTGGTTTCAACAACTCGGAAATCCGGTATTACTTACCTATCCCGATTCCGAAGCTATCGATCAGGTAATTGATCATTATATTGAAAACCATGTTCCGGAATACAATTTTATTTCCGCCGATCAGTTAAAACACAACTTGTGGGTAGTGAGTGATCCTGTTGATGTGGAATTGATCCGTCACGAATTTGAAAAGGTTCCTAATTTATACATAGCCGACGGACATCATCGCAGTGCAGGATCTGCATCTTATTGCCTGTTGGAACGCAGTCAAAACAATTCCATAGAGGGTGGCCATAATTATTTTCCGGTTTGTCTGATTCCTTTCTCCAAATTGCATATTTACGAATACCACCGGCTCATACGTGATAAAGAGGTTTTACAACCTGATTTTCTTGATCGGGTAGCCGAATATTTTACTGTTCTGCCAAGCGGACCTCTTCCGGTTCAACCCCTTAAACCCAAGGAGTTTGGATTGTACTTTAAACACCATGGGTATTTGTTAAAATTGAAACCCGAATACGCCGAACAATTAAACGGTACATTGGAGAAACTCGATGTAAGTATTGTTGAAGAATTTCTGTTACACCGCATCTTTCAGATCAACGACAGCAAAACCGATAACCGGGTTTCGTTTATAGACGGGACTAAAGGAATTGGCGTATTGCAGCAGGCCATCGATAACCATGAATTTGATTTGGCCATAACTTTATACAAAACCAGCATTGAAGAAGTGAAAGCCATTGCCGAACAAAACCTCATTATGCCGCCTAAATCAACCTGGATAGAACCCAAGCTGCGCACCGGTTTGGTGATCTATGAAACCAACGATTGAGCTAATCTTAAAATAAGCGGATTCTAAAATCCTGCCTGACCTGTTCTTTCCTGAAAAACACCAATCCCAAAAAGAATACATCCACCGTTACCGTTACCTGAGGGTGTTGCTTAATTTTTTGCCACAACCCGTATTTAGCTTTTGAAGCATACATGTTGTGAAAAATAATCACACTGTTGTTGTGCAGTTTGTTTAATATTCTTTCAAATCCTGTATAGGCAAGTCTTTCATCTTCTATTTGCATCATTACCACATCCAACAAATCCGGGATATTGAATGGGGAATCTTTCTGCACGTTATGGTCCGTTATTACTGTGCCCCGCCGTAAATTCAAGTGAAGCATCAGGTGTTGCAGGATTTGCAAAGTACGCTTGCTGTAGGGTTGCAATTCTTCCGGTTCAGGCCCAAACGTTGCAGCCTTTTCGGCAGGTAAAACCTTTTGTCTACGAATGCAGGCATTGTATAATTGAAATACAAATGGAGAATGCAGCACATCAATGGGCGTGCTGATCAGGTAGTGTAAAATGAACCGATACCCGGAAATCCAGATCACGGTTATGCCTTTTGTGTCTGTTGTTTTAACAGGGCACGTACATTTTTTAGTTTGGTTTCCAGTACGGCAATTTGACTGTGAGCCTGAGCAATTTTTTCTTCTATTTGCTTCACCATTGGATTTTCAGTTTTGCTGTTGCCTTTGGTAAAAAAGCCCACATTGTTTTCCCAGGTAGAAATATCGCTGCGCATTCCACGAATCCGATCCATCAGTTGCTTTTCTTCCCTTCTGACTTTTTGATCGCCATTTGGAGAATTGAGTAACGCTTCGAGATGCGATTTGTCTTTCATATCGCGCAATTCTTTACTCACCTCGCGGAATTTTTGAAATACCTGATCGTTCAGCTGGCTGTATTGTTTGTTGATCTTTTCTTTCTCATTCATGGGAACAAAACCGGTATGATTCCATCTGTCCTGCAAGGTTTTTAATTCATTCAGCAATTCTCCCGATTCTTCTTGTTGAAGCAGGGATTCCAGTTTCTGAACAATTTCCTTTTTGATCAGCAGGTTTTGTTTTTGCTCTTCCTGCTGCGATGAGTATTGTTGTGCTTTCTTTTCAAAAAAGATATCGCAGGCCGCACGGAAACGTTTCCAGATGGCATCAGAAATTTTCTCATGAACCGGACCGGATTTTTTCCAGGCATCCTGCAGCTTTTTAAGGTCTTCGGTTTGCCGAATATAGTCTACCGGTTGAGCTGCAATGGCTTCGGCCTGTTCGCACAACTGGGTTTTTACTTTCAGATTTGCATTGCGCTCTGCGTGCAAAGTTTTAAAGAAATTATTTTTATTGGCGTAAAACAGATTGCGTGCATTGCGAAATTCGTTCCAAACCGATTCGCGGTACTTCAGCGGAACCGTACCGATCTTTTTCCAGTCTTCCATGAGCTGATTGGCTGTGTTGGTTTGCTCAAACCACTCTTTGATACGTGTGGTACTGAAATTGGATAATTGCAAGGCCCGCGCCAGCAATTCTTTTTTAGCCAGCAAATTTTCTTCCCGTACTTTCTGGTTTTGCTCCTGCACCGATTTGATCATTTCATAGATCTTATCGCATTCGTGTTTAAAACGGTTCCAGATGTCTTCGTTGGATTCCTGCGGTACAGGACCAATATTTCGCCAGTCTTCCTGGTATTTTTTTAGCAAAATCAGCGCACGTTTCGCACTGGGTTCCAACGCAAGTTCGGCAGCCTTCTGGATCAATTCAATTTTATGATCGAGGTTTTTTCTGCGATCCAGATCCTTTAATTCATTGAAAATGGAAAGGCTGTCATAAAATTTATGAATAAAGAAATTATACGATTCCCACAAACGATCAATCTGATCTTTGGGAATATTGCGAATCAATTTCCACTCGTTCTGTAATTCTTTTAGCTTTTTCAGACTACCCTCAGTCTCTTCATTCTCGGTCAGCAATTTTATCTGTTCCAGAATGGATTCCTTTTTCTTCAGGTTTTCGGCGCGTTCCGCTTCCTGGCGTGCCAACTCCTCGGCGCGCTTTTGTTTTAATTCTTTTTGTGCCCGGTTAAATTTATCGCGTGCCTGATCGGTGTCCTGGTAATTGAAGTCGTCTTTTTCACCACCCTCTTCTATGAATCTGGCAAGGGCAGTATTGTATTCTTCCTGCAATACGGCATCGAGAAAAGGCTTGATCGCTTTGAGGATCCGGTTGGCCTCATCGAGCGGCTTATCTGCGGTTTCTTCAACCGTCTTTAATAATTGCGTTTTAGTGAAATTTACAAAATTGGGGAATTCATCATCCAACTCATGCATTTCGTGGTCTTCTTCCACATGTCCGGCCTCTTCGGTTTGTTCATCGGTAAGGATGATCGTAGTGGCTGCAGTAACTTCAGTTGAAGAAACCGGGGAAGTGGCCAATTCTTCAGCTCCATTTTCGGTACCCATCATGGGGGTTGGAGCGGGATTCAATTCCTCCGGTGAAGGATTGGAATTGAGTTGATCAGGGTTCAATTGTTCTGTCATATACTTTCAATTCAGCTGTGCCCGACTAATCCGGGGCACAAAAGGATGTCAAAGGTAAAGAATAATTGAATAATTTAGCGGCGATTTTCAACCTAAAATACTGATAATGCGCATTAAAATAATTGAGTGTCCGCGCGATGCCATGCAGGGATTAACGGCTTTTATTCCTACCCGCGACAAAATCCGTTACCTGAACAGTTTAATGCAGGTTGGATTCGACACGCTGGACTTTGGAAGTTTTGTTTCGCCCAAAGCCATTCCCCAAATGGCCGATACACTTGAAGTATTGCAGGGGCTGGATTTGCAAACTGTACAAACTAAATTATTGGCCATTGTAGCCAATACACGTGGTGCTGCAACTGCGGCCCAGCAAGAAGCCATACATTATTTAGGATTCCCTTTTTCACTCTCCGAAACCTTTCAGCGCCGAAACACCAACGCCACGATGGCTGAAGCGTTGACCACGGTGAAAGAAATGCAGGAGCTTTGCGTAAAAAACAACAAAGAACTGGTGGTGTATCTCTCCATGGGATTTGGCAATCCATACGGAGATCCCTGGAATGCTGAGGTGGTTGAAGAGTGGTCGGAAACGATGTCCAACATGGGTATCGGCATTCTGTCTCTTTCCGATACCATTGGTATAGCCAATCCTGACTCAATTGCCTATTTATACAAGAACCTCATTCCGAAATTCCCGCATATCGAATTTGGTGCTCATTTGCACACCACACCCGACACCTGGGAAGAAAAAGTGACGGCAGCATTTGAAAATGGCTGCCAGCGCTTTGACGGCGCCATCAAAGGTTTCGGCGGATGCCCGATGGCGGCAGATCACCTCACAGGCAATATGCCCACAGAAAATCTGATCGGCTACTTTAACTCACGCAATATTGAAACCGGAATTAATCCGGATGCCTTTAATAAATCGATGCTGGAAGCCGTTTCGGTTTTTCCTGCTTAACGGCTGATCATCAGTTTCACACTCATAGAGCGGTTGGCTGTATCATCTTTCAATACAGCAAAGTATAAACCATTATCCAGGTGGTGCGTAGGTACATCAAATTCACGGGTGTTGGCTTCTATATCATGTGTTAAAACCAATTTACCGGAAAGATCAAAAATTTCAAGACGGCATTGGCTGTTTGTGAAATCTTCGAGTGCAAGATGAACCATTTCGTTGGCCGGATTTGGGTAGATATTGAGCTTCAACGGTTCCTGACGCTCTGTTAATCCGGTTCGTGCATCATCTACATTAATCAGGAAAGAGGCCGCTTTACCGAAGTAAATGGTAATCACTTTCGATGTTGTATTGTAATTGAATGATTTGATTCCTTCACCAAATACCTGATACGGATATTCACCTACATGGAAACTAACATTCCCGGTATCACCTGTAAATCCTTTGAATGATTTGGCATTGATCGCCAGGAATTGCATATTCACCGGATGCACAGATGACCACATGGTATCAGCATCTTTGATCATGAAGGTAGCTTTGTGTGTAAACAAATCTTTCACTGCTCCTCCGTTTTCAGAAATCCATACAAATTTTCCATCCGACGTGAAACTGTTCGATAAACCGGTAGTTGTTTTGTCGATGGTTATAGTATTGTTGAATGTTTTATTTACGGCAAGATCTGTGTTTGCGCCATCCACTATTTTAAATCCAACAGCCCCTGAAATATTTAGCGTGGTCACAGGTAAAGTATCGGTTGCTAATGTTGTGAAGGGTTGCAAACAAGTCATATAACTCATGTTTTGGGTAACAGTACTCTTAGCCGTGATTACATTATGATATTGCAACAGGCCCAACGTATGTTCGTGTGGAGCCAGCTTGGTAGTCATACTAAATGCCTGATCGCTCTCTGTATAAGTAAACAAGCCGGATTTGCGACGCAACCACGCTGCCCGTTTATTGGCGGTCATATCGTTGAACGCACCCATGAATGTAGTATCTCCGAAAAAGCGTCCATACCCATGAATCAACATGGAATATTCGTGTGCTGTATCACTGTTCATATGATCCATCAGCAGGAAATACTTATTACGCACATGCATTACTTTACGGTTGATATCCGCCAATTGGTAATGGGTACGTACTTCGGCATAATTCTGCACACCCGATTTGAAATATTTTTCGATATAGGCATTTGCGCCGTTTGGTAGCTGAGGAAATCCGGGTTCGGTAGCCTTGCCATCCACCAGAATCATGTTATGATTGGCCGCACGCGAAACACTATCGCGCAGCAGATAGAAAAATAAGCCCGGATCCAAGGCCATGGTCTGGCCTTTGATCATCATAGAAAAACTGGCTTCATCAGCCTGATTGTGGGCATCGGTTACAGTCAGATTATTTCCATTCTTACCCAATAAGGCAAGATAAGTGGCATTGGAATCGGAACCGGAACGGAAAACTGCAGTACCTGCATCAGGCATGGCTACAAAATTGCTGTCGATAAGCGGTTGTTCGGTCAGGTTTGCCGCGATATAATCGGCGCGCATATCGTAGATGGACGTAATTTGTTTGTTGAAAGTATTTTCCTGCAACGAATCCAGTCCGCTATAATAATTGGGCCAAACATATTTTTGTTTACGCATAACAGCCAGCTCCGGAAAGAACTTATGGTTGTATGAATCTTCAATATTCGGCATGCGCCCGTCGGGCATGCGGATCCCGGCATACCAGTCGAAAATTTTGGTATAATTGGAATCGTACCACGGGTTGCGGAGTTTGCGGTCGATTTGATTATAGATATAAAACACAGCAGTGTCGGGGATAAAATTACCCATAGCCTTGATAAATGGCATCACATTGCACAGGGCAACACGACCGTAATAAGGTCCTTCTCCGTATCCGGCATATTTTTTAGTATCAGACTGACGGCGAATATCCCACCACAAAATATTGTGTACATTCCACATCGCGCAATTGATCCAGTTCAGTGGATGAAATTGTTCAGCTGAATCTTTGTGATTATTTAATACAACTGCTGCAAGACCCAGCGCACTGGCCGACATCAACGCGCTGTTGTTTTTATAGGTTTGGAAAAAGCTGAAACCTGTAACTGCTTTGGCCGATTGCTCGTACAAATTTCCTGTAAGACTTTTTAATCCTTTGCGTGCATTGAGCAGCAAATCATCCGGCACGCCTCCGCCTTTGAGAAAATCATATGCTTCTGCATATTTAATTATATCCCGGGAGGTATACTGCCAGAAGTCGAAATTAAACGGACTATCAACGGTGAATTGATTCACGTATGTATTGATTTCATTCAACAATCCCAGAACTTTGTTGCGGATCAAAACACGCTCTGATACCGTAAGTGAATCGGTAGTATTTCCAACAGGTTTAACTCCTAAGAGAAAAACAAACGCTGCATTTTTTGCAATTTCCGAACGGCTGCTTTTATCGTTAATGGAAATATTTCCTATTGGTGAAAGAGATAGCGCATTGTCGTAAACCGAATGGTAAATGGCAATATTCCGGCCTGCTTTGAGTGAATCTTTCACCTGTTGTATTTCCGAACTGTGTATTATAGTTCGTGGATAGGTAGTATCAGCACGTGCAGGTAACCAGGGTTTTGGTGGTGTTTTTTGTGCAGAAACGCAAAGTACAGACAATAGAAATACCTGAAAAAGTAAACTTTTCTTCATAGCCACAATTTGTTTGATCCCGAAATTACAGAATTTTATCTAAAATGCACATATTATTCCGGTTTTTTGATGATAAAATTCGGTTCATATAAAGTGCAATTCGTGTTCTTGTTGCTTCTGGGAATCGGACTGATCTGGTACACCTTAAGCAAGATCACCTTTGCAGACCTGCTTGGTCAGCTGAAAACGGGTCATTACTGGATTGCATTTCCTATAGGTCTGATCTCCATTGCAGGTTATTATTTTCGTTCGGCGCGGATGAAAATATTGCTCCGGAAAATGGGTGAATCATGCCGCATACAAAGTTTAATGGCATCCCTTTGTATGGGCTATACCATCAGTTTTGCCATACCCCGGCTCGGCGACCTTACCCGTGCCCTGACTGTGCGAAAAACCGACGGGGTAAAGGTTGACTTTGCGCTGATCTCGATTATTACGGAACGCTTTTTTGACATGCTGGTACTCATCCTGCTGGTTTTGGTTTCGCTTTTTATACATGGAACCATGCTCGTCAATCTTTGGAAACAAAATAATCTATCTCCTCTTTTTTCCGCCTCAACATCGCGTATTCTATGGATGATGGGCATCGTTGTTTTGTTGCTGTTTATCAGTTTGCTGTTACTACGCAAAAACGATTGGTTGCGCATGCTTTGGAACCGCTACCAGCCTGCTTTTCGTGGGGTATTAACGGTTGTTGGTTCAGGAAGATTCTGGTTGTTTACCTTCGGGATCTGGACGTGCTATTTTCTGATGACTTATTTGTGGTTTTACCTGTTTGATGAAATAAAACACCTTACGGTAATGGATGCATTTCTGGTTATGTTGGCCGGCACCTTTGGCCGCTCCATTCCGGTACAAGGCGGAGGTATGGGTGTTTATCATGTATTGGTGAGCAGTGTACTTGTAATGTTGGGAATCAATCTGGTAACCGGCAATGCACTGGCTTTTGTAATTCATGGTGCACAGGCTATCATCACATTTCTGGCAGGACTTTGGGCCTATATCTGGATGCTCACCGACTTGCGAAAAACCGTTAAACCTGCTCCGGAACAGAATTAATCAAAGGAGTTTCGGATATTTGTTTCAAATTTACCTTCATGAAAAGCAGATCGTCACGAAAACCAAAACTGATAGAACGATTGGCCGAGCGCCACGATTTTGATGAGATCATTGCGCTCTCAAAAATTTGTTTTCCCGATACCGAACCCTGGACCTACGCCATGCTCGACAGTCAGTACCGCTATTTTCGCGAAGGTATGCAGGTGATCGAATACGAAGGGGTGATCGTAGGTTCGGCCACCAGCCTGATCATCAATTGGGATGAATACGATGATGATCATACCTGGAAAGAAATATGCGACAACGGATACATTACCAACCACGACGAAGAAGGTGATACACTGTACGGCATTGAGGTGATGGTACACCCCGATTATCAGGGTTTGAAAATTGGTCGCCGCCTTTACGATATGCGCCGCCAACTTTGCGTAGAAAAAAACCTCAAAACCATTTTGATCGGTGGTCGTTTACCGAATTTCCACAAATATTCCGACAAGTTTGGTGTACGTGCATATGTGAAGCGGGTGATCGAAAAAAAGATCAAGGATCCGGTGCTCACTTTTCAATTGTCGCAGGGTTTTACAATTCAGCGACTGATCAAAGATTACCTGCCCGATGATCACGAAAGTGAAGGATACGCTACCCTGCTAGAATGGATCAACCTCGATTATATTCCCGAAACCCGCGAACGGAATGTATTGATGAAGAAAGTGCGGATTTGTTCGATCCAGTATGAGTTGCGGAAAATTAAAAGCTTCCGGGAATTTGCTCAGCAAACAGAATATTTTACCGACGTAGCCTCCAATTATAAATCCGATTTTGTTTTATTTCCTGAACTGTTTACCACGCAATTGCTTTCGTTGCACGAATACAAAAGCATGAGCCCCGAAGACAGTATCCGGAAAATGGATGAGTACACCGACGATTATATTTCCCTCTTCTCCCGTTTATCGCTGGAGTACAATATCAATATCATTGCCGGTACACACCTGCAGGTAGAGAACGATAACCTGTACAATATTTCTTATCTGTTTAAGCGCGACGGAACGTTTGAAAAGCAATACAAAATCCATATCACCTCCAATGAAGCCAAATGGTGGGGCGTAAAACCCGGTAACGAAATCAAGGTATTCAATACCGATTGCGGCAAGGTGGCCATCAATATTTGTTACGATGTGGAGTTTCCGGAAATGGCCCGTATTGCCTGCCAGAAAGGCGCTAAAATACTTTTCGTACCTTTTTCTACGGATGAAAAACACGGACACTTACGCGTAAAAATTTGTTCACAAAGCCGTGCCGTAGAAAATCAGATTTTTGTAGCTACAGCCGGCACCATCGGCAATATACCTTCGGTTGATAATATGGATATCAACTACGCACAGTCGGGGATTTATACACCCAGCGATTTTGCATTCCCTCCCGAAGCCATCGCCGGAGAGTGCAGCACCAATATTGAAACGGTAGTAATTGCCGACCTCGATCTGGCCGCGCTCGAACGTGCCCGCAATACTGGAACCGTACTCAACTGGAAAGACAGAAGGATGGATATGTATGAGGTGTTGGAAAAGTAATGGGGCGGTTAACGCATATAAATTAGTTATGCCCAATTATAAATGAAAGCATTAAGAGTTTTTACCTTTATTTTATTTGGTAGTCTATGGATGGTTTCGTGTGCGCAAACCATACTCCCCAAAACGAAATTTGCATATGTAATTTTTACTTATCTTAATCCAGAGCAAAGGCCAATCCTTATTGAGAATCGGATTACTGGAGAATTGGACACTGTTCTTTCATTTATTTATGGTAAGATAGTAGACAGTATTGATCGCCCATTGCCATTAGCACAAGTAGAAATTAAAACGGCATCGCTTCCACAAGACAGCTTTGTTGTTCAAACGGACGAAAACGGTGAGTATAAAATTTATATCAAACCGGGTTGGTATAACTTGACAGTTTTTCGCACAACACCGTTCTTTTTGAATCATATCCATCTTGAATCAGGACAGCGAAGAGAATTAAATGTGAAACTAAGGGGAATGTCTCCGTTAGGTTATATTACAACCAACCTGCAGAGCGAAAAAACCTTATCAGCCAAGAAACTATATCAACGTGAAAAAAAACTTGCTAAAAGCTACAAATATCTTATCGAGACACGTTGAAGTGCAGCCACGGAATGCAACTGTGCATAAAAGTAGTCTCCCGACATTGCCGTTAACTCGCAAATTTCAGCATTTAGTTTCGCTTTTAATTTAAACTTAGTGAATCAATTAATCCTTCCGCAGTCAGCAACTGCGCAAGGTTGCTAAGCAATGAGCATCTGACTAGAAAACTAAACCACCAGCAATAATCCAAACTTTAGTTTCTAAATATAGAAACTTTATTTATCTTTGTGACGTTTAACAAGACCGTTTTGAATGAGATATTTTGAAACAAGATTTTTAGAAGAGGCAGACAAGTTCATTTCTGGACTTGACCTTAAGACAATCAAAAAAATCTTTTACAATATTGACCTTGCTGAACAAACGAATGACCCAAAACTTTTAAAGAAACTTCAAAACGACATTTGGGAGGTTCGAACAAAATATGCGGGACTTCAAATCAGACTACTTGCATTTTGGGACAAGACAGATAGCAAAGAAACCTTGGTAGTGGCAACCCACGGTTTCATAAAAAAGGTTGACAAAGTTCCAAAAAACGAAATCGCTCGTGCTGTTAGACTAAAAGACCGTTATTTCAATAACAAACAGAAAAAATAACCCTATGGCAACTAAAGAAATAAAAACGTATTCGCTTGCCGAAATGAAGGATAAGTATATCGGTAAAGTTGGGACAACTAAACGTGACGAGTACGAATATGAACTCCGTATGGACGTTTTGGGAAAAATGATTAAAGCTGCAAGACAAGAACGACACATGACACAAGAAGAACTTGGAAAACTTATTGGAGTGCAGAAAGCCCAGATTTCAAAACTTGAAAGCAGTGCAAACAGTGCGACCATTGACACCATTTTGAAAGTGTTTAAAGCATTAAAAGCCGAGATAAACTTTAACGTTAAACTTGAAGACAACTTTGTTAAACTCGTCTGATGGAAAAGAAAGTCAAACTCATCAAACCTGATTGGTATAATTAAGGCAGACATGGTTCAATGTAACTTTGTGATTCCATTTACTTGAAAAGCAGATTGGAAACAAATGTCCGCTTACTCATACACATACCCTCCCTCTCCCTCTCCCTCTCCCCCTCCCTCTCCCTCTCACTCCCACTCTCACCCTCACCCTTCCCTCACCTGTATAATCCCAACCGGACAATTGCGCATGGCTTTCAGGTTCTCTTCCAGTTCGGAAGCATCGATGGTGGCGGTAAAAAAACCTTTCTTTTCTATGCCTTCAACCAGGGTACAGCGTCCATCTTTGCGTGAGATCCGCCACCGTTGGGGAGCAGCTTCCACACAGGCATTGCAGCCAATGCAGCGTATGCGCTGCTGGATAATTTTATAGCGCATCGGAGTCCACTACTTTATACAATTTATCTCCGGCGCGAATGGTACCGGGCACTTTCAGCGTAAAGGAATCTCCTTTTTGAACCTTATCTACAACAAGATCTACTTTACGCAATTCATCCGCGTCCAATTCTACATATCCGGTGGTGGTACCTGTAATCATCAGTCGATCTCCTTGCTGGAGCGATAAACTTTCCATTACAAATTCGCCTACACCAGCCTTTGGGAAAAAGTGAACGGTTTTAGCCAGATAGATTTTTTTTAATTTGGCTTTCGAACCATAGGTATCCGACCACTCACCCATTTTTCTTCCCAAATAATATCCATCCCAAAAGCCGCGGTTGTAAACCTGCTCCAAACGTCTTGTCCATTCCTCTACTCTGGCTGCTGTATATGTTCTTTCGTTACAGGCATCGATAGCCTCTCTGTAACATTGGGTGGTAGTATGTACATAATCGGCGGCCCGGCCACGGCCTTCAATTTTCAACACCCTGACTCCGGCATTTATAACCTGATCTAAAAAACCAATCGTGCACAAATCTTTCGCCGACATAATATATTCATTGTCAACTTCCAGTTCTGTACCGTCTTCTTTATCCGTTACAATATAACTGTGCCGGCAGTTTTGAATGCAGGCTCCGCGATTGGCCGAAGCATAATGTGAATGCAGACTCAGGTAACATTTGCCCGAAACGGCCATACACAAAGCACCGTGAGCAAAAACTTCGAGCTTTACCAACTCACACGACGGACCACAAATATTTCTGCGTTGAATTTCATGGGCAATATGTTCAACCTGACTCAAGGTAAGTTCGCGCGCCAATACCATCGTATCGGCGAATACGCTGTAGAATTCAACGGTATCTATATTGGAGATGCTGGCCTGCGTAGACACATGCACCGTCATACCCACCTTGTGCGCATAATGCATCACTGCGTGATCGGAAGCGATAACAGCATTAACTCCGTGTAGTTTGGCCGTATCCACAATCTGATGCATCAGCTGCATATCGTGATCGTACATGACGGTGTTCAGGGTGATATATGTTTTAATGCCATGCTCACGTGCTATCGCTGTGATTTTTTCGATATCGGTTAATTCAAAATTATAGGTCGAACGGGCCCGCATATTCAATTGCTCAATGCCGAAATAAACGGCATCGCAACCTGCATGGATGGCTGCCATCAGCGCTTCAAACGATCCGGCCGGTGACAAGAGTTCTACCTTATTCGGGTTTTGCTTCATTTCGTAACTGTTGTTGTAATTCAATGGAAAGTTTGTGGAGGGTATTGAACAATTGGTTCACCCATTCAGGATGAATCTGCAATGATTTTCCTTCTTCCAGGCGTTTTGAAAGCGAGACTTCCCAATGTTCAATTATTTCAATGGGGAGATTTAAGGAGGTCTTCAATGCACTCAATTCTTCCACCAAATGCTGACGTTTAGCCAGCAAGCGTACCAATTCACGATCTACAAGATCCAGTTCGGTACGTAAGTCATCCAATTGTTGTTGGTTAAGGGTATTCACAAGGGTCGCAAATTTCGCAACCGCCCGGCATAAGTTTTATGACTTTGGTCGTATTTTGATTTGTTCTAGTCGGTCAACTCCATCAGGTACTCACGGCTCTCCGGACCCTTATTGAACAACAGATCCAACACACTGAGATTGTTGTGAAACGGATATTTTTCGGCAAATACCTGCATATACAGCGGATGCACAAAAATGTGTTCCCTTTTTGGATGAATGCGCTCACGGAAATCATTGTTCTCCTGTTTGAGGTATTGTGTAGAAAAATGCATCGTACATTCCACTTTTATGCATTGCAATACAGTCTCAATCAATTTCATATTCCACTCGATCAAGCACTTTGGTTTAGTGCTATACATTTTTTCGAAATAATCCTGATAATACAAAAAGTAAGGCGATGAATTGTATGCCGAACGAATGGATTCCCAGTGTTGCTTTTGCCAATCAAAATCGTATTCAATTTCAAGGGTAGCCATGGGTTGCTTTTGCGTTTTCTTCTTCACCGGAACCGTTAGTGCCAGCGGACCATTAGCCGATAGTATAACGCAACGGTTGCGGTAACTCTGTTTCAGGTAATGTTCATGAATATCAATGATTGTTTCCTGATTCAAAAAAACCATAAACCAATCGATGCAGGGCAAATAATGTAAGCTGAGAATTGCAGGTGTTGTCAAACCAAAGATGAATTAGGAAGTACGAAGTACGGATGGTGAATTACAAAGTACGAATTACGAATTACGAAGTACGAAGTTGCTAACCAGTGAACGATTACTCAATAACGAATAACCATTAACTATTAACGAATAACCATTAACTATTAACAAATAACCATTACCCATTAACTACTCCTCAATGAGCCAGTTTATATAATGAATTCCCGGTTCATACGCTTTACAAATGAGTGCCCGGATATTCTCATAATGATCGCTATTGCTCACAAAATCGATCGAAGCGCAATCAATCACAAGAATACGCAGGTTTTGATTGGCCTGAAAATATTCCTGATAGCTTTCCCACAAATGTTTCAGGTAATCGTCGTTGATTTTTAGTTCATAAGGCCGTCCGCGGTTGATGATATTCCATTTTAATTTTTCCAGCGGATGATGCAGGTATACCAGCAGATCCGGTTGAGGGAGTTGCTGGTTGATGATATCAAACAATTTGCCGTACAATTCGTATTCATCTTCATCCAGATTTACTTTCGAAAACAGCAAACATTTGGCAAACATGTAATCGCTGACGATGGTATTTTGAAATAAATCGGTTTCCAATAGCTGATGTTTCAGTTGATTGAATCGCGAAGCCAGAAAACTCATCTCGAGTGGAAAAGCAAAACGTCCGGGTTGTTCATAAAATTTCGGGAGAAAGGAATTGTCTTCAAACTCTTCCAGAATCAGGCGGGCATTGAAATCACGGCTCAGCATAGTTGCCAGCGTTGATTTGCCGGCACCGATATTGCCTTCAATAACCACGTAAGGATGCGCCGGAGAGATGCTCATGTTCAAATTTGGGAATAATATAATCCCTTAATCCGACAATTTTTCCACCTTTCCGATATCCGGGCAATTTTTTAGCATTTCAGCAACGGTAAGATTCAAAACCGGATGCTTCCAATCGGGAATCAGTTCATGAAGGGGTTCCAGCGTGAATCGCCTGAGATGCAGCAAAGGATGAGGAATATTCAAATTACCTTCCATCACCACCGATCCATAAAATAAGATGTCGATATCAATCATCCGTGGTTCCCATTTTTGTACCCGCACTCGCCCCATATCCGTTTCAATCATCAGGAGTTCCTGCAATAAGCGATGTGGCGTCATTTCTGTTTCCACTTCAATTACCTGGTTTAAGAAGGGCTCCTGTTTTTGATTTCCCCAGGGTGCAGTTAAGTATAGGGATGAAAGCCGGGTTACATCTCCTATTCTGCGTTCTATCTGCTTTACCGCAAGGGATAGTTGTTTACGGGGGTCTTGCATATTGCTTCCCAAAGAAAGGTATACAGGTTCCATAACGTATTTTATTTAATAACCGACTGAATTGTAAACCGTGTGCGTTGTTCCATCAATATTTCCTTTCCCTGTGTGGCTTTCTGAATGGCTGCATCATCGTAATACATGATAGTTAACAACTCGGCATGTTCGTTGGTACGGATGGCATAATGGATCGACAATTCGTCGCGCAGGCGATCAATTTCTTCTCCTTTGTTGTCGACACAAACGGTAAAGCTGATGGCTGAATTTTGCATCAGGTTAATGCGTACACCATGACTGGCAAAAATGGAGAAAATGCGGCTGAGGTTATCTTCCACGATAAACGAGAAATCGCGGCTTGCTATCGAAAACAGGATTTGGTCTTGTTTGGAAATAAAAGTAGGAATATGAGTTTCTGAAATCGAAGTTGAAACAAGGGTTCCGGGTGCTCCGGGATCTAGGAACGACTTTACATACAAAGGAATATTACGGCTTTGTAAAGGTTGTATGGTTTTGGGATGTATTACCGTTGCTCCGTAATAGGCCATTTCGATGGCATGCGAATAACTGAGCTCGTCCAGTTTGATGGCATCCGGAAAAAGTTTTGGATCACCATTCATTACACCGGCCACATCTTTCCATATGGTTACTGATTGGGCACCAAGTCCATAGGCAAAAATAGCTGCGCTGTAATCCGATCCTTCCCGTCCCAAAGTAGTTGTGGCATGCTCTTTACTTTGTCCGATAAACCCTTGAGTAACCACAATTTGTTTTTGCAAAATCGGCTTCAACTTATGCTGAATAAGTGCCTCGGTTTGCAACCAGTCTACTTTCCCTTCGCGGTAGGTATTATCAGTACTGATAAAATTCCGGGCATCCATCCAACGATTCCGGATTCCATATTCGTTCAAATAGGCGCTCACAATGCGGGTTGAGAAGATCTCGCCATAACTTACAATCTGATCATAATTGTAGTTAAAATCATTTTCGGGTGGTGTTTCGAGCAAGCATTCCAATTCGATAAACAGATTTTCTATATCATCATAGGTATGACTGCTGCTCGATTTCAATAACCCGGTTACAACGTCTTCATGAAATTTCCGGATTTCAGCATAAATCGCATCCTTAGCTTCTTCATCCCGGTTGTAATATGCTTGTGCCAGGCGTTCAAGTGCATTAGTAGTCTTACCCATGGCCGAAACCACCACCAGCAACTGATCACCCTTAAACCGCTGCAATACTTCTGCAACATTGCTTACTGCTTCGGCATTTTTAACCGAAGCACCTCCAAACTTAAATACTTTAATCCCTTTCGCCATCTGCATATAGAATAAGACTGCAATTTTAGGATAATCTGCCGGCTTATCCGAATCGGATTTATATATGGTATTTTTTTGCCTGCATCGCCACTTTTACGTAGCATTGGCCTTGATCATACCCTGCTTCGAAAAAACATATGCGTATTAACGATACACGTTATTTTTAGTTGCTTATATTTGCCCCGCTTTTAAACCATTATTCATGTCACAATTTAAATTTACAACTCTCGGTCAGTTTATCATTGAGCGTCAAAACGAATTCCCATTTGCAAAAGGCGAACTTTCACGTTTGTTGCGCGATATCAGCATTGCAGCCAAAGTGATCAGTCGCGAAGTAAACAAGGCCGGACTGGCAGAAATCATTGGAGAAACCGGAAATACCAATGTACAGGGAGAAGATGTAAAAAAGCTGGACCTGATTGGCAACGAATTATTCATCTCAGCGCTGGAGCGTGGCGGTGAAGTTTGTGCATTTGCCAGTGAAGAAGATGATGACATGATTTCGATGAAAGGGGCTTACTCCAAAAATGGAAATTATGTAATTTGTATTGATCCCCTGGACGGTTCATCCAATATCGATGTCAATGTTTCTATCGGAACCATTTTTTCCATCTACCGGCGGGTAACACCCAAAGGTACTGCTCCTTCGTTGGAAGATGTACTTCAACCGGGTCATTTGCAGGTTGCTGCCGGATATGTAATTTATGGTTCATCTACCATGTTGGTTTATACTACCGGTAAAGGCGTTAACGGATTTACCCTGGATAATTCGATCGGTGAGTTTTGCCTCTCGCATCCCAATATCTCAACTCCAAAAGACGGAAGCATATATTCGCTGAATGAAGGCAACACTGCCGATTTTCCGGAAGGAGTAGCTAAATATATTCAATGGTGTAAAGAAAAAGACAAGGCAACCAATCGTCCGTATAGTGCACGTTATATCGGTTCAATGGTAGCCGACCTGCACCGAAATCTGCTCAAAGGAGGGATTTTCATTTATCCGCCTACGGCCAAAACCCCAAATGGTAAACTGCGTTTGATGTATGAATGCAATCCCATGGCGTTTATTGTTGAACAGGCCGGAGGTAAAGCTACTACAGGCACTCAACGCATTCTGGAAATTCAACCAACCGAATTACACCAACGCGTTCCCATTTACATCGGTTCTGAAAACATGGTGAATAAAGCACTTGAATTTACCCAATAAAACCGTGGTGATTCGATGCTACCGGGAAATAACCGGATTGGTTTTTGGCTTGCTGCTGGCAGGGAATCTTCTGGCACAAACAACCACGAAACATGAAACAATTATGTTGGGTGAAATTACCCGTAATGAACTGGAGGAAAAATTCCCCTGGTTTACTCAACGCTATATCCAATATATACCATCCGAAAAGGTGGTGCATAAATTAAAGCCATTAGCTGCATCTGTAACTTTTGTTGTGATCATAGGCACCTGGTGCAGCGATAGTCGCGAACATGTTCCTTCCTTTTTTAAGGTGAGCGATCAAATTGGCATCAGTCCCTCCGCTATTCGGATGATTGGTGTTAACCGTATGAAAGACCGCCTGCCATCGCCTGAAATAGATTCTCTGCAAATTGAATTTGTTCCGACCATTATCGTTTTTCGAAACGGTAAGGAAATCGGCAGAATTGTAGAGGATACAAAAAAAAATATGGAAACGGATTTGTGGCGGATATTGAAAAAATAAAAATCCACATTCCCCACATCCATACGCATCCATACGCATCCATAGCGCAGGACTTAAGGCCTGCGCTATGGATGCGTATGGATGCGGGGACGGGATTGAAAAAATCGGATCTATTCATAAACCAACCCAATATTTCGATAAACAAATAGCGATTTTCATTTTTCCAGAATGAATTTCACATTTGCATATGTCTCAATCATATTCAAGAATTTGGATACATGCTGTTTGGACAACTAAATACCGGTTGCCCATGATTCAAATTGGAATATTTGAAGCCACTCTCCATGACTATATCAGAGATCAATTTAAAACGCAGGGTTGTCCGGTGCGTATCATCAATGGGACAGATGATCATATTCATTGCTTATTTCTATTGAATCCTAAAAAATCCATCTCCCAGATTATAAATCAGGTTAAAGGAAGTACTTCCTTTCATATCAATAAAGCTCAACTCTTGAAACAACGTTTTGAATGGCAAGACGGATACGGCGTATTTTCTGTTGGTGATAAAGATCTGGATATCGTTGTAAACTACATTCGAAACCAAAAAAAACATCATTTGTCATATACCACAGAGGCGAAATATGAAATTTTCCAACAACTGAATGGAGAATTTCCCGCACCATAACGCACACATAGCGCTGGCCTTAAGGCCAGCGCTATGTGTGCGTTATGGTGCGCTATTATGATCCGTCCCTTTTTGCACGGCAAAAATATGCAGCACATAAGGAAACAATGCATCCATGCTCTCTTTGGCTCCCCGGGTTGATCCGGGCAAAGTAATTACCAAGGTTTCGTTGATCATTCCGGCTACTCCACGCGAAAGCATGGCATACGGCATACGATCCTGACCGTAATTCCGGGCAGCCTCCATGATGCCAGGAATCTCACGGGTCAATAAAGGCCGTATGGCTTCCGGTGTAATATCGCGTTTGCTTAATCCGGTCCCACCGGTAATCAAAATCAATTTGAAATTATGCTCAACCAGATGTTTAACCGCATGTTGTATTTTATGGATTTCGTCGGGAATAATCGAATACTCTTCAACAGATACGTTCATTTTTTCCAGATGATCCTTGATCGCTTTACCAGCCTTATCTTCTTTACGGCCTTCCGAAACGGAGTCGGAACAAACCACTACAGCCGCTTTCAACTCTTGCAAGGTTTCATCTTTATAATCAGATTTTCCTCCTTTTTTCTCCAACAATTTGACCGATACAATTTCCATCTCTTTGTCGAGCGGTTTCAGCATATCAAACATCGTTAAAGCAGCAATGGTTGCTCCGTGAAGGGCTTCCATCTCAACGCCTGTGCGGTAAATGGTGTGTACCTCACAAAAAATATGCACCTCCAGATCTGTAATTTCATATACAATGGATGCCTTTTCAATGGGCAGTGGATGGCAATCCGGAATCACTTCCCAGGTACGTTTTATTCCCAGCAGACCTGCTGCACGTGCAAATTCAAACACCTCTCCTTTGGGAACTTTACGGTCGATTATGGCGCGAATTGTTGATGCTGAACCAACCTTCAGAATAGCTCTTCCCACCGCACTGCGATGGCTGTTTATTTTATGCGTAATATCAATCATGCCAATTATTGATTAACCTTCCATTGGGTGGTTTCATCGTCGAAAATTTCTTTGCCCCATATCGGCACTTCATTTTTTATCCGCTCCACCAACCATTTGCAAGCTGCCATCGCAGCTTCACGATGAGCCGAAGAAGCAAAGACAAACAAGCTTAACTCGCCAGCCTTAACCGTACCAAGGCTATGGTAAATATGAAGACAAGTGAGGTTGAAACGTGCAAAAGCATCCTCACGGATTTGATGCAGTACCGAATTGGCCATTTCTTCATACGTTGTATATTCTATGGCAACTACAGTATGATCTTCAATCCGGTCGTTTCTAACCTGCCCCAGAAAAATACCATGTCCGCCTATTTCCGTCTTCTGACTGTGTTTTTGAATCGATTCAGCGATAAATGCTGCCTGAATGGGTCCTTCTATAAAAACCTGTTTAGGCTTTGCTGCTTTCATTGAATTCATACGTTGCGTTTATTAATTGTGGCCATTGAAATATTCCACCTTCGAGAGAATATATTGTTAATTCCGGATGCAACTGCCGGATACGTGCAGCTGCTTGATTGCTCCTTCGTCCGGTCCGGCAAATCAATATCACGCGTTTGCTGGTTGTTTCCGCTAATAAATGTACATCCAATTCCGACACGGAAATTTCTTTTACAGGTATTGAAGTAATTTTAGGTTGCTCATACCCTTCGCGAATGTCTATCACTTGCGTATTGAATTCTTCGAGCCAGGATAAGATTTGAAAATAATCAACTTCAGCAGGATTGTTTTCCTTCCGGCAAATCATGGAATAATCCATCGTTTCCAACTGCTGAACAGATTGAGGAATATTCTGCTGCATCTCCAAGGCATTTTCCTTTAAAATCCGGATTACCTGTTGTTCGTTTGTTCGGAGATTGAGTGAAAGCAACAAATTTGAAAGGCTTCGTCCGGTTTGAGCGATGACCTTAATTACTTCAGCAGCCATAAGCGTTCCTATCACACCAGCCAGAACACCTAATACTCCAGCTTCGTTGCAGGTTTGGATCTCATCGTTTGCAGGTGGATCAGGAAAAATATGCCGGTAATTGGCTTTCACTCCGGATTCATCAGTATGATTAAAAACGGAAACCTGACCTTCATATTCATACAGGGAACCATAAACCCATGGTTTATTCAGCAGCACACAAGCGTCGTTGATGAGGTACCGGGTTTCAAAATTATCGGTACAATCGAGGATTAAATCAAAATCAGAGAAATAGCTCAGCACATTTTTAGGATGCATGCGTTCGTTTATGCAAATAAAGTTCATATGCGGATGCAGCACTTTTAATTTCTTCACCGCTACTTCTGCCTTCATCAATCCAAGATCTGCTTCACCAAAGAGAATTTGCCGGTGTAAATTACTTCGTTCTATTACATCGTAATCAGCAACTCCGAGCGTTCCAACACCTGAAGCTGCCAGATAAAGCAATGCCGGACAACCCAGTCCGCCTGCACCTACTACCAATACCTTTGCGTTTGCTAATTTATGCTGGGCTTCCAATCCAAAATGATTGAGCCGGATTTGCCGGTCGTATTTATCCGTTAGCATAGACATGACCAATTATCCGCCCGAAAACGGGGGCAATAAAACGACTTCATCGCCGGTATTAAGTGAAGCATGTAATTCTGCTAAATTTCCGTTGACTGCGAAACGAAAAGTTTTTCCAGATAAGGCTGGATATTTTTGCAACAAAGCCTCCTGAAAGGATTTCAAATCTGTTATATGCTCCCCTTCCAATTCGTTTTGTCTGACCATTTCAGCCAGCTCTCCAAAAGCTTTTATCTGCAATTTCATTTATCATGTAAAGATCAGTTTAAATGCTGCAATAACCAAAACCAGGGCGAGTATTTTTGTTAGCAACCCGGTACTGAATTTGAATGCTCCGAATGTTGCACCTATTAGTCCTCCGGCCATAGCCACCCCCAACCAGTGCAAAGCTTGCTGGTCAAAGGGAATTCCATGTATAGCCAAACCACCAAATCCGGCCAGTGAATTCGCCAGAATAAACAAAGCACTTATTGCAGCTGCTTCTTTTATGCTCGCCCATCCCAACAACAAGAGCAATGGCGAAAGTATGATACCACCTCCAATACCCGTCATTCCTGAAACCAGTCCGATACCCGCGCCAATGGCAAACAAGAGCGAACGGGAAACCGGAATCGGCTTTTTCTCCGGTATTTTCAACAAGCCCGAAAAGCGCAGAGATGCCAACAACAACAATATTCCTAAAAGCAAACGAAAAACCGATTCATTTACCATTAACCATCCACCAACAAATGCCATGGGAACAGAGGCTAAGGCTAATGGTAAAAACAGCCTGGAAATGAAATGCCCTTTCCTGTAATACGGTATAAACGCAATGCAGGATACCGCAATATTCAGCATCAACGCGGTCGACTTCATCTGTTCAGGTGCAAAACCAAACAAAGCCATCAAGGCCAGATAACCACTCGCACCTCCATGTCCGACCGATGCATAGAGGAATGCAATAACAAAAACAAATACATAAATCAGTAAATCGTAATACTCCATTGCTGTTCTGTCATGTTAGGAATACCTACCAATATGCTTAAAACGGAATTACTTCAACATATTCGCCTGCCTGAAGTTGTGTTATTTCTTCCTCCAAACGAATGAAAGCATTCGCTTGCACAAAAGCATCCATGCGATATGATTCCTGACCTGTTAATGGAGTAACACTCCCATTTTCGATGCGCGCTTTCAGAAAATGAGTAAGGCCGCTTTTTTTCTGAACCGGTGCTGTCAATTTACTTTGTTGTTTATTCCGGAATGCCTGATCGTGCCCTTGCATCCATTGAATGGCAGGAAGAACATACACATAAAAACAAGTTAACACCGAAGCCGGGTTTCCCGGCAGTGCAAAAATGGGCTTGCTCTTTCCGGTTGCAAATGCAAGCGGTTTGGCCGGCTTCTGTTTTACCTTGTGAAAATGAATTTCGGCTGCACATGATTTCAAAGCCGGTAAAACAAAATCATAATCGCCAACCGAAATGCCACCGGTGATCAATAACAAATCTGCCTCTTCCATACTCTGCCGGATGGCCATGGCAATTTCGTCGCAATTATCATTACAGTGCACAACTGCAGCATCGATATAAAATTCTTTTAAGGCTGCAAACAAGGCAAAAGAATTGCTCTCGTAAACCGAACCCTTTTCGAGTTTTCTTCCAGGTGCGATCAATTCACTTCCGGTTACCAGTATTTTAATGCGCGGTCGTGTATATACCTGAATTTCTGCAATCCCCAATGTGGCTAAAAAACCTGCTACCCCGGCATTGATCGAAACTCCGTTAGAAACTACCAATTCTCCCGACCGGGTTTGAGAGGCTTGTGGCCGCACATTTGCTCCGGCTTTCAAATTGTCATCTTGAATCAACAACTGATCGTTGCTTACCTCAACTTTTTCCTGCATTACCACGGTATCTGTTGTGGCTGGTAATGCCGCACCCGTAAAGATCCGAACAGCCTGATTGGCCTTTAATGTTTGCTGAAACCACTGACCGGCTGCTACTTCACCTACCACCTGCAAAGGTGAAACTCCATCCCAATCATTGTAAGAGAAGGCATATCCATCCATAGCACTTTGTGCAAACGGAGGCATATCAACAGCGGCATAAACATCTTCTGCTACAATATACCCTGTTGCTTCCATCAAGGGAATGGTGATGACAGGTAATCGCTTTAAATTTTTCTCAATGCTATGAAATGCTTCGGATGTTGTGATCATATCAACCTCCTATTGAAATCATGCTGCGGTTTACCAAGACTTCAGTATCTGTTTGTTCAAACAATGCCGGAATTTGACCACCCCGCTCCCATGATTTATCTTTCAGATTCAGTTGAATCAAATCATCCAATTTTTTTCCGCTACGCAGAGCTCCAAGCAAGTCAGCCTCGCCTTTGGAAAATAAACAGTTTTTCATTTTTCCATCTGCGGTTAAACGCAGTCGGTTGCAACCCGCACAAAAAGGACTGCTCATGGTGCTGATAAATGCGAAAGTACCCAAATGACCGGGGACACGGAATTTTTTAGCGGTATCGTGAATCTGATTTTCCAGGGGTTCTATTTCGAAATGTGATTCAATGTTTAGCAACATTTCATCCATGGAGAGTACTTTACCACTCATCCAGTTATTGCCGGTAAAGGGCATGAATTCGATGAAACGGACATGTAAAGGCAGCTTCTGAGTCAAGGATACAAAATCGATAATTTCATCATCGTTAACCCCGCCTATGGCAACCACGTTTAACTTAACATGCATGGAGGTGGAAAGGAGCGATTCAATATTTTGCCAAACAGTTTGAAAACGATCACGTCCGGTAATGCGTTTGAATTTTTCGGGATGTAAGGTATCCAGACTGATGTTTAACGAACGAACACCGCATTGTTGCAAATCTTCCAGATAATTGTTCAAAAAAACTCCATTGGTAGTTAGTGTTAATTCAACCGGGAGCTTACTCAACCTATGCAAAACATCTTTTGCATCTTTTCTTACAAGGGGCTCCCCTCCTGTTAAGCGGATTTTTTTTACCCCATACTGAACAAATGTTTGTGCAATGGCTTCAATTTCATCGGCTGTCATCAGGTGTGATGAAGGCATGAATTGCATTTGCTCATCGGGCATGCAATAAAAGCAACGCAGGTTACAGGTATCTGTAAGGGAAATGCGCAAATAATCGTGCACCCTGCCAAATGGATCTTTTAATGGAGAAAATTCCGGCCCGTTCATACCCGGCAAATATAACCCTTAGCCCGTCAAAGACCTTGATTATGCCAAACCTTTTTTGGCCTCGTTCCACAAAGCATCCATTTCATCCAGCGTCATGGAAGTCAGAACACGGTTTTGTTCGGCTGCTTTTTGTTCGATATAACTAAAACGTTTAATAAATTTTCGATTGGTATTCTCCAATGCATCGTCGGGATTGATATCCGATTTACGAGCCAGATTGATCAGGGCAAAAAGAAAATCGCCGAGCTCATCCTCCGTTTTTAATTTATTATCAGGCTTATCAAACTCTTCCTTCAATTCAGCCAACTCCTCATCAACTTTGGCCCATACTTCTTTTGCTGTTGGCCAATCGAATCCTACCTGAGCTGCTTTCTCCTGCATGCGGTATGCTTTCACCAGACTGGGAGTACCTTTGGCCACTCCGCTCAATACCGATTTATTGCCTTCCTTGAGTTTGATCTGTTCCCAGTTTTCCTTGACTTGTTCTGCGTTTTCAACTTTTACATCTCCATATATATGCGGGTGACGGTTGATCAACTTCTCGCAAAGGGCATGACAAACATCTGCAATATCAAACTGACCTTCTTCACTCCCAATCCGTGCATAAAACACGATATGCAACAACACATCACCCAATTCTTTTTTGAGTTCCTGTGCAGATCCATTTAAAATGGCATCGCTGAGTTCATAGGTTTCTTCGATGGTCAGGTGACGCAGAGACTCGTTGGTTTGTTTCTTGTCCCAGGGACATTTTTCCCGCAATTCATCCATTATATCCAACAACCTCGAAAAGGCTTCTAATTTTTCCTGTTTGGTGTGCATCCCCATAAACTGATCTTTAATGAATCAGCAAAATAAGCAGAAATCGGTTGGCTTTAAACCGGAATTTTAACCTTTAACCGGTGCGTTTGTAAAGATCGGGCATACTCCAGTTCAGGTAATGGGCACCCACACGGATCAGCATAATTGCAATACCTGCCAGCAAACTTGCCAGATCCTGATCGGGTGTAAATCGAATCACAATAAAATATACAATCCCTCCGGCAATACAGGCTGATGCATACACATCGCGACGAAAAACATAGGGAATTTCATTCAGCAAAACATCGCGGATTATTCCTCCAAAGCTTCCGGTTATGGTTCCCAGAGCCACACATATTACAGGATGCAGATTGAATTG